>NZ_CP095074.1:3450000-4168512 GCF_022919835.1 Halobacillus shinanisalinarum | reverse complement strand
ATCCCAAAGAAATCTGCCGAAACGATATTCACTAAGTTACTCACAATAAGTGGTAACGAAGCCGTATCTGCGATAAAACCACTCGCCATGATGAACGGCAAGATCATTGCTTCTTTAAAGTTTAAGTTTCTCACCATCGCAAGTACGATTGGTGTGAGAATCAGCGCAGCCCCATCGTTAGCAAAGAGGGCCGCAACGACAGCACCTAGAAGAATGACATAAACAAACATCTTCTTCCCGTTTCCTTTGGCTACTCTAGCCATATGAAGGGCAGCCCACTCAAAAAAACCGATCTCATCAAGAATAAGTGAAATAATGATGATAGCTACAAAGGCTAATGTGGCGTTCCAAACAATGTCGGTTACAGCCAGCACATCTTGAAAATCAACCACACCAAAGAGTAACGCAAGAATCGCTCCCCCACATGCGGACCAGCCAATCCCTAGGTTTTTCGGCTGCCAAATCACTAACACCAGTGTAAGTACAAAAATAAATATGGCTACAATAGCTAAATTCAAATGAATCCCCCTACTCATCGCACTGGATACGTAAACCAGCTTTCTCCAATGCTCGTAATTTCTCTTTCTGATCAGGTATTTGTTCTAAAACTTGTTGAATAATTGGGTATGTAGGATGAGAAGTGTTTAATGAGTAAAAGATCCATTGTCCTCTCCTTTGTTCTTTCACAAGCCCGGCATCCCGAAGCTTCCTCAAATGTTGACTGATGGAAGGCTGACTCATTTTGCAGCACTTCTACAAACTCACACACACAACATGCCCCATCTTTTATTAATCCCATAATCGTTAAGCGTGTTTTATCACCCAAAAGCTTCAATGTTTGAGCAGCATTTTCTAATTCAATCATCGTTTTTTTCATGAACAATCACCTCTCACAATCAGCATATTAGCATATGCTTATATATGCAATAGATGCTGTTCATCGTCCACAAATAACACGTCTCTTCTTACAATTGAAAGTACCCAGGCTATTTTATTAAAAGTGTGTGTTTAAAAAGTTGACGAATGAGAACCTCGACACTAGCACGTTCCTTGTGCGTCGCAAGAAGCTCGGGGCGCAAACGTTTTGAGGACTACAGCGTATGCCTTTCCTACGTGAGGACCGGAAAAACCGAGCAACAAAGAAATTCGCCGTTGAATATTCGGTGACTTTTTGAACATCCTCTAAAAGGCTTTTTCATGGAGTTATCGGGAGGATAGATTACCACTCATCATTTTGCACGTTCTGTAAAGAATAAGTATCACAGCGTATACAATGAATCGGTAGTTAAGGAGAAAGATCTAATGGACAAAACAACAGAAATAAAGAATGCCTTAGAGCGCTTGTCAGATTGGGATCAGAAATTAAATTTTCACAAACCCGTTGAAAAGACTCCCGATATTAAAGCATATCTCAATTATTATAATTTTAACCTTAAGAATGTTGATCTTCATTTTGGAAAGATTGAAATTGATGATAAAGAAGTTATTGTTCAAATATTTAAAGCAATTCACAGCAAAGGTACAGTCTTTTTATTACACGGTTATTTAGAGCATGTCGGTTATTTGAAACATATTATTCAATTTCTTAATAAGCATCAGTACAGTGTAGTCAGCTATGACCTGCAGGGGCATGGGCTTTCTGATGGCAAGAAGGCTTCAGTCGATCATTTCTCTGAGTATGTGTTAACGATGGAAAAATTAATGAGAAAAGCCAGAAAAGAGATGCCGGGTCCTTTTTATGTAATCGGTCATAGTACAGGCGCCGCGATCGTGATCAATTATGTTTTAAAACACCAAAGCGATCAATTCGATAAAGTTATATTGGTTGCGCCACTTATTCGATCAAATCATTGGCATCTGACAAAAGTAAGCTTTTATCTAAGCCGAATTTTCCCTTTCATCGAAGGGATCAATAGACGTTTTCGGGAGAACTCATCGAACCATAAATACCTAAACTTCACTCGTAAGGATCCCTTACAACCGAAGGCAATCCCCTTGAATGGATTGAGGCACTCATAAACTGGAACGAGAAAATCCAGACTTATAGTCCAACAACTACAGATGCTTGTATCATCCAAGGGAACAAGGATAAAACGGTGGAATGGAAATACAATCTCAAATTCGTCAAAGAAAAATTTCATACCTTGCAGGTGGTTCATATAGAAAAAGGAAGACATGCACTGTTTAATGAGTCAAAGCAAATCCGACAAAATGTATTCACGAGAATACACCAATTCTTAAAAATTTAACATCCAGGGTTTGAGGTTATTTTGAACTCCTATCTTCATCACTTAGTATTTATTTCTTCACATAAATTAGACTGTTTTCGATTAAAATATTCCTGCAAAGTTACTTTATAATGAGGAGTGAAATGAGCCTATGAGTAAACGATCAAAATCTAAACGCAACATAAAGAAAGGGAAAGATGCTGTGCAGCCCAGTACAGGAGAAGAGAGAATTACTATCTCAAAAGTGGGTAGAGAATTAGGAGATCGAAAAGAGTAGTATTTACAGGTGTTTAACAAAGACATTTGCCTGTTTCCCAGTGATATAAAACAATGGGAGACAGGCAACTCTATCTACTAATAACTATTTTTGGGTAAAGTTAAACGGATGGTTAAACTAAAATCGACCACGGTTCATTTTAATCTCCCCTTCATGCTTCGCTGTAATGGCTGTTTCTGACGATAAGTTAGCGTACGCCAAAGCCATTCTAGTGGACCAAAACGGAACTTTTTCAGCCAAGCTTTACTTAGGAAAACTTGGGACGTGAAAACAACTAGAACGATGACAACACTTAAAAAAGGAGAAATTTGTCCATATAAACCAAATCCAACAGAATAAAAAAGGAGAAAACAGACGAGTGACTGAAAGATATAATTCGTCAAAGACATGCGCCCTACCCATCTTAATGGATTGATTATCCTCCTTCCCACACTTGTTCTAGACATGAGGGTCAGCGATAAAACGTAAAAGATGGCTGAAGCCGTTCCCCCCACATTGTCTTGCATAAGCTGAAACCATTCAGGATTACCATAGAAGTATGGTCCCGCTTTAAATAAAAGAAAGACAATGCCGGTAATTCCCCACCACTTTTTGATGGAAGCCAGGTGTTGATCTGGCTCATAAAGCCATCGCTCCCTTGCCACATACATTCCAAACAAAAACATAGGAATAAGACTGAAAGCAAGGAAAGGAATGGAACCCATGTTGTTTGCATACGTCCAGTCAGCAGCATTTTGCTGCCAAATATCTAGTAAACTTCCCTCACCATAATTTCGTTTAGCGGCATTGATCGCCTCTAGATTATAAAAACCTCCCAGACGGTCTCGAATAGCATACAAGGAAAGGGTCAAGGGAATTACCAGAATCGCAAGTAAAGAATAAGCCCATAGTAGAAGTGTTCTTTTGGATCTATTAAAAAAGGCAAATAACACTAAGCCAAATACTCCATAAGATAATAAAATATCACCATGCCAAATGAGGAAACTGTGAATGAGTCCAAATCCAATCAAAATGGCCAGTCTTCTTAGAAGAACAGGACGGTAATTCATCCCTTTCTGATCCAGACGATCTTTCATCATTTGCAGACCAAATCCGAACATCAAAGAAAATAATGTATAAAAGCTCGCTTGAAAGAAAATGTCAATCATCGTTTGGACGGCATCACTGGTCAGAGAAGGCCAAAAATGCTCCTCCCCACCATATAAAAAGAATGGAGCATTAAAAGCTGGTACATTAACCATAAATATTCCTAATATAGCTAGACCGCGCGCTGCATCTATCCAATTGAGCCGGTCAGATTCCTTGAGCGGTGTTGCATGTTGTTTCATCGTAAATCCCCCTCATTTATTTTACTTTTTATACGAAATTTTCACAATTACGTTTCATATTTATAGATAAGGAGTTTTCCTATATGCCTGCAAAAGTTGGAATGGTAAAAGTGCTCAGCATCTCTAGCTCCAGTATTTTCAACATTGGGGATGTCTACAGCATGTCACCTGCGGCCTCTGTAAAAACGTTTGCTGGAGGTGGTTCTTTTAATACAGGAAGCGGTATACGGATAAACATTGATCGTTCATCGACATATGTAAATGACAGGGAAGTTGTAGACCAGTCCATCATCAATTCTTAGGGGGAGTTTACATGAACTTAACGATCCACCAGACCATTTCAATCCGGGTTCTAAGGATTGGAACGGTGGCCAATTCATCGATTGTACAAATTGGAAGTTCTGGTGTCATTCAAGCAAAAGCAGATCTTTATAATACAGGTGGATTCACGGAAGCTGCAGAAGTGCCCGAGCCAGCTGGGGGGCAAGTTACAGTACCGGAACTTGGTTCTGCTCCTCTTGTTCCTCTTTCAGTAACATAGGCACATATAACATATTTTTTGCATAGGATAGTAGTGGGGGTGAATGCCATTGAACTACTATCAATCATGGAATGAATGGGTCAAACAAGTCATGAAGCATATACAGGATCAGCAGCAAACAATCGAGCAGCTTACCCAGAAAATTGAGCAATTACAAACACAAGAACACCCTAAGACTGTCATTGAAAAAATTGAATATCATTTTGATCAATTGAAAATTGAAACTCTTGAAGGGACTTTGCAAATTGGACTGACTCCAAATGGTATGGACACCGGAAACATTGAAGATTTATATACACCGCAGTCTTCTGCACCAAAGCATGATCAAGCACTAGATGAACTGATGAATGGCGTTGTCCCTCAGGATATTGATAATTATGCCGCAGAGCATGGCATTCCACTTGCCAATCAACACCGGGAGCAAATCATTGCCGACATAAATAAACAGCTTCCTGAACGATTTAATTTTTATAGAAATCAACACCCTGATCTTGATTCTGTTTCCATAGTTGAGAAGCTGCAGCAAGAAGTTCGTCATTCGGTGACCCAATATTTCACCCATAAAGGAGGAGAGCAGGAATGAACTACACCGTCCACAATTATGGATTGCACATAGGTACCATTGACGTGACAGGGATAGGGTCTTCATCCTTATTCCTCATTGGCGATAGTGAAACCATCCGACTTCATTCTTTTTATGATACACCACCCGAATCGCTAATTATAGGGCAATTTGCCCCTATTGAACAAGAAGGGGATCTTAATGATGAATAAACGAACGGTTGTAACAGAAAATGTTCATGTGAAATCTGTCACCATTAGCTCAGAACTTCTGATTGGCGACTTGGATAGGTTAACCCCTACTTCAAGAGCGATTGCCGTTCAAAGGGAAGCCCCAGAAGTTATTGAAGAGAATGCTGATTTCGATGACTATCCTATTTTTAAGCGGGAATTATCCCCTCCACTCTCTCCTTTATCACTTCCAACCACATTCCATCATAACAATAATGAAATCTGTGTAGGTTCGTTTCATTGTTTAGGGGCTTCAACCGCCTCAGCCATTCAAATAGGCGGGACTAATTACGTTGATGCACTCTCTCGTGTGAAACATATCCGTATTTTAAATGATGAACAGTAGCGCCTTTGCATGCATACTTTGTAGCAATAGGCTCGGGAAGGAGTGCTTTATATGCCATCCATTGTAGGTCCCATTCGCATCAATAGTGTTGGCGGCGGGGTAGTAAACTTTGGAGACGCCTTTTATCTCGCCCCAAAAAGCACGAGCAAAACAAATGCTGGGTCAGGAGCATTAAATACGGGTGATTTTATCTGTACCAATAACGGGCTTAGCTCAACCAACCCTTTTGACCCTGATGTGAACGATCAAAATGTAAGCGCGAACGCTTAACGCAAAAAGGTCCCTAATCACATTTGGGAATGTTCGGATGAGTTCAAGTACGGAACGTCCCGTACCAACTCATAAGCAACCCATATCCTATGGTGTCAAGCAAAAATATGAGTCACTAGTCTTGCGCGACTTTGACATGAAAAGAAGGTATGGTCTGGCCATACCTTCTTTTTAGGCTAAATGTAAATATGGACGAATTTGCTTTCTTTTATTGATATTTTCTTCGGTAGGATTTCCGAGTGGGTATTTTCTTTTCAGGATCCTGTTTCTTTACCCAACGGATATACTTTGCCATGTCAGGGTGATCAGCTAGTCTCTCCAATGTATGATAAAAGCCCGCCAGCTCTTCATTTGTAAATAAGGCATGAATTTGACGGTGACAGGCACTGCACAGGATGGCTGTCGAACCATTCACGCCTCCAAATTGTTTAGGAATCAGATGATGCTCCGTTGTCCTGACCGGCGCTCTTAAACAAAGATCACACGTTTCTTTCACCTTCATCAACCTCCACGAGTAAAGATCCATTAAAGAAGTAGAGGCAGGTTCTCACCACAGGCTGCTTCCATATTCTCTCAAGCGCTGTCTTGTACAACCGAAGTTGTGTTTGATACCTTTCCTTCAGTTGCTCAGGTGCTTCTTCATAGTCTTTATCTATGCGATCACTTTTATAATCTAGAATCAGCCAGCCTTCTTTATATGGAATCATCGCATCAATGACTCCCTGAATAAATACCTTCTCTTCCGTTGGTTCCTGCCAATCCTTATAGACTTCATGGGCTGGCAGCGTCATACTGAAAGGAACTTCCCTCTCAACATACTCTGCCTCTTGGGCCAGCTTGCCAATCGGTGTTTGAAAAAAGTTGGCAATCGCTTCAGCATCGATAACATCAGCTTCTTCTCGCCTCAGTAACTCTCTCATAACAAGTTGCTCGACAAATTCTTCAACATCTTCAACTGTATGATCTTTATGGAGCGGAATATGCTGCATGACCGTATGCATGGCACTTCCTTTCTCCCCTGCTGTTAAGCTTTGGCCTTCCTGCATAAACCGTGGTCTTTTTACAATAGGAGAGCGATGGGGGGTGAGAAGCTGGTCGCTTGAATACTCATCCTTTGTTTCACGCTGTCGTTTAACCTCCGTCACGGACTGCTTAGCTCGAGACATGGCCGCCTTCTTGTACGGATATTGATAATTCAGCCTTGCTGTTATCAATTCATTTTCTGATTCTGTTGGGAGAGGGCTCCAATCCGATATGTGCTCATATACTTGCTCGTCTCGCTGCTTTTCAAGCTCACTGATCTCAGCATAATCCTTTTTATGCTTCAATATCACTTGCCACTCGGAGGCATCTTTTTCAATCGCTTCTTCCGTTTTAACCATCACATGTTCTTCGCGTAGTGAATCGGTATCCTGATGGCGAATCAACGCAGCCCCTACCCAGTCAAGGTAAGATTTTGCATCAAGACGCTCGTGGGGAGGCAATACCCAATTTTTCCTTTCAACAAACGTCTCCCACTTTTGCTGTTTTTTCTCAAAAGAGGCTACGCTTCCAATCATGAGCAGTTTTTCCTTCGCCCTCGTTAACGCTACATATAACACCCGCATCTCTTCGGCTAAAAGTTCCCTGAGCTTAATCCGCTTCAAGGCATGGTAGGCGAGCGTTGGATACATCAGGCGCTTCTCTGGATTAATATAACGCGAACCGAAGCCATAGTCTTTGTGGAGTAAATAACGATTATTTAAATCCATCATATTGAACTGCTTGTCCATGGCTCCTAAGATAACAACAGGGAACTCAAGTCCCTTACTTTTGTGAATCGTCATGATCCTTACAACGTCCTCTTGCTCACCAAGAGCCCGAGCTGCTCCAAGGTCATCACCTCGTTCTTCCATTCTTTCAATGAAACGCAAGAAGCGGAATAACCCACGGAATGAGGTAGATTCATATGATTTTGCCCGGTCATACAATGCCCGGAGGTTGGCCTGGCGCTGTCTTCCGCCTGGCATCCCGCCGACGAAATCATAATAGCCGGTTTCACGGAGAATCTCCCAAATCAAATCAGCTAACGCACCTTGGCGAGCTCGTTCTCTAAAGCCGCCCAACTGTTGTAAAAAACGCTGTACTTTCTGACGTGTCTTCGGCTGGTCATGGTAATCACGGATCGATTCATAGTAGCTTACCTTTTGGTTCTCCAAGCGAAGCTGCATTAATTCATCTTCATCGAGTCCGACAATAGGTGATTTAAGCACGGAAGCAAGCGGAATATCCTGCATCGGATTATCGATCACTTTTAACAAGTTAAGCATGACTTTTACTTCAATGGCTTCAAAATAACCCGTTGATAGTTCGGCATACACTGGGATCCCTTGCTTCTTCAGTTCATCGACAATTGTGGGCGCCCACGTCATAGACCTCATCAAAATAACGATATCTCGATATTGCACAGGCCGCTTCATACTGGTGGCTTTGTCCACAACCATCAGCGGCGTCTCTTCCCCATGTCCAAGCCATTTGCGAATATTTTCCCCGTAGGCTCTTGCCTCAATTTGGGCTTTCTCCAGATCTTCATAGCCCTCTTCGTCTTCAGCCTCTTCATCTTTCGTTTCACGGTCGATAATGAACAGTTCAGCTTTGGCATCCTCACTCGTCCATTCATCATAGATCATATTACTGTAAATAAGTTCGGCTTCCGGCTCATATTCCATTTCACCAACATCTTCATCTAATAACTGCCGGAAGATATAGTTCGTTGCATCAAGCACCTGCTTACGGCTTCTGAAGTTGCGAGCAAGATCAATTCGTTCTCCCGCGTCAGGACTCTCGCCATAGCTTTTGTATTTTGTTAAAAATAGTGAAGGCTCGGCATGTCTAAATCGATAAATGCTTTGCTTCACATCACCAACCATGAATAATTGACCAGCATTCTGACCATCTGTTAACAGACGAAGCAATGTTTCTTGAACAAGGTTGGTATCCTGATACTCATCAATTAACACCTCAGTAAACTGATCGTGAAAGCTTCTTGCTACAGAGGAAGGCACAGGATTTTCTTTTGTAGACGACTCATCTAACAAAATCTGCAAACAGTAATGCTCAAGATCTGAGAAATCTACCAACGCCTTTTCTTTCTTCAAAAGGCGGTAGCGTTCGTGAAAATCTTTGATGACGACAGCAAGCTGTTCCATGACAGGGTGTAGCTCATGCATGTCTTTCAAATAGCTGTCGAGTGTACGCTGAAACCATTCATCTTTCATATCATTCCAGCGTTTTTTATACCCGTTTCTGATGTCCTTAGCTCGTTCCTTCTTGTCTTCATCACATTCCATCTTCTTGCGAGAAAGGGAGGCAAATTTGCTTGTGCTGATATAGCTTTGCAGTTCATTCCAGGATATGGCATGAGCCCCTTTGGCCTGTTGAATCATTTCAAGATCCTGAACGGCGGTTTCTCCGTAGCTTGACGGGCCATCAGGTTCACGAGTAAGCTCAAGCAATTGGTGAGCCTCTGTTTCAATCGCATTGAGCCGACTCGTCACATCTCTCTTTAAATGGGAGAGCCAAACCAGCTCATCCTCGTTCTCGACCTGATCCACCTTATACATGTCGACCATCTCATCGAGCCATTGCTCAGGCCATGGATTTTGCATGGCAAATGTATATAGATTGAGCACTAGTTTTTCCACATCTACATCACTGCGGTCACTTGAAAAGCGATCAACAACATCAAAAAAGCGATCGCGCTCCTCCCCCTCTTTGCCATACCAATCTTCAAATAAATCCTCGAGCACTTCCTGCCTGATTAAATCGGCTTCAATATCATCGGCAATCCTGAATCCGGGATCAAGGTCAAGCAAATAGGCGTTTTTTCTTACTACCTCCATGCAAAAAGAGTGTAACGTAGAGATCGAGGCATTTTGCACGAGAGACAGCTGCTTTTTCAAATGCTGTGAGCCTGGATTCTCTTCAAGTGCCTGACTTAATGCCTGGCCGACACGGTTTCTCATTTCCTGTGCAGCCGCATTCGTAAATGTTACGACGAGCAGAGAATCAATGTTCACAGGGGCTGTTTTATGAAGCAGCTTCTGAATAATCCTCTCCACTAAAACTGCTGTCTTCCCTGATCCTGCGGCAGCTGCTACCAGGACGTTAGTTCCTTCTGTATATATCGCACGTTCTTGCTCTTCAGTCCAGCTTACCAAATGGATTCTCCCCTCTCTTCATTATTTGTTGAATCACTTCTTCTTCCTTCCATTCCTTAAGCTTACGATAATCATTATCCTCAAGGGACGGATCGAATTGGCATACGGAGCGGAAAGGACAGTAATCACAGGCACTATGCTGCCCCTTTTGATAAGGATTGAGGTCAACCTCTCCTTCTGTCACCCGTTGTCCCGCTTCTGTCATTACCTCGCGGATATAGCTTCTTAAGTCGTTAAACTTATCTGCTTCCACTGTTTTTGAACCTTTATAAAAGCCGCCATTTGCTTTAAGCCCAGCCGGAATAATTTGGCTTCTGCCTTTTTCAAGACCCGTATCCATCATCTGGACAAGCTGCTCATTCTCAAGTAAGAGACCCTTCATTTTAAATTTCTTAAGGATCTCTTCTTCTATTTGATCATCTGCAAGCATCTGCTTTCCTGACACCATTGGGTTGTGGACATGAAAATACAGCACCCCCGCCGGTAACGCCGGTGCCCCCAGCCAATGTTCAGCATTTGTTAGAACGACATCCAAATAAGCGAGCATCTGTAAAGCAAGTCCATAGTACACATCGGTCAAATCCAGCCCTTTTTCACTAGATTTATAGTCAATGATTCGCAAGTAGAGTTGTTGTTCATTTAAAGCACGATCAACCCTGTCAATACGCCCTCTCAACATGAGGTCATGGCCGTTTGGAAGTGCAAGCGATAAAGGCGGAAGCTTTGAATCCGGCCCCGTGCCAAATCCAAGTTCGAGACCAACTGGTGAGAAACGACTCTTTCGGGCCTGCTCACTTAACATAAAGGCCGCACGTGCTACGACTCCCTCAAGCTTGTGCTTAATGTAGTGATGGCGGTTTGAACTGTGTAAGATCTGGTTTTGCAAAATAGGTGCGAGCTTGTTGATCACTCGTTCGGCATAGTGAGTTGTTTCATTCTTACCGAGTTCGGCAAAATCACGGCCTTCCTGCTGTACCCATTCGGTAATTTGTTTTAAAGCCTCATGGAAGAGCTGTCCGATGTCTGGTGCATCAAGCTTGTATGTTTTACGCTCCTTCAAATTCAAACTATGTTGTGAGAAGTATTGATAGGAACAACGATGATAGGTTTCAAGCCGTGACACACTTGTCTTAAGTGGGCCCTCAAACATCCGTTTCTTTGTATCTTGGGCCAAATTGACGGGCTGATTTTTATAAAACAAACTGTGTAAAATCCGATTCGTTAATCCATTCTTTTCCTCGTCTTCTATATACCAATTGAGCACATTCCACCAAACGGGCTGAATCGGGTATCCTCGTAAATAACGCGAAAGTTGTGAGGTTAAAGCCGACCTCGTTTTGACAGGCGTCGTGATAAACCTTGTCGCGTCTTCAACATCGTCAGGATCCTGAAGAAGGAGATGTTTTTGTACGGATGGAAACAACTCATCTACCCGCTGAATGATCTGTGAGGGAACTTTAGATTTGCCTTCCTCATTACTTAAAGGATAGCTGATCCATAACTGATCCGAAGCCATTGTCAACGCTAAATACATGTAAAACCGATCATCAAGGAGCTGTCGATTGGTACCATCAGCTAACTTGAGTCCACTTTCAGCAAGAAGGGAACGCTCCCGCTCGGACATCATGCTATCTCCTGTTGGTTTCAGCGGCCAAACCCCGTCTGTGACACCTAATAAGAAAGAAGCTTTGATCCCAGTGATACGGGAACGGTCCACGTTCCCTACGACTAGATGATCCATACTTGGAGGGACGTGTGCGAAGGTGAGTGACTCTAGTCCGCTTTCCAACGTGCTTCTAAACACTTGCATTGATATACCTTCATCCCCAGCCATTTCAACCATTTCATCTAACAGTTGAAGCACCGCATCCCATACTTGCTCCTGTTCGCGCGCATGCTCTATTTCGCCTTTTTCATCGTAATGGTCACGCCATGTTTCCAGTTGGGCGGGAATGTTCATTGAATCTAACCAAATGTAGACGGCTCGAGCTCGTTCCTCGATCGTGTTTGCCTCTCTAATGGATTGGTCAAAAGGTTCGAGGACACGAGTCACCTGCTCACGATATGCATTGATTCGCTCCTGCTTTTGTTTTTCATCATCCGTTTGTGAAGCCTGGTCAAACCCTCTAAACCGTTGATATACCCACGGTTCTTTGCTAAACCAACGTTCACGCCGGCGAATGCCGTACTCGAGCACATAGTTCTCAAGCTCATCTATCGCATCTGCTGTTAAAGGATGCCTGGAATCCTTTACTGGAATAAGTCCCGTTTTAAGTAAGCGGAACACAGCATCGTAACGAAAGTTTCCCTCTATAACATCTAATCCAGATCGAATCAGCTCCACAACTGGATGGTTCAACATCGTCTTTTTTTCATCGATAAAAACTGGAATTCCATAGTCTTTAAACAATGTTTCAATTAAACTATGATAGACCTCAGGTTCACGCATGAGTACAGCCATATCCTTATAGCGAAAGCCCTCTTCTCTAATCAGGCGCAGAATTTCCTGGGCGACACCTTCAACCTCCGCCCTTGGATGCGCAGCTTCTGCAATCTGAATAGCTGCCTCTCCTTTATACACAGGAGCGGGCCGCTCATCAAAATAACGCTCAAGGTGCAGTAAAGCAGGGCGCCCCTGCAAACGTCCGTGGTTATGATCAAGCTCGATAATACTTTCCACTTCCACTCCTGCTTGCTCAGCCAGCTGCTTTAATGTAAAGTATGTTTCTTTCGTTTCGTGAAACAAATCTAATTCTTCATTTCCCTCGTGGTCGGGAGTTTCCATCGTCAACGTAACAAGTATACGATTTGCTTTTTTTAGCAATGCTTCAATAACCGTATATTCCTGTGGTGTAAAACTATGGAACCCATCTAAATAGACGTCCGCCCCTTCGAGAAACTGGGCTTCAGGAATTTTATCAGCAAGAAGCTGAAGCTGATCCTCGCTATCTATATACTGTTCCCTTAAAGCATCCGTGAGATGTTCAAATATATACGATAAATCATCAAGCTTATCTCGCAAACCCTCTTCATGACTCGTTTTATGTACAATATGATCCATCGCACTTATCTGCATCTGCAACGTTTCCGGCGAGATGTTATAGCGTTTAAATTCCGTGATCATCCCTTCAAGCTGCTCAATAAACCCTTGCTTTTCAACGGCCTTTTGAAAAACTCTCCAGTCCGATTTCCGCTCTTCAACAATTTTTCGGAGCATCATTTGTACACCGGTTGAGCTGATAAACTTCTTCGTCCCGCCTCCAGTCTCTTGAAACACACGCCAGGCCAGACGGGAAAAACTGAATACTTGAGCCCTAATTGATCCTTCAAGTCCGTCCCGTTTCAGCAAGGCATATTCCTGTTGAAAGGTCATTTGGTCTGGAACAATATACATGATAGACCGACCCTTAGGATCATCTTTTAGCTTTGCTTCAATTTCATCTAAGACTCGTACTCCCTTTCCAGTACCGGAACGTCCAAGCAAAAACTGTATCGCCATTTGATGTAGCCCCTTTTCAGTTATTTTCCTCTTCTTCTAGTATCCTTTATTTTAGGGGATATGGTCAATCATTGCAGTTTTTTATCGGCAGGAAATTGAAGGAATCAAAGAGATTTTGCAAAAAGGGTGTAATCAGTTTCAGGACAACCATTTAGTATTCAAGATGTGTTTTGATTGTCTGAATTTTTATTGTTCCTTAACGCCAAGTGATTGTTCCCTAACGCTGTTACGATGACTAGATGTGATAAAAGCCTGGGAAACTAAAAAGCCGCCCAGCTGCGGACGGCTTTTGTAACATTTACTTAAATTGTAGTTCAACTTGTGAAAAGGGCCAGTAACGCACATCCACTTTTCCGACAATACTTTCAACAGGTACAAATCCAAAGTAACGACTATCTAAGCTGTCCCTACGGTTATCACCCATTACAAACAGGTTCCCCTCCGGAACCACACTTTGATCTGTTACCCCTTCAAGGGTGAAATTTCTCGTGAACAACTCCCCATCATCTGGTCGCAATTCCTCTAAATAGGGCTCTGGAACTGGTTGGTGATTTACGTATAATACATCATTCCTAAAGGCTATATGATCTCCTTCTACGCCAATCACTCGTTTAACGTAATCTTCAGTCTCATTTGCATGAAAAACAATAACGTCTTCGCGATCTACACCTTGCCAATCATAGACTACCTTATTAACCATTAATAGATTCCCATCATACAGAGTAGGCTCCATAGATTCACCATCTACAACATAACTCGCAAATAAATACGACTTTAATACGAACGCCAACAACAATGCAAGCAGCACAGCACGGATGATACTGCGATATTTTTTCATTAATCTATCCTCCAGCCCATGTTCTTACCCTGCTATTTTACCCTTTAGAACATGATTTTAACCGCTGCGATGTGAACGTTTTCTCGTTTTTTGCTGTAGTCTTTTTTCGATAAATTTCCCAAGAATCCAAAATAACAAGATACAAACACCGACGACGACTGTCTTTACCGGGTTTTGTGCAAATGAGGCTATGCTGCTTCCAACATAGGAAACTGTGAAAATCATAACCGATTTCCCTAAAAAAACAGCTAAAATAAATTGCTGTCGACTTACAGCAGATAGTCCAGCCACTACGTTAATTACCGATGATGGGGAGAAAGGAAAACACATTAATAGAAACAGAGGACCAAACCCATGGTCCTCTAGCCACAACATAACTCGTCTTACTTGCTTATTACGCCTAATCACATTAAAAAATCGCTTCTGACCCAAACGGCGCACAAGCATAAATACAAGAACGGAACCAAAAAATGCTCCAATCCAAGAGTATAAAAATCCTTGAAATAGACCATAGACAACTGAATTAGCTAGCACGAAACCTACCAGCGGCAGAATTGGTAAAAACGCCTCCAGCATAGGCAGCAGAATTCCGGGCAACGGCCCAAGACTCTCAAATTGCTGTAATTGGTTAATGATATAGTCAAACAGTCGATCATTTTCAGCCAAGCTTCTTATTTTCTCTACCATGATATTTAACAAATACATGACGGTACTCCTTATCGCTATCAGAACAGCGGATGCTTTTCCTCTATTTTAATGGATACATGAGCTCCTGCCTACCACAAGGTAAGCTTATCCATAGTTTCTCCTTCATTCCCAAGTTTAACCTTTGAAAAATATTCTTGCATACTTTTTTAAAATCCGTGATATAATAAAGAGAACAAACGTTCTTATATGGAGGGGAGCATCATGCGTTACTTAAAACAGGAAGAACTTGATATTGCCTCACGCTATTTATTTTTAACGATGGCCATTGCCGTCATTCGTCAAGACCGTAAACATTTTGAACAGGGTCTGTTTAAAATTAAAGAACCTTATATGGAACTTCTTAGTAAAATGGAGCTTGAAGCTAGGGAAGAAAGAAAAAAGCTGAAAACTCAAATGAATCATCGAAAACTGCAAGTCATCGAATCAGGACGTAATAATTCATTTACTTCTTTTTTATTCCTAGCACACGGCTATGAAGAAAAACGTAATTACTTTAATCCAGCTATTCGAAAAAAGGTAGAAAATATCCTATTTGAGCTTATCTAAATTCTCAGCAATCCTCTCAGCCTGAGAAGCAAGAGGCGGTGGCGTTGGGAAATTGCTTAAGCGGTCCTCAAGAGTGATACGAAATTGTGCAGTGCGCTGGATTTGGTTAGCAATCATACCTTGAGAAACAGGAACATTAACGGAAACGCCGTTGACGAAATGGATGATCGTGGTATGGTCCAGCGCTGGGTTACAATTCCGAATGTACTTATGTGCGATCCAAGAGCACTCTTTTCGTTTCGGGGAAATTATAGGGAAGAAGTACATGCCCATCTTCTGGGATATTACAATAGGAGGCTTATGAGTAAACCCTGCCACTTGTTTTGTCCCTGCCATACGACCTTCCAGACTGCTGGCAAAATAGCGGCAGGACTGATCAATGATGTGGCCTGGATAGAAATATAAATCAAACCGTCCTCCACTTTCAATAACTTCTGTAATAACCTGCCCATGCTCATCATATTTAGCAATCAAAGCCATAGTCTGAGGGTTCACCTCATATTCTCTTGTTTGAACATAATCCATTTTCTCTACTCCCTCTCAAATTTTAATGAGACTTTTCCATCATTTAAATGGAAGCAATAACTTCCACTTCTTAAATTTACCAGATAGTAACCAAAAAGTCTAAGAGTTTTTTAAAAATTAATAATTTTATTTTATCTTTGTTCAAGCCCTGTCATAACGAGAGTAGAAAACCTTCAAAAAGGGTACCTTTAGTATATGAGGTTAAATTTTTCAAAAGGAGAGACGATCAAATGTGGAAAAGAAAGCAAAACAAGGAGCAATCCAGGAAGGACGATTCACTTGAAATAAAAGACTTATCGATAGATGAAGTCCGAAAAGCGATCCATATGTATGCAGATCATAAATCAGGTGAAATTCCGTTGAGTGTTTTAATTAAGAGTGATTTAACATTAGATTATCAGCTGCTAGCTCCCTATTTGCATGGAACCCCCAAACAGCGTTATTACATGTCACGTGAAACCTATGAATTATTCACCGAAGAAAATCAACAGTTAGCCCACGACTTAGATAGAGTCCAACAAGCAGTAGATCAATATATGCAGCAAACACAAGAACCTCCAATCATTGAAGGAGATCCTTACAAAAAGATAAGTTATTTTATGCTTGAAAGTTTGGGACTGCTGTCAGACCCCCAGAAAGAGACTTTTATTTAACGAATGAAGAATTTATGATTACGTACCAAAAGCCTAGCTAAGTTAGGAAAGGTAAATAAAGGGTTCGACCTAAAACTATAAACACAACCGGCTCAGTGAGGTAGATCTGTTGAAACAATTGTCTGGGCCGTTTTTGCTAGCAAAAAAAGAATAAAAGAATAAAAAAATGCCAATGCCCCAGGATTTGAGCATTGGCCAATTGAGACGACTGGTTAACTTTTGAGTGAGGGAATTAATTGTATGAAACAACTATATCAATTATAGTCCTTTCATAATGTACACTCATCAGTAAATTCATTACTGATCTAATTATGACTAAGAGTCATAATTATGGTGTAATCAATAAGCGCGATCGCTTATCTAAATCTTATTGTAATATATCTTTTTCTTCTCTTCACCGAAAAAGTTTTGCGGAAGACCGCAAGACATTGCGTTATTACTAGATAATGACATGCTGACCTCTTTCGGTAAAGCACAATATTTTCATTTTAACTCTTTCTTCCATTCATGATTGTGTCAGCTTTTCACGCAAGTTTTTCCTTAAAATCTTCCCTGTCGTATTCTTCGGTAACTCCTCCATAAAGTGGATTCTTGCCGGTTGCTTGTATCTCGCTAAATATTCTTTGCAATATTCTTTTAATCTTGATTCGTCCAGGGAAGGATTCGTTGAAACAACAAAGCTAATGACAGATTCTCCAGAGTTTGGGTCTGGAGTGCCAACTACCGCTACCTCAGAAATATCAGGATGATTATAGAGCACCTCTTCTACTTCCCTCGGGTAAACATTGTAACCGCCAACGATGATCATGTCCTTTTTACGATCGACAATATAAAAATAGCCTTCGTCATCTACACGGGCCATATCGCCTGTGTAAAGCCACCCCTCACGAAGCGTTACAGCAGTTTCCTCAGGCAGCTTATAGTACCCCTTCATTATATTTGGCCCGCGAACAATTAACTCGCCTACCTCCCCGGGCGGCAGTTTTTCGCCAAGCTCGTCCACAACTTTATTTTCTACATTAACGATGTTCGTTCCGATTGATCCGGGCTTGCGTGGGCGATCAAGTGGATTAAATGCTGTAACAGGAGACGCTTCTGATAAACCATATCCTTCAGAAACCCGTACATTAAACTGCTCTTCGAATTTGTTCAGTAAGGCAACCGGCATCGAGGCTCCCCCTGAAACACAGATCCGTATATTTTTAAACGTATCTGTCTGATCGGTACCTGTTTGAACTAAATAATTATACATCGTAGGGACCCCAGCAAACACAGTCGCCTTCTGACTGCTTGCCAATTCGAATATTTCTTGAGGTGAGAACTTCGGTGCGACGAGCACTGTTCCACCGTTCATCAATGGACCATTGAGAGCAACCGTTAAACAAAACACGTGAAACATTGGGAGGGTGGCAATGACGCGGTCTTCATGAGTATACTGCAGATAATCAGCTACATCTTTAGCATTGGAATAAAGGTTCTTATGGGTTAGCATCACCCCTTTAGGTTTTCCGGTAGTTCCTGACGTGTATAAAATAACAGCCACATCTTCTTCCTTTAATTCAGGTCTTTGAAAGGTTACCTCTCCTTCATTCATTGTTTCTGTAAACGATTTCATTTTGCCGGATAATGAAGACTTTCCAAGCCCCATCCCTGTTTCCGCTACAAAATAATGGGATATCGTTAGTTGTTCATCGATATGCTCAAATTTCTCCATAAGCACATCCATTGTCATAATAGCTTTCACGTCACCATTTTTTAAAATATACTTCATTTCTTCAGCCGTATAAGTCGGGTTAATCGGAATGACTGTAGCCCCCACCCTTAGAGCTCCATATAGACCAATCATAAACAGCGGACTGTTTCCACTAACAAGGGCTATATGGTTTCCTGCACCATAACCAAGTTTCTTTAAGCTTGAAGCAAATTTAGTAACAGATTCATCAAATTCCTGATAGCTTACCCCTTCTCCTTGGAATATGTAAGCCTCCTTAGATGGATTTTGCAAAGCTGCGGCAGAGAGTTGATCACTTAAATTCATTTGCTGCTCCCCCTTTGTTATGAATGACTATTCATTCATTTTATTTTAAAAATATTCAATTTTATTATAAAATACAGATAATTAATAAGCAAACACTATTACTTTTCATAGTAGAAAAGGACCGACATCAAATGACGTCGATCCTGTTTTCCATTAATACACCATATCCAGAAAGTCTTCTTTTGTAATTTTGCCTAAGTAGTGGGAAATGTCTATATCTGATAGTGCATCTGAAATCGCTTGCCGTTCATATTTGATATCGACTAATTTATTTTCAATGTCAGCAATATCACCTATTCCGAAGAAATCACCATAAATTTTGGCATTACGAATATATCCTTTGACCACATCTAAACGAATATCGTAGCTGCCTGCTCCTTCGATGCGTTTCGTATGCTGGATATTAAACTTCGGTGATTTTCCGTAGTTCCAATTCCAATTATTGTAGCGCTCATCAGCAATCTTATGAATTTCTTCCCAATCCTGTTCGGTTAATTGATAGTAAGGTGCTTCTTTTTCATCCTCTACATCAAATATATACCGTATTATAAGGTTTTTGAATTCATTTATCGTAATCGGTTCTTCAAGGAATTCAGAAATGTTAGCTACGCGGCTGCGAATCGACTTGATCCCTTTAGACTTAATTTTTTCAGTTTTAACATTGAGGGCCGAAACGACGTTCTCAATCTCGGAGTCTAACATTAACGTACCATGACTAAACATGCGGCCTTTCGTTGTAAACTGTGCGTTACCCGATATTTTCCTACCGTTGACTACTATATCATTGCGACCGGACAATTCCGCTGCGACTCCAAGCTTGTTTAAAGCCTTTGTGACCGGCTCGGTGAATTTGGCGAAATCATGGAAGCTATCCCCGTCATCCTTAGTTATAAAACTAAAACTCAAGTTGCCAAGATCATGGTAGACTGCTCCGCCGCCAGATAAACGACGAACGACATGAATGCCATTATCCTCAACGTAATTCGTATTAATCTCTTCCACCGTATTTTGGTTTTTTCCAATGATAATAGAAGGTTTGTTAACATAAAAAAGTAAATACGTCTCGTTAATATCTAAATTTTTCAGGGCGTATTCTTCGACAGCTAAATTAATGTGAGGATCATTACTTTCCACATCATGATTGATTACTAGCATACAATCATCCTTTCCAACTTTATACCCAACGCCTATTGTACGCAATTCGACATGATTTAACAATTAATTAAGAATCTTCTCCCCACGTCAACCCTTCTGTCGCCAACTGAATTGTTCCGTGAAAAACATCTTCCGCTTCTTGTTTCAGACGAGTGTGTTGACCAAAATGCGGGAGGTGGCTCAGCCAAAGAGTATCGACGTTTGCTTTGTTTGCAATCGTGGCCGCTTCCTCACTTGTCATGTGCCCCGGGCCGCTACCGTCCATTCCTTTATAAAAATTCGTATCAGTAACTAATAAATCTGCTCCTTTTGCAAATTGGACCCACTCATTGTTATAGCTTGTATCAGCTGTATAAACAAAAACATCTGTACCATCACAGATGCGCATCCCATAGCAAGGAACAGGATGGTCCGTTTTTAAGAAGTTAATAGATAAAGGTCCTAATTGAAGGGTCTCCCCTGGATGATAAGCCATACCGTTTGTGTACTGATGGGATAGCTTACTAAATGCACCATCTTCTGAATGTCCGTAAATAGGCAATATATTTTCCGTTTGTTCAAGGTTATTTTGCACGAGCCAAGCATACTGTAATACACCGAGATCAGCTATATGATCATGATGATAATGAGATAAAATCACAGCATCTAAATCTGTGACTTTTTTGAATTGTTGTAATCGTGATAGTGATCCACTTCCACAGTCCACTAATAACGTATAGTCATTCTTCTCTACTAAGTAACTAGACGTAGCACTCCCAGCAGCAGGATAACCACCCCAATATCCAATCACAGTGATTTTCATTTTCTCACTCCTCTTATATCTTTTCGCCTATTTCTTATTTGTTTTATAACAGACCGTTGATTTTTGCATATTGTTATAATACAATGATAATAATCAATAAATTGGAGGCGATCTTTCATGATGAACGTACTTGAATTCTTCCGTAACCTTCCGAAAAAACAGTGTGCGAGTTGTGGCAATGCCATTCAGGAACAAGCAGACTGCTACGGCAATCTGTGCGATGAATGTAACTCACCTGCTCGTTAAAGATAGTATTCCACACAATAGAATGATTGGAACATCCTCTTTTTTGAGCAGCTGAAATAAGCTGCTATTTTTTTGTCCTCAATAGGTTCCTTTTAGTGCTGGCACACGATCCAGAACAGACTTCGATGCACTTTCTAACGTCCCTCAATGATTCTGCCCTAATTTGCAAGTATTCTACCCAAACTTCATAAGATTCTTACTTAAACTTCGAAGATTCTACCCAACCCTGGAGGATTTCGACTATAATTCCAATGATTCTGACTAAACCCCGAAAGTTTCTTCCCTTACTCAATTTTTCCCTCTTTCAAAACTGTTTAAAACACAAAAAAACCGCACTATAATTGTGCGGAAGAAGAAACGGGATGACGCTTTGTCGAATCTCGAATAATTAGTTGATATGGATAGATGAAGCGTCTATTTTGGCTCGATCGTTTATCACTCATTTTTTCTACTAGGACTTCGATTGTTTTGGCAGCCATTTCATCAATCGGCTGTTCCACTGTCGTAACAGCTGGTACCATAAGTAAAGAAAGCATCTGATTGTCAAAGCCTATAACGGCTAGATCATTAGGTATCGTCCAATTAGACTGACTCGCGGCATAAACAATCCCGGCCGCTACTTCGTCTGAACCTGTAAATATTCCATCTACTTGAGGATGGTGTTCTTTTAAAAACTGAAAGACTTTCTGACCATCACTTACGTCCAATGCCCAGTCAAGCTCCATATCCGTGTCAAAAGGCAGGTCATACTTAGCTAAAGCCTCTAGAAATCCGGCTCTGCGTTCTAAGGCAATGTATGTTTTGTGTGCACCACTCGCATAGGCCAAGTGCTTGCAGCCTTGCCGAATTAAATGCGTGGTAGAGTCGTAGGCGGCTTGCCTATGATCGATGTGAACCATGGACACTCCATCAACACGCATATACTCATTGCATAACACAATCGGACCTGAAGTGAGATAGGGTTCAACATCTTCCCAATCATTGGTCAGTGATGCCATCACTATCCCATCGACCTGCTTCGTTTTTAAGAGCTGTAAATAATCGAGTTCTTTTTGCTTTTTATCGTGTGTTTGACAAACGATTACCTGATAGTCAGCTTTCGAAGCTTCTCTTTCCAATGACTCGATAAGGTGACCGAAAAAAGGATTCGTAACTCGCGGCAATAGTACGGCTATGGTTTCCGTCCGCTGACTACGTAATCTGCGAGCGGACGAATTCGGAACGTAACCTAAGTCTTTCATTGCATGTATGATTCGTTTCTTTTTTTCTTCTGTCACGTAAGGCTGATCATTAATGACACGGGATACAGTCGTTCTTGATAAACCCGCTAACTTTGCTACATCTTCAATCGTAGCCATACAATTCCCCCTGCAAGACTTTCTATTTTGAAATCGTTTTCATAACAAAGCATACTAATAGATTCCAAAAGATGCAAGAGGATGGTGTTTTACATAGGATTAGGGTGGTGATAGAGAGCGTGTCCGGAGTCTGTTACCACTGTTTCAACCGTCAACCCCTTTCGCTTTCTTACGTTGTCTTCTTAGTACAAAAGCGCGGGGCGCCCCGGTAGACACGACAGTAGAAGTTCGACTAAGATCGGGGACTAGTCTTTCGTGTCTTGCACGCTGGATCTGGATGTGGCTAACTTCATGTAAGCTTATCGACAGGAAAATATTTTTATAATTTCCTAGACGACAAGCAAACGGCTGCTCTAGTCGCAGGCGTTTAGCTTGTCTTCATATTTAAATGTTGGAGTACTTTTTGTACCGCCGCTTCACCTTGGTCAATACAGTCCGGCAGACCAATACCCTTATAAGAACCTCCTGCTAAATAAACTCCCGGAAGTTCCTTTCGCATATGTTCCTCGACTTCATTTAAGCGTTCTTTATGACCAACGGAATATTGCGGCATGGCGTTATACCAGCGAGTGACAACCGAAAAGTCGGGCTTAGCTGTGATATCCATTGTTTGATTTAAGTCCTTTAAGGCGATCTGGACAATTTCCTCATCAGATAAGTCGACAACCTCCTGATCTCCCGGTTTCCCTAAATAGCAGCGGAGCATGACTTTTCCATCTGGTGTCGAATGCGGCCATTTTTTATGTGTCCACGTACAGGCTGTAATTCTGAATTTGCTGTTTCTGGATACGACAAAACCAGTACCGTCGATATCCTTTTTAATAGCTGATTGATCGAAAGCCATGACGACATTAGCCACTGAAGTAGCTTTCATTTTCTTAAAGGCATCCATGAATGAGTACTGAGACAGCATCCGCTGAGCGGCAAAAAATGGGGCCGCAATGACGACAGCATCACATATTTCAACTGTTCCATCACTTAAGAGAAGATGGTAATAACCTTGTTTCCTCTCAATATGATCCACTTGCAAACTTTTATGAATCGTCCCTGGCTCTAACTTGTCAGCGGTTGCTTCAACGAGCGATCCAAGTCCGTCATTCAGTGTCCGGAACATGCTTGGCTTTTTTGCTTTTTTAGGTGGAAGCGTCCGTGTTTTTCTTAGCCCTTTAATTAAGCTGCCGTAATCTTGTTCTAGTTCATAAAATTGTGGGAAAGTGGCCTGCAAGCTTAGATCATCAATATCTCCAGCGTAAATTCCTGATAGGAGTGGTTCAATTAAGTTTTCAACGACTTGGCTGCCTAATCTGCGTCTAAAGAACAACCCAAGTGATTGATCGTTTTCTGCAGTTTGCTTGGACATAGCCAAATCGAAAGCTGCTCTTACCTTAGCTGCCGGGTTAAAAAGGCCAGAAAATAGAAAAGGGCGAACTCTTGTAGGAATGCCCATCACAGAACCTTTTGGCATTTTATGAAGTTTTTCATTAACTAAAATATAGGATTGACCTGTGCCGTTTGGGACGATCTGGTCTTCTAACCCTACTTCGTGGGCCAACCTCGTTGCACTTTTCTTACGTTCTAAAAAGGAGTCCGGACCGCGCTCAATGGTGTACCCATCACGTTTAAGTGTGTCTATTTTTCCGCCTAAATGGTCGGTGGATTCGATCAATTGCACGTCCAGGGGCAGTTGATGTTGTTGTTTTTCTTTTTGTAAATAATAAGCAGCGGTTAATCCGGAGATTCCGCCGCCTACTATGATTACTTTTTTAGTTTGAGACATCTACTACACCTGCTCCTTCACTTTACGCATGACTACACCGGCTAACGTGTAAATAAAAGTGGGATGAGTGTTTGGCATTTCTGGACGATAGTAATTTGCTCCAAGCTCCTCACAAACAACTTTACATTCGTAATCATTATCATATAGCACTTCCAAGTGATCGGAGACGAATCCAACTGGAGCGTAGACGAAAGATCTATACCCTTTCCCATTGTACAGATCTCTCGTTAAATCTTGCACATCGGGGCCAAGCCATGGATCTGGTGTATTGCCTTCACTTTGCCAGCCAATCTCATATTGTGTAATACCTGTCGCTTCAGAGATGAGTTCGGCCGTTCTTTCCAGTTGGTCAGGATAAGGATCCCCGCCGTCTAATATTTTCATTGGCAAACTGTGGGCAGAAACAACTAAACAAGCTTTATCCTTCTCCTCTTCCTCCATTTTCGAGTACTGTTCAAGAATTTTTTCTTTCCAAAATTCAATAAATCCTGGGGCATCATACCAACTTTCAACAGAACTAATTTTGATATTATGCTTAGCCGCTTCTTCTTTCGCACGTCCGTTGTAGGACTTCACGCTGTACGTTGAGTAATGTGGAGCTAGTACAAGAGACACCGCTTCCTCAACACCGTCTTTCGCCATTTGTTCTACAGCATCTTCCACAAATGGTTCAATATGCTTTAATCCCAAGTATAGTTTGAACTCAATATCATCTTGCATTTCATTTAATGCATTTTCCAGTGCCTCCCCTGGTCCTGCGTGATCCGTGCCAAAGGAGAAATACCGCCGATCGCATCGTAGCGATCTCTTAAGTCCTGCAGCATGTCGTCAGAAGGTTTGCGTCCATGGCGAATGTGTGTGTAATAACGTTCTAAGTCTTCTTCTTTATATGGGGTCCCATAGGCCATAACAAGGAGTCCCATTTGTTTTTTAGCCATCAGTCTTTCACCTCTTATGATTTTGAGTAGTCATGGATAAGATGTGTGAGTCGTTTCAAAGTTTCTGGTGTAATGTCAGGTGTAACACCGTGCCCTAAATTAAAGATATGAGCCGGATGTTGTTTACCTTCATCAATAATCTGCTTTGTACGTTCTTCAATAACATCCCAGTCAGCAAGCAAAATGGAAGGATCCAAGTTCCCTTGTAACGGCTTTCTAATTCCCATCGCGCGCGCTTCTGTCACGGATAACCTCCAATCAAGACCAAGTACATCGATCGGCAGGTCATCCCATTGTTCGGCCAAATGCCTTGCCCCGACACCAAATAAAATTAGGGGGACCTGTTCAGATTTTAATTCACTGAAGATGATGTCCATCACCGGTTTAATATAGGTTTGATAATCGGCTTCATTAAGGGCACCTACCCAAGAGTCAAAAATCTGAATAGCACGTGCCCCGGCTGCTACTTGGGATCGTACATAAGTGATCACCATATTAGCCAGTTTATCCATCAACTTAAACCACGATTCAGGGTCGCTATACATAAGTGCTTTAGTTTTATTATAATTCTTGGAAGGACCACCTTCAATCATATAGCTTGCCAGCGTAAACGGAGCACCGCTGAAGCCAATCAATGGTACATTCAGCTGCTCTTTCGTCAACAGGCGAATCGTATCCAGTACATAAGGAACATCTGCTTCGGGATCGATCGTTCCTAGTTTAGCAATGTCTGCTTTGTTTTTTATTGGATTATGAATGACTGGACCAATTCCTTTTTTAATTTCAACATCCACACCAATCGCCGGGAGTGGAGACATGATGTCTTTGTAAAGGATCGCCGCATCTACTCCGTATTGTTCAACAGGCAGTCGTGTTACATATGCACACAACTCAGGTTGATGGGTGATCTCAAATAAAGAATACTTTTCCTTCAATTTACGGTATTCCGGTTGAGAACGTCCGGCCTGGCGCATAAACCAGACAGGCGTATAGTCCGTTTCCTCTCCTCTAAAAGCCTTTAAAATCGTATCATTCCATTCGTTATTCATCACTCACTACTCCTTTTTAGTACGAGTTCAAAAGTGCTGATTATCATTTGGTAACATCTTTGAACATCCTCATATACACGTACATCAAGCATCCGTTTCCCACTATACCCATTAATCATCATTGTGTATAGAAAAATAACCCTTTTGTCACCATTTTGTACGTTTTCGCTCTACCACTCAAGTGTTACAGAATTGGATGGTGTTCCTTCAAGTCCTGTAAGCGGATCGTAAGGAACAACAACAAATGTGGGACGATCCCAAACATCTAATACGCCTACACGGTACTCCCCTTTTCCAATCACTTCGTCGACCAACGTTTTATCCTCTCCTGTACCTTGATAGATTCGATAGACGATACGCTCATCTTCACCCGGTGTCCAACTGAGGGTCCCACGAATAACACCTACTCCGCCAAAGCCAATTGAACCTTCTACTTCAGTTAGTGTCGGAAGAATAATTGGTTCAGGCAGGCTTTTCATACCTTCTGGTTTTGTAAAAGTTTCTGATAGGTCTTGCTGACGATCTAGTTTTGTTACTATTGATTTCATTAATTCGGTTGGATAGGAACTCCCGCCTGTTAAATAGTAGTCCTCACCTGACTGATCATACCCCATCCACAGTGTGCCAGTATATTCAGGGGTATAACCTGCGAACCATACTTCTTTATTTCTACCCTTAACAGTTGGATGCTGTTGTGTACCTGTTTTCCCTGCTAACGCTTTAGGGTAGCTCCCTGCTTTTGCTGTACCTTCAGAAGCTGTGGTCTCAAGCATTTCTGTCATATACCAGGCCGTCTGCTTGTTGAATACTTGCGTTTCTTTTTGCTCATGGCGATGAATCACTTCCCCATTACGGTTAATAATCCGCTGTATGGTATACGCATTTGTTACTTTTCCTTCATTGGCAAAACTTCGATAAGCTTCCGTCAGCTGCAAAGGAGAGTACCCCTTAGATAATCCCCCAAGAGCTATCGATAGCCCTTGATCTTCCGTTGGCAAGCCCAGGTCACCCAGGTACTCTTTGGCATAAGTAATACCGATCTGATCAAGTAACCAGACAGCGGGTGCGTTTTTAGAATCTACGAGTGACTGATAAAGAGAAGTAAGCCCAGCGTAATTTCCATCGTAATTACTAGGTGAGTATTCTCCATAGGACCGTTTTTCATCAACGAGCAGTGAGTAAGGGATATAGGTCGGGCCCATTAACGCAGGGCCATATACAGCCAAAGGTTTGATGACCGAACCTGGTTGTTTTTTAATCGTAACGCGATTTAAATCTCCATGTTTAAAATCCCGCCCGCCAACTGCCGCAATAATGGCTCCACTTGTATTATCCATAAGCGTAAATGCACCTTCTACCCCCGCTTTTGAACCAGGTACAAATTCTCCATTTTTCATTTCTGTAACAGCCATTTCCTGTATTCCAGGATTCATTTTCACAATTAAACGGTACCCTCCGCGCTTTAATTCATTGCGGGACAAGTGGTATTGTTCAGCTGCTTCTTTGATAACTAAATCAACATAACTATTTGACCACGTTTCAGTTTCTCCTGTATCTTTTTTAACTCCAAGCGTCGCTCCTTGTAAGCTGACCATTTTTTCAGCTTCAATCATCCCTATGGCCTCCATCCGGGAAAGAACGATATTTCGACGATCCTCTGCCTCTTCAGGATTTTCAAAAGGCGAATAGTTGTTAGGAGCTTTAGGTAAAGCAGCAAGCAATGCTCCTTGGGGGATGGTTAGTTCTGAAACGGATTTGTTAAAATACGTTTGCGAAGCTGCTTCTACCCCATACGCGCCATTGCCAAAATAAATCCGATTCAAATACAACTCTAAAATTTCATCCTTCGTAAAGTTTCTCTCTAAATATATAGCAGCCATGACTTCTTTGGTTTTCCTCATCCATGACTTGTCATTGGATAGAAATAAATTCTTTGCAAGCTGTTGGGTAATTGTACTTGCGCCTTCCACCTTATCCATGGCAATGATATCGCGGTACACGGCCCTAAATACTGATTTAAAGTCCACACCCGCATGCTCATAGAAGCGGCTATCCTCTATGGCAACAAACGCTTGCTGCACGTGTTCAGGCACTTCCGAAATGTCTACTAACATACGGTTTTCTGTATTAATCCGTTCAATCACTTCACCTTCAACCGTTTCCACAGTTGTTGCTGCATCCAGAATCAAATCTTTTTCTGATACGACAAATCTTCCGCCAAACACAATAAATAAATATCCTAGTAAAGCCAGTAAAAATGTTACACCCAAAGCGATTGCTGGCCATTTAAAGGATTTGAGCCATTGAGGACGATGTTCTAAGTATTCTTTAATGGTCACACGTTGCGCATCCTTTCTCATAAAACTTGCAGTCCATACTGCCCAATTGCTACACTTAAACTAATGCAGGAAAGGAGACATTTCTATATGAAAGTATCTATGACAAATGGTACATTAAACTATTTAGCAAAGCTAGATCAGCAGCATAAAGAAGCAAATCTCATGATTATGCAGGACCAGGACAAAACCGTAGCCTACTATGAAGGAAATGAACCGTCTGTATTTGAAGAAGGCCGCGAGTATGAAATCGTTGATTCTGCGGGTAATATACAACACACAGGTTACGTGGTCATGAATAATATTCCTGTTTCCGATGAAGGTCGTCCATTATTTGAGGATCGCTTTAAGAAAAGGATAGGATCTGTCGAGGGGATGGACGGGTTCCAGGCTATTCGGATTTTACGTCCGGTGCAGGGGAATACGTATGTTGTATTCACTCAATGGCGAAATCAACAAAGCTTTGAGGATTGGAAAAATTCGCAAGCCTTTGAACAAGCCCACCAAAACTCTGGACCCAAACATAAAGAAAAGCCCTCCTTTATCGACGGCAAACCTTATATTACGAAATATCAGATGGTGCAACTCGAACAATAATAAACCAGTAGTTATAACAAAAGTGAGCGATCTCAGTCGCTCACTTTTGTTATTGCTGTCCAGCTGTGTTATTTCAGTACTTCTTGTTGAAAAAACTCTTTGAATGTAGCTTCATCCTGTGATCCTACGATTCTCGCTACCTCTTCCCCATTTTCATAATGGACAAGGGTGGGTGTTGATTGGACGCCGTATTCCTGCCACTGATTAGAAAATTCTAGAAGGTTAAGCTTTTTCATATCGATTCCCATTTCCTGTACGATTGGGACCAATACAGGTGTCGTTCGCTGACAGTGAATACATTCCGGGCTGTAAAAATAAACCGTGGTGGGTTCACCTGAATTAATTTGTTTCTCTAGTTCATCTGGTAGAATCTGATTTTGATAATTGGGATCATCCAACTGTTCGATTGTAGCCTGCTCCAAATTACTCTTCCCGTATGGATTACCTTCTGCTTTCTGAGAGTTTTGATAGTTAACGACAAAGGCAAGCACAACAAGTAGAGCGACTAATATCGTTCCAAATATAATCATATTTTTCTTCATTAGCTATTTTCCCCTCTCTTACGAATCATGAACATATGACATACAAAAATAATAATAAATGCTGTTCCCGCTAAAAAGGGGATGGTAATAAAGCCAAAGTAGTTTATGTATTCCGCGTTACAAGGAACTACCCCGCACGAGCCACCTGCTGATTGAAAGGCCGGCACTTTTTGAATCAAATAGTGATAGATCGAGACAGCCATGCCCAATCCACTAAGAATCAGCCCGGAAAAAGCGATGTCCACTTTCCTTTTAACTAAGGCGGTACCATAAATAATGATTAGTGGATACATGAGAATTCGTTGATACCAACAAAGTTCACAAGGAGTGTACCCTAGAATTTCCGAAAAAAACAAACTTCCTAGTGTTGCTACAAGAGCTTGAGCCCATGCAACAAACAACAAGGTTTCACTTCGCTTACTCATAATAATCGTCCCTTCTCCCTCACCATTTACTATTATACAAGGTATCGCTTTGAAATCAAAATAGTTAAATCAAAAAAACACCCCTTCACGTTATTGTCACAAAAAGCATATAAAGCCGTCATATCCAGATTTATAAACTAGTTTGCTGCTCTCTACTATTGAATGGAAGTACCGTTCTAACATAAATCAAATAGCGGTACGTGCAAACGAGCTGAGATAGAAATATTCTTTTTACGTTTAAAGAGCAAGGATCAGGGAATAAAACTAAGTGGAGATAACTTTAACTTGGAAGGATGATAATCAATGGATGAAAAAATGAAAAAACTAATCGATGGATTGAATGAAGACTTGGCTCACGAATATGCTGCTTCTATTATGTACACCTATAATGCGGCAGTTGTATCCGGTCTTTATCGTTCTGTGCTCAAGCCATTCTTTGAAAGTGAAGTAGCTGATGAACAGGGACACGCTGTTTACCTAGCTGAAAAAATCAGCACACTTGGCGGTACACCTACAACGAAACCAGCTGAGGTAAAGCCTTTATCAGAGGTAAAAGAGATGCTTGTAGAAGCAAGAAATTCCGAGTACGATACAATAAAACGGTATGAAGTACGCAAACAACAGGCAGATGAGCTTGGGCTAACTGAGCTTTCCATCAAGCTTGATGATTTAATTTCAGATGAGACCGGTCACATGGAAGAGATAGACCGTCTGCTTCAAGATTCTCGTTTACACTAATCAAAAACCAACCTGAATATATAAGCTCGCCGCATGTGCGGTGAGCTTATTTAGTTTTATTTGCCAAGCTCATTTGATATATTGAATACCATACTGAACCAGAGGAGGAAACACAATGTGGACATCTCTATTTGAAGCAATTGACAGTCAATATGAAAACATGGTAGAGACACGAAGATTTTTACATCAGTACCCCGAAGTTTCTTTTCATGAAACAGACACTGCTCGTTTTATAGCATATACATATAAGCGACTGGGCATTCCTTACCAAAACAATGTTGGGGGAAACGGTATTGTCGCAACATTAAAGGGTGGAAAACCGGGGAAAAAAGTGGCTTTACGAGCCGATTTTGATGCTTTGCCTATTCAGGAAGAAAATGAGGTAGCCTATAAATCTAAAAATGACGGTGTCATGCATGCTTGTGGCCACGATGGACATACGGCTTCTCTTTTAGGCTTAGCTGAAGCACTCCTCCCTTTCCAAGACCAGCTCCCTGGAACAGTTGTCTTCGTACATCAGCATGCAGAAGAACTTCCCCCAGGCGGCGCAAAAACGATGATCGATACTGGAGTACTTGATGATGTAGATGCCGTATTCGGAACCCATTTATGGGCAACAACACCGCTCGGTACCATTCAAACCTCAAAGGGGCCATTTATGGCAGGTGCTGATAGTTTCACGATTAAAATCCAAGGCAAAGGCGGACATGGGGCTCAACCCCACTTAACAAAAGATGCCATTGTCATCGGCTCCCAGCTTATTTCATCTTTACAGCAAGTAGTCAGCAGAAAAGTTGATCCCCTTCATACAGCCGTACTTACTGTCGGAACCTTCCAGGCCGGACAAACGTTTAATATTATAGCGGACTCTGCGACCTTAACAGGTACTGTTCGTACGTTTGATCCCGAAGTACAAGAGCTGATCATAGCGGAAATGGAAAAACTGATCAAAGGTGCTTGCATAAGTAACGGTGCAGATTACCAATTCGATTATCAAAAGGGATATCCGCCTGTTATCAATCATCCTGAACAAGCGGACTTAATTTTACAGGAAGCTGCTAAGGCAAACTCATCTCTTCAAACAGAAGAAGTCGATCCTTCTATGGCGGGCGAGGACTTTGCCTATTATTTAGAAAATAAACCAGGCGCGTTTTACTTTACGGGCGCACAAATACCTGATCACGCCTACCCTCATCACCATCCGAAGTTTAATTTTGATGAACGAGCCCTCCCTCATGCAGCCAAAACGCTAATCCAAGCCTACCGTTCTTATCAAGAGCAAAACAGCTAATTTTGCAACAGTCGGAGACGATACGCATTCATTGTCGTCTCCCCTAATTGCTCAAGAAACCTTTTATTTGCTACATATCCGACGATAGCCCCGAATCCAGGAACGAGCTGCAGCAATTTTGCAAGATCAATCGTGTCACGGTATTCAATTTGCAGCGTCTTCCAGTCTATCTTTTTCCTCTCTGTTGGTACTGCTCTCCAGTTTAGTACAATGTCCCTCACCTTTGTTTTTTCTTGATCACTTGAAAAAGCTAACATAAATATATATAGCAGATAGACCCGTTCCTCATAGTCATCTACGTTTAAACCATAGTATTGGGCAGCATCAAATAAGAACTTCATCTTGATACTTAAGAGAAGCGGGAAATCTACAGCTCCAAGCCAGAATCCTCCGAATCCCGTGCCGGCTCCTTCCCAGGAAGCTGTATTTTTGTATTGTTTGAGCCGCTCCGTGACAAGCTCCTCCCGCTCTTTGAATATCCACGAATCTTTGATCTCTATTGGTCGAATATATTGTGAGGAAGTTAGCGCAAGCTCAATCATCTTACGAATGCTTTCTGTAACGATGGTATGGATCCGTTCGGGAACTCTATCGTTGATCGACGATTGAATGCGTTTTGACGATCGTTGAATGATAGAAGAACGTTTTTCTATCGACTTACTCCATCTCATTGCTTCTTTATACACTTGTGCTTCATAACTCATTTGCCAACCCTCCTGTTTTAAAAATACGGTCCCCAAGCAAAAAGGAACCGTACTACACCAATTTCTGTTTTACATAGCCTTGAATAAAAGCAAAGCTAAATATGGTGCCACCTATCATTACGAGTAAAGCAGCTAAAAAGTTCGTCTGGATAATAAACAATAGGGTAAATAAAACAGTCTGAACGATCATCAGCTGCTTAAGACCATTAAGCATCGCTACTTGCTTCCACTCTGATTTTACTGGATATAAATCAAGCCACGCAATGGTGCGATGATGATTCCACAGTGACATCATTTGAAAAGCACTTAAATAAAGGAACAAAATAGCAAACGCCACTTTCACCCAAACATTCGGTACAAACCAAATCGCAAGTCCACCTATCACCATTAACCGTACGTACATCCCTAAATAATCGCTACTCCGAACAAACGTGATTCGATATAAATAAGTGAAGGTTTGATCCTGACGATAGCTAATTGATGCTAACAATAAACGGACAAGTGAATGTCTCTTTTTGACGGTATTTTTTAAATGAGGTACATCTGTGAACATGTTGGCTATTCGATAAAAAGTCCGCATCCTGGCTTGATCCTTACTTACGAGTAGATCAAATGCTAGTCCAGCTTTTTTTCTAGAAAGGGAGTAACCATACAGCATCATGGCAACGAGTAAAATGGTTACTATGCTTGCAAATATCCATTCCCCCTTGGCTAGAAAATAAAAGAGAAGGATACTGATTGCCCCTCTCACGATCTGATCCGTCATGCGGATAGTTGCATTGCGTTCCTTTAACATCCACCAGTTTGCTAACATGTTCCATACCTTTGCAACGAGAATGACAACAATCATCATTAAATAATGTCGTGTCCCTAGCTCAGGGTATGACGCAAAATATAAAGGACCGAGTGCAGCGACAACAAGAAAGATTAAATAAAGCTGGATGATAAAGCTGTAGTATAAGCAACGTTTAAAATAATCACCCAGTTGATGCTCTGCTGGCAAAAGAAATACTAAATCTGGCTCTTTCAACAAGGTACGAACAGGGCTGTAACTGGCAATGAGTCCAAAAGCTATCCCTACAACCCATGCTGTTGGAAACGATTCAGGAAGCTGCATGAGCCACTGCTGATAGTAATAAGCTAGGGCTGAAACAAAGAAGACCATAGCAATGGCGATATGACCATTAAAAATATAGCGCAAGTAACGACTTGTTTCCTTTATATGTGCCTGGAAGCGATGACTCCAAAATTCCTTCGCATTAATCATTGTCTTCTTCCTTTGTCAACTCAATATAAATATCGTCCAGGGAAGCCCCAGGTTTGTTAAAGGATTTCCTAAGCTCATCTAACGTTCCCATCGCTCGTATTTTACCATCATGTAAAATAATAAACCGATCACAGTACTTCTCAGCTGTCGCTAATATGTGGGTAGACATTAATATACCAGCCCCGTTTTCCTTCATTTCATCCATCCGTTGAAGATAAGATTGAATCCCAAGTGGATCAAGCCCAACAAATGGTTCGTCGACGATATAGAGCTCTGGTTCAATAAGGAAGGCGCACATGATCATGACCTTCTGTCTCATCCCTTTTGAAAAATGGACAGGAAACCAATTAAGCTTCCGTGTTAATCGGAATTCTTTCAATAACGGATCAAGCCTTTTCTTAAAGGTTTCTTCCGGCACATTGTAGGCCATGGCCGTTAAATGCAAGTGCTCATACAATGTCAATTCATCATACAGAATTGGCATCTCCGGAATATAGGCCAGCTGCTGGCGATAATTTTCAGGATTTTCTTCAAAAGTTGTCCCATTGATTGCTACTTTACCTTTTTTAGCCTGCATCATTCCAATGACATGTTTAATCGTCGTACTCTTCCCCGCTCCATTGAGCCCAATTAATCCGACGATCTCTTTTGGAAAAACATCAAACGAAATTCCATGTAGTACGTTTTTGTGCGTATAGCCACCGTGAAGGTTATCGATATGTAACAATGATTTCATTGTCGTCCCTCTTTTCATTTGCGTACATTCTTCACAAATTTTATCACACTTTTCTTAAGGCTTGCATCTTTCTACTATAGAGGGACGGATATCGTTAAAACGCCTTAAATTATGATACAATTATACAAATGATACCAAGGAGTGAATGATATGACACAAGTGGATGATTGTATTTTTTGCAAAATTATTAACGGTGACATCCCTTCGGCTAAAGTGTATGAGGATGAAGATGTGTATGCCTTCCTTGATATTAGTCAAGTTACAAAGGGCCATACGCTGGTTATTCCTAAAGAACATACGAAGGATATTTATCATACTCAGTCAGGTGCAGCTGAAAAATTGTTCGCACGAGTACCTAAGATTGCCAGCGCCATTAAAACATCCTTTCAGCCGATCGGTTTAAACCTATTAAACAATAATGAAGAACCTGCAGGACAATCTGTTTTTCATCTACATATCCATCTTATACCACGCTATGGTGCTGAAGATGGATTTGAACCAAAATGGACAGTTCATGCAGACGATTATACGAATGAAGATTTGCAATCCATAGCCGAGCAAATTAATCAAAATATTCAGAAATAGGCAAACTGAAGACTTTGCATTGCCATTGTTTTTTGCTATAATAAGTCTATGCTTTTGCAGGCGGTCAAAGGATACGTCTGAAGAGTAAATTAGATTAGATGAGTAGAGATGAGGAGAGTTGTTCAAGTGAATACACGTGTATTAGTTATGCTATCGTTACTTGTTGGAATTGGTGCAGTACTGCATGCCATCGTCCCCCCGTTTTTCTTAGGGATGCGTCCAGATATGATGCTTGCCATGATGTTTTTAGGGATTATGCTTTTTCCTAAACTTCAATATGTCATTATTCTTTCTGTAGCAACTGGCTTCATTTCAGCCTTAACCACAACCGTTCCAGGAGGACAGTTAGCTAACTTAATTGATAAACCTTTAACGGCTTTAGCATTCTTTGGTTTGTATCTATCATTACGTAAGTTGCTTAAGAAGGCAGTAGCCCCCGTTCTTACAGCAGCGGGAACGATCATAAGCGGCACCATATTCTTAAGTTGTGTCCTATTCGTTATCGGACTTATGGATGCAAGCTTTACGGTTATGTTTGCCACCATTGTGCTGCCTACAGCTGCGGTGAATACGATCGTTATGGTAGTTATCTATCCAATTGCACAACGAATTATGAAGCGGACACAAATGAATCCATCGTTACCTGTCCAACCATAGGATCCCGAGGTAGCTACTCCATCATGCACAATTACAAAGACCGCTACATCCTTTTGTAGTGGTCTTTTTCTCTAAAAGTGAGTGTTCATAAAGTTGCCAAATTAGAAGGTCGACAAAATCGCCACGACACGCGAGCATTGTCGACACTAGCACGTCCTGTGCGTCGCAATAAGGTCGAGTCGGCGTAGGCTTTGAGCACCAAGGAAAGCTTCCCTGAATCCGCATCGCACGAAGGAAAAGTGTCCTTCTTTTCCAAGGAACGGACTTGCACAGGACTTGCTGACTTCTACGTTGTGCAAAGGACGTGCACGGTTTTAGTAGAAGTTCCCTGCTGCTTAATGATACGTGAGTAGCGAGGCCACTTCAGAGAATAGCCTTCTTCGCTGCCTTGCCCCGAGGAATTTACCTCTTTGAATAGGCTCGCAGACGCAGGGGCACACGCTCTTCAAAAGCAAGCCAACGAAGAGATGCTCCGCTTATCATTTGGTGACTTTTTAAACCTCTAAAAGCACTCTTTTTTAAACATTTTCATTAATTTAGGTTTCAATCGTACATATTAAGAGAAAATAATAAGTAGGAACTTGATACGAAAGGGGATTTTTTTATGCCAAACGCAAAATCGCTTGTACTCGGAATGATCGTGGGTGGGGTCACTGGCGCCGTCTATACATTATTTAACACACCATCATCTGGACGTGACTTCCGTGAAAATGCCAAACTTAAAAGTGAAAATATTAAAACAACGGTGATGAGCTTAAAAGAGGAAGGCATGCAGTTGAAAGATCAAATTGCCCAAACTTCCAAAGAAGGTGCTGAACTGATTAAGGAACTTTCTGAAGATGTGAAAGTGTCCATTGAAAGCTGGAAGAAAACGGTTGAGCCGCACCAAAAAAATATCCAGAAATATCTTGAACAGATTGAAAAAAGCTTAAAAGAGCTTGAGGAAAAGGCTAAGGCAGAACAGGATACCGACACACAGCCTAGCCATGAAATCATTAATCACCAATAAATCCTGCTCATTTCAACGGAAACAGCCCAAGGTAGATCCCATGCCTTTGGGTTGTTCTTTTGTATGCAAAAAGGCTGCACACAACCCTAGAGTTGTGTGCAGCCTCAGCTTGTAGAGAACCCCCTTTTTTTCTCTAAAAGCTTTTTTGTGCATACGTACAGGCGAATACCGCTCGCTTTCCGCGGAAGAATGCCCGAGTCTCCTCCTGAAACCTACACTGCCGGTTCTCGGATCACCCGTTTTTCCTCTAGGTGAAGGGTCATCTTCTTCATGTTCTGACAGGCTGCTGTCCAGTAACGCCTGTTCCCGAACCTTTTGTTGGTTCACGCAAAGGACAATAACGCAGCCCATGCAGTTCTTTTGAATCTGCGAAGCTACGCTGAACTTTCTCTTTTCTCATGCGATATATCCATTTTCCTTCATTGGAGAGCCGGTTCAAGCGAACTTGTTCTTTACCTTCTCCCAGACATACTCCAAATACATCTCTTTGGGCGAGGCCATGACAGATATCTAATCTAAACCAACGGCTTCTACGTCTAAACTGATAACAAATGAACGCAAAAAATAAAATAGAGAGAAAAAATCAGGCTGTCGAAACTTTCTCGACAGCCTGTTCTTTATTACTCAATTATTCTTTTGGCTGCAGATCTTCGATAGATTCTACATCCATATAAGATGGAACCACAAGGCCGATTTTAGCGCCTTCCAGGTTCATACCTAGATCGACTAGACTATCTTTGTATTCTGCATATAAGTCACCGTGAGTGGCTGGCAGCCAAGCCGCGACCATACCTGTTACTTCGCCTTCTGCAACAGCTTCCCACATTGGACCGTTATTTAGCGGTGTAATCGTTACATCAAATCCCTGTTGTTTCAATACTTCTGCTACTACGTTTGTTGATGCTATTTCTGTATCCCAATTTACATACACAAGTTCCACTTCAGTACCATCAACTTCTTCTGTTCCTTCTGTCCAAGAACTTACTTTATCTTTGTTCTCTTCGATCCATGCTTTTGCAGCTTCTTCGGGTGCAGCACCGTCATTAATCTCTAACATAACACTCTCTATATCTTCTCCAGTCCACTGGAATTGATCTAGAATTTTATAGGCATTCGGTTTATCTTCTTCTAGTCCTTTACGAACCATTGTTTTAATTTGCTCTGCTTCTCCAAATACCCCTTTAGGATCCTTAAGATATTTCAAGTCATATTTAGCAAATTTCCAGTGAGGAGACCAGCCAGTTACTACGATAGGTTCCTCATTTTCAATCGCATCACCTAGAGCTGTTGCCATAGCTCCAGAAGAAGAAGTTGAAACTTCCCATCCTGCTAGGTTCTCGTATTCTTCAACAGCTGATTGGGATGCTGCTACAACACCAGCCCCTGCTTCGATACCAGTAATTGTATAATCCAATTGTTCTCCGTAACCTGCTTCTTCACTATCTCCGCCGCTTGCATTAGTGGATGTCTCTTCTTCAGATGATCCACAGCCTGCTGCTACAAGAGTAAATGAAAGTCCTGCAGTCATTCCTAGACGTTTCCAGTCTAATTTAAACATAAAAAATCTCTCCCCTTTTTAAGATTTATTTATTGTTAAAAGGCTGCCATCAGCCTTTTTAACCTCTAATTAAAACAATTCTTAAGCTTGATCTCCACGTTGAGTGTTTAAGTTTTGGGTAAAACGGTCAATGATAATAGCTAAGATAACTATTCCAAGACCTGCAACAAAGCCCGTTCCGACTTCCGCACGCTGGAGACCTGTTATAACTGTTTGCCCAAGTCCCTTCGCACCGATCATGGAGGCAATAACAACCATAGATAGTGCTAACATAACGGTCTGGTTGATTCCTGCCATAATTGTTTTTTTAGCCATAGGCAGCTGTACTTTAAAAAGCTTTTGAAATCCGGTTGTACCAAAGGCATCTGATGCTTCAATTAGTTCATGTGAAACTTGACGAATACCTAAGTTTGTAAACCTTACCGTTGGTGGTGTTGCAAAAATAACAGATGCAAATACACCTGGAACCATCCCAATACTAAAAAAAGCAACGGCTGGGATTAAATAAACGAAGGCTGGCATCGTCTGCATAAAATCTAAAATTGGTGTGAGGATACTCTCTACTGTTTTACTCTTTGCCATCCAGATTCCAAATGGAACACCGATGATGACGGATATTAAACTGGCAAAGATCACCAAAGTAAATGTATTCATTAGTTCTGGCCACAGCTCCTGGTTTTGGATAAACCATAGTCCGATAACTGAAAAAGCTGTAAGTCCAAACTTTTTACCTGAAACAAAGAAGGATAACAAACCAACGACTACGATAAACAGCCAGATTGGAATTTCCATTAGTAGTCCTTCAGCAAAGAATTCAATAAAATTACCAAAGTCTTCTTTAATAAAATCAAATAAAAATTCAAACGTATTTGTTGTCCAGTCTGTAGCTGCAGATATCCATTCAGCTACTGGCAGTTTAGGAATTAGTTTCATTTAAATTCACCTCATTTCCAGCTAATGCTGCAATGACTGTTCCTCTTACAATAATCCCGACAAGTTTGTTCTCTTCAATGACAGCGACAGGTACTGGGGCATCATGAATGATCGAGAAGATTTCTTGCATTGACGTGTCTTTTTTAACCTGTGGAACATCCTTACGTAGAATCGATTTTAAATCTCTTTGTTCTTTTTTAGCTGCTTCCGAAACATCATCCGCTGTAACAAATCCGTGGAGGTTCCTTTTCGCATCGGTTACATAAATACTGGAAAGCCCTTCCTTACGCATCCTCTCAAGCGCTGTTCTTGGACCATGTTTTTCGATATCAACCGTTTCGGGACGTTTCATGACATGCTCAGCCGTTAATACTTTGGAACGGTCCACATCTTCAACGAATTTCTCTACATAATCGTTTGCTGGATTAACTAATATTTCTTCAGGTGTTCCGATTTGTACAATGCGTCCATCTTTCATTAATGCGATACGATCACCAATTCTCAATGCTTCATCTAAATCATGTGTAATAAAAAGGATCGTTTTTTTCATCGATTCCTGAAGCTCTAACAGTTCATCCTGCATTTCTTTCCGAATGAGCGGATCAAGTGCAGAGAAAGCTTCATCCATAAGTAGTATTTCTGGGTCATTGGCAAGCGCACGCGCTAACCCCACACGCTGTTGCATTCCCCAGAAAGCTGGACTGGAAATTGATGAATATATCCGCCAAGCCCTACCATTTCAAGAGATTCTTGAGCTTTTTTCTTTCTTTCCTCTTTATCCACACCTTGGACTTCCAATCCAAACTCCGCATTCTCTAAGATCGTCCGATGTGGAAACAGAGCAAAACGTTGGAATACCATACTTAATTTTTGACGGCGTACTTCCCTTAATTTTTGCTTATCGATTTTAGCTAAATCTTCACCGTTAATATAAACACTTCCTTCAGTCGGTTCAATTAATCTATTAATTAAACGAACTAAAGTAGATTTACCACTTCCGGAAAGACCCATGATAACGAAAATTTCACCTTCTTCTACATTAAAGGATGCTCGGTTCACACCCACCGTATTTCCCGATTTTTCTAATATTTCTTCTTTAGATAATCCCTCATCTAAATATTTTGTTGCCTTTTTGGCATTCTTTCCGAAGATTTTAGATAAGTCTTTAACTTCAATGATCGGCACATCTCTCACCTCTTAGCTTGAATTGTTCATTAGTCGTACAGACCAACGTATTTTATTACAGCGACTTATATACTGTAACCTATTTGCAATATAAAGTTCAAACGATAAATTCTATTATATAAGTTAAAAAATTACGTACAGTTTAAACTGTACGTAATTTTTTATGATAAATACTATTGTTTTCGCCTACTTGCTTTGAATTTCGACTCAACCTGCAATTTTTAAATTTCTGGTATATATAGTAGTGTGTTGTTGACCCTATTTGAGCGAAGGAGGGATCTTATGGAGCTTTATAACCATCATACACTTGAACACTTAAACACCAAGGTAATCCAGGAGTTCTCTAAAACACTTGAAATGTTTGGGCTATCACAAGGAGATGCTCGTTTATTTGTTACTCTTTATATTCACCCTACACCCATGACCTTAGATGAAATGAGTGAAGCACTCGGCAAGAGTAAAACTTCCATGAGTACAGGTGTCCGTAATTTAGCTGATCAAGGATTAGTTGAACGCGTCTGGAAGAAGGGTTTTAGGAAAGATCTTTATCAAGCCGATGAGAATTTATATCGTAAGTTTATGAATTCTTATACTAACAAGTGGCTTACAGCAAGTCATGAACAGATGGCTACCCTTAAATCAATAGACATTCAAATGGAAGATGATTCAAATAATACGGAACAACCTTGTGAAGTCGCTCAATTAAAGAAAAGAGTGGATGATATGATTCGTTTTCATAGACTCATATCTGAGGCATTTAAGGAGATCCAACCTAATAACTCAAAGTAAATCAACCTATGCTAAGTGAGCAACTTAGCATAGGTTTTATTTTTTGGAATGGAAATGATTCAAATAGATCTTGATATTTTTAAAATTCGCTTTACTATTAATATGAGAACACATTATTTCTGCTAGTGAATATAGACCTGACCGCATTGTATATACATCAAACCCTAGAAAAGGTGGTATGTATGAAAGACAACATCTCAAAACAACAAGCCATTTTCTACAGTCATAAAATGGCTCAGCTTTCTAAAGCCCTTTGGAAGGCTATTGAAAAAGATTGGCAAGATTGGATTAAGCCATTCCAGCTAAACATTAATGAACATCACATTCTGTGGATTGCTTACCACTTAGAGGGGGCTACTATATCTGAAGTCTCAAAGTATGGTGTGATGCATGTATCTACAGCTTTTAACTTTTCTAAAAAGCTAGAAGAACGTGGGTTACTTGACTTCTCAAAGCGCGAGAATGATAAGCGTAGCACATACATTGAATTATCAAATGAAGGGGTCACTTTGCTTGAAGATACCCTGAATGCGTATAATCCTGAAAGTAATTCAGTATTACGCGGGTCATTGCCTTTGACTGAAATGTATGGCAAACTGCCAGAATTCCTTGATTTGTCTGCATTGATCAAAGAAATCTATGGAGATGAATACATGAGCATGCTTGAACGTTCCCTTGAAAATATCGAGGACCAAGAAGCCGAATGGAATCAATCATCCCAGATCGCAACATCCAAACAACAGACCAAATCCTCTTAACACTATAAAAGAAGTCCTTCCTAAGTTTGCTAAGGAAAGGGCTTCTTTATATTTTTAACAGCTGTAGTAACTTATTTGTAAGTAATGGATAAATATTTTCTTCATACATAGCAATTATTGTTCTCTCAACGGGCATTTTGTAAGAAAGCATACCCGCAAAATGGATAAGCAGCAACGAGTGATCAATCAACCCGTTCTCAAGATCTTGCTCATATGTATCCTCAAGTTCCTCAAATAGACGCAAGGTTTGCCGATATTCTTCTTCAGTCAAGCCATAGTGGATCACCATTTTAGTAAAGGGATATTGTTTCATCTCCTTCACTTGTAACAATAACTGCAGATGAAAATGAAGCCGCGTGTCCGGGTCCGCTCTTTCCACTTTTTTTCTTCCTCCTTATGACGTTCACAACAAGGATATTTTACTGTAAGTATAGGCATTTATAAAGACCAAAAAAAATAATATTTTTTTCGTTAAAAACCTATTGATTTTTCACGCGAAACATACTAATATACGTTTTGTGCTAAACGCTTTTCAACCGCTACAATAAACTAATCATAACGATATATTTTAGATGAATTCACAGTACTTTTTCTTATAAAGGGGGATTCTTAAATGAATTGCTGGAAAACAGTAGATATCAATAAAGAATTCGGTCCAAACCGTATAAATTTACTATCCCTATTAACCGGACTTATGTCCTTTCTTATCATTTATCTCCCGTTCTCAATTATCCATGGAACGCATGAATTGAAAGATCATGGTTTTGTACCTTTAATGTTTGTCTTATTCTTATTACCAGCTATGCATCGATTAATGCATATATTACCTTTAGTATTGCTGTATAAACGGGTGCGGGTGACTTTTAAATTCAGAAAGAGATTCACGCCTACATTCACCTATCAATGTACGTCCAAACTTTCAAAACAAACATCCATTATAATGGCCCTTGCACCGACATTCTTAATTACAGTGCCTGCCCTGATGATGAGCTTTATTTTTCCAGGTTACTTCGCCTACTTGGTTCTGTTCGCAGCTGTTAATATCGGTCTTTCTTTCTCTGATTTTCTTTATTTAAATCAATTTGCACGTGCACCTCGCCGCTGTGTTATTGCCAACTCAAAAAGCGGGTATGATATTCTCATCCAAAGACCGGAATTGTAATAAAAATGAAGCGCCGCTCTTATAAATAAGAGCAGGCGCTTTTTTAAGGGTTTCTTCTGTTCAACCTAAGGAAATTTTGATAGAGTAGTTTAATAGGGAATAAAGGAGGTTCTTCACTTTGGCATTTGTATTTATCATTTACGGTCTAATCGTCTTATTTGTATTCAATTCTCTCACTCATTCCTTATGTTTGAAAACTAAAATGTCTAATGAAAAACAAGCACGGGTATTTCGGACCATTAACGTGCTTATAACAATTCTTTTGATCACCTCATATATGGATGTCCTCAACCATATGTAAAGAAACAGGCTATGTTCCTAAAAGTAAACATAGCCTGTTTCTTTAATTTCATTTTAGAACCAAGCTGCACCTACGATGATGAGCAAGATAAATAAAACGACGATTAACGCAAACCCACCACTATTTCCGTAACTCATAAACTCACCCCCAACCTTGAGACATATCATATCCTATGCTTATAAAATCTTATATGAATGGGCTGGCACCTACCCCTTTTCTGATTTTTTAATCTTTCTATAGAATAGATGAGGCAAAATATGTTATATTAATCCATGGGCTGCTAGGACCTCTACGTCAAAGAATGTTTATAATTTGTTTGAGGAGTGTACGTGATATGAAGAAAATAGCTATAACGGCTGCACTTGCAGCTAGTGTATTCACCTTATCTGCTTGTTCCTCTGAAGAATCAGAGTCAGAAGCAGTTGTTGAAACAAGTGGCGGTGAAGTGACTAAAGAAGAGTTTTATGAAGAACTTAAGAATAAACATGGTGGACCAATTTTGCAGCAATTAGTAATGAATGAAGTGCTATCCGCAAACTATGAGGTTTCGGATGAAGCAGTAAATCAAGAATTAGAATCATTGAAGGAACAATACGGTGATCAGTTTCAAATGGTCCTTCAGCAAAGTGGTTTCTCAAATGAAGACCAGTTTAAAGAGACTATTCGTTTAAGTCTTCTACAGGAGCAGGCAGCTGCTGAAGAGGTAGATATTTCCGAAGAAGAAATGAAGAAATACTACGAGCGTATGAAAACAGAAATTCAAGCGAGTCATATTTTAGTATCCGATGAAAAAACGGCAAAAGAAGTGAAACAAAAACTTGAAGACGGCGAAGATTTTGGAACACTAGCAAGTGAATATTCCAGTGACGGATCAGCCAAACAAGGCGGCAAACTTGGATACTTTGGCCCCGGTAAGATGGCACCTAAATTCGAAGATGCTGCCTACAATTTGAAAGTTGGACAAGTTAGTGATCCTGTAAAAACTCAATTTGGTTTTCACATTATTAAGGTAACGGACAAACGTGAAGTTGAAGACGTCAAACCATATGAAGAGGCGAAAAAAGAAATTAAACGTACACTTGTCAGTCAAAAGATCGATCAGAAGACACTACAAGCAAAAATGAATGAACTTATGAAAGCAGCTGAAATCGATGTGAAGATTGAACAATATAAAGATCTATTTAAACAGCCAGAAGCTCCTGCCAATGAAGGCGGTGGAGGTTCTTCTGAAGGAGGAGAAAATGGCTCCTCTGAAGGCGGCTCTTCTGAACAAGGAAATGGCTCTTCTGAAGAAACCAACTCTGAAGAAGGCAATTCCCAATAACAATAACCAAAATCGCTAACGCGACTTAACTAACTCACGCCCCAAGTGACTTATTCATCACTTGGGGCATTTTTCGCTTTAATCATAGTGCCGTGGCAGAACGGACATTCTAATTCGACTTCCTCTCCCTTTTTGAGATCCAGACTACATTCATCAATGATATAGTCCGGTACATCATCGGTTTTCTTACAATCTATACATTCAAATTCAACGATAACGAGTTCTTCATCTAACCAACCCTCCTGACTTTTATCCTTTTTATCCAGTTCTTTTCGGTTAGACATACCCACGTTTCCTCCATTTCTTTCCGAACTCTTTTTTCCATATAATGATAAAGGATGCCAAAGATATAAATGACTGTAGTAATGCCTGACTGTAACCCTTGTTTCTTACTCTTGCTGTAGTTATGATATTGAAAGACTTCAGCCACTTGTTTACTTAAAGCATTCAGCTTTTTCCGATCTTCATAGAACACTTTCCTAAGTTTTTTTGGGGTGTTAAACACCATATGACAATGGGGAACAATTCTTGTTGTTTTTAGACCATTCATCCGTATATTTTTACCAACCGTATGACAAAAGCGACTTTTACAAGTAAAGCAAACAAACCTAGGAGCTGGATTTCCTTCGCACCCTAAGCATTCGTAACGAGCATAACCGATGTTTTTGGTTCCACAATGGATCGTTTCTTCCACCGTTTCTTTGTTCTTCAGGAAACCGATCCGCATGGAAAAACCAAAAACCATCAAAATGGTCGTTTCATATTCGTTTGATCATACCAGAACGCCTATTTCCCATTTTCATTATCCTCCTACGGTTTGGTAAGAGTTTACCACTCGCTTTTATAGTTTCCTAAACAAGAACAAAAGCCAGGTGGTTTAAACCACCTGGCTTCTTTCTAGTTAAGATATGGCCTCTTTCTCACGCTTTTTCAAACCACATCTCTCGCTTTTTTCTCTCGCTTTTCCTTTTCCTCGTTCATTCTAGCCAAATAAACCCGTCCCTCACGCTCGATAAACTGTTGCTCTATCTTTTGTTCTGCTCTCATAGCACGGAATGCCATGTATCCGCTTATGAATATGAAAACAATGCAAAAAAACACCCAAATTGGAATACCAAATATCATTGCGATATCCTCCCTGTCCCATTTATTATCATTTTATGAATGGATGCACATAAATATGATTAGGAATTGGACAAGGACCCTTTTTCCATTTTGCTAAACATGAATGCATAGGTCATTGCACCACCAATGGCTAACAGACCGATTACAGTAAAAACCACTTGATAGCTAAAATAATTTGTCGCTACTAAAGAAAAAGGTGCAAGTAAACGTCCTAAAGTAAACCTTAGGGAAGCAGCAGAAAAATATTGTCCCCTCATATTTTCAGGCGCAAGCTTTGCAATAAAGCTCTCCTGGATGCCGACGACCATTAATTCAGCCAATGTGAAAATAGCCATAGCCAAGATAAATACCCAAACATTTTGGGTTAAACCGTAAAGAGTCACACCAAAAGCGTAAAGAAGGCACGAGGAAATGAATACTCGCTTTTCTTTTAAACGATTCATGTACCTAGTAACAATAACCGTAAATAAAGCAACAAGCAAACCATTCTCTGCCAAGATTAATCCAAAGGCGCGTTCTCCTGAAATCGTCCATTTGAAATCTCCAATATGAACAAGCGTCTGCTCCTGCACAACTTCACTCGTATAAACGGCGATGAGAATATCAAGCTGCATAAAGGTTTGCGAAACAAGCACCCCGGCTATGATAAATAACAAAAATGTTCTATCTTTAGCAATAATCCTGTAGTCACTCAGCTCTTCCCATAACACTGACGTCCATTTATTTCCTTTTTCCTTCACACGTTCTTTCAAGGTAGTCGTTTCATCAAGGAAATAAGCTAAAATAATGGCTAAAATAGCTGTTATAATCACACCAGTAAGGAGCATTTCAAACCGATGGGTATAAAATATGTAACTGCCCACGATGGGACCAATAACGACAGCAATATTGATCGACGTATAGAACACGGCAAATACACTTGCTCTATGTTTCTCTGAAACCACATCTGCAACCATCGCGTGGGAAGCAGGCCAATACAATGCACCAAACACTCCTAATAGACTAAACGAAAAGAACGTCAGTAATGGAGAGCTTAACCATGGAGAGTTAGCTGCAGCAAACAATACAAACGATACACTTTCCCCTATAGCCGCAAATACCATCATCTTCTTCCGACCAAATCGATCAGCACAGTATCCGCCTATTAAACTCGCTGCTACTGAAAACACTTGTGAGAGTACGAGCAACACCCCGGCCGAACCCTTACCAAATGAACGTTCAAAATAGATCGTCATGAAGGGGAAAAATGCCCAAAACAATACATTCATCGTCCCTTCCCCAAACAGACGAATTTTTAAATTCCTATCCCAGTCTTTCCACTTCATTCCTCTATCCCCTATGATCTATCCTCAGTCCTCAAACGTTGGTTTGTAAAATGTACGTTGGTCCATCGCATAGATTCTTTCTGTAAATTCTCCCGGTCCCACTTTTTGTAGTGACCGATTTAACATATTCAATCCAGCATCCATCATGTCAATTTGATGAAGCAATTCTGCTTCTCTCACGAGTGGCGGCTTTGGACTTCCCCATTCAGACCTGCCATGATGAGATAAAATCATATGCTGTAAGATCGTGACCACTTCCCCTTTAATGTGCAGTTCATCGGCTACCACCCGAATTTCTTCCACCATGAGTGGAATATGGCCAATCAATTTTCCCTCTAAGGTGTAACTGGGTGATGTAGCTGTTGAGAGCTCTTTAAGCTTTCCTAAATCATGCAGGATAATTCCAGCATACAGCAAATCCTTATTAATATCTGGATAAAGAATAGTTAATTCTTTTGCAATGTTTAACATCGATACAATGTGGTGAGCAAGTCCAGATACATACTCATGGTGATTTCGAACGGCCGCTGGATAACTTAACAAATCTTTTTGATAATGCTTCAGGAAGTGCTTTGTTATTCGTTGAATAGTGGGATTTTTCATCTCAAAAATGGCTTCGGTTAAACGCTCCATTAAGTCTTCTTTATTAACAGGTGCTTTTTCTATAAAGTCCGTTGCCTGAATCCCATCTGTAGGCTGTGCAGGTCGAATGCTTTGAATTTTCAGCTGCGGCTTGTTGCGGAATTGACCTACCTCCCCCTGTACCTTGACAAGCTCCCCTTGTTGAAATAGTGATTCATCTTCAGGAGTAGACTCCCAAAGTTTAGCATCAATCTCTCCTGTCGTATCAGTTAACAATAATGTTAAAAAGGGCTTATTGTTGCTAGCCACTCCTTTAACAGCTGATTTAATCATCAGATAGTGATCGAAGGTATCCCCTAATGTGTAATGGGCAATTCCTTTCTTCATTTTGGCATCTCCTCCTCTAAGTAAAAAGACTGTTCCCATTATACGTCTTTACCCAAAATACCTTTCTTTAGGATAAGAGACAGGAACAGTCTTGCATATTGGTTCAGTTAAGCTGACAAAGGAGTCATTTTTGTTCCGATACTCCCTCTGTAAATGTCATTTGTTTTTTTGATCAATCTTAGGTACATACTCAAAAATCTCGCCGGATTCTACGACATAGATAAACCGCATAAGCCACCGATAATAATTTTGGGCGTATTGCAGACGTTCAATATCAATGTCAATCTTTTCTTTTAATGATTCATCATCCGTATGATCTTTAATCGTTAACAGTTCTTGAATGGCCTCATCGGCTTCCTCAATGTTGGTTTCCGTATGGTGTCTCCATCTACTACCGAAAAGTGAGGTGAAAGATTTATACCAGTCTTCCTCAGATTTGTATAAATCTTTACGTACCCCCTTCTTAAACGACGGTTCCACCATTTTCATATCGGATAAAGCTCGTACACCTGTAGACATGCTGGTTTTACTCATTTCGAGAGCTGACCGCATGTCATCAAGCGTCATAGGGTCCTCTGCAAAATAAAGCACCCCATACAATCGACCAATGGAAGGTGTCACTCCATATAAACTCATGTTTTTTGCTATGACCTGTATAAACTGTTCAATCGTCTCTTCATATTTTGTCCAGTCTTGCTTGTGCTTTTCTGGCAATGGAAACCCTCCACTTGCTTTGTCATCATTTAATCTGAAAACATTTTATCATTAATACTGCCAATTTGCGACCTAATCCTTGATTTAGTTTTTCCAGAGGGCAGGAAATATCCGTTCCATTCTTCAGCCAGATCCTTTCTATATGTGAAAACAATGATCTGATTCTTGTTCGATAATGAACGAAGAAGCTCCATCATAACCTTTCGCCTTGTCTCATCAAAGTTGACAAAGGCATCGTCTACGATGAACGGGGCTTGGATTGTATGAGACATCGATTCACCCAAAGCCAGCCTGAGTGCAACATATAGTTGATCAGCCGTACCTCTCGACAGTTCATTGGTTGTATAAAGATGACCTTGTTCATCCTGTACCACTAAATGGGCAGCATTCTGATCTATAAATAAACGATCATATTTACCTAGCGTTAAACGCATAAAGAAATTCTCCGCACGCTTGATTACTTGAGGTAGATGCTTTTCTTGATAACGTGCTTTTGTAGACTTTAATACTTTTGATGCGATCTGGTAAACTGCCCATTCCTTTGCTTGTTCATTAAATGCGGACTGTTCAACTGATCGCTGGTGAAGGAGCTTAGAATGTTGCTCAGAACTTTCAAGAAATTCCAGCCGGTGTTTTTTTTCAGCAATGTTTTCTTGTAATGATTTCTGTTCCTCCTCAAGCGATTGAAGTTCCCTATCGATTTCATCAATTTCAACCGCTAGTCCAGATGGATCTTTTGGCTTTTCCCAAATTTCGAAGGCAGACTGATCTTGTTGGTTCAACATACTTTTTATCTGTACAATTAATTGTTCTTTGTGCTTCTCGCGTTCTCTTTTTTGTTCAACAAGCATCGCCTGTTCATAAAATTGCTCCACATCATTGGCACAAGCACGGTCCAACAGGTTCGATTTTTCTGTTTGATGTGGGTAGATTTGATGATTGACACGTTGGAGCTCTTCTTCGTAATGAGCCACTTCTTCCTGAATCCGGCTGATTTCAACAGTCATCGCTTGTTGTTTTTCTACCCAGGTAGCTAAGGCGGCAAATTTGTCCGATACTGATTGTCTGGCAGCCTCCCCATTTTGAGTAGAATAAAAATCATCTAACGCCTGTAGTATGTCTGCTTTTACTTGTTGCACTGCCTTTAGTTCCACCTCTAAATCATCCGCTTCTTTTTGCTTTTCCTTCACTTGTTTTAATAAGTGATAAAGCTGTTCCCAGTGTCCTGATTTCAACGATGATAAGAAGGGATAAACCGTTGTTTGTTCATCAATGAGTGCGCCTAATCGTTGCTTCCGTTCTTTAAGATTGTGTCCTTTTTCACTAATAATCAATGTTTCATGTTCTAACTGTCTTAGGCGATCCTTCATATACGAATATTCGCCTCGAGCCTTGTCATACTGTTCAATCAACTGCTTAGCCTGCAAATAGTCGGCCTCACTTAACTCTTCCGGCCTTTCCTTTTGCTTCATGCTCTCAAGCAATTGACTATACTCACTGGCCGTTCGTCTAATGAAAAAGGCAGCTGTGGCGACCACTATGCCAATAACCACAATAACGAAAGGCACGATTAAGTTTGAAACAAAAAAAACAGATAAGCTACTTATTATCAGTAATATCACAGAGACAGTAAACCACCGTTTGGTTGCTGCCTTCTTTTCCTTTATCGTCATTTCTACCCGATTTAATTGCGAACCCTCACCCTGGGCCCCTTCTTGAACATATGAGTTAACGATCTTCTGTTGCTGGACCACTTCTTCCTCATTAGGCCCTCTGCGTTTCAGTTCATCCATCTGCTCTTTAAGCCGCTTTTTTTGCCTTGTTAAAGCATGTTCGTCCTCAAGCAATCTTTCCTCTTCTCCATCAATAACCTGGGCTTCGTTTTTTAAATTTCGCCAAGTTTCTTCTATATAAAAGGGAAGATCATATTCACGGAGTTCATGCTCGTCAATGTGAAGTTCATCTAATTCTGAACTTACTTGTTCCTTTATCCTTCTGATACTGTCGTATAAACGCTGGGCATCCTGATCAGCCTGATCATAGGAAGGTTTTTTTTCTAAAATCTCTATTGCCTTATCAAGTGAAAGTGAAGATTCGACTTGTAATTGGTCTTTGCGATGCCGTTTCTCTTTCCATTTAGACAGTAACAGCCGATGTTCACTTTCCAGGGGCAATAAGGATTCTTGTAGTCTATGCAGCCGCTCCTTCCCATGCTCAGGGAAGGTCTGAACAGGTGCTTGGTAAGTCTCATGGACAATTTGATGATATTCTTGTATAAGAGGCAGAACCTTTTGAAGTCGAACATAGCTGGAACTTTTTAATCGCTGCCGCTGAATGATTCTATCCACTTCCTCAAGCCTGTCAACCAGTTCTTGTTTTTCCTCAATGACTTGTTGATATTGAAGCACCTCAGCTTCTGAAACAACCTGCTGCTTGTCCACTTCTTCTAAAGCATGGAGTTGTTGATTGAGTATTGGCTTCTTCCCCTTCGGCTTAAAGCGATCTTCAAGTTCCTTTTCAAGCCGTTTGTTCGTGTGATAAATATGATCAGAGCCTGTTAAACCAACACTTAGCAAGACTTCTCCTAAATCTTCACCTGTTAGTCCATGTAACTCTGTTAAATCCTCCGCGCTAAAACTATAAATGGATTGATAAGCTGCTTGTGTAAGGTTAGCCGTTAACTCCCTCAGAAACCTTTCATCCCGTTCTTCACCATTAGCAAGCCGACAGACAGCTGCCCCATTATTTCGGTCATGAACCCGTTCAATCCTTACCTCTCCATAATTCTTCGTATGTATTACGAGCATCCCACCTACAGGTCCACCTGTTTTCGGCTGGTAATGCATTCTTTGTTTAGGAGGCAATCCAAATAAAACAAATAGAATGAAGGTTCGAATGGTTGATTTCCCTGCTTCATTATCGCCTGATATGAAGACAAAATCATTCGCTGGCAATGTAATGGGGAAGTCTCTCCATCTACCAAAACCATAAATGTGCAAAGCTTGTATTTTCATTCATTCATCATCCCTTCGGACAATAGCTGCTCAACAACCAACTGTTTGGCTCGTTCTATTATTTCCTTATGGTCTGATTCAGCTAATGAATCCAAATATTTTGCAGCACGGCGATTTTGATACAAGGGGGATAAATGCTCCCTCCATTCTTCTAAAGTGAGCTGTTCAGCATTTCGTATGTATTCACCTGTAAAGTCATGGCCCATCCTCAACTCATCGATGTCAAAAGCAGGTCGGTCGTAAACCGTAACATCATCAATCCAAACCCATGATTTTTCTAAGTCCTCGGCTTCGTTGATGAGATCCACCCACTCTTGTATAACTCCTTCTGTCTGCCACTTTTGCAAGACTCCATTTCTTCCATACAGAGTCACGCTCAACATGACTGGATAATCGACTTGGACTTCTTCTTTCGCTTGTTCAAATATAGCCTCTAACTCTTCAGGGCGCTCCAAAGTCTCGGCAGGAAGCGATACCTCTTCAAATGTGAAGCTATGCAGTGGAATAAAGGTCTGTTGGATCTTATTTTCTTCCCCGAGCTGTACGAGCGAGCATCCCTTCTCACCTTGTTCCTTACGAGATCGTGCTTGAATGTTTCCCGGATATACAATAGGAGGATGCTCCGATAGATGCTGCCACTTATGGATGTGTCCAAGCGCCCAATAATCCATGGGCTGTTGACGCAATTCTTCTAATTTAAAGGGGGCGTAGACATCATGATCACCGTTCGTTTCAAGGCTTCCATGAAGCATACCAATGTGATAGACAGGTGTTCCCTCTTTAACGAACTCTTTCACTTTTCTATCTTTTACTTCACGGTTTACATAGCTGAATCCATAAATGTTGGCAAGATGGTTATCGTCTCGGTAGAAAGGGATAGCCTTAACGGTCTCCTGGTCAAAACTATGTACATTATTCGGATATGTAATCGGATAACGCATGCCCTGAATGTAATCATGATTTCCATAGCTGATAAACACAGTAATATCATGTTTTTCCAAACGTTTAAATCCTTCACGAAGCTGCACTTGTGCTTTTAAGCTTCGCGTTTCTTCATTAAATAAATCCCCGACGATCAATACAAAATCGACCCGATGATATATCGCTTGTTCAATTAACCGATCAAATGCTTCAAAGGTGCCTGCGCGCATTTGTTCTCTTAGGATTTCTGGAAGCCTGCCTCTTCCTTTAAATGGGCTATCGAGATGCAAATCAGCACTATGGATAAAGCGAAGTGTACTCATAATTATCCTCCATCACTCTTATTTTCCTTAAGTTTAACAAAACAAACAAACGAATGCACGTTCGCACTATTGCATTTAATTATGCAAAGATCCATAACAAACAGCTTTGAAATAAAGAATGATCAAAAATACCTCACAAATCGATATTTTACGATAAAAAAGATCCATTTTGAAAAAAGATTGATCAAAATGAACTCTTTTCCAGCAGATTTAGGAATGGTTTTTATAAAAAAGTTTGATCATTTTCTGTTTGTGTTGTTAAGCAATCACGCCTTTTGGTGAAGACAGAATTCACAAAAAGGTATAGATGAAGTTTTGGAAAAGGTGTATAAAGAAGGTTACTCATATAGGATGGAGTATGTGATTTTGTACAATAAATATGTTGAAATAGTAATAAAAACAACAGACCGAGAAGCTACTGAAAACATTAAGAATGAGATGAAACAAATAGCCATAGGCGTTCTAAAGGAAACTAAAGAAGAATGAAATGAAAGTCTTTCCCTAGGAGATCCGTTCTCAAGTCAAATTTAGCTGGCTATGCATATTTTAAACCTTTAGCGAGCCACGGAACCCTCTGGAACCATAGTAAGAGGACGCACCGTTGTGATACACGAAGACGTGCCCGAAGCGATAATCGCAAAAAAGGGCACCGCCGAGTTCTCTAATATCAGAGGGTGTTTGCACCCAACTCGACGTTTTCATATCGAAATTTTCAAGTTTCTGCAACGCTCGATATTGTTCTTCCGTTAAAAGGTCAATGCCCATGGCAGTTGCCATATCAATAGCGTTATTTTCTGGTTTATGTTTTTTCCTTGACTCCAGCCCTTCGCGGTCGTAACAAACACTTCTGCGACCTTTAGGGCTTTCCACTGAACAATCATAAAAAATGTATTCGTCCCTCTTTTTATCATGACCAACAACATCTGGCTCACCGCCAGTTCTTTCCATTTCATTGAGCGACCACAGTTTTTCAGTATTAGCATCCAGCTTTACTTGGACTTTATCCCATTCAAGACCTTTATGTCGTTTCATGTTTTCCTCAAAACGGGCTTTCAATGCTCTGAGTAATTCTTCACGTTGTTCTAGTGACAATTCCTTTTTATTGCTGATTTTATTTCTCTTTGTCATGTTAGTTTCCCCCTTAGTGTTTTTACTCATAATGGTTTAAGTATATATAGAGAAGATGTTCAAAAAGTCACCAAATGATAAAGTGAAACTTCCATCAGTGGGCCACAGTATATGGTATTACTTCACCATTAGGGAATTCTTTCACTAAACCGTCTTTTGTAGCATACACAATGTAGGTATTGTTTACTTTAGCATCTATTTTTGCTCTTTCTCCCGTCATTTTTGCCCATTGGTCAACCCAACCATATTTTCTTTTATTTGAATGGTGTTCACGCATAATAATCCACCACCTAGCTTCATCATTCTACTTGTTTAAGTATATCATAGGGTATCAGCTAATCCATTAATACGGAAGTAAAGCGCAAACCCTATTATTCATACGAATAGGTAAGGGTTTGAAGTTATCGCTCCCTTTTCCCCCTCATTTACACCGTACATGAAACTTCATTAGTCTAGTGGCTGTTCCTCCATATTGATTAGACATTTCATTGGTACTGTGTCACCACTTTCACTGATATAAAGATAAGTTATACAGTAGCTATTCTCACTATGGTTTTCCTTATCAACGCTTCTTAGAGAGTAAGCCCTCCACGTTATCAGCTTACAACGTTGAATTATATCTATTATATAATTCAAGATAAGTAATCAATCAACAATAAAGAATTGCACTTTCAATCACGGTTTAAGCTCGACAAGCCAGAAAAATTTACGATTGATGATTACTCCCTTATGGTTCCGTTTGGGATTTTTAGTATGAATGATCCTATTGAGAGGAGCCTGTCAAAGGGAATTACCTAATCATTAACAATAGAAGGTCAGCTCTGTAATAACAGGAGCTGGCCTATCCTTTCTAATGAGACGTACCTATCTAAAAGTATTTGCTGTAAAAGTCGTGTCTCAGCTTTCCACTTAGTTGAGCGTAAATTTTGGTTGTCTCCCTTTTCTCATAACCAAGTAAGCTCTGGATGACTTCTAGGGGTGCTCCATAGTTGATCATGTGAGTCGCATAACTATGGCGTAAGTGATGAGGATGGATACTCTTCTTAATCCCAGCTCGACTAGAAGGTGAAATTCACAAACTTCAGAAACGATTACAAGACATTGGGATCGAAAATGTGACGACTCTACTTGTCGACTTAAAAGGGGAGGCTGTTGACGAAGAACTTCCGTACGGACCACTTGAAACGCTCTGGCAATTAGATATTGATCTAGCAACAAGAAGTAAATTCCCTTCTGTTACTCCTATCCATTCAACGTCTTCAATACTTGAAGGAACACATGTAGATCAAATTCATTTCATTATCCAACAGCGTGCGAAAAAATTGCTAAGACGTTACCGTGAATTACGTTCAGTTGTAAGTATAAGAGGTATAAACAGTGTTCCAAGCTCAGAAGTTCAAATGTACAAACGAGGCGAACTCCTGGAATCGTATCTAACTCAGCCGTTTTATGTAGCAGAAGAGCTTACTGGTAAAAAAGGGGTAGCAGTTAGTCTTCAAGATACCTTAAACGATGTGCAAAAAATTTTAGATGGGTCAATGGATTCAAAGGAAATTGATCAACTAAGCTATATCGGACTTTACTTTTGCAAAATAAAGTCCACTTCAGGATTCTGATTAAACGTGCCCTATCGTATTGTTGAAGATAATTTCTTAAACCTTATTCAAGGGAACCGCCCAATAGCTGAAGACTCGAAATTGAGATATATCTAAGATAATCTTTTACTCAAGCACTAGTTAGCGAAAACTACTTTACTTCTATAACGAATGTATAAAAAGCATCTCCGTTAGACAAGTTCTTTTCTTTTGATAAATTATTAAAGAAATAAGAGATATCCCATAACTGGTATAGCAATCAAATCAAGTACTAGTAAAAATAAAATAGAGGTGTCATTACCATCATATTGATATGTACCTCTTTTTTGCATTTTCCTTATAGTAATAACAATAAAAGCTAAAACAATAATTCCAAGTACTATTTTTACAATACCCATCCAACCCAATACTTTCCCTCCCAAATGAAATGTTTATAGGAAGTACGGTTACTTTTAATAAAAAGTTTCATCACGTCTTTATTGCACAATACTGCTTTCAAATTCCGAGAAGTTATTCCTTTTAATGTCCCGATGAAACAATAATGGATGCAGTGCAAAGCTTATTCCGCGTAAGCACCCGTTTGGAAGATTCAATTCTAATTATTTTTGGGTCGATTCCCAGTTGCTTAGATAATTTCTATCAACAAACCTATTAAAAATGAATCAACATTTTTACTCTCCGACGATACAACATTCAACCATTTGATCTATAAATCATTTAACGCAATGACTTTGCCGCTGCTTGCATTCACCCCATATTGACAATCTAGTTTTCCGCACAAAACATATTGTTTTTGTTCAAAGTCATACACATAATAAGGCTTTAACTCAAATAATTCTTTCAATTTTTTATATGCCTCTTCCTTATCAATCGCTACCTTATCTGGTGCTTGAAATTGGTCGAACATCTCCAACATCGATTTGTTATCCACGTAATTAACTGCTTGAAAGCTGGTGGCATCAATTATGACCATAAGTTTTCTTTGAAATACACGGTTGTCCTGTTTATTTGCTCGCAATGTTGCATGAATATAACCTCTATTACGATGTAGCGTTTTAAGGATCCAAATTCCTGAGTCATCGGGATATTCTTGACGTAAAAAGTCTTTGACTGCTAGTACACACGTTTCTTGCTCTTTCTTGGTAATCGGATAAGAATCAGGGCTTTGCTCAGATGAAAATGCTTGTTCTACTGTTACCTCTTCAGTCCAACTAAATTCTTTTCTTTCAAATGGATCTTTAATTGTCTTATCTAAAAAAATCGTTTTGTCGATTTTTATATAGGATCTTACATCAACAATAACTTCAAACGGAATCGTCGTCATTTGATCATTTGTAACATAAACTTCTTCTACTCCATATGCGGGAATTAATCTTTGTTGCTCATGGGAAGGAAATTCAATCAACTTCAATTGTTCCTTTGCCAAATGTTCGACCTTTTCAAAAGAAAGCTTATATGTCTCTTCTTTTATAATCTCCTTAGAAGGAAATTGGCCGTGAACAGCAAATAAAGTCAGCTTCCCTTCTTCATCAAATTTTATTTCAACAGAGCCAGACGGAGAAACAGCAACCCCATCAATCACTTCTTTAAATAGAAGTCTTCCTTCCTCTTCTTTATGAAGTTGCAATTGTCTCCCATACGTTAATCCACTTTCCTGTTCCATCCATTTTATGATGTCGTTTGTATGAAGACCTGCAAAGCTAATCCCATTTTTTGCATATGTCTTATCCATTACAAAAATAGCGCTGACAAACTTATGAGAATAGACATTGACTTCAATAACTGCTGTGCCTTCTGGATTGGAATCATCCTCCGGTTCTTCTACATGATCAGGAAACCAATCCATCGATAATGTATATACGGTTTCATTGAATATATTTACATACCGATCAAGTCCATGTCTTTTTAAATAGTAGTTATCTAAGCCAAATCTCGTTTTTGTAACATCCATTAATTCTTTTATTCTACTATCCATTTGCTTCTCCCCCACGACTTGTGTATATGGCCCAAAAAGTTATTCCCAATCTGGTCCTTATATGCGATATCGGAGCGATTCCCTACTAGGGAATCGCTCCCGGTTATTTAGCACTTTGCTAACCATTATTCTTTTGGATCTTCAGGCCATATGTGGATAACTAAATATGCGACAATAGCAAATACTATAGAAACCCAGGATGGGAAAATTTTTAGAAACCAAAAAATCCCCATAATTATAGCAATGCCTAGATATAATTGTTTTTCATCACGCTGCCAACGATTCCGATTCAATAAAATATTTATAAAACCAATTGGCGGCGTAATTAAGCTCATCGCCATCACCCATCCTTTTTTAAATACCAAGGACGTTTTTGTATAAAATTATTAGTTGCCATATTCATAACACCTTTCAATTACTCCACAAAATGGCTCTTATGTTCAGCACTGGCGCTAGATACTTACTCCCGATTAAGCGCCAGATTCTTGAAGATCACTATTTTACTGAATCCACGATATTTTTTGCATCTACCAAAGATAAGCCATATCTCTTTCTTAATGCTTTAAACGTCTGCATCTCTGTCATGGATTTCAACATTTTATTTACTTCCATCTTCAATCCATCACATTCGGAAGTCTTGGTGTGCGAATCATTATATTTTTCCTTTAAACTATCGTCTATTTTATTGATTACGCTACTAAATACAATTACAGCAGGGAATAATGAGAGAATTACAGCAAGCCATTCACTCAAAGTTTTAAGGATCCCTTGAAGATGAAAAACATCATAAATCAGATAATTTGCAAGTTGGATAAGTCCGAATGCAATGGCAACGGATATGATAAACGAAGACACAAGTATTATGATTTGAGATACCGACAGCGATTTCAGTTTTTTAACCTTGCCATTACCAATCGAAAAACAAAGATAAGTTGCAGGTAATAATAATAACTGCCAATCCGTATATCCGAACCTAATCCATAAAACAACCATACCCAAAAGTAGAATCCAACCACTTACGTTAAAAGATCTTTTACCCATTTCAACAACATTCCTTATTTTGATTAATATTCAACAAAATAGCTCAATAATGCGATTTTAGATGCTTTCACTTATTCCTTTCTTGCGCCCTATCGTAATATAAGGTTAGCCAGATTTTTTACTGGTTGACCTTTTTTAATATGGTCTTATTATTAACGGTAGGGTAGAACGTAGCGCCCGTGGGGCTAAGATCCCGTCCGCAAAACTGTTCACCCCCTACTTGTATAAACGTGTTTCAGGCTGGTTGAGACAATGATCCCGTTTAACAAGCGAACCTACGACGTTACAAGAAGCCTTAGGGGATACCGACATTACGTGCAATTAAAGGAGGAGAAATCGTATGAATCCAGTCATTGGTCTGGATGTTGCCAAAGGGGAAAGTCAGATTCAAGCGTTTTTAGATAAGGGAGAGCCTTATCGTAAAAGTTTTAGTATCCTGCATAATGTTAAAGAGCTTAATAAATTTCATGACTTCTTAAAGGAGATTGAGTCTCTAGCTGGGGGAAACCTTCGGTTATTTTGGAATCGACGGGACACTACCATACTCCTATTATTCCATTTTTAGAGGAACAACAATATATGTATATTATTGTTAATCCATTGATTGCACATCGAGCGAAAAGTTCAAGTTTGCGAAAGGTGAAAACAGATGCCATAGATGCCTACAACCTGTGTGAGCTTTATTATAAAGAGGAACTGGAACCTAGTAAGAAAAGAGGGATCCGCCTCTTAAACCTTCGTAATCTAACAAGACAGCACGAAACTATTTCAAGTGTAGCAGCACAAACCAAACTACAACTTCAATCGATATTGGACCAAGTATTTCCTGAATATAGAGGAGTATTTGGGAACCTGTATTCAAAAGTTTCTTTACAGGTGCTTTTAATATTCCCAACATCGAAATCAGTTTTAAGTGTCACTGGATCTGTCTTAGCAGATAAAATAGCTTCACTATGTAAGAGTCGTTCAGATAAATGGGCTAAGGAAAAGGCAAAAAAGCTACGAGATGCAGCAATTCGTAACCCATTTCAAAATAACTTGTATCAAAGTCATATTATTAACCTAGAAATAATGATAAATATTGTTCTTCAATACCAAGAGCATCTATCAAAGTTAGCTGCTGAAATAGATGCCCTTGCCAAAGAAGTTGAAGAATATGAATTAATCCAATCTATCCCAGGTATCGGAGAAAAAATTGCGGCAACGATAATTTCTGAAATTGGTGAGATAGAAAGGTTTAATCATCCCAAAAAGCTCGTTGCATTCACTGGAGTCGATCCTAGTGTGTACTCCTCTGGTAAGTTTACAGCTTCCGTAAACCGTATTACCAAAAGAGGATCTAGCAGATTAAGACAAGCTCTATTTATGGCTGTTCAATGCGGAATACGAGACGCTCGTAAAAAGAAAACAAGCGTGGAAATCATTCCACGTAATAAAAGATTAAGAGAATTTTACGATAAGAAACGCGATGAAGGTAAACCTTTTAGAGTAGCGATCATCGCTTGTGTTAATAAGCTTTTACATTGGATTTTTGCAATGCTTAAAAGTAAGACAACTTTCCTAGATATAGCTTAAAAACTATATTAATCAATTTGAATACAAAATCTTCCAATCAGGGCATAACGGAAGGTTATTTGGCATGTTCATTTTTAGTATAGCATGGAAAACTTAAGATTTTTAATGAAAAATGTTGACAACTATTAGCTGGTTTTGTTTTACAATGCGCCCCTATCCCGATAAAAAAACAACGTAAGTGCATTTAATAAAATGGTAACAATGACAAGTACTGTTGAAGCAACAGCTACACCGCGCATTGTATCCATCAGAGCAGCCCAGTCTTCAATTTTTACCAAGTGAAGGTTATAAAAAATTTGTAAACATATTGCGATAGCGCAAGCGCTGAAACTGATAATGGAAAGAGCAATCCATTTCATATTCTTCTGTTTTTTATCTCCCGCAAGATTAATAATAGGAATTATCCAAGCTACTAATCCAAGTATCAAACTACCGATGTTAAGCCAACCAGCATCAATCATATTTCATTCCACCTTCATTTTTTCTTTCTAAATTTCTCCTCAATAAAACGGCCTTATAGATCAATAAAGAGCGCAATTCTTATTCCAAAATTGCGCCCGATTGATAAAGTATCGTTCTAGAGCATATAGACTGCGATGATACTGCAGATTACGGAAGATAAGTTATTGATTGCTAGATTAAACGTTCTAAGATGAAACTTTTTCATCAACAGTAATTAGTCCATATAATGTGGATATAACTTCCATACGAGGATTATCTCCTTCTATTACTGTTCAAATAGGGATAGATGATTTTAAATAATTGGTAAAGTGACCACAGACAAAATATCAGTAATAATAATGCTCCGCCATAAAAAATGACTAAGTCCATAACAACACTCCTCTTATTTCTTTACACCCTTTTCTAACCGTTTTTTGTTTACGAACAAGGTATTAATTTCGTTTCGACGTTTATAAATATAGTAGCCTTTTAAATGAAAAATGAGCGCTGATCTTTATTACAGATAAGCGCCCGAGAATTGAAGACTCCTCTGAAACGGAATTAAGACTATACCCAATCGTTAATACGTTTATATTGGCATAGGAATAGTTATGTGGCTAGGTTAAATCCTATCCGGATACCTAGTGGAATTGATGCCCATGTGATGATAATAGAAGTGAGTAGATACATTCCAGGAGCTTTGCTTTTGTAAATGAACAATCCAGCCAATACTCCTGCAAACCATATTGGTAACACCCAAAGGAATTCCGGTGATACAAACGTTTTATCAGATGTATTTTCTGCAATCGTACCTGCCGCAAAAAAGGTTGAAATTAGTATTGCAAGAAGTCCACTTACAATCGTGTTGATTATGAAGGTTGTCTTTATCTTCCCTATATACACCACCCTTTCTATATCAGTAGATTCCACAACATTCCAAATTATGTATCTTCAATCATTCTCTACAAAATTCCTGTCCCTTAACATTAACATAAATAACCATATTTTCTTATTCAATATTATAGTAATATGGAACATTTTCCATCTTGAGGAATCCATTGTCTTGAAGTCAAGTCTTCAAGATAATGGCCCTATTCATGCATAAAAAGCGCAAATCCTTTATTCCGGAAATGCGCTCCGATGATTGAACAGTCCTTTTCTGATATTAGCTGGTCGTATTGGAAAAATGGTCAATCGCTTGAACAGCCAGTTCCAATGATTTAATTCTTCTTTCTAAAAGCGTTCTTTGAGGACTACCTGCCTTTGACTTAGCATAACTATTCTCAATTGATGGGAATAAACCAATAAGAACATTGCGAGCTTCTACTAGATCTCCCTGTGTGTAATGATGATTTCTTTGATTCCAAACGCTTTCCAGCATGGCTAAACCGACAGAAACAGCTTTGAGTCGTTTCTTTACCAAGGTAGTATTTGCGCCTTTTTGTGTCATCTGAGACAAAGCACTTTCGAATTTACTGATTGTCGATTGTAAGGATTTTATTGATTCCACTTTATTTACATCTGATACGTTTTCCATGTTGTACTGTCCTTTCTTCGTATTCAACAATCTAGTCCTTATAAGCAAAAATGGCGCGAGTCTTATTCCGTTCTTGCACCCAATTGCCGAACACGAGGACAGGGTATTAATTACCCTAATTCTTGTGTCATTTTAAGAATTAGTAATATACATTCCTTATATTCATTGTACGCCAGACTAAATTTATAAAGAGTATCTTTCTCATAAATTTTTATTCTCGCTAATCTTTCCGTGACTGATTTTATCTGTTCATTAATTACTTCATTATCAATTAAGTCATTTGCATCCCTTAATATTACGACCCTTTGAACAATGTTAGTCGCCAGTTTATTATTCCTTAATTTTATCAACTCTCGTAATTGTTTATCAGTAGGTTGGAAGAAGCCTTTTTGATTTTCAATTTTTGGTATTCCCAATTTGCCAGCTGCGCCTATAGACTTCTTTGCTTCCAGAAGTAACCCTAATGCTACTTCTTTGTGATTTTCTGGGGGACGCTTTCTGTCTTTGTAGCCACACCCTGTTGACCTTCGAATATGTTTTTTTAGCTTCTACACCTGAAAAGTAATTCCTAAATTCACTTGTGTTAATTGTGACCCCATATGTTTCATATGGTTTGAATACTTCTGTTGAATCCAGGCTTTTTTCTACGTTTTTTGATTCCTTAGTATTCTCCCCATTATTTGTAACAAACAAGGTTAGCGTTAATAAAGCAATTATTGACAAGTATATTTTTTGCATATAACCTCCTGAAAACTAAAGTCTAACCGTAATCCAAAGTGTATTAAATTTATGGCGCAGCAGTTGACCATTACAATACTACCTGATTGTTCCACTAGCGCGCCCTTATCATGAAGACTCGGATTCAAGATAATATTGCTCAAAGCAATTACCAAACTTCTATTAGCTGGGTATAACGGAACATGGAATTTATTATCTCTTCTAAATTATGTATTTTCACACGACTATTATTTAAAATAGTAAGTAAACCCAGATTATGGTTAAGAAACAAAAAATCTTATAAACACCTTTATTTAGGGGGTTTTATACGATTCATCTTTTTTCTTTTTTGAATCTGGTGATTTCCTAAATATAGAATATGCTAGTTTTGCACCCATGTATATGAACAGTAAAAATATTGCGCCTGCAATTATAGCAATCAAAAAAGGCATGATAATATCCATCTTTCTTTATTCCTCCTATTTCATATATACTAAAATGCTATATTAAAAGTTTGGAAAGTCTATCTATGCGGGTGTCCACGGTACTGGACCGAAGGGGGGATAAGGAGTGGACACCCTCGATGCCCCCAGACCCTCTTGGCCTGAACAAAAACCCATAGCCTCCCTTAAAATATGTAAATTACCCTAATATGAAAAGCTATTTTCATATTAACACAAAGTGGAAACCAAAAATCCCTCTGACTCCGTTACTTCAGAATCGCGCCCAATTGCTGTATACTCCACTTACAATCAATTCCCATTAATTTCTGTTTATAAAGGAATAAAAAGTTAGGAGCTGAGTGTGTGATGATTAAAGGAATATATGAGCTTATAAGCGAAGAACAGTTAAAAAAGTATGCAGAGCTTGCTGTACAAGCTGGTGTAAATGTGCAAAAGAATCAATTAGTGATTATTCATAGTGACATAAAAAATGTAACATTTGCACGTCTAATCCAAACGGCAGCCTATGAGGCGGGGGCTTCAAATGTGGTTATGGATTGGACAGATGAACAGTCTACCAAAGAATTTTATTTAAATGCAGCAGATGATGCCATCGATCACTTTCCCAACTGGCAGGATGCTCGCTTTAAGGAGTGGGACGATGCGGGTGCTGCTTACATCCATATTATTTCTGAAAACTTAGATGCCTTTAAGGATGTTTCCACAGAACGGATGAGCCGCTTCCAAAAGGCCTCTCGCACCAAGTTGAAGGCTCATCACGCAAAGATTAGATCCCACGAGGTACGCTGGTGTCTTCTAGCTGTCCCGTACTTTGCATGGGCAACTAAAGTATTTCCTCATTTAAGTAAAGAAGAAGCCCTGCAATCGTTATGGCAATTAATCTTACGTGGAGCCCGGGCAGATGGAAAAAATCCTATAAAAGACTGGGAAAATCATAACAGAGCTTTCGAGTCCCGGAAAAGGTTTCTAAACGACAGCCAGTTTGAAGCCCTGCATTTTACAAATAGCCAAGGAACTGATTTATTAGTCGGCATGCCTAAAAATCACTTTTTTATCGGCGGGGGTGTTATAGATAAAAAGGGAATACCGTTCTTTCCGAACATTCCCACGGAGGAAATATTTTCCGCACCCCATAAAAATGAGGTAAATGGCAAACTAGTAGCCACTAAACCGCTTATTTATGAGGGAAGTGTCATCGATGATTTTTACCTAACCTTTAAAGATGGACGGATTACTGCCTATTATGCCGCCACTGGGCAAGAAGCGTTACAAAGTCTCATCGAAACAGACGAAGGTTCACATTATCTTGGTGAAATTGCCTTGGTCTCTAACAATTCTCCTCTTTCTCAAGCGGATACTCTCTTTTACAACACCTTGTTTGATGAAAATACGGCCTGCCATATTGGAATCGGAAACGCCTCCCCTTCCAACCTTCAAAATGGCAGCAACCTATCGGTGAAAGAGTTGAAGGAAGCAGGACTTAATACTTCCCTCTTGTTAGTCAATGTGACCTTTGGTACCGAAGATATGAAAGTAGTGGGTATTAAAGAAGGCGGAACTGAAGTCATACTAATGAAAGATGGTGATTTCCAATTCTAATTTGACTACTCCTTAAAAACAAAGGAAACTGCTAACAGAGTCGGGGGCGCTACCTATGATGTGAATTTTAATAGCAATTCGCCCCTCCAAAACTCAAGTGTACAGTTGTTAAACAATATGGCCCTATTCATGCAAAAAAGCGCAAATCCTTTATTCCGGAAATGCGCCCCGATAGCTTAAGATCACCATAACTTCTATAAACTAAAGTGTTTATTGTTTTTAGTAACGACAAACCACAGAATTAACTCTTCCTCATTACCTAAAGGATCCTTTTCGGTTTGAGTATGTAATTCTTGTTCTAATATTTTATAATTACTTGGCAAAATGCCCCTGATTTCTTCTGTTGTATAAAAGTGAAGAACCTTTTCGTTATGCAAAAATGTATTTTGTTCAACTTCTTCACCAACACCAAAGTTTTTACTGTCCGATCTTGAAATGACGGTAAAGATAAACAGACCGTTGGGTTTTATTAGCGAATCCATTACTTGTACTAATTTCGCTCTATCCTTCTCTAAAAAAAGATGAATGACATTGGAGAGAAATACGGCATCAAATTCTGTTCCAATAGAACTTAAACTAAATAAATCCTTTAATTGATAATTAAGATTAGTCACATCCGCTTTGACATCACTGATAGCGTGTTTTATTGCTTCATGCGAAATGTCTACCCCAGTTACATCATAGCCATTTTTGGCAAAATAAGCACTGTTCCTCCCATATCCACATCCAGGAACCAGAATACTATTTGAACAGTTTTTTTCTAAGTAAGAAACAGTCCTGTAAGCGGAGGGACAAGGTTGATCTCCCCAAAGTTTCCCTTTCTTAAAACGCCCATCCCAATACTCTTTTTGCGAAATCAAATTCAATCGCCCCTATCAAATTTTGTATTTGGGTCAAGTATATCATTATTAAAATTGGGGTATGCGGAATGCACCCAAATTAGGAGTAACCGAAAACCAAACGTCGTAGGGCTTCAAATCGGTATGGTTTTAACCGACAACATGGTCTTCAGTATTATTATTGCATTAATTATAGGTTTATTAACCCGTATCATCACTCATTATTCTATCAAGAGGTTCAATTCTACATAATTTAAACAGCCTACCATCAATTTTTGAAACGTTATGGTTTAACCCCAAAGGCCCCAAAATAGCCTTAAATTATTTTCGAGAACAAAACCTACAATACAAAGTTTTTGAGATTGTTGGCTATTTGTTCTTGAGTGATACCGATCCGATATACCTCTTTGTGAATTCAGGATGCGCATGATTTAAGATTTGCTGCAATTCAGCGATATCCTTAAACTGCTTATAATGCCAGTAACCAAGCATTTTGCGCATAATATGCGTCCCCACGGCATCCGCTTCAGCCATGTCGGCCGCCTTGTTCAACTGCCGATAAGCTTGAACACGACTGATTGGCTGCTTTCCTTACGGCTCGGGAAAAACCACGGCGTATCTTCTACTGTGTCGATGTACACATTCACCTCATCATAGATGTTATAGAAGCTAACCGTTCGTGGTTTTTTTCGTCTTCCCTTCTTTGATTTTCAATTCTTTCTTACGTTGGACATCCTTGACCTTTAAATGCAGTACATCCCCGACACATAATCCAGCGTTAATGATTAAAAATACCTATTTGAAAGGGCGCACCTTTTCTTGAACTATAATGTAAACAATGTAATTGGTAAATTAGTGATGCAAATACGAAATTACCCACATAAGATAAATAGATCACAGACTGTTTAGGACTTTGATATTCAGGGGGATTATTTGGTCAACAAAGTGGAGGATTAGCCCCTCCACTTTTTTTAAAGTTTTTAAAGGAATATGAGAATTACCCACGCCCCTTCAAAAGATTCCTTCACTCTAGAATGAAAACTCCTACAATAGGGTCCGATTCATAAAGGTACCTTGTTAAACAAGCGCGCCCCTCATATGGAAGACTCGAAACCAAGATAATTCCACTATAAGTATTTTGTGAAATTATACCTTATTTTCTGAATCCTTCAGGTGGAAAATAGCAATTTGAAATAATTTTTAATTAACTTGTTTCATTAACTAGCTCATAAAAGAACAAGGTCAGAGCTAAACTGACCTTGTTCTTTGTTTATACAATAGTGTTAGTTATGACCCATTTGCATTATCTTGTTTCTTCCTCTTCATTTCCTCTTTTTCACTATCCATGAATCTCAACAAGTCACCGTAAACGACTTTGTCAGAAAAGCCAAGTTCTGTTTCGGCTTTTTCTTTTAATGGTACACAAGACTTAGAATCGATTTCTTCTCCCGTTTCTTTATCGTAACAGATGTTTTGTTCTGCAGCATATACATACTTGTCCGTGACAACACTTCCGTCACGGAGGATTGTTTCACTCTTACGATTTTTATTTAATAGATCCGTACCGAACTGGACATCATTTTTCTGTTCAACACCCAGAAGGTTTAGGATTGTCGGTTTCAGGTCTATTTGTCCGCCAACAGTATCCATTTCTTTTCCTTCCATTCCTGGAACGTGAACGATCAAAGGCACTTTCTGTAATTGAATGTGTTCGAATGGACGGATTTCTTTTCCAAGAATCTCGCTCATTGCACGGTTATGGTTTTCAGAAATACCATAGTGGTCTCCGTAAAGGACAAAAATGGTATCTTCATATTCGCCTTGTTCCTTCATCATCTGGAAGAATTTCTTGATGGATTCATCCATATAGCGAACGGTTTGGAAATAGCGATCGACAGAACCATCACCTGTATTGGCAGGGTCAATCATTTTATTATTTTCATTGTTTAATATATATGGGTAATGGTTAGTCATCGTTATGAACTTCGCGTAATAGGGCTCGTCTAAACCTTTCAGCATCGGCATGGATTGTTCAAAGAATGGAATATCCTTTAAGCCATAGTTTACGGAGTTCTCTTCGGTCACATTATACTCTTTTTTAGAGAAGTAATGATCATACCCAAGGCTTTGATACATCACATCACGGTTCCAGAAACTTGCATGGTTGCCGTGAAGGCTTACAGGTGTATATCCTTCATTTTTCAAAATCTCAGGAGTTGCATTAAACTCGTTATTTGCGTTCGTTGTAAATACGGCTCCTCGATTGAGTCCGTACATGGAGTTATCAATTATAAACTCTGAGTCGGATGTTTTTCCTTGTCCTGTATTGTGATAGAAATTGCTAAAGTAAAAGCTATCTTCTTTCAAGTCATTTAAAAATGGTGTGATTTCTTGTCCATTTAATTTACGATCAATTACAAAATTCTGCGTAGATTCAAGGGAAACAAGCACAACATTTTTTCCTTCCGCTTTTCCAAAGTATTTCCCTTTGGCACCCATTTTACCTTGCTGTGAGTTAACATAGTTTAAGACTTCAGACAGTTCATTACTGTCTGCCATGACACGGTGAGAAGAAGTTTTTGCAGTCATGACCGTATCATAGATATGATAATTATAGATTCCTAACAATTTAACAAGTTTTGCACGGTCGAACGTTCTTACAAGCAATTGTGGTCGTTCCAATTCAGCTAAGCCCAAGTTTACAACTGCAAACCCTAGAGATGCAGCAAAAATCATGGCTACTGTTCTTCTACGGAATTCCATAGTTGGACGAACCTTTTTAGCGACCAACCATATAATTAAAATGACAATATCAATCCAATAAAGCAAGTCCATTGGATGAATCAGCGCTTTGGCGCTTCCTCCCAAGTCACCAAAGTTCTTATATTGCATAAGAACGGGAAGTGTAATGTAGTCATTAAAGAATCTGTAATACACTACGTTTGCATAAAGAGCCAAGGACATTAAGAAATAAATCGTCATAAACGCTTTATTTCGACGCTTAGGTTTGAAGAAGAGAGATAGCCCTAAGAAAAATAGTATAGAGCTGATCGGCGTAATGATTATAATAAATTGTTGAATTGCATTCTCAATATCTAGTGTAAATGCTATATGAAGGGCGAAATAAGTTTTGGCCCACAATAAAACTGCGGCTATTGTAAAGAAAAACCAACCCTTTTTAAATAGGCTTTGTTGTTGATTAAACATGATTAACCTCCTAATGTAGCCATGAAGTTGGACAATATTTATATAATTTAACAGGGAATTAAGATAAAGTAAATAACATTTGGCTACCATTTTGTTAAATATTTGTTACAATAATAGATTAATATATTCGTAATTAAAATCCACCCTAAGATTTAACCTTTCTGTATAAAAGCTAATATAAGATACCCTTACGTATTATATAGATGAAGGCGATGGATTCGACTTCGTATAGCTTGATGGAGGTGCTGTTGGTAACCTTTTATTTATCACAAAAAGCAGGAAGTCAACCGAAATAAACAGGCCCTTATGGATAAAAAAGGCAGGATGATATTATTACCAAACTTCTATTAGCTGGTATTCATGAAGACTTGATTTCAAGATAATATTAATTACGACCTTCTGCTTTTGCCCTGAACGTTGAATAGACTCACCACAGATCATTAGTAATAACTAAAAATAATCCCCATAAAATGTTAGAAAGCAATGTATCCTCACCTTTCGACAATTGCTAAATCAAGCTATTAGTGAACCGTGCCTGATAACAAAATAAATTAAGAATGCTTCAGCCGGCGTTTTGAAGATAATAATTTAACAACAAATCCTGATCCAAGAGATAACATCGTAAATATACTACCCATCGTCTCTCAGCTTCACTATATAATCTTCTGGCAGTAATACCTCGACTTCTACATATTTAAAATCCATTGATTATCTCCTTATTTCCTTCAGTTAGGAATGGCTGTCGATTAGTTTAATGATCTTCGGCTCTTGCGCCTCTTTAATTGAACATCCAACTAATTAAAATTTGAAAAATCACCATCACAACTGCAATGGCGGGACCTACGATTAGAATCCCTATCAGTAGAGACTTTACAATATCAAAAATTATTGGAGACGACTCTATATCATTGTTCTTTTCTTTAATATCCTCTAAAGATTGATTTATGTTTTTTAATTCCTCTAATATTTGCTTTTCTGTATCTCTTTCCATAAATAACACCCCCACTAAACGACTCCTATCTTAGACAATCCTACAAAAGGGCGCGTTATTCGATAAACGCGCCCTTTAATTGAATAGGACAGAGATATTACTCTGCTAAAATAAATTCCTGCACATATGAAGTACTCGTTCAAGATCATGCTTATGTAATACACCTATATGGCGTTTTAATTCAGATCCATGCACAGAAATATTTTTTTGAAGTACGTGCCACAGATGGCTTTAACAATCCAGCTTCATTCCAATACTCCAAAACAACATCAAATTGATTTCTGGGCTTTTGACTAGTAACTGGAGCAATAATGACATCCACGTCCAGTGCATTTCCGACAATAATAACAGGGCGCTGCTTAGTTTGACGAGTACCTTTAAAAAGGACATCTGCCAACCAAACATCACCCTGTTTCATCCTACTGCTCATTATAGATGTCATCCTCCTCATTATCCCACCAGGCATAATTTTCACTTAGTAAGATAACATCCTTAGACATATATTTTTCTTTAATTGTATCAAGTACCTTTTGCCCTTCTGCCTCACTCAACATGTCAATTTCCTTGATAATTTTATCTGGAATAGACATATCATGTACCCCATTAAACTACACTCATATTATAACTTATACTCCCGTCAACATAAACGGGAATAAACACCGGGTTAATTTTGTTTTTAATTGGACTTTTTACCATTTTAACTCTCCTCCTATCTGCGCCTTCCGTTTACCGCGCATCTTCCTGATGCACCTACCAAAAACCTGCTAAAAAATAGGATCACATAGATCCACATTATCTTCATATTCAGTCCATTTCGAATAAATTTCTAATGTCCACTTATCAGGTACTCTATTATATCCATTCTCCCCAATCCATTGGTGCAAATAAGTATATACCTTATAAATTTCTGAGGATTGTCCTTTAAAGTTTAGAACTCCATACTTCTGTGAAGGGACAACTAGACTAACCATCCTCTCAGGAATCTCCTCAAAATCATGGACTTCATAACAAACCCAGTAGCCATCCTCTTCTTTTGAAGTCTCTGAAGCTTTAAATGATCCGATAAGCTTAACTGGCTCAACTAGTTGTTTAATTTCATCTTTACGTCGTTCTAATGTCATAAATGCTTTAGGAATCTCTTGGCCATAACCCGCAGTATCATTGCAAAGCACACAAAAACCGACTAATTTCTTTTCATCAACTTCTCTTACACCATTTAATGTGATGGGCGAAGTTTCTTCCATACCTTTATTCTCCTTTTCATGAACATTTGGTTTTATAACATGCTTTTAAATATCTATTTCTACAAGAGGAGATTTTCCCCTCCTTTTCTCAAAGCTTTATTTAGTTTGATTCGCTGTTCGCGATCTGAAGCTAGTGCCCTGTATATTTTTAAAATGATCTCGAATTCAAGTCTTACAGATAATGCCCGTTCGCGGAACAAAAAAATCTTGAATTACCACAGTAGAAATTTTTGACCAAAACTTTATAAATCATTCTTTATCTTATATCTACATACAACAGTTCATCTTTTTCAAGACGGTGCAACTTCTTTTACAAACGGATAAACATTGCTTTAAAGATGCAATAGTGGGTGTTGCCAGAATACCTTTCGATACAAAAAGTCTTCATCCCTTTTGAGGGATGAAGACTTCTGTTAATCAATCACTTTTCTTTTTTCGATAACTGCATTGCTTTTTTAATATCTTTAAAAGATGATGATTTCCCATAAAGAAGAACACCACCGCTATAGATCCGGGCACCAAACCATGCAAGGATGGCTATGGAGGCGACGAGTACTCCAACCGAAAGAATGACTTCCCAAACTGGAATATCCAACATTCCCACTCGTAAAAACATGATGAGTGGTGAAAAGAATGGAAAATAGGACGAAACCGTTACGAAGGTGGACTCAGGAGCGTTCAATCCAAATACAGAAATAAAGAAGGCCGCTAAGATTAAATAAATCATCGGTGCAATCATTTGCTGTGCATCCTCTAATCGACTAACTAGCGACCCAAGTGTTGCTGCAAGCGTCGCATAAAGCAAATAACCAAGGATGAAGAATAAAACAGCATAGGCAATGATCGAGCCTTGAATATTAGTTAATCCGAACCCCGCCATCAGCGACCCTTCTCCACCATTTTGGGTAACCCCAAAATAACCGACTATCAAAATTAAACAAAATTGCAACATCCCGACCAAAGCAATGCCAATAATTTTGGCAAACATTTGTGATACAGGTGATACGCTCGAGATTAAAATTTCCATTACTCTACTCGATTTTTCTGTAGCAACCTCAGTTGCGATCATACTGCCATACATAATTACAGACATATAGAGCAGGAATAGCATGACATAAACTAATCCACGTGTTTGTGCTAGTTCTTCTTCAGATTTTGCACTTTCCTCCAATGATACCGTTTCAAATGCTACAGGGGATGATATTTGCTGTAATGTGACTTGATCCACACCTGCCTCCTCTGTAGCAATCCCTACTTTAATTTGCTGCAAAGCTTGTTTAATTTGATCACTATTTTCAGCTGAAGCAATTTCATTAGCATAATAAGTGGCTTCTGGCAAGTTGCTCTCACCTGTAGTAATTTCAACTACGGATTGATAGGTGCCTTTTTCCACCGCTTCTTTCGCTTCATCTAAAGATTTGTCATACGTCTCTACTTCAAAGGAATCATTAATTGCAGCTGTTTCTTCAAGGGTCTGGAACCATTCTTCATTATCCGTTATAACAGCCACCCGATCAGTCTTATCCTCGCCGCTGAATGTATCAATAATGGTTTGAATATTGGTTACCGCTATTATCAGTGCTAACGTCACAAGCGTTGTAATTAGAAAGGATTTGGTTTTTACTCGATTTGTAAAAGTATGACCTACCATGATAAAGAACTTATACATAAGAGGCACCTACTTTCTCGATAAAAATATCGTTCAAAGAAGGTTCTTCCAAATTAAAAGTACGAACGAAACCACGTCCATTTAATTCAGCAAAAATCTTTTGGGATATTTCTTCAGTTTCCACTTGCAATTCACAGCCTTCTCCAAATGCTTTGTACTTGGTTACACCAGGGATATCCTTCAAAAATTGCATATTAAAATCTGCTTTTACGTGGACATTTTTCTTTCCAAATGAGCGCTTGATGTCTTTTAATTGCCCGTGAACAACAGGAGATCCATGGTGAAGAATGCATAAATTCTCACACAATTCTTCCACATGTTCCATCCTGTGAGACGAAAACACAATCGACATGCCAGATTCTTTCAAATCGACCACCGCTTCTTTCAGCATTTCAACATTGACAGGATCAAGACCCGAAAAAGGTTCATCCAGGATTAACAGCTTCGGCTTATGTAATACGGCAGATATAAATTGTATTTTTTGCTGATTACCTTTGGAGAGCTCCTCCACTTTTTTCGTCTTGTAATCAGGGACTTTAAAACGCTCCAGCCAATAATCTAACTCCCTTAGTGAATCTGGTTTACTCATACCACGAAGCTTTGCTAAATAGACAAGCTGGTCACGGACCTTCATTTTAGGATAAAGTCCTCTCTCCTCAGGTAAATAGCCAATTAGGTGACTTTGGTCATACCCAATGTTCCCATCATTCCAAGAAATCGACCCCTCAGTTTCTTGTAATAATCCAAGTATCATTCTAAAAGTTGTCGTTTTACCCGCACCGTTCGCCCCCAGAAATCCAAATATTTGCTTTTCTGGTATTTCGATTGATAAGTGATTGACCGCAACGTGCGATCCAAACTTTTTTGTAACATTGTTCAGTCGTAGCGTCATGTTACTTCCTCCTTTTCCCTTTAAATATACGAATCATCCCTAAAAGTAGTTTCATAAATTTGTTACTCTTACAAAAAAATAAAATCAAGCAGGAATATCGAGCCCATATAACAAATTAATTAAGGAGACTGTTCTTGGAGGGGTAATAATGAAGAAATACTTTCTAACTGTATTCGAAAAAGATGGAACAAATGTATTAGATGATTCATTTGAGGCTGAAAATGATTCAGAAGCAAAGAAGATTGGGGAGGGCAAGCTTGATGAGCAAGGATATCAAGAATATACCCATCGCTGTGTAGCCCCTGAAGGCCATCTTGTTTTATTCCACAGGTAATCACAATTAAAAGTCGCGCTCCCACGCGACTTTTTCAATTCCCGTTAAAGTCAGGTTTACGTTTTTCTAAAAAGGCTGATACGCCTTCTTTATGATCCTCTGATGTTCGAAGCGTCCATTGGGCTTGTCTTTCTTTTGCCATGTATTGCAAAAGTTGATCGATTTTATATTGATGATAAATCTCCTTTGTTGCAATCATTGATTTCAGTGGTCTTTGACTCCACGTCCATGCTAATTGGTCAGCTTCCTCATGAATATTTCTTGCAACAACAATGTCTACTAGCTTATGATCAAAGGCTTCCTTCGCTCTCATTTCTTGTCCTTGCCAGGTAAGATGTTTAGCATGATGAACACCAAGCCGCTGTTCTAAGAAAAAATGTCCACCCCCGTCAGGAACAAGTCCGATACCGATGAAATTCATTGAAATACGAGCATTGGCGTCTGCCATAATATAGTCAGCAGCAAGCGCAATACTTAGACCTAAACCAACCACAGGCCCATGCAAGGCAGCAATCACAACCTTAGGCATGTTATAAATGGTTGTCACGACCGTCTCAATATCATTCATCACCTGTTCATAGATCTTAGAATCACCAATTTCTTTCATCATCTTTAAATCACCGCCGGCACAAAATCCTTGCCCCGTTCCAGATATAACAACTACTTGTGCTTTATGCTCCTTAACGACTGTAACAGCTTCAGCAAATTCCTGAAGCATTTCGACATGTAAAGCGTTATATTTTTCGCCGCGATTCAGGCGTAAGTGGATGACATTACCCTTTGGCTCTATTTGAAAAAAGCGCATGGCTATCCCCCTTTGCAAAATGTTCTTTCATGTAAAAATTCGCCTATATCTTAATAATTCCTTCAAAAAAACAAAATTAATGAAGAAGGGACGAACGAGGAGCCTCACGGTTCGTCCGCGGATAACGATCCCTGTCTACGGTCTTAATATCGAGAACAACAACCTTTATTCATAGAGTTAAAATAAAAAAGCCGCCTATTAGGACGACTTTTTTTACTATTATTGCTGTGGTTCTTCAGGATTACCGTAAAGCTCTTCAAGAGGCTTCGTAATAATTTTGCTTACGTCATTAATTACTGTGTTCAAACGCTGTTCTTCTTCCATCAGCTTAGAAATTTGCGGATGCTGTTGGACAAGCTCAACCACTTGACGTGCTTGTTCCACTTCTTCTTCGCTAATTTCTTCCCCTTGCATTTGCTTCTGTTGAAGAGTAACTTGTGTTTGACGGAAGTCTTCGAACATCTTCTTAGCAGATTCTTCGCTCATTACCGCTTCATATGCTTCTTTTAGTCCTGTGAATTCTTCACTGTTGCGAATTGCTTTTTCAAGATCATATGCGTGATCATAAATATTAGCCATAAATTAAATGTACCTCCTAGAATTGAGTTAGTAACTCCTTCCCCACTATAACAAACAAGCTAGTCCATGTATAGGAATAGACGGTTATCCGAGAATCAGCACAATAATCCCCTGGATCACTCCGATCATTCCACCTAGAAGTGCCCCTAAATACGTGATCATTTTAAATTCTCGTTTTGAAATACCGAGTACTATTTCTTCTAACCGTTCAACAGGAAAGGAAGCGACCTGTTCTTCCACAATCCCGGATAGATTCATTGACGTCATCATCCGGTCTATTCTTGAAGACAACATATCCGTGAATTTAGGTACCATCACCGGGACAACATCAAGAATAATTTTTGAATGCAGCGGTTTCGTCCAATCTGCTATCGAGCGGGACATCCACTCCTCAAGGGGATTGCCTGACCAACAGCCTTCCCAAGTGTGTTAGCAATTGTTTCCTTACCTATTTTCTCTTCGAAATCTTTAACTGGTTGGTCTAATGCCTTTGTTATTTCTGTCTGGATCATCGTTTGTAACCAATCCGTAGCCTCTTGTGCCGAAACATATTTAATAAGTACGGGGTGCACGCGATCGATGAGTCTTTCCGATCCCATAAAGGAAGCGATCATGTTTCCTAGGAATCCCTGATTGTCCAAATAATCATCTATGAGGGCAGCAATTCTTTCTTTTCCCTCGTGACTATCCAGATACATTTTAATTCGATCTTGAATATAGACAGCAAATTGATCAGCACCTGCCTCTATTTTACTTTTCCAATGATCTGAGAGTATGTCTCCTACTCTTTGCTCTCTTGTGTGGCTCATCATTAATTCGTACCGTTCTTCTACCCAAAGAGATACGGATTCTCTCAGCAGATCTTTATTCAGGTCAATGTCTAAGGATTTCAAGAACTCCTGTATGGTTTCCTCTTTGCTCAACAGTTTTTCTACTTCTTCCTGAGCAAACGTGGTCAGTTGGTTTTCAAAACCCTGACCGTTAATTTTCCGTCTTAGTCCATCCGCCGTTAATAAATGATTCACAACCATTTCACCTAACTGACGAGACAGTTCTTCACGCCGTTTAGGGATCAACCCTGGTGTGAATGGAAGCTGAAACTTGCCGATCTTAATCGCTTTATATGGACGAAAAAGCATTTTAATAGCCAGATGGTTTGTCACACCACCAATGGCAGCTCCAATCAACATCATAAATAGAATCAACACAAATGCATTCATTTCTTACCCTCATTTCAGTCATAGAACTGTTCCAATTATATATGACTTGCTGCGGTGATGCCAATCTCACCTAGTGGGGATTAACTCCAATAATTGGCTTAGTGATTCTGTTCCTAAGGGGAAAGTTAAACATGGAGGTGAAAAAAGTGAAAAAGAAAAAAGGTTATAATCCAGAGGGTAAAAAACAATTAGAACTCGATGTGGACCGAATGATAAATGAGGGTATGGCAGGAGGAGGACCGCTTCCTGCTTCTGGTGATAATCAGATTGGTGAAACCCATCCAATACCAAAACAAGAAAACGAATCCCACAGAAGGCGCCCAGCGGATTAGAGCGTCTTCTGAAATGTTTATCGTAAAATAAACTCTGCTGTGCTGCTCCCGTTGAAATGGGCCGCAGCATGACAGGTTAGCGGCTTTTCACAATCATGCGGACCGCTTCCTCTATCTGTTCTTCAGAAGATTCGCCGTCTTCTTGCGATTGTTTAATACTCGATTCTAAATTTCTTGCAACAATATATCCGATCGCGCGATCCATTGCAGATCGAGCTGCTGAAAGTTGGGTGACAACTTCCTTACATTCCTTTTCCTCTTCCATCATTTTAAGGACACCACGCACTTGTCCCTCAATTCGTTTCAAACGGTTTTTTGTTTCTTGGCCGTACTGATCCCTTTCTTTCACTTGATCCATTTGCTTTCCCTCCCCATTTCCATCTAAATAAAGACGATTATATCCTAACTGAGTGTTTGCTGAAATGATGGTTTATATTACTATGATAGTAGATATTTTTACAAAAAGGAAGGTACTATGACTAAAATCGATCAACTTAAGCAGCTCTATCCTTCTTTAATTGTCATTAATCAAGGGGAACAAAAGCCGTCAGAACAATTCCAATTCTTTCAAACGCCTGATGACGAAATCGTTGGCATATTAAAATCTGATTTTAACAAAAGGGAGAGCCAACTTCTTCATTTATTCCTCACCCCCATCGAAAGCAAGGACGTAACGGAAACAGATCGTGAACGTGACTGGATCAAGTTTATTCGCGAGCAGTCAGATGAACTAACTTTAGATCCACAGCCACAAAGATATAGGTTTGTATTTTTCTCATTGACGAACAAGTCACTTGAGCTTGATCCCTTTCAACAAGCTCTTCAATCTTTGTTTCCAAAAGTAATGCCGCTGGTTTGGGAAAATAATCATGAAGGCGTAATCATCGAAGAAATGATGGAAGAAGGACAGGAGACTATTTCTTTTCAAACAATTATTGATGTATTAATGAGTGATTTCTACACAAAAATCCACTTCTATATCAGTGACTTTGCAGAAAACATAGGTGAAGCGCCAAGGTTGTTTCAGTGGGCGAAAAAATGCTTCTACATCTCCATGAAGCATCGTATCGGTCCGGTTATCACTTTCCAAGATGTTATCCCTTTTCTTTATATTGAATCAATGCCCGTGGAAGAACGAGCACTGATTTCTCATGGATTATTGGCTAGTGTCCAAGCAGATAGGGAATTATTGCAAACCATTCGCGTCTTCCTCGAAGCCGGGTCAAATGTTACACTCGCTGCAAAAAGGCTTTATATGCATAGAAACAGTTTGCAATATCGAGTAGATAAATTCATCGAAAAAACAGGCGTTGATATTAAGCAATTTCAAGGGGCTGTCATCACGTACCTTACATTAATGGAATTGGACCGATAACAAAGTGCACAAAGACTCATGGAGTTCTTTGTGCACTTTGTCCATTTACCCTGCCCTATTTCTTGCGATAAACTTAGGACATATAAAAGAAAGCGATTTCAATTTTTAACAGGGAGGCTTTACTAATGGCGGAGTTAAAACTAAACAACATCGAAAAGGTGTATGACAAAAAAGTAAAAGCTGTGGATGACTTTAATTTACATATTAATGATAAGGAATTTATCGTGTTCGTTGGACCTTCAGGGTGTGGGAAGTCTACAACACTTAGAATGATCGCTGGACTAGAAGAAATCACCAATGGCGATTTCATCATTGATGAGAAGCGTATGAATGATGTGGCTCCTAAAGATCGTGATATTGCAATGGTTTTCCAAAACTATGCCTTGTACCCGCATATGAACGTTTATGACAATATGGCATTCGGACTTAAACTTCGTAAAATGGATAAACAGGAAATTAAACAACGAGTAGACAATGCTGCAAACATTCTTGGACTTGAAGCTTTATTAGACCGTAAGCCTAAAGCCCTTTCTGGCGGCCAGCGCCAGCGTGTAGCCCTTGGCCGTGCAATCGTACGTGATGCCAAAGTATTTCTTATGGATGAGCCACTATCCAACCTAGATGCGAAATTACGTGTACAGATGAGAGCTGAAATTCAAAAATTACACCAACGTCTGCAAACTACAACTATTTATGTAACACACGACCAAACTGAAGCTATGACAATGGCCACCCGTCTTGTTGTTATGAAGGATGGTCTGATCCAGCAGGTCGGGGCTCCTAAAGAAGTTTATGATAAACCTGAAAATGTCTTTGTTGGTGGCTTTATTGGCTCCCCAGCCATGAACTTCTTTAATGGAACGCTTCGCGAGAACCATATCGAACTAGGCAACGATATTAAAATTGCTGTACCTGATGGCAAGTTGAAGCCGTTGCGTGAACAGGATTATATAGGAAAAGAAGTTATTTTAGGTGTGAGACCTGAAGACATGCATGATGAACCCGTGTTTATTGACGCCAACCAGGATAAGAAAATCACTGCCTATATTGAAGTAGCTGAACTGATGGGTGCCGAATCTTACCTTTATTCTAAAGTTGGCGACCAAGAGTTTATTGCCCGTGTTGATGCACGAACCGAAATCAATGGCGGCGATGAAATCGAGCTTGCTATCGATATGAACAAAGTTCACTTTTTCGATAAAGATACAGAACAACGCATTCGCTAATATTAACGTTATCAAAGCCGTAAGCTATGAATAGCTTACGGCTTTTTTTAAAAGATAAAAAAGGAGAAAGGGCGCACCCTTTCTCCTTTGTCAAATTATTTATTATTTTTGTTGTCCACCGAACTGTTGTTCAGCCATTGATACAAGACGCTTAGTGATTTCTCCACCTACAGAACCGTTAGCACGGGAAGTAGTGTCAGCACCAAGTTGTACTCCGAATTCTGATGCAATTTCAGTTTTCATTTGGTTTAGAGCTTGTTGTACACCAGGTACTACTAACTCATTTGAACTGTTGTTGTTAGCCATTGTTTCTCACCTCCTGTTGTGTGTAATAGTAGTATGAGCACGTACTCTCATTTTTATCACAAAAATTTCATTCCAATAAACGGAAATTTTTCAGGTGGTGAAAAACAGACCTAATAGTGTGTGTTCAAAAAAATTGACCAGTGAGAACGTCGTCAAAAAACCCGTGATAAAGTCGACACGAACACGCTCCTTGCGCGTCGCAAGAAGGTCGAAGCGCAAAAGTTTTGACGGACAGAAAGCCGTATGCCTTCATACATGAGGACCGGAAAAACCGAGCCGTTGATCATTTGGTGAGCCTCTAATAGTGAATTTTTACTTGGCGTTAGGCTTCGTCATCGCCTTGGGATCAACATATTCATCAAACTGGCCTTCTGTAAGAATCCCCATTTCAACAGCCGTTTCCTTCAGTGATTGATCTTTTTCAAAAGCTGTCTTCGCAATTTTAGCTGCATTTTCATACCCAATATGCGGATTCAACGCCGTAACCAACATCAGCGAATCACGTAAATATTTTTCAATTTGTTCATGATTCGGTTCAATCCCTACTACACAACGATCATTAAAGGAAATCATACTATCAGCAAGCAGTTGCGCTGATTGTAAGAAGTTATAAGCAATAACTGGCTTAAATACATTAAGCTCAAAGTTACCCTGACTTGCTGCAAATCCGATTGTTGCATCGTTCCCCATCACCTGAGCAGCTACCATTGTAATCGCTTCGCTTTGGGTTGGATTTACTTTACCTGGCATAATTGAGCTGCCTGGTTCATTAGCAGGAATAGTAATTTCACCGATTCCAGATCGTGGTCCGCTAGCTAACCATCTGACATCATTAGCAATTTTCATCACATCAGCGGCCAATGCTTTCATTGCCCCATGTGTATGGACAAGCTCATCGTGTGATGTTAAAGCATGAAACTTATTAGGAGCAGAAATAAAATGTTTGCTCGTCTCTTCATTAACTTTTGTGACGACTTGTTCCGAAAAATCAATGTGTGCATTTAAACCTGTCCCTACAGCCGTACCGCCAATCGCAAGCTCTCTTACGTAGTTTGTACTATCTATAAGCATGTTTTCAGTCTTTTCAAGCATACGATGCCAGCCGCTTATTTCTTGTCCTAGTGTTAATGGTGTCGCATCTTGAAGGTGCGTTCGGCCAATTTTAACGATTTCATTAAATGCTTTCATCTTTTCTTCTAGCGTATCCTTCAATTTAGTTAATGCCGGCAGTAACACATCCTCAAGCTTTCTAACCGATGCAATATGCATAGCTGTTGGATATGTATCATTAGAGCTTTGTGATTTGTTGACATCATCATTTGGGTGCAGGCGCGTTTCTTTGCCTTGCTGTTTTAGCCACTCGTTTCCAACATAAGCAATAACTTCATTGACGTTCATGTTAGATTGCGTACCGCTTCCTGTTTGCCAAACTACCAGTGGAAAATGATCTTCCAATTCACCCGCGAGAATCAGGTCAGCTGCATGGCCAATCGCCTCCGCTTTATCTCCTTCAAGCAACCCAAGTTCAAAATTTGCCCTCGCTGCACTTTTCTTCAGAATAGCAAAACCTTCGATCACTTCTGTTGGCATTTTTTCATTTCCAATTGGAAAATTTTCTTTACTTCTTTGTGTCTGTGCCGCCCAATACTTGTCACTTGGTACTTTTATTTCACCTAATGTATCTTTTTCAATACGATAATCCATGATGATCCTCCTTTATCTATTGTGAACATCCTTTTCAATTGTATCAATTTTCTCATAAACATTCATTAACTTGATTCGAGTCATCTGTCGAATATCAAACAAATATATTATCTAATTATTTACATTATTCTGATTATAGTGTATGATCATACTTATTAGGTGGAAAGGAGGCAAAGACAGACTCCATAACCTTGAAGGAGGGATGGATAGTTCTCCTGTTTTTGCTTGATCTTCTCCATTGGGTAATTAATGTGGAAAAAGAGCCATGGGAGTGGCTCTTTTTTGCGTTATAATAAAGATAAAAGAGGTGAGTGTATGCCAAACATATGGACACATATTCTGTTTGCTCAAGATGTATGTAATGAACTTCAAAGAGAGGATATTATCAATACTTCGGGGCGATTTTTAAATATGGGAGCTCAGGGACCTGACCCTTTTTTCTACTATAATTTCTGGCCTAAGCTTAGCGACTATGGAGTAAATGATGTCGGCATGAAGCTGCATACTGAACAATGTGGTGCTTTTTTAATGAACATGATCAAGCGTGGGAAACATGTGAAAAATCGATCCCAGGCCTATATTTTAGGATTTGTCAGTCACCACATTCTTGACAGAGTCACCCATCCTTACATTCATTATTACTCTGGTTATCAAGGACATAAACACCAAGAGCTTGAAGTGATCATTGATACGCTTATGCTCGAGAAGTACCGCCAGCTAAAACCATGGAAAACTCCTGTTCACAAACAGGTACAATTGAATAAAAAAGAGGCAGAACAAATAGCTCGATGGCTGGAACAGGACATCTATACATTGTTTCCAGAACTAACTTCGTCCGTTCCATCGAATTATGTAGTGAAATCATTGATGGATATCACTCTTGCTCAGCGGCTATTATTTGACCCTAAGGGCTGGAAGAATGATTTATTAGGATCTGTGGTTTCATCGTTTTCTCATCGACCAATCAAAGAAGAGTTCGATTACTTAAACGAAAATAGAAAGGAATGGAGGCATTCTGCAACAGGTGAGCCGTCACATGCCTCATTTATTGATTTATATAAGACTGCTTATCAAGACGCCTGTTCAATAATAGAACCTATTTTGTTCTATTGGGGCAGTTCTAATGAAGGATTGATCGATAATATCGCAGATCAAATCGGTGATCTTTCCTATGACACGGGAAAACCGCTCTCCCTCCGTTTGAAAAATCACTATACTTATCCAATCGTGTAACAAAAGCAGAGGCTTCACCTCTGCTTTTCACGTTCTAACAACTGTTGTATGCTCCTGGGCCTCTTTCGCCCCTTTTTCGACATCAACAAATCTCAATAGGATAATACCACCTATAAAAAAGATAAGCAGTGATAATATACCAAGACGGCTCGAACCCGTTAACTGACCAACTAAGGCAAAGGCAAATGGACCAAAGATGGCCGCAAACTTAGATGATATTCCATAAAAACCATAAAACTCCGCCTGTCGATCAGCTGGCACCATTCTCCCAAAAATAGATCGACTTAACGATTGTGCTCCACCTTGAACCATTCCTACACAAATAGCTAATATATAAAAGTGCAAGGCTGTCGTCATAAAGTAGCCTAAAGCAACGATGGCTAAATAAATGTATAATGCCAGTGTAAGTGCACGCTTGGCAGTAATTTTATCGGCCAAAAACCCAAATAAAAATGCAAATGGTATGCCGACAAACTGAGTGATTAATAAAGCTATGATAAGCGAGTTGCTATCAATTCCTATATCCCGGCCATAAATGGTAGCCATTTTAATAATTGTTGAAATCCCATCATTATATAGCCAAAATGCTAATAGAAAAACAAGCAGCTGCTTGAATTGATTAAGCTCCCTAAATGTTCGTCCGACCCGTTTAAAACCAATTTTGGCGTAAGACTCTGTTCGTTTAGGTTGTAGCTTTTTCTCTTCTTTCACATTTTTAAAAAGCGGAATCGAGAAAATCAACCACCATATGCCGACGGAAACAAAAGAGAGCTGTGAGGCAACGAGACTGTTTGGAAGCCCAAACCATTGATAATTTAAAATCATCATCAAGTTAATAGCTAGAAGCACGCCGCCGCCAATGTAGCCAAAAGCAAACCCTCTGGCGGACACCTTATCAATCGTTTTTTCATCAGAAACTTCCGGCAAAAAAGCATCATAAAAAGCATTTCCACCCGAGAAGCCTATCGTACCGATAATCAGGAGTAATGAAGCTAATAAATAATCTCCTTCGCCGACGAAGGCCAAAAGGACACTTGCAATCATCCCCATAAAAGCAAAAAACATTAAGAACTTTTTCTTTGCTGCAGAGTAATCACTTATAGCTCCGAGGATTGGTGCAAGGATAGCGACGATTAACACAGCGATGGATTGGGAATACCCCAGTAGCTGGTCGCAAGGGTTTGATCTACTCCTTTGGCTGCTACATCATAATAAAATACTGGCAAAACAGCAGCCATAATTGTCGTTGCAAAGGCAGAGTTTCCAAAGTCATACAGCATCCAGCTTAAGACAGGTTTCTTTCTCATCGCTTTCCTCCCCCTCGAACCTTTGTAAAAACGGCTGTATAATTCAGTGTATCAAAGACAACATGAGTGTAGTTCAAACTTTCAAAAAAATTCTAAAAAGAGGTGCCGTTAATGAAACTAGCTGTATTTGGCGCGACAGGCAGAGTCGGCAGTCGTGTCGTAAACATGGCCGTCAGGGAAAACATAGAAGTAAACGCTCATGTAAGAGATATAAAGAGAGCTGAACAAATCATCCCAGAAGCCAACCTAATCAAAGGAGATGTTACAAAAAGTAAGGATGTTGAAGCAACTCTACGAGACTGTGAGCTAGTCTTTAGTGCGCTTGGTACAGACAAAACTGATACATTATCCAAGGCGATTCCGATTATGATTCAATTAATGAAAAAGCATCAGGTCGAACGTATAATCACAATTGGAACAGCTGGCATTTTAAACAGCCGATTCGAAGAAAACAAATTCAGATTCGAAACAAATGAATCAAAGCGGCGTCTTACCTTTGCAGCCGAGGAGCATTTATCGGTTTTTAAGACATTATCACAATCTAGTCTTTCTTGGACGATTTTATGCCCCACGTACTTACCTGATGGAGAAGCAGAAGGGCGCGTCCGTTATGAACAAAACTTCTTACCTGAAGGCGGTAAAAAAATAACCGTGGGCGACACGGCTCAGTTTGCTTTTCAGGAAATCAAAACGCCCAGATTCCCCCATTTAAGAGTTGGATTAAGCGATTAAAAAAGAGCCTTTAACGTAGGCTCCTTTTTCGATCGTTTAAGAAGATGGATGTAATCCAAAGAATTCTTCGAGGGTTTCTCCTTGATTGTGTATATTTGTAGATATATCTTTTCCTACATATCTTAAATGCCATGGTTCATAGGAATAACCGGTAATATCAGATTTCCCTTCTAAATAGCGAATAACAAATCCATATTCATGTGCATGATTGGCAAGCCACTCTCCCTCATTGGTTTGACGAAACGACTGTTTCAGCTTAAAGGCCACTTGGGCAGAGGTGACATCCATAGCAAGTCCTGTCTGATGCTCACTTGTGCCAGGTTTTGCAGAGAACTGATTTGCTTCCTCTTCTCCACGCTCAGCAACGTTTTGTTCATAAATACTCTTCTGTCTTTCATAAGAGCGGTAGCCTGAAGCAGCAACCAAATCGATTCCATTCTTTTTAGCTCCTGCAAATAACGCTTCAAGTGCATGTGCCGCCTCTTCCCGCATTTGCTTTTTAGGATGAAACTCATTAAAGTAAAAAGGAACATCCGGCACAACGAGATCAGGTGGTTTGTACCCTTCAGGTAATTTTCTTTGTTTATTAACCACGACTTGAATACTTTTCGGTTCATTTACAATCGTTAATCCATCACTATCTTTCTTTTCCGATTCTTTTTCTTGAGCCGCTGGAAGATTTTCTTCTTGCTCATTCTGTTGCTCAGAATTCTCCGTTTTTTCTTTTTGCTCACCGGACTGTTCTTGTTCAACATCTGGCGTCTCTGTTTCTTGACTGGAGCTGTTTGACGATTGCCCCCATGAACATCCTGTAAGTATGAGACTTAAACCCATACCGATTATGATAGACTTCCATTTCATATTGTCATACCTTCCTAACCCTATAATTTCATTAACACTATAACATTTTTAGGAAGCAAATGTATAAAGGATAGATTATTAAAATGGCCGATTACATTTACAAAAAAAGCGCCACCTATTCAAGTGGCACTTTTCTCATCTATTCCTACGTATAGAACTGATATTGTTCACTCAAGCGATCGAATTCTTCTCGGTCATTGTTATCGATGGCTGAATTAATTTGTTTGTCTAAACGTTCTTTATTAAATTGGAAGCTTAGTTGATCTAGAAGCAGTCTTGAGGCTAATTGAATCCCGAAGGACAGTTCTCTTTTGGCTGTAATTTCACGATTTCTAAAACCAGGGTCGCGACGCAATACGTATATCACCTTTTGCTTTCTCATGAGAATACCCCCTAATTGCTTTTTTTCATTATGCAGGATTTCAAGTGATTTCGCAATAACTTTTCTGAATATTTAGTTATATAATTCCCCTTTTTCAAAAAAATAAACCTCTATTCCGCCTTTTAAAACTTGTTCCGTTTTATGAACAGTTTTTCAACAATATTCCTTTAAAATATGGCTAGACTGTGAATATTAAAATGTTTACTCTAGGCAAAGAAGCTTACCGCTTCCAAGCTATGTGAAGTAGGGTAGTTTTTTTTCTATAGACTTAATGCAATTGACTTTGGTAAGCTAAACCATGCTGTAGGTAAGACTCGAATCGGAGGATCTCATTATGGGAGAATATGAAAATTTAAAACGTGGGCAAAAAGGGGCTTGGGTAAGCATCATTGCTTATTTAATTCTAGCTGCTGCAAAACTGATTATAGCCTCCATAGGACAATCGGAAGCTTTACGAGCGGATGGACTTAACAATACAACAGATGTTATTGCTTCTATAGCGGTTCTAATCGGCTTAAAAATATCACGCAAACCGCCAGATAAAGATCATCACTACGGACATTTCCGGGCTGAAACCATTGCCTCTTTAGTAGCTGCCTTTATCATGATGACAGTAGGTATTGAGGTGATCGTAGGTGCGTTTGGAGATATTATGAACGGACAGCAAAGCGAACCTGCGCTGTTAACCGGCTTGACGGCTATCGTTGCATCTGCAGTCATGTTTGGTGTGTATCGCTACAACCTTTCCCTAGCTAACAGCGTGAAAAGCCAGGCACTTTATGCTGCTGCACAAGATAACCGTTCAGATGCCCTCGTAAGTATTGGAGCTGCTGTAGGTATATTTGGAGCCCAATTAGGGGTTTATTGGCTTGATCCATTAGCTGGATTAGTTGTGGGGTTAATCATTTGTAAAACAGCCTGGGATATTTTCAGAGAGTCTAGTCATACGTTAAGCGATGGCTTTGATGAGCAGGAAATTAAAGACATCCGAAAACATATAGCCAGCCACTCCTCTGTTTGGACCGTTAAAGATGTAAAAGCACGTTTGCAAGGCAATCAAGTTTTGGTGGATGCGACGATCCTTGTAAATCCTGAGTTGACCATACAAGAGGCCCATGAGATTACTGACGAGGTAGAGGTCATTCTTGAAAAGGAAATGCGAATTTATTATGCACATATTCATATTGAACCCTATGAAAAAGAGTAAAGCCTTCCAACGAGGAAGGCTTTAGCTTATGAAAAACGCTGTAGTAACAGATCAATACTTTTCCATCCATAGGCTGTTTCCTCATATGTTCCTTGACCGATTGTTACTTCCTCTGCTTCGACAGGTTCAGCTCCTAATCTGCCATAAAAGTTTCCTGATGGGTTACGCGTCAGCACCCAAACTAATAAGGAGCGATACCCGGCCTCCTTCATGGCATTTGCGAAAGAAGCGACAAGCGTACTTCCATATCCTTTTCGTTGATAAGCATCTAATAAATAGATCGCATAAATCTCACCATCATACCCATAATTCTTTGTACGCTCCTTTCCTCCAGACACAAAACCTACGACTTTTTGTTGTTCATTTTCAATGACATAAGCAATTTGACCATTAACCGGCGTCCGTAAAACGGTTTCCCAAAGAACAATTCGATTCTCAATAGTTATATTACTCATATCCTTTTCATCAATTAAATCCTTATATGTAGACTTCCAGCTTTGAATGTGAATAGTAGCAATATCTTTTGCATCTTCAAATCGAGCCATTCGAACACGGGTCATTTCTCTTCTCTCCTTTTTACTCACTTATATCTATAGTTTAGCAGAAAAAATGGCACCACGCCTGTGGCACCATTTGTTTTCTAGCATCGAAAACTTGAAATACGATCTGTATCAATCCCGAAGTATTCCCAGCTATAGCGGTTCGGTCGCCAGCGGTAGCCTGCTACAGATGTACGTCCAATGAATACTGGGTAAAACCAAAATCTCCGTCCATTATTTAAACGGACCCTAGTAAAGTTATATAAACATCCAAACATGGCACCTGGATCGACAGCTTGAATACTTGGTCCCCCAAACCCTTGAAAATCAGGCGATGGATCCTGGCCTCCACCTGGAGGAGGTCCTGGTGGGAAACCTTGAGGTGAGCCCTGTGGCGGAGGCCCTTGCGGAGGTCCAACCCCAGGGAATCCACCTTGACCGCCTTGACCCGGGCCACTCTGTCCAGGACCCCATGGTAAGCCGAATTGTCTTTGCATAACGCGATCAATTCCTTTCTATAAGTTTCCTTATACGTTATGCATAAACACCCACGGCGTGCTGCCTACAGAGTCATCAAAAAGACAGCTACGATTGCACCAAGAACAACGCCAATAATATTCACATTCAACCAAGCTAATAATATGGCAAATAGGGCGGCTATCACACCAATTTGTGGGGCCTCAGGCTTCACACTTACTATCCCGGGGAAAATCAGTGCCCCTAAAGCAGCATAGGGAATTGCATTTAACCAGCGATCAACCCACTTAGGAAACTTGGCCTGATTAATAATGAACGCCGGAAGAAAACGTGGGATCGCTGTTACAACAGCCATGCCGATGATTATCCATATCATCATAGTTCCTCCTCCTCATCAGCTAATACCCATATACCACTTAGACCACCAATAAGCGTACCGAGAACGATCGCCCAACCTTGATTCATCCCCCACCATTGACATAGGAAATTGATGATCATCGCTAACACTGCAATAATCGCAATACGATAATGTTTTCTAATCGATGGGATTAACAAACCAATAAACATCGCATATAAGGCAATTCCCATACTCTCACTAAGCCTAGACGGCATCACATCGCCTAATACACCTCCGAGATATGAACCTCCTACCCATGAGAAATAAGCGGTTAAAATTAAAGCAGCATAAAACCATGAGCCATGGGTTTCCTTTGCCTCTTTTCGATATAAAGTAGACACGGTGAATGTTTCATCGGTTAAGCCTAAGGAAAGTGGAATTTTAGCTTTAAGTGCTATATTTCTCAATCGGTTCATAAAGGATAGACTCATTACGAAATGACGAAAATTCAGGACAAATGTAGCGATAATAATTTCCACGGCCCCTGTCCCGGCAGCCACCATACTTACAGCCAAAAACTGAGCAGCACCCGCAAATACTAGGACACTCATTAGGGTAAGTTCCATATTAGTCATTCCTGATTGCCCGGCCAATACACCATATGTTAAAGACACGGGCAAATACCCTAACATGATAGGAAAGCCTGCTATGGTGCCGCGTCTGATCATATGTAACCGATTTGAACCTTGTGATGCTCCCGCGATTTGTGACTGCATAGTCCTATCCCCTGTCTGTAAATTTCCACTATTATACACAATTAAGTTATAAGAAGAAAGGGACCTATTTTTTAGATTTGTAATTCTTGACCCGAATTGAGGATTCTTATTAAACCTGTAGTGATTCTGACCAAAGGAGGAAAGATTCTAACTTAAATCATAAGATTCGTTCCAAATATAAAAAGATTCTGTCCAAATTCCCGACGATTCTGACATCACTGAAATAGGATTCTTACCTAATACCTGCTGACTTTCATTTACAGTAAGCAGATTCATGAATATGTTGACATTATCCTTTCTTCTAGCATATAGTATCAATATACTTCACCACTTAAAAGCGTTTAAGTAAAAAACCACACTATATATATCCACTCCACCGAGAGTAGTTTTTAGGAGGAACCATTAATGCTTCATTTACAACCGAAGCACTTGCCTAAGGTGCTAGAATCAATCTTCTTACTCATTGGAATTATTGGCATGATCAGCTATTTTATTATTCATTTACAAAGTGTTCCACATGTACCAATCCTATTAGGCATTATGGTGATGCTTGCATACGGGTTAGTTAAAAAGATGTCCTTTAACCAGCTGCAAAATGGAATGATTCAAGGAGCGCAAACAGGAATGGCCGCTGTTTTGCTATTTTTTCTCATTGGCATCCTTATTTCAAGTTGGATGGCCAGTGGAACCATCCCTGTGCTCATGGATGCATCCTTTCTTATTGCAGGAGGTCCCTGGTTCTATGCGATAACTTTTACGATAACAGCGGTGGTTGGAATTGCTCTAGGCAGCTCGTTTACAACTGCCGCAACAGTAGGTGTAGCGATGATAGGTGTCGCTCAATCTACTGATATTTCCCTGGCCATCACGGCAGGATCTGTCGTATCTGGCGCATTTTTCGGTGATAAGATGTCCCCGTTGTCTGATACAACAAACTTGGCCTCTACTGTCGTAAAAGTAGATTTATTTGATCATATTAAAAATATGTCATGGACGACAATTCCGGCTTTTGTCATAAGCTTTATCCTTTTTGCTATTCTGTCGCCTTCACAAAATATGTCAGGCGGAGAATTATCTACCTTTCAAGATGGATTAATAGCCTCAAATTTGATGCACTGGAGCTCGTGGATTCCGTTGGGTGTTCTTGTTATTTTCACCCTGTTTAAAGTCCCTGCCTTTCTTTCACTCACGGTTACCAGCCTGACAGCAACTGGGATTGCTGGGGTCAGAGGCATCCTTCCATGGGGAAACCTGTGGGGAATATGGTTCAATGGGTACACAGGCGAAACGAGTAACCAGGCGGTAAATGAGCTATTAACAAGAGGCGGTATGAATGGAATGTTATTTACGGTCTCACTCGTGCTCTTAGCATTGGCTTTAGGTGGACTTTTCTTTGTAACAGGAGTGATTCCGGCCATTCTAAACCGTATCCAACACTCCCTACAGTCGGCGCGATCCATTATAGTTTCTACGGCTCTAACTGCCATCGGGGTCAACATCGCAGTAGGGGAACAATATTTATCTATCTTATTAACTGGTGAAGCTTATCAGGATATGTATGAAAAGGCACAGTTAGCTAGAAAAAACTTGTCGAGAACACTTGAGGATGCAGGAACAGTTATCAATCCGCTCGTTCCATGGAGTGTTTGCGGCGTTTTCCTATCAGGGGTTCTGGGTGTACCGGTCATTGAGTATCTTCCATTTGCCTTTTTCTGCTTGCTCTCTCCTATCCTAACGATTTTATTTGGAATCACTGGAAAAACGTTAACCCCCAAATCAGCTGAGAACAAGTCTTCCTTGAAAAATATCAATTAACCAAACAGACCGCATTAGTGGTCTGCTTTTGTTTATGTTAACTGTCTAGTAAAGCCTTGAGGTCTTTAAACCTATATCCAAATAAATTCAACGTTTCACCAGCAAGTTCTATCGTATCTTGATCATATTTTTCAGCACCGAGAGCCTTGTAAAATAAAACTGCCTTGTTTCCTTCAAGCACCCATACAACCATCTGCTCAAATGAATGATCGACACATGTTTGTACAACCGGTTTGAGCAGCTGCTTCCCTAATCCGCTCCTCTGGTAATTAGGTAAAATGTAAATCGCATATAATTCCGCTAGCTTTTCTGCCCCCTCTCCTCTTAACCCTCCGCCATTTGCATATCCCACTGCCTCCCCTTTTTCCGTTTCCGCTATATAGCTGAACATCTTTGGGTCGATTAGCTTCTGTTTCCATTTATTCGTTCGTTCTTGATAGGACATCTGATCCAAAAACGCCTGTGAAACGATTCCCTTATAAGTAGCTCTCCATGTATCCACACTTATTTTAGCAATCGCTGCTGCATCACCATGGTTTGCCTTTCTAATTCTCATACGTAGAAAAGCGTAGAGGGTCGGTTAGACCTGAAACGCATAAGCAGAGCACTGCAGTGAAGTGATTTTTCTTCACGGAAGTGAACTGCTTATGTCGCGAAAGTCTGACCCTCGCAGCTAGACACTATCCCTCCCATTCCAAACCTTGATATGAATAGAACCGCTCAAGTAAAAACAAACTATAAAAAAAGGAGCGGTGTTTATGGATAAAGAACAGCAGCCTTTGATGGACGATGGCTGGCACATGGCCCATGCAGAGGCTGAACAAGTCTTAGATGATTTAGCCTTTTATAGAACATTAATCGCGAATGTTATTTTTATCGGTAAAAAAGATACGGAAAACTGGGTGTTAATCGATTGCGGTGTGAATCATTACTCTAAACGGATAATTGAAGCCGCTGAAAAACGATTTGGAACACATCCTCCTAAAGCGATTATTCTTACTCATGGACATTTTGATCATATTGGATCAGCAAAGGAATTAGCCAAACATTGGAATGTTCCTATTTATGCTCATCCGCTTGAAATGCCCTTTATTACGGGAGAAAAATCGTATCCTGTTGCCAATTCAGCTATAGGTGGGGGTATGTTTTCACTGCTATCACCCTTTTTCCCAAGAGACCCAATCAATTTAAGTAAATGGGTTCAACCGTTACCTAAAGATGGATCTGTTCCCCATTTAAAAGAATGGCGGATTGTCCACACACCTGGGCATACTCCCGGTCATGTATCGCTATTTCGTGACCATGACCGCACATTAGTCGCAGGCGATGCTGTCATTACGGTAAAACAAGAATCGAGCATGGCTGTTTTTATTCAAAGCCAACACATTCATGGGCCTCCAGCCTATTTCACCCACGATTGGCATGCAGCTGAGCAGTCTGCTAAAAAAATTGCCCGCCTGAATCCTAAGACGATTCTCTCTGGGCATGGGCTCCCTATGGAAGGGGAGCTCATGCAGGAACAGCTCACACAGTTAGCCATGAATTTTAAAGACTATGCTATCCCTGTTCACCAAGACAAGCCGCACTAAATTCTTCAACGTTTAAGTTTTAAGTACCGTGTATAACTTTCTCAAGCCTTCAAGCAATCTTGGGCTGGGTCTACAATACAATGATTCCTCAAGCACATGGATTCTATCTTCTTTGATGGCTTTCATGTCTAACCATCCGGGTCTTTTCTTTAAAAGATCCGGATTCATTTTTTCTTCTTTTACCCCGACCCACACCATACAAATTTGATCTGGATCTCTTTCTCTAACATCATCCCAATCAGTCTGGACACTTGCTTCCGGCTCCCCAGCATAGAGATTTACCCCGCCGGCTAACTCGCTTATTTCAGTTAACCAGTTCCCTTTACCAGGTGTAAAAATCGGTTTGGGCCACCACTCCCAATACAGGCTTGGCTTCTCTACTACATTTGCACTTCGCTGGCGATAGGTTTCAATTTCAGTTAAGAACTCGTTCGCCTTCTCTTTGCCTAACTCCGTCAAACCTAAGGCCGCACCCACTTTTTCTATATCTGCAGCAATTTCTTCAAGAGTACCGGGATCTAGAATAATGTAAGGCAGGTTATGCTCATCCAAGCCCTCAATATTCTTCTCCATTCCAGGGACGCTCAACGAGGCAAGAACAAGATCTGGTTTTAATGCTGCTACCTTATCGATATCAATTGATAAATCCGGACCAAGCTTAGGTAACTGGTTCACTTGTTTGGGAAAATCAGAATAATTGTCGACACCAACCAACATTTCTTCTTTCCCTAAATACGCGACAATTTCAGTGTTACTAGGACAAATCGACACAATTCGAATACGACCACTCCTTTTTTCAGAATCCTCTGATGTTTCATTTTATTCCATTATAGCTTATATTTAGGGTAAGAAAAAAGTTAAGAAAGGGATGAAACACGTGGCCGCCACATTATTAGATACAGCAAAAGGAATCGTAGAGTATTCATACGAGGGTAACGGCCCAACCATCCTTCTTTTCAAAGGTGGACATTGTACAAGAGATACTGATTTATCCCATAGCAGTTTAATCTATGAAGGCTATTCGTTATTAACGATCTCACGGCCTGGCTATGATAAAACAGACAGATCTACAGGACCAAGTACTGAGGTATTTGCAGATACTGTTATAGAAGTCTTAAATCATTTAGGGATAAATAAAGTGTCCGTCATTGCCGTTTCGGCAGCTGGTCCAACTGGGATCGCATTAGCCGTTCACCACCCCGAAAGAGTAGAAAAGCTAATTATGGAATCTGCTGTAACAGCACCTTGGGAGGCTGGCTCTAAAAGACAGGCAAAAATGTTGTTTGGTCCTAGTGAGAGGGTCTTTTGGAGGAGTGTTAAAACATTATTAAGAGTTATGCCAGATATGGTCATAAAACAAATGCTTGGGGCACTGACTACAGAAAATGTGGAGAACTTCTATGATCAGCTTTCACCAAACGATCGTAGATTTATATTTGATATGCTGGCTACGGCTCAATCAGGAAAAGGATTTTCACTTGATATCAATCAAGGCATACCTGACATGAGTAAAATTCAAGCACCTGTACTTGGGATGTACTCACATAAGGACAAAAGCGTTCCCTATTCACAAGCCCTTCTGCTTCAATCAACTGTCCCATCGTGTGAAATTTATGATGTGAAGTCAGATAGTCATTTAATTTGGATTGGTCGAAGTGCCCAAAATGTGTGGAACAAACGATTAGAATTTCTCAAACAATGAAAAATAAAGGAGGAGAAAAGTGGATAACATCAAGATAACCCATTTAAAAGATGAGTTTTTAGCCTTCTACAATCAGGCCATTACATCAAAGGCAGATCCTGATGAACGATTTGAATTATGGAGGCAACTGTACGGCTTTTCAGTAACTCAATTAGGAAACCACGATGACCAGTTGACTAGGGACATGCTCGATCATGCCTTTCCACAATACGCCTTTGCCGTTGATCGTATCGAACATTTTGAGCCGAATGCCGAAGAAATCTCAACCATGCTTACGGCCGTTAAGGAAGAATTAAATTATTTCCCACCTGTACACATGTCCATTGTGTTTTTCGTAGGAAATTTCGAATCAGATCCATTTCTTCAGACAGACGAATTGGACCATATCACTCTGTATTACCCAATTGAAAAAGACTTAAGACAACTAGATCTTGCCAAAGAATTAGCACGTGCCGTCTATTGTCTTAAATTAGGGGATTCCTCTCCATTCGCTAAAAGTGTTGCCCACATTACATTACAAGAAGGGATTGCCTTACACACGGCTGAGAAGGTTAATACTTCCTTTGCTCTTTCAGCACCATCCTATTCTTGGATGAATGTCTGCAATCAAGAACCAAATCGAATTATGATAAATTTACTTCCCCATATTAAACGAAATGATTACGAGGCTCTATACTCATTTACAAAAGGACGGGGGGCATCAGGTTTCTTTAATGAAGCCATTTTCGTAGGGTGGGTAACTGTGAAACATTTACTTGATAAAGGAAGAGCACTCAGTGAGCTTGCCGCCATTCCTGAAGAAGAAGTCACTGCGCTTTTAGAACAAACCCTCTATAACGTTCTTGACACTGCCTATTTTGCCAAGCCTTAATCAGCTTAGAAAAAAAGTTTTGAAAGAGACTTTCCTTTTTTGAGACCATCTGTTATAATAAAATTAATTATTGTTGTTCGATATGATTCATAACAGAGAAGATGCGTCATAACGATACGTCTTGATTGAATATGAAGAGCAAGAATAGTAATACAATGTGGATTTAATCCACGCAGGAGGTATTCTTCATGGTTGAAGGTACAGTTAAATGGTTTAATGCAGAAAAAGGTTTCGGTTTTATCGAGGTAGAAGGTCAAGACGACGTATTCGTTCACTTCTCTGCTATTCAAGAAGAAGGTTTCAAATCTCTTGAAGAAGGTCAAGTTGTAAACTTCGAAATTCAAGAAGGTCAGCGCGGACCACAAGCTGCTAACGTTCAAAAAGCGTAAGCTAGCTTTTAAAAAAAGACTCCCTTCTTGGGAGTCTTTTTTATTCTCATCCTTAATTTCAATTAATTTCTATTATGAGTATCATTTGTTTTGCTCATTTGTTATACTTATAGCAGTTATTGTTGTTCGGAAACGATTTATAGAACAGAAGTTGCTTCATAGTAATTTTCGTCTTGATTGTGAAAGAGCAAGAATAGTAATACAATGTGGATAAGAGATCCACGCAGGAGGTATTTTTCATGGTTGAAGGTACAGTTAAATGGTTTAATGCAGAAAAAGGTTTCGGTTTCATCGAAGTAGAAGGTCAAGACGACGTATTCGTTCACTTCTCTGCTATTCAAGAAGAAGGTTTCAAGTCTCTTGAAGAAGGTCAAGTTGTAAACTTCGAAATTCAAGAAGGTCAGCGCGGACCACAAGCTGCTAACGTTCAAAAAGCATAAATAAAAAGCTCCCGAATTGGGAGCTTTTTTTTGTTTCTTACTTTTTGTCCTGATCCGTTAAAATGAACGGTCCTTCTTTAGTAATCGCGATTGTATGCTCATATTGAGCGGAAAGAGAACCATCTAATGTACGTGCTGTCCAGTTATTCTGATCCATCTTATTTTGATACGTACCGATGTTAATCATCGGTTCAATAGTAATAACCATCCCATCTTTTAGGCGAGCACCTTTTCCAGCCTCTCCAAAATGGGGGATGTAAGGGTCCTCATGTATCGTTTCACCAATCCCATGTCCTGTAAAGTCGCGGACGACAGAATAACCTTCTCCTTCAGCATACGATTGAATCGCATGACCTAAATCACCAATACGATTACCAACCTGAGCTTTTTCAATGGCCTTATAAAGTGATGTCTTTGTTACATCAAGCAGCCTCTCCGTCTCTTCACTAATCTTGCCAACTGGGTGGGTCCAAGCAGAGTCAGCTAAAAAGCCATTTAAATTGACAACCATATCAACCGTAACAATGTCTCCTTCTTGAAGCTTTTCCTCTCTAGGAAATCCATGACAAATTTCATCGTTGATGGAGGCACATGTTGTAAATTCATAGCCTTGATATCCTTTTTGCTCACCGGTTGCTCCATGCTTCTCTAAATAGCGCTCAACGAACCTCTCGATCTCCATAGTCGTTATGCCTGGCTTGATAAAGTCGCGAAGCTCCTTGTGTACATTAGCCAACAGCTTACCTGCTTCGTGCATCCGTTCTATTTCACGTTTACTTTTTCTTTTAATCATAGCTCCAAACCCTTTCTCCTATTCTTCTTACATATATGCGTTCACCTTTAAGTATGATAACTGAAAAAAATCACTTCGACTACCATTGCAACTTAATCGACTGTTTTTATAAATTTCGCAGGATTTCCTCCAACAAAGACATTTGCTGGTACATCTTTTGTAACAACAGCTCCAGAGCCAATGACTACATTATTTCCTATCGTTACCCCAGGATTAATGACAGCACTGCCACCAACCCACACATCGTCCCCAATATAAACAGGCTTTCCATATTCGAGTCCGCTTGCCCGTGTCTCTCTGTCCATCGGATGTGTGGCTGTATAGATTTGTACATTAGGCCCCATCATTACTCTATTTCCAATCTTTATCTTGCAAACATCAAGAAATACACAATTAAAATTCGCAAAGAACTGGTCCCCTACATGAATATTGTAACCATAATCACATTGAAAAGCAGGTTCAATGGCCGCCTCGTCACCTGCACTTCCTAGTAAGCTTTGGAGCAACTGATCCCTATTGTGGGCTTCTGTTACCTTTGATTGATTAAATGAATGGAGAATTTGTCTGGCCCGTGTCCGATCAAAGACGAGCTCGTCATCCCAAGATTTATATAGTTTTCCCTCTATCATTTTTTCCTTTTCCGTCATCGACTCACCTTCTTAATATAAAAAGTTCACTCTCCTCTTTACTTTACCATAAATGTTCGCTACCCTTATTAAAATTAGAGGAGGAATCCATATATGATCATTCGTCAATTAGAACGTAAGGACGCCGACAGTTATCGCGAATTACGTTTAGAAGCCCTTTTAACAAATCCTGATGCCTTTATTACCACCTATGAACAAGAAAAGCAGCGTCCCAACCCAGTTGAATCTACAGCAAGTCGGTTAGAATCAGATCTTTCGCATACATTTGGAGTTTTCTCAGAAGAAAAGCTTGTCGGAAATGTAACTTTAATGAAGGAGACCCATCCTAAGTTTGCACATAAAGCTTCCATATTAGCTATGTATGTTAGTCCAGATTTCAGGGGAAAAGGAGCGGGTGAGGCACTCTTGAAAGAAACTAAACGTTATGCAGCAGAAATTGAACTAGAAATCCTTCAACTTAGTGTAGTTACCGATAATACAGCAGCTAGAAAATTATATGAGAAAGCTGGTTTTCACGAATATGGCGTGGAACATAAAGCAATTAAGCTTCCTAATCGCTATTTAGACGAGCTCCATATGGTCCATTTCATTAAAAACTGAAACGTATTGTTGCTTCATTCGTACTGTATATAGATGGAAATGAGAGGAGCTATTAATATGATTAGCATCGAACAAGTCACTAAACAATTCCCTGGAAATACGGCTGTAAGAAACCTTTCTCTTACGATTCCAGATGGTAAGATATTCGGGTTTCTCGGTCCTAATGGAGCCGGAAAATCCACCACCATTAAAATGATGACAGGCATCCTCCCTGTTGAATCAGGCAGTATTACTATTAATGGATCTGACATTACAAAGGAACCGATGAAAGCAAAAGAAAGAATCGGTTATGTGCCGGACCGCTCAGATATATTTCTGCGCTTAAAAGGTGTTGAATACTTAAACTTCATTGCTGATATGTACGGTGTACCGGCGGATATCCGACGAGAGAAGATTGAATACCTCACAAAAAGCTTCAGTATTTATGGGGCGTTAAATGATCACATCCTTACCTACTCTCATGGGATGCGGCAAAAAATTGTCGTATGTGGTGTCTTGCTTCATGATCCAGATGTATGGATTCTAGATGAGCCGCTTTCCGGCCTTGATCCAAAGTCTTCTTACACATTAAAGGAAATGATGCGTGAGCACGCAAGTAAAGGTAAAACCGTGTTTTTCTCCACTCACGTCCTTGAAGTCGTTGAGCAATTGTGTGATGAGGTAGCCATCATTAATAATGGTCAGCTTGAATTTTTAGGGAGCATGGCTGAAATGAAACACCAATTCGAAGAGGATGATAATTTAGAGAAAGTCTTTTTGGAGCTGACGCAAAATGGCTAAGACATTAAAACTAATTAAAGTCATGGTCAAAATGCAGCTCTCGCTTGCAGGCAAAAGCACCAATGAGAAAATAGGATATATTTTTTTAGCAATTGTAGCGATTCCTTTTGCCCTCTTCGTTTTATATATGTTAGACGGCATCATTGGTTCGATGTACGACGTCTTAACAACTACTGGAAATGAAAACATTATTCTTGGGCTGCTTTTTGTTATCATCACGATTCTCTTTATTTTTATCAGTGTAGGAACCATACTAAGCTCATTCTATTTCGCAGAAGATGTAGAATCCTTTGTCGCGCTGCCTCTTCAGCCTTATCAAATAATGCTTGGAAAAGCTGCTGTCCCCTTCCTAACGTTGTACCTTACAAATTTACTTTTATTAGCCCCTGCCCTCATTCTTTACGGCATACATAGCGGGGCCGGCATTGTTTATTACATCTTCGGATTTATTTTATGGCTGCTTACTCCAGTCATTCCGTTTGTTCTTACGGCAGTTGTTGTTATGTTTGTGATGCGTTTTTTAAACCTATCCAAAAATAAAGATCGTATGAAAATCTTCGCAGGGTTGCTTACGTTTATTTTTGCGATTGGAATTAATGTTATCATTCGGCTTAATTCCTCGGGCTCAAACGCTGGGGAGAATCTAGCCCAGCTCGTAGCTGAACAAAACGGTTTATTACAAATGGTCACTAAATTCGTTCCAACCGCCTATTTTAGTTCAATCAGTCTAACAGCTCCTACATCCCTTGCAGGAATTGGTTATTTTCTCTTAACGTGTGTACTTTGCCTCTTTGCCCTCCTATTCATGGCGACCACAGGACAAAAGCTATACTTCAAAGGGGTACTTGGATTATCAGGCGGAGCTAAGAAAAGCATCAATCATACAAAAATGATGGAAAAAGTGAAAAAGAAGAATGTGATTTATTCTAGCTGGGTACGCGAGATGAAAATTATGCTGCGGACTCCTGCATTTTTCACGCAAATCATCGTGCAGTCCCTTTTGCTCCCTGTCCTATTCATTGTGATCATCGTAATGGATACAAGCGGTACAATGGGAAATATCGGTACGATGCTTGAATCGTTTCAAGGAAAAACAATAATATTAAGTATGGTTGGATTCACCATTTTCACCTTAGGTATTAACCCTGCATCCATATCATCTGTTTCACGCGATGGGAAGAGCTGGTTCAATCATCTTTATATGCCGATAAAAGCTGAGACCGTTATGTTCAGCAAGCTCCTGGCTTCTTTTTTCATTAATCTATTAAGCCTTGCTGTTATTGCGACTATAGCGTTTTTTATAAAAATCCCATTGATGATTGGTGTTATTTGGATTTTCCTTTCATTGCTAATCAACTGGTTTACTAGTGTTGTAGGTACTGTGCTTGATCTATATTCCCCTCATTTAAATTGGACCGATGAACGGGAAATTTTTAAAGGAAGGCTCATCGGCATCCTAGCTTTAATTATAGAAGTGGCTGTTTTTGGAACAATCATTCTCTTACTCTGGAACATCGATGCCATTCAAGGGGTATGGGTGACTTCCATTATTCTCTTTGTAACTCTGCTTGTACTGACCTTAATCAGTAATCAGATCTTGAAGAAAATGATTAAGAAATATTTCTACATGCTTTCTTCATAATCGTTTAAGGGCTCTCCTATGAGGGCTCTTTTTTTACATATCCTCATAAATTCCTGCATATGGGACTAGTCAATTTATAAATACCATGATATAATTTGCTTCGTTCTTATCGGTTCAAGGCACGAATGTGATCGTGTCAATTTTTTATGGAAAGAGGTGTAGTATTGAACACGGCTACAATTAAACAACAATGGTTTGGAAACGTAAAAAACGATGTGCTCTCAGGCATGGTTGTCGCTATGGCGCTTATCCCTGAGGCAATCGCTTTCTCTATCATAGCTGGAGTCGACCCCATGGTAGGTTTGTACGCTTCCTTCTGTATCGCTGTCGTTATTGCTTTTATGGGTGGACGCCCGGGGATGATTTCGGCTGCAACTGGAGCAATGGCTCTGCTTATGGTCACATTAGTAAAGGACCATGGACTTGAGTATTTGCTTGCAGCAACGATCTTAACTGGAATCTTGCAATTTCTATTAGGAGTATTGCGAGTCGGTCAGCTTATGAAGTTTATCCCGCGGTCCGTGATGGTAGGCTTTGTTAATGCACTTGCCATCTTAATTTTTACTGCCCAACTGCCGCACTTTGAAGGTGCCAACTGGGTGATGTATGCGATGGTTGCCGGTTCCCTTGCGATCATTTATATTCTTCCGAGGTTTACTAAAGCTGTACCCGCACCGCTAATCGCAATTATCTTAATGACGGTCATCACTGCTACTAGTGGTTTATCGTTAAAAACTGTAGGGGATATGGGTGAACTTTCAAGTACTCTTCCTATCTTCTTAGTACCTGAAATTCCGCTTACGTTTGAGACATTACAAATTATTTTTCCGATTTCCCTTGCTTTAGCATTTGTGGGTTTGCTTGAGTCTTTACTGACATCACAAATTGTTGATGATATGACAGATACTGTGAGTGATAAGAACAAAGAAGCTCGCGGCCAGGGAATTGCTAATATTACGTCAGGATTTTTCGGAGGAATGGCGGGATGTGCCATGATAGGACAATCCGTTATCAACGTTTCCTCAGGAGGGCGCGGTCGTTTATCCACTTTAGTCGCAGGGGTATTTCTCATCCTGCTGATTATTTCATTTAACGATATCCTCGTTCAAATTCCGATGGCTGTGCTCGTTGGTGTGATGTTTATGGTTTCGATCGGAACATTTGACTGGAGTTCTTTAACGAAATTTCATAAAAATCCGATCTCAGATTCTGTCGTTATGGTCGTTACCGTCGTATCCGTTGTATTAACGCACAACCTATCTATTGGTGTCTTAGCTGGTGTGATTTTAAGTGCCATCTTCTTTGTTGCAAAAATTTCTAAAGTGCATGTTGAGGAGAAACTAGAAGCTGAGACAAAGACTTATTTCGTAAGCGGGCAAGTTTTCTTCGCTTCCATTGAGAGCTTAATGACACAAATAGATCTTAATGTAGAGGCAAAAGAAGTACACATTGACTTCACTCATGCCCATGTTTGGGATGATTCGGGCGTAGCCGCGATTGATAAACTCGTGACAAAACTTGAGGAAAATGATAAATTGGTCAAAATTGGTGGGCTTAATCCAGCTAGTTCCCAGCTTGTCAACCGATTAGCTGCCTACCAAAATAAAGCGAACGCTTCATAGACTAAGATTACCGTAAGCATCTTTAAAGACACACATTATAGTCTTTTCTTATCAAGCCAGTTGAACGTAAAAATGCTGCCTCGCAAGGTCGTGAAATGGACGACCTTTATTGAGGCAGCTTTTTTTAGAAGTCATCGTTTCACTTGAGATCACGGCCATTTACTACAAAATTGCGGGCAAATACGAACGAATCACCTGACCTGCACTTTTTTATACTCTGCCATCCATATTTCAGGTGAACCTTTTACCTTAAAGGAATACACCCCTCTTATGGTATGCAAATAAAAAAAGCCATACGTCCCTGACAGCGGACGATAGGACACATCATGAACATCTTCAATCAAAAATTGGGCTGATGGGGTTATAACTTGGTCGTTGTACAATTCTATATGGGACTCTTCTTCAACATAATGCTGCTGATTATCTTTAATAACTCGCTTCGTTGTAAACACAGGATGGGAACAAATCAAATGGTCGCCTCCTAGCCTAACTTATATTCCCCACTGAAGTGCGATCAAACCCGAAATACTTTTTTTCTTAACACGATTGTATTAGGATAATATAGGTGATTTTACGAATGATAGCAATAATGGAGGAAAAAATGTATGAGTGATCGTAATAAAGGAATTCTGTTACTACTTATCTCTGCCTTTGGATTTTCGATGATGGCAGCTCTTGTGAAGTTGTCAGGTGATGTCCCTACTGTTCAAAAAACGTTCATGCGAAATATCGTTTCTGCAGTGATTGCATTTGTATTAGTCATCTACAATAAAGAACGAATCTTTGGTAAAAAAGAGAACCAGGTGTTACTACTCTCAAGATCTGCACTTGGAACGATTGGGATGGTGTTGTTTTTTTATGCCATTGACCATATGGTGTTATCAGATGCAGAGATGCTCAACAAGCTAAGCCCATTTATATTAATTATTTTTTCAGCCATTTTTCTTAAAGAAAAAGCGCAGACTTATCAAATTGTGGCAATCTTAGTTGCATTTGTCGGCACATTATTCATTATAAAACCGCAATTTTCCGTCGAGCTCATCCCCTATATCGTTGGGGTTCTCTCAGCTGTGTTTGCTGCAGGAGCCTATACCCTCTTGCGCGTACTTGGAAGTAAAGAACAGTTTTATACGGTTGTTTTTTATTTTTCCTTTTTTACAACCGTTTCTCTGCTCCCTTTTACAATCGCCTTCTATGAGCCGATCTCAACGAAACAATGGATTTATCTATTGGGCGCCGGTGGATTTGCAACAATAGGACAATTCGGATTAACGATTGCCTATAAATTTGCACCCGCCCGCGAAATTTCGATCTTCTTCTATTCTACTGTCGTGTACACAGCTGCGATTAGTATCATTTTCTTTAACCAAGTGCCCGATTGGATGAGCTTCCTCGGTTACTTTATCATTTTTGGCGCATCCTTATACATGTTTCTTAGGAATAATAAGGAAGCTAAAACTGCCGATTAATATGGGCGACTGTAGAGATACAGTCGCTTTTTTTATAGGAAGTCTATAACCTCTTCCAACTCTACAATTGACAAAACCTCCTTCCTACAATTATCATCAGGACCTCGTTTCCATATAGCTTTCATCCCAGCCGCAAGAGCCCCTTCCACGTCATTTTTAACATGATCATCAACAAAAAGACAGGATTCGATCGGTACCTGCAGCTGTTCAGCAGCCTTTTGAAAAATCCTACGATCAGGTTTTTTCATTTGTTCCTGTTCCGAAATCAGGATGACATCAAGGAAATCTTCTATATCCAAAGCTCGTATGTTCGCTGTTTGAAAGTTCGTTTGCCCGTTTGTAATAATCCCCAGCTTTATACCTTTTTTCTGGAGGATGATTAACATTTCGCACATCCCCTTAAACCCAATACATTCTTCTGAGAAAAAATTATAATAATGATCCAGCAATTTTTGATCATTGATGGTATCCATATAGTAACGAGCAACAAGCTGTTTATAGACCTGTTCCTTCGGTTGGTAGCCCCCTTCATCAAGCTCAATGAACCTCTCTAAGAATTCGTCGCGTTCTATGTATTGATGAAGAGATTGAAAAGAGTCATACTGCTTTTTCACAAAGTTTTTTAGTGACTGATCTCTATCTAACAATGTTCGATCTAAATCAAATAATACGGCTTGTATCAATGAAACACCCCATTTTCTGTTTTGTAGAAAAAACCATTTTCATTAAAAGCTGTTTTCTTTCTAAGCAGTGCCCTTAAAATGTTATAAGTAAAGGACTCAGGCATCAAGACTAAATCCTTTTGGAAAAATCATTTAATTTTGCAGCGTGCTGCCCTGTTTTCGCCAAGAAAACCTACACCTGCGACAGAATCAATAAATCAAAAGATGACCATTCTAAAAATAGATGTACGATTTAATGAGGTATTTGCGTATTTAACGCGCTTTATGCATAGATTTAGGGCCAGATATACGTATTTACCCTATTTTCCAACTCCTTCATTATTAATTATGATGACACCCCATCTGACACCGTACATGACACGGTACTGATCTTCTCAATCCCCTGAAACGACGCCTTTTTTCGGCCGAATACAAGAGCGCAAATAAAGAGAAAAATAATGTTTATAAAAAAGATTTGTAAAAGAACAGAAACACATATTCAACAAAGACATGAATAAAAAAATTTTATGAACCGGAAACGACACCAACTTCATCCCTCGTTTCGATTATTAAAGTAGACCAACCGAAACATTTCTGAAACCTTTATTGATATGACTCGACCCTTTTTATTACCAAAGAATATCTTGTCAGCTTGGCAAAGTGTAAAACGTGCTTATTATAAGGGGAACCTTAAACAACCGATTGAATGGTACATAGAACAAATTTACAAAACATCCAAATAAGCCATATTTGCGAAGGAATATGGGATGATTAAGAAAACCTTTCTCGGTTATTTTTACGGGGGCTTATTGACATAGTTAGTCTTTCACCTTCTATAACTATTGACGGTAGGTAAAATACTTATCCTTTTGACTGCTTATCGAGAACAAGACTGCTGTCACTTAACCTCCTCTTATTTAAAAAGTAGAGTTGTTACTTTTCTACCTAATTCAGCCTAACCATGGTAAAAAAATAATTTAAAACTGGGAGGGGAGTCGCCTGGAGAAAGTATTGAAACAAATTATTACTGAAATTCAATAAGTTAATGACCGTTTGGATACCTTAGAAACGGAGCAAAATAGCCTAGCGGTCGGTCAAGCTAACTTAGTGACCGGACAAGCTACTCTTGAGGTTGGACAAGCTGGCTTAGTGACTGGACTTACTATACTTGAAACTGGACAGGTTAATTTAGAGGCTGGACAAGAACGTATAGAATCAAAATTAGACAACCTGTCATCAGAAATGCACAGTCATTTCAATCATCTCGAAGAAAAGCTAGAGCAACACCAATCTGTATTCAAGGTTGTTTCTGATGAAATTCAAGGTACTAACATTGATATTGATTATTTGATTTTTAAAACAGGAAAGCACGATATTTAAAGAAAAGACTTCATTTATAACATCATCACTCTAACTTCTCCGATTAATTCTGTATTTGGCCCTTCATCCAATTTTTCTGAAGGTTTCTACGAACTAAGACTTATCTAATCCTTCACTAAAAACTGTCCAACCAAGTGTTGCCTATCCATGTTACCCTTAGGTAATTATATGATAACCTGGCATCTAGCTGCTTAAGTCCCCATGTCTCAAGCTTAATCTTATACTTAGCAGCTTTATTTAATAATCAAGACCTTTCTAATCGTTCTTCCTTCAGTTTCTAACACTTTAAACGTTAGGTTGACCCGCTCCAACACCTCTCCCTCTTCAGGGAAATCGTTAAACTCTTTTAGCAAATATCCGGCAAGAACATCCTCTTCTTCTGGAATTTCTGAATTAAAAATGGAATTTAACCGCCGAAGCGTAATTTTTCCATCACAAATGATTTCGGTATCCGTAACCTTTTCAACAATCGCTTCGCTTTCAAGGTCCATTTCATCCTCAATTTCTAGACCAATCATTGCTTCGATTATATCTTCATGTGTTAGAATTCCTTCTGTTCCACCATACTCATCCAATACGATGGCCATATGTTTTTTCTCTTTTGTCATCTTGCGGAAGACCCATTCTATCGGATGGAATTCATAGATAATCAATGGATCAGTGTAACTAAATGCTTCTAACGGTTTCCCCTGCTCTGTGGACCACGATAGCAAATACTTTGAATGGAAGACAGCCACAATATCATCAATATCTTCTTTATATACAGGATATCTTGTAAACGGATTTTGAATGACAACGTCCCTTACCACTTCAAAACTTGCCGTACTTGGAAGAGCAGTAAGCTCTACCCTTGGTGTTTTTAATACATCCTTGACATTTAAATTGTAAAAATCGAGTACGCCTTTAATACGGTGGGACTCTGCTTGATTGAACGTTCCTTCTGAGTCTGCAATATCAACCATAGTACGCAGTTCCTCTTTGGATATGGATACATCGTTTGGTTGATCCTTTGCAAGAGCTTTTGTAATTATTCCTGTAAGCCTATTAAGTACGATCGTTACCGGTTTAAAAACAACGACAAAAAATCGAATGATCGGGGATACGAGCAGTGCAATACGATCGGGGAATGCAGCTGCTACCGATTTAGGAATGACTTCAGAAAAGATGATAATCGTAACCGTTAAAATAGCAGAAGCAAGCCCTACATTAAATCCATACTGAATCGCAAGCGTTGTCACAAGCGTAGGAAGTAATATATTGGAAATATTGTTTCCAATTAGAATAGTCGTAATAAATTCACCTGGTTTAGAAACTAAATGTAAAAGTTTTTCAGCCTTTCTATCGTTGTTACCTGCCTTCGTTTGCAGTCTCATCTTATTGGTGGCTGTCAATGCCGTTTCACTTCCTGAGAAGAAAAATGAAACAAATAATAAAAATATGATCGCAATGATCACTAGGCATTTCCTCCCTTGATTATGGAAAAAATCACATAACAATATATAGTTTAATCAATGAAACGACTCGCTTTCCTGCGGCCCCACAGGACGTTTCGGTTTTAGCCGAACATCCTCTAAACAGCAAGCTTCCTCAGGCGAAGCCTTCCGGGGTCTCGCCGTTTCCCCAGCCACCCCACCTGTTTTGTGATGAACGGAGCCATTCGTATTCCGAATGAGTCTCCAATGTGTGGCATAATAACCGCGTCACAGAGAGATTTTCAGCTCTCTGATAAGAAGTTCTTCTGTCGTTTTGGGTGACTTGTGAACCTGGAGTGTTTCCGTTCTTCTCACAAACACAAGAGGTCCGGGAAATTGCGAGACTCCTGTGGGATGAACATGACAGGTGAGACCCCGGAGGACGGAGTCCGAGGAGGCTCAGCGCATGCCCACGGAAAGCGAGTGATTTGGACCTCCTTCTCCATCCAAGGAAACGGAAACCTATCTCGAGATGGAGTCTTCCAGATTACCGCCCTTACCTAATAAAAATCAAATTTCCTACTTGACTAGATTTGGGAAGGTACTTCCTTTTTTAGATTTTGAATCCCCTGGGGCACAGGGGACTTAAATTATGAAATTCATTCATTTGTATAAATTGCTTTAGAAATCTAAAAAAATAAAGTTATTTGGACTTGCCGATAAGCCATTGCTAAGAATATTATTATTCTCCTCTATTCCTTGGTGTTTTATTAAGATAAATTTAAAATCAATACTCAACATCCGTCTACCTCCTCCTCTCCTTTTTTGCCTAAGAGGGAAAGCGTGCATAAATTTAATATTTATCTACCCTTCTCAATCGAAGATAAACCACTATCACTTTAATGCAATGACCTTTATAATAGATAAGCATGAATCTATATAAGGAAAAGGTGTTTCAAATGAGTTTACTCACAGTTAATAAGTTGAGTCATGGGTTCGGGGATCGTGCGATCTTCGATGACGTTTCTTTTCGTTTATTAAAAGGAGAACATATTGGACTTATTGGCGCCAATGGCGAGGGTAAGTCTTCTTTTATGAATATCATTACAGGCAAACTAGAGCCTGATGCGGGAACTATCACATGGTCCAAACACGCACGTATCGGTTACTTGGATCAGCATGCTGATTTAAAGCCAGGTATGACAATTCGAGATGTACTCAGGACAGCTTTTCAATATCTATTTGATATGGAAGCAGAAATGAACCATTTGTTTGCGAAAATGGGGGAAGCTGACCCAGAAGAACTAGAAGAACTTCTTGATGAAACCGGTCGACTTCAAGATGCCCTTACAAACAATGATTTTTACACCATTGATGCCAAAGTTGAAGAAGTTGCCAATGGTCTTGGTCTCGATGACATTGGACTTGATCGTGATGTTCACGATTTGAGTGGAGGGCAAAGAACGAAGGTTTTGCTTGCTAAGCTGCTTTTAGAGAAACCAGATATTCTGTTACTCGATGAACCAACGAACTACCTTGACGTTGAACATATAGAATGGTTAAAAAATTATTTACTTGAATACGATCACGCCTTTATTCTGATTTCCCATGACATCCCGTTTCTCAATAGTGTTGTCAATTTGATCTATCATATGGAAAACCAACAGGTTACGCGTTACCCAGGAGACCACGACGAATTCCTCCGCGTCTATGAAATGAAGAAACAACAGTTAGAATCGGCGTATAAGAAACAGCAAAAAGAAATCGCCAACTTAAAAAACTTTGTAGCAAAAAACAAGGCGAATGCGGCAACGAGTAAATTGGCTACCTCCCGTCAGAAAAAGCTCGATAAGATGGATGTCATCGAGTTAGATTCGGAAAAGCCGAAACCAACGTTTCATTTCAAACAAGCACGAACGGCCGGAAAATACTTGTTTGAAACAAACGACCTTGTCATTGGTTATGACGAACCCCTCTCCCGACCTCTTAACTTGTCAATGGAGCGCGGGCAAAAAATTGCATTATCAGGGGCGAACGGGATCGGAAAAACGACCCTTTTACGAAGTATCCTTGGTGAAATAGACCCTGTGTCTGGTTCGGCACAGTTAGGAGATTACCTTCATATCGGTTATTTTGAACAAGAATTAAAGGAAGCAACCAACAACACATGCATTCAAGAAATATGGGATGAATTTCCTCATTTCACTCACCATGAAGTACGTGCTTCTTTAGCCAGGTGTGGTTTAACCAAAAAGCACATCGAGAGTAAAGTTCAAGTGTTAAGCGGTGGCGAAAAGGCGAAGGTTCGACTCTGTAAACTAATCAATAAAGAGACCAACTTGCTCGTCCTTGATGAACCGACCAACCACCTGGATGTTGATGCCAAGGCAGAACTCAAACGTGCCTTGAACGATTACAAAGGCAGTGTGCTTTTGATCTCACACGAACCAGAGTTTTATCAAAATATTGTCACAGACGTTTGGAATTGTGAAGATTGGACCACGAGAGTATTTTAACAAAAAGGACTGCACTCTAATAAGAGGCAGTCCTTTTTGAAGTTTGGGCTAGTCTTCTTGCATAAGTAAAAATAAACAGGTGAATACTATTAATTACAATTATTTTCCATCTAATATGATGCAATGATTATATATGCAAAAGTTTTCAAGAAAGGAGGAGACCGTCATCTTTAAACAAACAAGGGGACCTATGAAAGTCATAAAAAAACAATTAAAAAAAGCGGTCAGCCAACGAACCGTTAGAGATGACCTTACCCCAGAAGAGGAAAACATCATCCAAATTATCCGCGCCATCACCCGAAAACAAAATCAAAACAATGTGACTCGAACGCAGGCCTACTTTGATTTTTATCAAGAGCATCCGGAAATTCATTGGGCATTATTGGCGCACCTGGTGTCACGTAATGCCGGCTGGAACATGACCGATCTTAAAGGAGAATATTTGCCGAAGCTTTTATCTCGGAAAGAGCAAACCGACTTTTTTTTGTTCCTGGAGCGAGGCAACTGGTTGATTTTCCAGGATGCTTATCCACAGTTATTATTATATGAAGAAAGCAAAAAACGTGGACGCCCCCTCTTTCATCTATTGTCTTCCATGGAGGTTTCCAAATTCATGGAACCGTTCTGGAATCAATTCTGGACTGAGTCTACAAAGGAAGAGCTGACGATCGCGCTAATCATCAATGAACAGCAATACATTGAAGGACGTGTGATTCAAAATAAACAATACAAGGATACAGTGTTGAATACGATTATGTTCAGGCTCCAAGATCTGTTCGAATTCAATCATATTTTGCTCCCTTATACGGACTCTGTCCAAAAAAACACCAAATTGATCGGTGGAACGGTTCACCACTTTTCATCAGTGAAGGATCGAATCAACCTTGGAAAAAGGTTATATAGTCTGCTTTTTTCCGGTCAAAACCGTTTGACACAAACCATTGAATGGACGAAATCCCATCCTCATACTGGATCCCGCAAGGACTTTTGGCCTCAACTGTTTAATAATGTGAAAGAAACAGCACCTGGGCAGATGCATGAATTGCAAAGTACTCCCTGTTCTTTAAAACATGAAGCTCAGCGGATTTACAGCCCAACACTTAGTGCCACATGGAAAGATTGGAATCACATAGATGCTGAGTCTGGTGATTGGTATAAAAATAAAAAGATGATCCATTTTGTAAAGAAGCCCGTAAAAAATTGGGGCGGGGAGATTCAGGAAAGTTACTGTAAGTCCATTGAAGAGATGGAGATAGCCGCCTCAACAAAAGCACTTTTTCCAAAAAAGGATGAGTCATGAAGTGCTGTAAACGAGGAATCCTTTTTCAAGGACTGCTGCTCAGATTAGTTTAAACTGACTTATCTTCCCTATTGTTAAATATAAGATTTATATAACTTACAGTAGTCTTGCTTTGATACCCCCTCTTCTCAACAGGGAATAGTAGGTCCTAGATGGTAATAATTAAAACAGTTGCTTTCATCCTACTCAACTGTCAAACTTAAGAGGTTAAAAGTTTTCATTGAAAGAAGGCGCAGGTGACTAACATGATTGAAATTAAAACTTCCTCACTCACGAATGACGAGTTCAATAGAGGAGTATTCGCCACACGCGATATAGCAAAACGCGAGCTTATCCATGAGGCCCCAGTTATTCCGTACCCTAACGAGGAACATGTATTCATTGAGCAAACTCGACTTGCTGATTATGCCTTTGAATATGGTGAAAACCATACAGCGTTTCTTTTGGGATATGGTATGATGTTTAACCATTCGTATAAACCTAATGCAAATTACAAGATTAACTTTGCCAATGACACGTTTGATTTCTATGCTTACACAGACATAAAAGCGGGAGAAGAGATATTAATTAACTATAACGGCTTTGTCGATAACAATGACCCATTATGGTTTAACGAATAGATAATGGTAAGATGAAAACCGCGCGGCAATCATAGTTCTTCCAAAGATCTTTAAATTCGTTGTGCTGCAAAATTTTTCAGGTCAAGTTTGACAATGGAGGAAAAAATATGACTAACGATACAAAATTACGAAAAGAAGCCATGCACATGTTAAAACTAACAAGCAGAACCTTTTACATTCCTATCAGTCTTTTGCAACCGACGTTGAAGAGGACCGTAGCCTCTGCTTATTTATGCATGCGAGCTATTGATGAAATAGAAGATCACGAAATGATAGATTCAGAAGTGAAACAACATGTATTACGCTCGGTTAGCCAGCTTTTAAAAGATGAATTTGATAACGATGCGTATGACCAATTGATACATCCATACAAGAACCTACTCCCCGAGGTAACTTTGCGCCTTGGAGATTGGATCTCCTTATGCCCCGCAGGAATCACTGAAAAAGTAAAAGATTCAACCAGCGTCATGGCAGCTGGGATGGCAGACTGGGTAAGCAAAGACTGGCATATAAAAAGTAAAGAAGATTTGGATGATTATACGTATTATGTAGCAGGATTGGTTGGCGTTATGCTCTCAGATATTTGGCAGTGGAGCGACGATATAGTGACAGACAGAGAGCTGGCTATTGCTTACGGTAGAGGTTTACAAGCCGTAAATATTTTAAGGAATCAACAGGAAGATCACGAGCGTGGTGTGAGGTTTCTTCCAGATGGTTGGAGCAGGGCAGACATGTTCACGTACGCAACAAATAATCTGAGCTTAGCAGATGAGTACATAAAGGACATAAATAACCGAAATATTCTTCTGTTTTGTAAAATCCCTCTTGCTCTAGCTAAAAAAACGCTTAAAACATTAAAGAGCGGAAGAGAAAAGATTTCTCGAGATGAGGTGGAAACGATTGTTGAGGGGATTAAGAAAGAGTGAAAAGCATGTACTCCTCTGTTGCTCGAACGAATATGATATTCTAAATAACTCTGCGTAATTAAAATGACGATAAACCAAAAGTAAGCCCGTCCTAGAGACGGGCTATTGATCGATGCCTAAGGATGTCAGGGAATCGCTCAAATAAGTGTATAGATTATCACGTTTCTCCAGGATGCTTTTCCCTTTCAGGATTTCTTTTTGGGAGGGTTGAATCGACCAACACCCAAATCCTTCCCTTCTCTATAGACAGCTTTAATGAAACTGATAGTCATTAAAATCATGATAACAGAGAATGGCAAAGCAGCAATAATCATTGTGTTTTGCAATGCTTGAAGACCCCCTGTATATAGTAAAGCGAGTGCTATGGCTGAAAGTAAGCAACCCCAGATTAATTTAATCGTAAGGCCAGGGTGTTGCGATCCATCAGAAGTCATCATTCCTAATACATATGTTCCTGAATCTGCAGAAGTTATAAAAAATGTGCTAATCAGTGTAATGGCGACAAGGGAGGCAACAATGCTAAATGGGTAATTAGCCAAAACCCCAAATAACGACTCCTCTGTGGCTAGAGATGAGAGTGTAGCTATCCCATTGTGTTCAAGTGAAATAGCTGTGCCGCCAAAAACCGCAAACCATAAGAACCCGATGACTGATGGAATAATTAATACCGTAAAGACAAATTCCCTAATACTGCGGCCCCGAGAAACCCGAGCAATAAATATCCCTACGAACGGTGACCATGCGATCCACCACGCCCAATAGAATACTGTCCATCCATTAATCCACCCTCTTGCCTCTTCGTTGAGCGGAGCTATCCGAAAACTCATAGCCGGAAGGTTCTGTAAGTACGTCCCGAGCGAATTTGTAAATAAATTTAATTGAAATAACGTTGGTCCGACAATGAAGACGAAACCAAACAACAGGAGCGCTATAATCATATTAGCGTTACTTAAAATTTTGATTCCTTTACCTAAACCTGACCAAGCCGAAATCATAAACAGAATTGTGACGATAGCTACAATGATAAATTGAATGACAATGTTAACGGGGATGTCGAACAAATAAGACAATCCACCATTAATCTGGACTGCGCCAAAACCAAGTGTTGTGGCTACACCTATGACTGTAGCGATGACAGCCAGAATATCAATAAGTTTCCCAAAGTTTCCCTCTGCTGCTTTTTCGCCGATTATCGGATGTAGCGTAGCACTGATAAGGCCTTTTCTTCCGTGTCTAAAATTAAAGTAAGCTAACACTAGTGCCACGATCCCATATATTGCCCATGCGTGAATTCCCCAATGAAAGAAAGTAAATCTCATGGCATCTTTAATCGCTTGATCCGTACCCGTTTCACCCGTAGGGGAACTGATCGCATAATGACTGATCGGTTCAGCTGTCCCCCAAAACACGAGCCCTATCCCCATTCCGGCGCTGAACAACATGGCAATCCAGGTGGGTCTGGTGAATTCAGGCTTTTCCCCTGGCTTACCAAGTTTAATTCTTCCCAACGGAGAAATTAAAAAGACCAAACATACGATAACGAAAAGTGTCACTACGATCAAATAGTACCAGCCCAATTTATTAGATATAAATGCTTGAACTTCAGTTGTAGTGGTTTCCAAATTCTCTGGCCACAAAATACCTAAAATAACGAGTAAGAAAATAATTCCAGCCGATATAGTGAATACAGGTGTGAATTTTTTTAGCATTATAGAAAAACTCCCTTCACCCCAAAAATTACATACTCGTCCTCCCCAACACGCCTAATTGTCTCACTGAATAACGTGGGACTAGGAGTTTGAAAATGACTTATTACGTTATTATCTTTAGAACTTTTACTTTTATTCATAAACCGTTTAGTCATAGGTCTTCACACAGCGTTGCTCAAGCTTGTTTTGGGCCAAAAAAATGAAAGCTGACCTTTTTGCTTACGAGCGTCAGCCTTCTAGTTAGTTGCTTCAGATCAATATATTTAGAAGGTGTGAAGCGTAGGTAGAGGTTGACTTGGCAGAACGAAGGCTGGGGAAAAATACTGACAGGCATATCTTTCAAACTTCTAAGCCATAATCGATGGTTCGAACCCTCATTCAACGTTCCACACATGAACTCAGTAGGAAAAGTCATCCCTTGTCAGCTTAGTGAAAAACTTTATTGTAAGTGAAACAACCGCACCAGTTTAGTTTAGGTTTAGTTAAGAAAACGTATATATTTCATTTTTTTTCACAAAATAATTTGAAATAAATGAGTGATGAAAAGAGTGAAATATTATGGAGCAAGAAGAAAAAATGAAAACTGCTGCCACAGCAATGACGAGTGATTTAAAGGTACAAACTTTTGGTGATGCAGAAAAAACGACTAAAACTTTTGAAAACATCGAGACAGTCCAAGCTATTGTTAATGATTGGAATGCAATGTCTAAAAAATCCGCTCATCTTACAATTGAACAATACGGTCCTCCAAACGAAGCCACTGAAAGCAGACTAATTTGGTATAACAATGGACCTTGGAAGCGAACCATTGTCTATCGTGACGAGATTCCTCACGATTTTCCACAACCACATACCGATGTGATCGAAAATTTATATTAACTACTCCGTTCCAACAGACATGTTTAGTGAATTAGCCAAATTTGATGGAAGTGTCGTTGTTGAACGTACAAGAGGTGAAGTGTCTTCCCGTTGTGATATGGAAGCCGCAAATATTCTCGCCCTCAACTTAATGAATGATATTGTGACAGGTAAGTTAAGCGCTGACGAAGCCCGTGATAAATATTGTGAAGTGACTTCTGCTTTTATGATGAATAGACCAGCATCTTATGCTGAGAAACTTCAATTCGATGTTTCGAAACAAGAAAAATATGATACAGACGTTGTGATGATTGCTGACGAAATGGTGGAACAAGCCAAAGAAAAAATCAACGATGTGATCGATGATAATATGGATAAGAAAAGACTTCATTAAAAATATAAGCTCTCTAAAAGCTGTCTAAAGACAGCTTTTATTTTTTACTAAGATCCCGATCAAAAAGTTTCGTACTGCTTAACCTCTTCCGCTAAAATAGAATATAATTTTAAGTCTTGGAACTCCCTTTAGCAAACATCCCTTTGCGTATTATGCCTTCAAATGACATACCAACCTTCTCCATCACTCTTTGAGAACCTATATTATCAACAAAACATCTGGCTTGAATTCGTTCTAATCCAAGCTCCCTAAATCCGAAATCAATTAATTTCTTTGCAGCTTCTGTTGTCAGTCCATGCCCCAATGATCCTTTGAGAGCACATATCCAATTTCTGCATTCTTATGTTTTGAATTTAAAGTTACAAAATCAATGGTGCCTACAAGTTTTCCAGTAGACTTTAATTGCATACCCCATATCGCTTTTTTGTGTTCCCTATACCCATTTAATATAAATTCCACAAATTCCTTTGTGTCCTCAATAGAGTGGTGTGTGTCCCACCCCACTTTTTGGGATACATATGGGTTAGACCCATAAGAATAAATATGCTCTATGTCATTTTTATTTATCTTTCTAAGAATTAATTGATCTGTTTCTAATTTAGGCAAACTTTCAAAAACGGTAAACAAATCCAATTTATTCTCCCCCTTTTAACAAAAAGACGACCAGGCCGGCCGTCTTTTAGCTTTATTTCCTAATTTTATTTAATTTCGTTAACGTCTCCTGATATTCCTTCTCCAATTTCCCTTTATCGTCTAAAGAATCGGGCATGCTCAACCGACTGATTAATTCCGTCACTTTTGTTTCAAGAGCTAGTTGATCATAGTCCTCTTCTTGCACGGCCGGGCGATCTTGCTCGTTCATCCAATCGACCCATGTCCCTTCAAACATACGTACTGTCTCATTCTTCATCAACCATAGCTGGTCGGCAACTTTTTCAATAAATCTACGGTCGTGTGTAATAAATAAAACCGTTCCTGGATAGTCCACAATTAATTTCTCCAATGATTGAAGAGCTTCGATGTCCAGATGATTTGTTGGCTCATCCAAAATAAGCAGATTATAATCTCCTGCTAACAGTCGGGCGAGAGCTACCTTGACTCGTTCCCCTCCGCTCAATGAATAAATAGATTTAAAGACATCTTCTCGATAAAAGTGAAGCCTGGCAAGAATAATCCGAATCGTTGACTCATCGAGCGGACTTTGGTCACTAACGTACTTGTAAATGGTTGAATCTACAGGCAGTTCGGTTAAATCTTGTTGAAAATAGCCTATCTTTGCCTGAGACACCCATTTCGTTGTGTCTTCCTTCAGAATTTGGTTGACTAAGGTTGTTTTTCCACAGCCATTATCACCAATAAGTGCCGTCTTTGAACCTGTTTTCAGCGTTAACGATTCGATAGTATATAATGGTTTGTTAGGAAGTCTGGCTGTCAATTTCTCACTTGTCATCACGGTCGTTTGATGTAACGGCTCAACTTGATAATAATCCATCTTAACCTTTTCCCATTCAAATGGTTTGTCGACAGTCTCTAATCGCTCTAATCTTCGCTCCAAGTTCTTTCCTACTCGCTCCACTTTCTTCTGTTTCGCAGCTGCTTTATTTTTACCTAATTGCCATTCAGAATTACTCATTCTCTTTGGCGGCTTCCTCATCCCCTGCGATTGCTCTTGTTTTTTACGAATTCGATGCTCTAACCGTTTCTTTTCCTTCACATATTTCTCATGATCTTCATATTGCTTGGCCGTCTCCAGTTGTTTTTGTTTATGGTAAAACGTGTAATTGCCGTTATATACCTTGAGTTCTCCCTCTGCTAATTCCCAAATTGTTGTACACGTATGGTCAAGCAAAGCTCGATCATGTGATATGACGACGTATGCTCCCTGATGAGAGAGGAGCTGTTGTTCTAAATAATCAATATGGTTTAGGTCAAGGTTATTCGTTGGCTCATCAAGCAGCAAAACATCTTTGTTTGAAGCGAAAAGTTCAATGATTTTTGCTTGTGTTTGTTCCCCGCCGCTCTTTTGGGATCTCCTCTCCCCATTCAGCTGTTCCATCCAGTTGACGGACCCTTGCCATAGAACGGAGAGGTATGCCCCATCAAGCTCTCCTAATAAATACTTAATCAACATCGTTTTGCCTTGACCATTTTTTCCAACCAGGCCAATTCGGTCCCCTTTATGAATGGATAATTCATCAATTGAAAGAAGTGTCCGATCACCTATAGCATAATTTACGTTCATTGCGCGCATAAATGACATTAAAAAAACCTCCCTGTTTCGTTCCAGAGAGGATACAAAGATGCCTATTTTAAAAAGCCTACTAGTCAAGACACGACAAAGGTACGTGCTCGAAGCAATAGCCATTCGAAAGAAGGCAGACTAATCCTGTGTTCTGGAACGAGTGTATTTCATATTCTTCATACTCGTATAAAGCAACAGGATTAGTACTTCATTGCTTCAAACTTCAGTCCCTTCTATTTGAGTTGTTCTTATTATATGATGAAATTATCTAAAAGTACAGTCTATTTACAGAGAGACATTATCTATCTTGACTTTTTCGTTAAAAATGCTAATCGCAGTGGATTTTAAATAAGGTTGGAGTACAAATCTAACGAAAGTGAGTGATGAAAGATGATCCCGCCAAAACTTAAAAAAGGCGATGAAGTTCGAGTGATCTCCCCAGCAGAGAGTATGGCTATGATCGCCCATGATCAGCGCAACCTTGCCATTCGACGGTTTAAAGAAATGGGGCTTACGATTACATTTAGTCAGCATGCCTCTGTAGAGAATGCTTCGATTAAGCAGCGAGTGACTGACCTCCATGATGCTTTCAAAGATCCAAAGGTAAAAGCCATCCTAACAACAATCGGCGGCTATAATAGCAATCAACTGCTCCAGTACATTGATTATGACCTAATTGCCAACCATCCTAAGATCTTGTGCGGATTTTCAGACATTACGGCACTTTCTCATGCTATTTATGAAAAGACTGGGTTAGTCACCTACTCAGGACCTCACTTTTCAAGCTTTGGCATGGTAAAGGGGATAGAGTACACCTCCGAATATTTCCAAAAAGCACTGATGACTCAAGGCCCGCTAACCGTTCGCCCTGCGGACCATTGGAGTGATGATGAATGGTATATCGATCAGGAAAACCGTTCCTTCCACCTCCATGATGGCTATGTGGTTATGAATGAGGGCAGTGCAACAGGAACAAGCATGGGAGGTAACCTGTGTACACTGAACCTTCTTCAAGGAACAGATTATATGCCTTCATTAGCTGGGGCCATCCTATTTATTGAAGACGACTTATTAACAAACACCCCCACCTTTGACCGTGATTTACAATCACTGATCCATCAGCCAGAATTTAGTCAAGTTCGGGGCGTGGTGATTGGCCGTTTTCAGAAGGGCTCAAAGGTTACACTGCAAGACTTAAAGCAAATCATAGCCTCGAAGCAGGAACTTACTAACTTACCTATTGTTGCCGAAGCCAGCTTTGGACATACGACCCCACGGTTCACTTTTCCTATTGGGGGAACAGTATCGCTTGAAGCAAAAGTTAATAGGGTCACCATTACTTTTACAAGCCATTAGTCATGCATTAAGGCAGGACCTGAGTTGCTTATTGACTCAGGCCTTACTTTCAATTAGGTCATAAAGCTTATATACCTTACCACTTTCAATGGAAGAATAATCGTTCAATAAATCCATCAGTACAGCGGCAACGGTTTTAGGAGAATTCAGCTGTCCTTCCTCCTTTAAAGCCTTAAACTTATCAAGATCCGCAAACGCAGATTCCTTGGATGAACGAATTTCTTTTTGCATATCCGTATCTACCACACCAGGGCTATAGGCAATGATTTTGTGTTCCTTATCAGCCATCTCCTGTTCAAGGGCCGTTGTTTCAGTAAATCGATTAATAGCAGCCTTTGAACTGCTGTAAACACTCCACCCGTGAACAGACCGTTCGGCTGCACCTGAGGTAATATTGATGATAGCCGTTGTTATGCTATGGTCATTTGCTTCTTTCAGTAAATGATTAACAAACATCATGGGTGCTGTAACGTTGATCATCATATGTTTACTTACATCTTGTAAATGAAAATTCCCTACAGTCTCAATTGGTTCAATCACACCGGCATTATTAACGAGATAAATAAAGTGGGTGTCGTTATGTGTCACTTGTTTCACCACTTGCTCGATTCCCTTCTCCAGCTGAGAAGGATCACTCAAGTCACAGCCAACATGTGTATAATTTCCATCGTATTTTTCGGCAAGTTTACTAAGTTCCTTATTTGAATGTCGGGAGACACCGATAACATGAATCGATTTTCCTAAAAACTGTTCAGCTATGGCTTCTCCAAGTCCTCTGGAATCTCCTGTTACGATTGCGTATTGCATGTATAGCCCTCCTCGTTATTTATCTTTTGTTAACGTTTCCTTCTATCCTTTTTCAAAAACATCCTTCCTTTACAACAACCAAGTCAACGTATATGATTAATAAAGTACAAGTCAGACTGAAGGTGTCAACTATGAAGTACGTTTATTTGTTTATAATTTATGCCTTAGGGTTAGTGGTGTCAAGCCTAGGACTTGCCCTAATTATAAAATCGGGCTTAGGAGTCGGTCCAGGTGATAGTGTGGCTGTGGGAATATCCAGACATACTCCGATAACAGTAGGAAACGTAATGATTATTGCCTTCGTTATACTTCTGTTAGTTAATGCCTGGCTTGAACGCAAGCGTCCTCAATTTGAATCGTTGCTCCCCATCATCATCCGTGGTCGGAGCCTTGATATCTTTCTTTATGGCACGCTGGATCAGGCAACCTTTGAACTATGGTGGTCACAATGGGGAATATTCACCCTCGGTTTAGTGGCAACAGCTGTAGGGATAGCGGTTTACTTACGAACACCGTTCCCTCGTATTCCACTCGATCATTTTATGATGATCATGAATGAGAAAACGAAACGGTCTAAAAGCTCTGTACGGATAGCAACAGAATCCGGTATGGCATTGATTGGCTTCCTTCTGGGAGCTCCTGTAGGGATCGGGACATTGATCGTCGCCATATTGTTAGGCCCGTTTATTCAAACAGCCTATCAGGGAGCACGGCCGATTGCCGCCCTTTGGAGTACATCAAAGAAAAATCAGCCCAAAAAAGCGTGAACCTCATATGGTTCACGCTTTTTCTTACTTACTTTTAAGTTCAAGATTTGTAATTCCTCGCTCCTCTAGCTCTTTGCCAATTTCCTCTTCGTACTCAACGCGTTTTGCAATCATTTCTTCCGATAATGTGTCAGGGAGCGAACCAAATTCTTTCACCAATTCTTTTTCAGATAATTTTTCAACAAGTTTATCCCAGAAACTAAACTCATCATAATCTTCTACATACTTCTGTAGCAGCTGATTTTCAAAGTCCACAGCCAAATCGTGCACGTCAAATGCTTCCTCGTATGTCACCTTATCCTCGAGTTCTGCTTCTTTAAATTTAGATAGAACGAGGTTGCGAACACCTTCAAATGATTCATCTAGCTCAAGCTGTGTTGAGTTGACCATCCACGTACCAAGAAAAACCGTTTCCACTAGCTTTTCATACTGGTCTTGACTCATTTCTAAGTTGATTTTCTTCATATCATTGCCTCCAATAGGTTTCAACCTCGACTGAATACTACGCCTTTAAGTGAGTAAACATGGATTGAGATTCTTTAATCTGTGCATCCTGCTCATATTTTTGCTGCATTTTTCTGGTAATGGGACCTACTTGCCCTTCTTGAATCAGGTTCCCGTCAACTTTGACGATCGGCATTACCTCAGCTGTACTGCTAGTCAAAAACAACTCATCTGCATGTTGTATGTCTTCAACTCGGAACGTTTCCTCCACAAAAGGGATGCCCTCATCTTTACAAAACTGTTTAATACGTGTTCGTACACATCCATGAAGAATATTTTCTTTGGCTGGGTGTGTGTACAATTTCCCATCACGAACAAAATAGGCGTTGGATGAGCTGCACTCAGTGACTTCCCCATCCTTATGTAGAATGGCTTCAAAGCAGCCTTGTTCGCTTGCTTTTTGCTTAGCGATGACGTTCGGCAGCAGGTTCAAGCTTTTAATATAGCACCAGTCCCAACGAACATCAGGGGTAGTAATTGCCGAAACCCCTTCTGCCATAAGGTCAATTTTCCTAGGCAGATCCTGTACGTAAGCATACAGGTTAGATGTTACATTTAAAGGGAAAGCATGATCCCTTGGCGCGGACCCGCGTGTGATTTGCATATAAATCTTAGCATCTTGTTGAATTTGGTTCTTTTCTAAAAGCTCATTCAACTGTTCATACATTTCGTCTTTCGAAAACGGCACCTTGAGCTTGACCGCTTCAGCTGAACGGAAGAGACGTTCAACGTGTTCCTCAATCAAATAATACCTTCCTTCGTACACCCGTATTACTTCATATATTCCATCACCAAATTGAAGACCTCTTTCCTCAAATGGATAATTCAAATCATCTTTATGAACAAATTTGGCTTCCGTTAACACATAATCATAGACACTCATCATTCCAGCCTCCTAAAGATCTTTTTACTGTTTAACGATTAGTTTACCAAAAAAACATAATCTATAGGAAGCAAAAACAAAATCCCACCAATACACTTCATTGTACCCACAATCACATGGAAATAAAACCCACCTCAGGTCATCCATTTTATGGATGACCTGAGGTGGGTTTTATTGGATTTTTACGTTACAGGTATTTCTTTTGAACTTTCTTGCCGCCGTAGTTAAAGGCTACATTCTTTCCTTCTACGATGGTTTCCATATGGACTGGGCGCCCCCATAACTGATAAATATAAGGAAGTGTTTTTTCTAAATAAGTCAAATCCAGCTCCACATCTTCAAAGTGATGCTTCAAATAAAGCTCGCCGCTCTTCATGTAATCACCGTCTTGCACAGTTAAATAAGGAAAACCACCATTCACACGCATTGTGATCAGCTGATCTCTTACCGCTTCATGATCTTTATCGGTAATCTTATATTTCTGCCCCTGTTTTTGAAATAAATACAAGTCTTCTTCTCTCGCTAACTCTTTCGTTAAATAGTTACGAATAAAGCTTTGATCAGACTCTATCTCCCGCACTTCAAAAATTTTCTCACGGCCCGATCCCGCCTCAATCCCATGTTTCATCATTTCCTCTGTAGGATTATCGTATCGCCTTTCTATATCCTCGAAAATTTTCACTCCAAGGTAATATGGATTTAATTGTGTCTTGGATGGCTGAACGACACTCGCATTTAAATTAGCAAAATCAACGACTTCATCACTCGTTAAATCCATTTCCCTTAAGATTCTCGCGTGCCAATAAGAAGCCCATCCCTCATTCATAATCTTCGTCTCAAGCTGCGGCCAAAAGTACAACATTTCTTCTCGCATCATGGTAAGAATGTCGCGCTGCCAATCATCAAGTTCACGGCTATGTTCTTCAATGAATAACAGTAAATCCTTCTCTGGTTGTGGCGGAAACTTTTTACCCTTCTTAAACTTCGGTTTTTGATCAGGTGATTCCCCTATTTTCCATATATCATCATAAGGTGTTCTTGGCTTTTGATTTCCTTGTTCCTCATCAGCTTCTTCATCAGGACTCCAGGGTAATTTCGGTCTTACAAGGGAAGGATCAATATGTTCCTGGATTGCAAGAACGGCGTCTAAAAATGCTTCTACTTCTTCCTTGCCATGGATTTTCTCATAAGCGGTAATTCGCTCAGCCGTTGCAGACATGCTCTCTACCATATCACGTTTCGTATTTTGGAAGCGTGCATTGTTTTTAAAAAAGTCGCAGTGCGCTAATACATGAGCTACAATTAATTTATTTTGGATTAAACTATTTGAATTTAATAAAAACGCATAGCAAGGATTCGAGTTAATTACAAGCTCATAAATTTTACTTAAACCAAGATCATACTGCAGCTTCATTTTGTAATATTGCTTACCAAAACTCCAGTGGGAAAAACGCGTGGGCATCCCATAAGCTCCAAAAGTATAAATGATATCGTCTGGACATACCTCGTAATGCATTGGATAAAAGTCAAGACCGAATCCCTTTGCAATATCAGTAATTTCACTAATCGCCTGTTCAAGCTTACGATGATCTTCTTGTCTCAAAAATGCCCCCTCCTTAAGCTTTACCTACATTACTATATGAGAGAACATGCATGAACATGTGATGTAACTGTCCAACTTCAGACGTTTTATCATTCAGCCTGTAGAAGGAGGTAAGCAAGCGCTTTTTCATTTATACTGAATAGAGCGACAACTTTTAGTCGAAAAATATGGAGGTTATAGGATGAAACAATTAATAGGTCAAAATTGGAAGCTTGATTCGCTCTATCCCAATCATTCCGGGAAACTGGAAGAACAACTATCAACACTAAGCCAGCAAATCGATCAACTTCATTTAAATTTAAAAAAGACTGAAACTGCTCAAGACTTTCTTCCTCTTTTCCCGATGATCGAAACAGTGATAAATGGCTGTCTTGAGGTGGATGATTTTCTGATTTGTGTATCCTCAGATGATGTGAACAACGCAAAGGCTGGTAAATTACTTAATGAAAGTACAGCAGTAAGAACACGCTTCGATGCTTTTTTATTAGAGTTGGATCATCTGCTGTCCTCCTTGTCCGAGCAAGAATGGAAAGAACTTCTTCAATATGAACAAATACAACCGGGCCAATTTTTCTTAGAAGAAAGAACGCGACTTTATAAAGATAAGCTGCCACTTAATATGGAAAAATTAATTACCACCTTGTCTACGAATGGGTTTGCCGGATGGGAGGATCATCATAATCACACGTTGGGCCGTCTAAAGGTTCCGGTTGGAGAAGATGAAACTCTATCAGCAGGGCAAGCGCTAAATAAAGTGATGTTTGCAAATGACCGTATGGTTCGTTTACAAACAAATCAGGCTTTAGAAGAGGTCTGCGAACAGAATAAAGATGCTTTTGCTACTATTCTCAACCGAATTATGGGGTTTCGGCTGGATGTTTATCAGCAGCGCGGATGGAAGGATCCACTGAAGGAACTACTAGATCAAAATCGAATCAAGCAGCAAACATTGAAAACGATGATGACTAAGATTAAGCAAAATAAAGAAATGGTGAACACGTTTTTAAAGCGTAAAGCCGAGCTAAATCAACTGTACAAATTAGCATGGCATGACTTTTTTGCACCGAGTTTCACACCTAAGAATCAGCTTACATACACAGAAGCCGTCGACTTGATTCTATACCATTTCTATAACTTCAGTGACAAATTAGGTGATTTTGCTAAGCAAGCTTTTGAAAACGGATGGGTGGAAGCTGAAGATCGAACAAATAAGGCACCTGGGGCCTTTTGTGCATCCCTCCCACTAGCAAAAGAAAGCCGTGTATTCCTAACCTTTTCAGGAAGCTACCAGGACGTCGTAACGCTTGCACACGAACTCGGGCATGCCTATCATAACTACATCCTGCATGAAGAATCAGCTTTTTCTCAGCAAACTTGCACAAGTGTGGCGGAAACAGCTTCAACATTTACGGAGAACTTAGTGCTTGATGCAGCCATCAACAAAGCTGAAAAGGAAGAGAAATTATCGTTATTAGAAATGAAAATCACCAACGGTTTAAAGTATCTGACTATGATTCCAGCGATGTTCGAATTTGAACAAAAGTTATATCAAAAGAGGCAAACCGGATTGGTCTCTGCGGATGAAATTGGTAATTTAATGGTTGAGGTGGAGCGTGATCTTTACGGAGAGACCGTTGATGAATTCGATCGATACCGTTGGATGACAGTGTCCCATTTTTATGATACGGAGCAAGCCTTTTTCAACATTCCTTATACTATAGGATATTTATTTAGTAACGGTGTCTATGCTATGTCAAAATCTCAGGGTGCAGCATTCCCTCAGCAATATGATGAACTGCTGCGCAACTCCGGATCGATGACAACAGAACAGCTGGCGAAGTATTTCTTGGATCAAGATTTAGAGGAAGGAGATTTTTGGGAGGCATCGATTCAACCGATTAGAGATGCGATTGAAGAATATTTGTTCCTGACAAAAGACCGGATACAATAAAAAAACAGGATTCTCTAACTTTGAGAATCCTGTTTTTTCCCATTATGATTGTGCATCCGGGAAGAGACGGTCAGCCATTCTTCCAAAATTACGGAAAAATCCCTGTACCGGTTCACCATTGGCAACATCATCTACATAGTTGTTCGTCAAATCAACAAAGTCTGGATTACTGGAGATATATACATTGTTAATCCCCTGATCTGTATCCTTAACTACTTGTGTGATTTGTTGTTCAAGTTCATCACTAATTTCTTGTTTCGCTTGACCATCTTGGTTATCTAAAACCGTTGCAACATAAGCATTATCGTTTGTTGTTAAAACATAAGCTTCGTTAATGCCTTCTACATTGTCTTCAATGCTTTTTGCAGCTTTATCAGCGACATCATAGTTGTGCTGGTCCGCGCCATTTCCACCATTGTTGTTGTTGCCTTGATCATTAACATTACCGCCAATGTTGTTATTCCCATTGCCATTGTTTCCTTGCTCATTGGCATCGCGATTTGCATTATTGTTGTTTCCTCGGTCATTCATGTCATCGGCCATACGTTCAAAGTTTGTATTTTGAACACCATCATTATTGCCGTTACCATTGCCTGCCTCGTCATCAGCTTGACATGCAACAAGCGATGAAGCTACGAGTAGACCAAGTGCATATGCTTTTATTTTCATGGTGTATTCCTCCTTCCAAGCTTATTCGTAGTATGTGTTGTGGAGGAACTTATATACAAAAATTGAACAGTTGTATTTTGCTGAAATGTATATTTTAGGATGACCTTAACTTCAGAATGAGTAAAAATTCCGGAATCTGGATCTTTCTCAAATGTCTAGCTTTAACATAAAAAAACAGACCTTCCTTTAGAAAGCCTGTTTTTCAATTATTCACTAAATGGCAGCAGATACCATATGTGAATAGTTACCATGTATAAAGTTAGCATAGCATTAAAAAATATAAAAAATATTGGTGTCAATTTGAAGAGTCCTCTGATTTTTGCATAACTAAACTTGAGTAATACAATGCTTGCAATAAATGCGACATAATATAGATAAAACCATATCCAACTGTTGTTTGTTTGAGCATCGATGCTCATTTCATATCCAATTCCAAATGCGATCCATACTCCTACGAATGAAAGAATCGAAATTGCAAACCAGCGTTGACGATCTTTTATGTAAAATAATGTGAGTACTGCAAAAATAAAAATAAGGATCCCGATTATCTCACTTATAACTACTATAGCCCCTTGAGCTGGTCCATTTATTGCCGTACATAAGCTAATGAGAATGAATAAACCAAACGCACTCACTCCCCCAAGGTTCATCCAAAGCCAGTGTCTTTCCGTCATGCCCTATTTCTCCTTCCATCATGATCAAGCAATCTTTTCCATATACCATCATAACAAATCTTCGACAAAAAAGAATACTGTCGAATTTTCCATATCTGAGAAGAACTTTCTGATTCATTGTTACCCTTCATGGAGACAATAAAAACAATCCTTTCTTAATAAGGTAGTTCAAAAAGTCAAGTGATTGAAGCCATAGTACCTCATCAGCTTGCGACAAACTTTTTGAACGCACATGTAAAGAAGGATGTGTTTATGACCTATGTATTATCAAGATTATGATAAAGCATTGCAATTCATGATCTGGGGACAGTGGGATGATTTACTCGTCCTTATGGTAAGGACACCGGATCATTTTCTCTCTAAAAAAATCGAGGCGTTTCTACACGCTTACCATTACCCTGGTCATGAAATAACATTGCTCCAAAGCCACGAAAACTTGCTGCACTATATCGATCACGCCCAAGCTACGACACACCCTAACCTTTATGTATAAATTTACCACCTCAGGTCATCCATTTTATGGATGACCTGAGGTGGTATTTAATGTAAATGTTACTTCATGTATTTGACGCCGAAGAGGGCGGCTTGCGTTCTGTCGTGTACTTCTAGTTTTGAGAATACATTAGACAAGTGAGTTTTTACTGTTTTTTCTGTTATAAATAGATGGTCTGCAATTTCTTTGTTGCTGCGCCCCTTCATTATCTCCTTTAAAACATCTTTCTCTCTGCGCGTAAGTTCATTCACTCGCTTTTCTTCCTCTTGTTGATGAGCACCTGTTACATGTGTCATCAACTGTGAGGCAGCTTTCTCATCAATCATCGTTTCCCCTTTATGAACCCGTCTAATGACCTCAGCCAATTTATCTGGGTCAATATCCTTCATTTGATAACCATTTACCCCTGCCTGAACAGCTGGAATAACGGTATCATAATCAGAAAAACTCGTCAGCATCACAATTTTTGTGCAGGGAAATTGTTCACGCAATTGTTTAGCTGTTTCAATTCCGTCCATCTTAGGCATCTGAATATCCAAAATTACTACATCCGCTTGGTTATTGGTCATATAATCCAGTACTTCTTCCCCGTTGGATGCCTCATATGCAACCTCAATATCTTCCTGAGTTTGAAAAAAGAACACTAATCCTTTTCGAACAACTTGATGATCATCAGCTATCAATATGTTAATCATGACCCGCTTCTCCCCTCTAACGGTATTTCTACCTTTACAACCGTGCCTTCACCTTTTTCACTTGTTACCGTAAGTCTTCCATCATATAACGCTGCCCTCTCCCTCATACCTGAGATGCCAAAGGATAAAGGATTCAATTCCCTATTAAATCCAACACCATGATCACGTATGATAAGAACAACCTCATGACGGAACTTCTGTAAGCTTACTTCCACTTCTTCTGTACCAGCATGCTTTAATACATTATGTAAAGCTTCCTGACCAATCCGTAATAATGTTTCTTCCAATGCATAAGGGATCGATTCTGTTCCCTCTGAATCAACAGAATATTTTAAGCCTATCGTTCCAGCATAAGAACTTAATTCTGCTAGCACACCTTCCTTAAGCCGGCCGCTTTTCTCTTCAGCAATCAATGCGCGCATTTCCTGAAGCGCTTGTGAAGAAATATCCTGAATATAATCCACCTGTTCTTTTAAGGAAGGGTTCGAAGCTGATAAACGGCTGGCTGCTTTTGAAGTAAGCACAATGGAGAACAGCAGCTGATTAACAGAGTCATGTAAATCCTGAGCAAATCGCGACCGTTCTTCCCTCCTGGCCATCGTTTTTTCCTTTTCAATAAGAACTAACTTCTTCCATGAAACCGTGATATATTTCTTGACCAGCTCAAAGACCTCGACCTCGGCCTTAGTGAATGTCTGTCCGCTGACATAAAATGCCTCCTGATCACTAATCACACCACATAACTTAGCTGAGGAAGCTACCGCTTTATTGGTCCATTGTACCTTTTTCTCTGGGTACAACGCTTGTAACCCGCGCTCAACAGTCCACTTTAAAGCACGTAAGTCCTGAGCATCCTGAATACTCCTTGTCAGTTCATGTGATTGCATGAGTAAAAGACTCCATTCCTCTTCTGCTTCGAACCGTTCAATCCGCTCAAGAGCTGTTCCCACCTGGAGCGCAATCGATTCTAATAAATGCAGATCCTCCGAATAACTCGATTTATTTCTCGTGGCTACATTGAAAAGACCAAAAGACCGTCCAGGTGTTTGTAATGGCACTGTAGCATGATGCGTAATGCCATCGGTGCCCTCTAAACCTTCTTCTTGTGCTTGCTCAATCCTCTTACAGGCGATGATACTCGTCGCCTTTGTAAGTCTGCCACTTTTATATCTGGATACACAGCTGCAGTCCTCCCCACACATCCTCCGTTTATTATCACGCGAAAGTGCTGGCGGAAGACCGATATCAGCAGCTAACTGAATCTCATCTTCCTTTTCAAGAAAAATCCAGCCAGCCTCAAATGCAGTCATCGAAATAAACTTCCTAAGTACATTCCCGAGTACATTTTTATTCGTCGATTCATTTAATAATTCAGCAATATTCTTTAACGTTTCTATTTGAGCTGTGGCATCATGCACGAAAGTCACCCTCTTTTTATGTAAAAATATTCTTAAACAATTATAACAAAAAGGCGAACCCAACCAGGTCCGCCTTCCTATAAATTTACGTACGATCAGGTTTTACTTCTGTATCGATATGATAATTCAACTCAAATAAATCGCGTCTGCGATCACGAAGCTGCCTTACCGTACCTGACTTTCTCTGTCTTCGTAAAACTTCCAAATCGACATCACCTACGACGACGGCCTCCACATTAGGGTTACATTCTCCTACTATGCCGTCGCGTGCAAATTCGAAATCAGAAGGTGTAAAGATGCCTGACTGCGCATACTGAATGTCCATATTCTCCACCTGTGTCATGTTGCCCACTGTTCCTGCAATGACCGTGTACACTTGGTTTTCAATGGCGCGGGCCTGTGCACAGTAGCGTACCCGTAAGTATCCCTGACGATCATCTGTACAGAATGGTACAAAAATAATATTCGCCCCTTGACTAGCAGCATAGCGGGCAAGCTCAGGGAACTGGATATCATAACAAATTTGAATAGCAATCTTCCCACAATCGGTATCGAACACTTTGACAGCATCACCAGGTTGAATGCCCCACCATGTCCGTTCGTTTGGCGTTACATGAATTTTGTATTGTTTTTCGATCGTACCATCACGTCTAAACAAGTAAGAAATGTTATAAATTTGCTCATCTTCCTCAACGAAGTGGGAACCACCGATAATATTGACATTGTACCTTACGGCTAAGTGCTCGAACAATTCAATATATTCCTCGGTATATTCAGACAGCTTTCTGACAGCTTTTGAAGGTACTTTTTCCTCAAGAAATGACATAAGCTGTGTCGTGAAAATCTCTGGGAAAACCGCAAAATCTGCTCCATAATCAGCAGCTACATCGACATAATACTCGCACTGCCTGCTAAACTCCTCAAACGAATCAATATTCTTCATCATGTATTGAATCACCATAATTCTTACGGGGTGACTTGTCTTAAAATGACGTTTCGTTCGAGTTCTGTAGTCAATATTATTCCATTCCATCAATGTAGCATATTTTGATGACATTTTATCATCTGGCAAGTAGTTTGGATTGATCCGCATTACCGTAAACCCATTAATGATCTGAAACGTGAGCACAGGATCATAAATATTCTGATTACGAACCTCTTCCACATATTCACGAGGTGACATCTCTTGTTCATATTTATGATAGTTCGGTATCCGTCCGCCAATAATAATACTCTTCAAATTTAATTCACGCGCCAAGTCTTTTCTCGCTTCATAAAGACGGCGCCCAATTTTCATTCTGCGAAACTCCGGGTGCACCATAACCTCAATTCCGTATAGGTTGTAACCGTCCGGATCATGATTCGTAATATACCCTTCGTCCGTAATATCATCCCATGTATGTTTATCATCATATTCATCAAAATTGACAAGTAAGCTTGAACAGCTTCCTATGATCTGACCATCATACTCGACAACAAATTGTCCTTCTGGAAAGTGTGTTAAATGACTTTCCAGGTGTCCACGTTCCCATGGGTCCATATTTTTAAAACAAAGCTTTTGCAACTCAAAAATTTGTTCAATATCTTTCGCTTGCATATTCCGTACGATCATTTTTTTCTCAAATTGAGATAAATCAAGTTTAGACATACGTTCGTCCCTTTCTGTATTGGAAAGTCTCAAGAGAAGCTTGGTATCCTTATCGTACTGAACAATCAATTGATCTGTCTAGTTTGACCTACTCTTTTGATTTAAAATAGATGAACCCCGACCCTATGAACGAACGGATCCTATCCTTATAAATGAATGATCGTTACCTGAATGTCTGAACATACCAGCTTATCGCTTGATTGATTTTACTATCGAACAGCTTTTCTCGCCAATACAAATCAGCAGTCTGGGAGACAGCATTATTTCTTGCCGGATAGGGGTGAATGACATTCGATAGGGACTGAAACTTTTTATTCAACCCTTGAATTGTTCCCACTTCCTGCATCCACTCACCTGCTCCAGGACCAATCGCATGGGCACCTACGATTTTACCGCGGCTGGTCGTTAATATCTTCACAAGGCCTTCTGTATGGTGCTCGGCCATAAACCGATCGTTATCAGAAAGCTTCGTCTTAAACGTCAGCAAACGGTCCCCGTATCTTTCGTGTGCTTCTTCCTCTGTTAAACCTAAATGATAGATCTCGGGTGCTGTATAAACAACCCATGGGACCTTTTCGTAAGACGCTTTTCTCGACAAACCTAAAACAGCATTGGAAACGACTACCTTCCCTTCCATTCCCGCAACATGAGTAAATGGCATCGACCCATTACAATCTCCTACAGCATAAATATGCTTCTTGCTCGTTCTTAAATAAGGGTCCACGTCTATTGCCCCTTCTTTGGTTACTATACCGGCTTTGTCTAATGATAAACACTCGGTATTAGCTTGCCGCCCGACGGCAATAAGCAGCTTGTCTGCTTCCACACTACCCTTTGACCCTTCCTTTGAAAAATGAACCTTTATACGTCCTTCGAAGGTATCAACGCGTTCAACCTTGGCTTCTGTTATAATAGAGGTTTGTTCAGAAATAACTTTTTGAGCAATGCTCGCAATCTCTTTGTCTTCTTTGCCCGCGATCCGTTCGCCTGCCTCGATCATCGTAACGTTCACTCCTAAGCGAGCCATGGCTTGAGCTAATTCAAGACCAATCACACCGCCCCCAATCACAACCAGTGATTCCGGTCGCTCCCTTAAGGAGAAAATGGACTCATTTGTTAAATAATCGACCTCGTCCACTCCTTCAATGGGAGGAACAACGGGCGAGGAACCTGCGGCGATGACAATTCGTTTTGCGGTGATCATACGGCTGCCAACTTGTAACGTGTGGTCATCAATAAATTCTGTCTCATTCTGATAGATGTCCACGCCCATCTCCTTAAAACGATCCTTGGAATCATGTGCTTGTACATTTGTGACGGCCTTTGAAACCTTTTCCATTGCCTGAGTAAATAATCTATCGTATTGCTCGTCTGAGAGACCTGTCAGTTGTCCCGTCTGATAAACCTCTTCTGCTGCATGAATAAGAGCCTTTGAAGGCATACAGCCATAGTGTAAACAGTCTCCCCCTAATTCACTTTTACGTTCAATTAAAGCAACGGAAGCCCCGAAGCTCGCGGCACCCGCAGCCACTGTTAAGCCGCCAGACCCGCCGCCAATAACAGCAATTTGGTAATCATAATTCATGAATGTTCCCCCGATTCGATTTTCCTTAAATAGTTACGTCTAATGTTTTCCATTCGCTTGCGATTTACACCTAAGTCTGAATAACCCGCTCTTGAAGCTGATCGAAAATGGACGACTCGGGAAGATTCGTCAAAATAAAATTCAACATCATCTTTAAATTTAAGCAATTTTGAAGTGAAAATAACATGAAGATAATTTTCTTGTTCTGATTGAATGCTTGTTCGTTGTTCCTCATTAATAATTTGTTTTATTAATGATTTTGTATATGATATATTCTCAATGAATGGAAGAGAGTCCATTGCTTTATCAAGACTTTTGGCTTGTGTGGATACACAATTTGGAGAATGGGGACATGGAGCTAGCTTCCCGTCCTTTACCCCTAAGTATTCCTTTGTCATTTTGTTTCCTCCTCTATTGGTATATTAATTATATATTCACTAAATATACAATAAAAAAACACCTCGTTTAGTCGAAGTGTCGAGTTAATGTGGGGGCTTGTTCTTGTCCTTATTCGCTTTCCCATTATTCTCATGTTTATTGGGACTATGACCATTGTTACTATGGTCATTCTGTTTATTCTTCTTATGCTCATGTTTGGCCTTATCATTTTGATTTTTCTTATGCTCTTGCTTAGGCTTATGGGCGGGTTGTTTCTGTTTATCCTTCTTCTCATGTTCTTTTGGTTTTTCTTTATTTTCGTTACCATTGCCTGGATTTTCTTTTTGCGAAGGATGATCCGGTTTTTCTTTTTTCTGTGCTTTTTCATCAGCTCTCTGGCTTCTATTTTCCTTACGTGCTGGCGAATTTCCAGCTTGTTTTTCTTCCACGTGGGAAGGTTTATTTATTTCAAATTTTTCTTTTGGAATGATAAATGTCTCATTGGAAGGATCCGTGTACGGTTGCTCTGGCAGCCGTTCATTGGCCTTAGATTTCGGTTGCTCTGATGATGAAGCTGGATCCTTGTAAAAAGATTGTATAATTGCTTTATCCTCATCTTCAATCGTTACTTTCGTCGAATGACTATTCGTTTCTTCCTTGATCGAATCCGCCATTAGCTCATTTACAGAAACCTTTTCCTTTTTAGCTTGCTCCCTTATTTGACTGGGTACAATATAAGAAGCTACAGTCAGATTTGAAGACTGATTTGCTAAAAAACTTTCAATCTTAGTTGAGAAATCTTCATCATGCTCGTTTACATAGCTTACTCCAATGAGCACCTGATTCTGATTGTTAATAAAACCCATCTCTTGACTTAAGGTAATCATATCAAAGGTCACTTCTGAAGCTGGATCCTTATACCATTTCTCAAGCTTAGATATGATCTTCTCGGCATCCTTATTTAACGGAATGACATCAATGACTTGCATGTCTTCATTTAGCTCAAGCTCGACACTCGGGTTCATATCAATATTTACAAAGGCATAGGCTGTATTACTCCCATACCATAGATAGGCTGGTAAAAAGGCAATAAGCAAGGCTGCAACAATGGCTCCAACTTTGGCCCTTCGCCACATAAACGATTGTTTGTTCGCTGTATGTTTTCCCAATAACGGTTGAAAATGAACCTCCATCCCTACTTCAGCTCGTTTTAAAAGCTTTGCCTTGTGGAAAGCGCCATCATTTGTCATCACAATCGTATATTTCCTGCTCTGCTCCATGACAATACCTTTCCTCACATACCCACCCCCTTCAAATAGTCTTTAAGATAAACATAATCTCCTGATAAAATGAGGACCATCGCAATGATGAATTTACGGTTGCGCTCCAGGGTTTTCTTACTCACTTCTACTTCTTGTACAAGATCTTTAATAGGCAGCCGGCCTTTCTCTAAGACTTGTTGACGAAACTCACTGTTTTCATAAACAATATGAGCTATTTGAATAGCAGACTCACGTGCATCTTTGTGCTTTGGGGAAGATTCCGTTAATTCAGCAAAAGAAAGCTTGTACTCTCGCAGGTGGAGCTGAAATTCTCGAATCTCTTCCCTGCGATACCAAGATTCTGTCTCAAGTACATAGCGGTCCTTAGCTGCCTTCACCTGTGATGGATTTTCCATCTGTTCATCGTCAACATAATCTTCGTCAAGTGATACGGCTTTAAGACGTTTTTGTTCATTTCGAATGTAATCAATTACTTTTCGCTTAATGACAAGCTTTGCAAAGGACAGGAATGAACTGCCTTTTTCACAAGAATAGGCATGAATGGCCTCATTAAAAGCAAGTAAACCTATGCTGTATTCGTCATCTTTCATTGGATCAATGTATCTTTTGCATACTTCGGAGACACTTTTGGCGATAAAAGGTTGATACTGTTTTAGAATTTCATTTTTTATATTGTCGTCTCCCTGTTTGGCAGCAGCTACAAGTTCATCAAGGGAGGTGTCGTTCTTTCGAAACAGACCTCTGATCAACCCTCATCACCTCCAGCTAATAAATAGTTTCGTTTAGGATGTCAATTATTTGGGTGTATTTCAAACAAGAAATTTCATTTGTATTACATTTTTGTATCAACCACATTAAACTCAGACGATTTCACTAATTCTATGAGCAGGTATGCTTTGGTATTGTATAGAGCAAGACAATTTTACTCAAAATCGCGCCTATATTCCACCACACACGATTTACATTTTGTTAAATAATCATTTCAAAAAGTAGGTACTTTGATTCATCTTATATCCATTAGCCTGTTAAAGAGAAACGTTTATTCTATAAAAGGGACTTTATAACTACAATCAAGTGATGATATTGAACCACAAAAGCCCCCTAAGGTAAATGGCCACTATTACTTAAGGGGCTCTTCATTTGTTTTCTCATAATAGTAGTCAATAGGGGTGGCAAGACCTACACGCCCCTCTTGCTCATCGTCCAACGTCGCGAAAACAACAGCGATTACTTTTCCTTCTTGATTAATGACAGGACTCCCTGAATTCCCTCGATAGATAGGAGCATCTAGCATTAGTACGGGCTGACTCCAGTCGTCTAAGGTTGTGTAACCAATAATCGTACCTTTGTTTGCAATTCCCGTAAATCTTAAAGGATTACCGATAAAGTAAAAGGACTCCTCTTCTTCAAACGATGTATCCTTCGCTAATCTCAGATGTGGGAAGTCACTGCCCTCAGCTTGCAATACGGCTAGGTCCACTTCAGGAAACTTCTCAACGACTTCAGCGTTAAACAGGCCTTTTTCCGGGAAAGCAATGGATATCCTGTTCTCCCCCTCTATGACATGATGGTTTGTTATAATTGTCCCGTCACCATCAATAGCAAATCCTGTTCCCTTCTTTTGGCCTGCCTCAACAACCACAACTGCCTCTTGATAACGATCGATATCAGCATCATTTGATAGCTTTGCCGAGGTCACTAAGAAATCAATCGCAGGGATAGAAAACGTATTCGGCAAAACGGCAACGATATTTGTTACCATCATAATAGCAATTAAATAAAAAAGCCATCTCGGAAAAGGGCGCTTAGATTTTCTCTCCTCTTTTTCTATACGTTCCCGTTCCCAGGCCTTCCTCTTTTCTTCCTGAATGAGCTCATACAGCTCCTCATCATCTATTTCTTCATATAAGTCATCGTCAATCATATCAGGTTTTTGATCATCATCACGGTCTCTCATACGTTGACACCTCATGACCCACTAGAATAGGAACCACATTACACACTCGTTTTCACAGCGCCTTGCTGCATTTTATACATGTGATAATAGTGTCCTCCTTCGACAAGGAGTTCACTATGTGTTCCCTGTTCTATCATTGTACCATGATTTAATACGAAGATTTGATCAGCCTGTTGAATGGTCGACAAACGATGGGCTATCACAAGCGTTGTACGGCCTTGTTTTAATACTTCTAATGCCTGCTGAATCAATTGCTCTGTTTCCGTGTCAATATTTGCTGTCGCTTCATCTAAAATTAAGATAGCAGGATCAAAAGCGAGAGCCCTCGCAAAAGATATCAGCTGCCGTTCTCCCATTGATAAAGAATCTCCCTTCTCTTTAACAGCAGTATCATATTGATCTGGTAATTTTTCAATGAAACGATCGGCTCCGACAGCTTTCAAGGCGTGGACAGCCATTTCTCTGGTAATTTTTTCATCATTCATTGTCACATTCGATAAAATTGTTCCAGAGAATATGAATGGATCTTGAAGTACAATCCCCATGTGACTGCGAACCTGTTGCCTGGACCATTCTCTTGTAGAATGACCATCTATCGTAATTTCCCCGGCTTGAGGATCATAAAAACGAAAAAGCAGATTCATAATCGAGCTTTTCCCTGACCCTGTATGACCAACAAAGGCCGCAGTCTGTCCTGATTTAACCTCAAAGTTAATGTCTTTAAGCACGTTCTCATTTTCTAAATAGGCAAAAGTTACATTCTTGAATACAATATGGCCTTGATAACGGGAAATCCGCTGATGATTCTGTTCCTCCCCTGTCTCGTCCAGCATGGAGAAGACACGCCCGGCAGCGACCCTTGCTTGTTCAAGCTGCGGCAGTTGATTAACAAGATCAGTCACGGGTTGAAACAGGCGGTTCAAGTAATCAACAAATGCATAAAGCACTCCCGCTGTTACAATTCCTTCTGCACCTATGGAGGAAGATCCAAAATACCAAATGAATCCGACAAAAGCGAGGTTCCTCAGTACATTTACTAAGTTAAACGAAGTTAGAGCACTAAGGCGGACAAGCTTCCGTTCGTAATTAAAGTGTTTCGAATTTAAGCTCTCAAATTCAGTGGATGTCTGTTTTTCTTGACGAAAAGCTTGAATAATCGACATTCCTTGAATCGCTTCATTAATATTTCCATTCATATCACTGACCGTAGACCTGACGACAGTATTGTACTTCCCGCCAAAATGCTTATACAGCTTCATCCAGCCCGCAATGATCGGGATAAGCAATAAACACATGAGTGCAAGCTTCATATCCAGCAAAAACAGGGCAATATAGATTCCCGCCATATAAAAAATACTTGTGACAAAGGTGGCCAATACCTTCACATATAGTTCACGAATCGCCTCCGTATCATTGGTTACCCGTGCCACAATTTTTCCGGCCGGCTGATCAATAAAGTAATGAACCGGCAGCCGCTGAATATGGGCAAACACATCGTCCCTCATCATCTTAATAATTCGATTGGACGTTTTTTGTAAAATAAAGGTGTGCACAAATTGGAAAACGGCAGCAATCAATAATAGGCCGAGATAGATAGCAAGCAGCCAATAGATTGATCGTTGCTCTGGCTGAAAGAAACGGTACAGCTCATTTAATGATAGTTTCTGTGCTTCTGCCTTAGTTGTCTCGCTGTTTGTATCAATGGTAATCATTCCATTCTCAAAACTTCGGCTCCCTGTAAGTGAAACGGATTCAGTTACAAAAACATAATTTCTTCCCACCTGTAAAATGGTCGCTGTACTTGTAATTTGATCCGTTTCTTGGATTCGATCCGCACGTTTATATAGTTCACCATGATAAGAAACCGTGTAAGCATCCCTCTCCTCTACCTCATGCCATTGATCTTCGATGCCAACGATGTGCTCATCTATTAATCGTTTCGCAATGAAAGGACCCGTCAGTTCTAGTGCAACAGCAATGATCAGACACACGAGACCGATTAAGATGCTCTTTCTATACAATAAAGCAAAATTTAATAATCTACGTTCTGTTGAAGGCTTCTTCATTCTCCCACCTCCTGTTCTCCAAGCTGTTGATGGTCATACTGTGTTTGATACCATCCGTGTTGCTTCATAAGCTGAGCGTGTGTGCCTTGCTCGATAATCTGTCCTTCCTCAAGGACGAGAATATGATCAGCATGTGTCACGGCAGACAAACGGTGGGCAGCAATCAATGTCGTTTTACCTTCTCGTTCCTTCCTTAGGTGTTTGATAATTTCCGCTTCCGTCTTGCCATCGACGGCAGACATGGCATCATCCAGCATAAGAATTTCCGGGTCCATGATAAAAGCTCGGGCAATGGCAACTCTCTGTTTCTGACCACCAGAAAGGGTGACACCACTTTCGCCAACCATTGTGTCTAAGCCTTTCGGTAAAATTTTCATATCTTCAAGGAAATAAGCTAACTTCATCACTCGATAAATTTCCTCATCTGTTGCGTCCTTCTTACCAAACTGAATATTTTCACGAACGGTTTTTGAAAATAAAATTTGCTCTTGTGGGACATAACCAATCCAGGAGCGAGTCGCTTCTAAGTCCAGATCTTCGATATCTACCGCACTAATTTGTAACGAACCTTTCAATCCAGGGTATTCACGGAGAAGCTGTCTGAATAGGGTGGTTTTCCCTGACCCTGTCTTCCCGACAATCCCCACCGTTTGCCCTCGTTTAATCGAAACAGTTAACTGACTTAATCCCTTTGCTTCCGATCCAGGATACTGGAAATCAACGCCATTAAATTCAATCGTATGAGGGTAATCGAGACTTTTCGGATTGGCAGGAGACAAAACATCTGGCTTGTAACCTAATGTCTCGTTTACACGATCAAGTGACGCATTCCCCCGCTGCATCACATTAATCAATTCACCTACTGCAAACATGGGCCAAATTAACATCCCTAAATAAACATTAAAGGAGACCATTTCACCTAAGGTAATCACATTGTGAAAAACTAAGGAGGCCCCATACCCCAGTCCTATCGTGTAAGAGATTCCTACTAAGATCGTTATTGTAGGTTCAAACAAAGCATCTACCTTTGCGACCTCGACATTCTTTTCGTACACCTCTTCGGTCATATTTTGAAACCTTTGTTCATCGTGCTTTTCTTGAACAAATGCCCGAATGACCCGTACACCTCTTACGGATTCCAAAACATTATTATTTAAATCACCAAAAGCTTCTTGGGCTTCCATAAACCTCGTATGAATCACTCCACCATACTTATTCATGACAAACGCCATAATCGGAAGCGGAAGCAGTGCCGCCAGAGTTAATTTAAAACTAATGGTAAACCCCATCACCGCAATAATTAAAATCATAAAAATGGTGGAGTCAACCAATGTCAAGATTCCGAAGCCTGCCGTCATTGTAAGAGCCTTAAGGTCATTTGTTGCTCTCGCCATTAAATCACCAGTCTTATTAAGCTGAAAAAAAGTAGGCGTCATTTTCAAGAAATGATTCATAAGTTTTGACCGCATACTACGCTCCATAATCATAGCTCCACTGAATAACGTATAGTCCCACAAATAAGAGATGGTATAGCTGGCAATAATTAAACCACCGTATAAAAGCAATACATCGATTAAGTGCTCCATCGTTAATGTATTAAACTGTATTTCATCAATAGCCATTCCAACCAATTTAGGCGGAATCAAATCAATCGCACTGACAATAATCAGAGCCACAATGGCAAATGTGTATCTTTTCCAGTATTGCTTAAAGAACCAACGTAATTTCACTAACACACTAAACATACCTATCACCCTTTCATTTGTTCACAAGCTAACCGCTTTCTTTCCAATCCTCGTTCCATTCTTTTCGAGTCCTGTTGTTACTCATTTCATAAAAACCTCCTGTAATGATTTATTTATGTAAAGCGGCGGTCATAGCCGCTAGACACCAAGAAAAGTGCAGGCGAGTGTTTAGCTCCGTACGGATAAGTCAAAACACGTCGTGACGTGGGTTTTCGTCACAGAGTGGATTGACTTATCTCGATAGGAGCTGCGAGCTGGAACTAGACACCATGAAAAAGCATTTAGACACGAAAAAAGCATACGTGCGTGACGTATGCTTAGAGACATAAAAGAGCCACGTATATACGTGACCCCCGGTAATGATCTTATAAATGTCTAGGAGACTAACGGCTGGTCACGAACCATATTAAGTTAACATTGAATCGTACGTTTCGCTTTTCCATGGTCGTGACCTCCTTTTCTCAATGATTACTTATTATATAATTTTCGGAAAATTAATGCAATGTTTTCTTTGGAAATAAATGATAATTAGCTAATTTATGCTTTCTATTCATGGGGTACGGGATGAATCTTTTGGCGTTTGAGTAGAATCCTCGCAAGTTTTGGCAGAATCTTTAAGACTTTAGATAGAATAATCGAAATTAGGATAGAATCCTAAGTTCCAAACCATTAAAAAACCCACTCAGCTGTCAGAGTGGGTCCCAATCATTCATTTTCCTATTTCATCGGGGTGTGGTCCCAGACGATTATTTTTGTTTAAGCCATTAATTTTCTCTACTTCGTTATCCGTTAATTCGAAATCAAATAGGTCAGCATTCTCCTGTTGCCGTTCCTTATGGGTCGATTTTGGAATCGTCACAATACCATGCTGCAAGTCCCATCTTAAAATAATCTGCGCCGGTGTTTTATTATATTCCTCCGCTAATTCTTGTAAGACGGGATTATCCAGGTAATTTCCTCGGCCAATCGGTGACCAGGCTTCAACCTGAATATCTTGCTGCTTACAATAATCAATCATTTCTTTTTGATATAGTTCCGGGTGCAATTCGACTTGGTTGACCATCGGCTTAATCTCAGCATCTTTTAAAAGGTCGTCCAGGTGATGCGTCAGGAAGTTGCTCACTCCGATGGCTTTAACCTTTCCATCTTTATAAAGCTTCTCTAATGCTTTCCACGTATCTTTATATCTGCCTTGAATAGGCCAATGGATCAGATAAAGATCTAAGTAATCAACACCCAATTTCTCCCTGCTTCGATCGAAGGCCTCCAATGTTTCTTCATAGCCTTGTTCATCATTCCACACTTTTGTTGTAATAAATAACTCTTCACGAGGAATCCCGCTTTCCTTAATTGCCTGTCCTACTCCCTCTTCATTATCGTAGAAGGAGGCTGTATCCAAGTGCCGGTATCCAAGGTCCAAGGCTGATCTGACAGCATTTACAACTTCCTCTCCACTGTCCATTTTGTAAACACCCAAACCAACCCAGGGCATTTTCACTCCATTACTTAATGTAGTTACATCCGTTAAACTCATCTACTATCCACTCCTTTTTTCCATAAAAATAATTTACCCGTAATGACGATCAAGTTAAACGTTATGATCAGAAAGAATGAACTTGATAGGATGCTTGTCCTAAATGATCTAGTAAAAAGTCGTGTGGGCTATTCCCAATCATATATAACTCGTGAAGCGGTCTTGTCATGGCCACATAGAGCACCTTTATGTCCAGCTCATTTTTTGTAAAAGGATGGTCCTCACTATAGAGAAAGACTACATCAAATTCCAGTCCTTTTGCTAAGTAGGCAGGCAGTATCATTCGATCGCCCATTTCCGTATGCTCATCAAGCGTTTGAAAGTTTAGCGAACTAATTTCAGAGATCTGACTGACTTCAGCAGCTTCTTTCATCGTTTTTGTCACGATAGCAAAGCTGTTCATTCCTTTGTCTTCCAACTGATCCATAACCTTAATAAACGCTCTCTTCCAACCTGGTTGTTTTTCAATAAATGCAGGGAGCGGACCATGCCTCACTACAGGTTCAGCTTTTGGAAGGTCTTCCGGCATTAGAGTTAATAATTGGTTGGCCAAGTTCATGATTTCAATCGTCGTTCGGTAGGTTTTTTGTAAGGTTAAGTAGCTAGGCTGCCGAAACACTTCTTTTAAAGATTCCCAATTTTGCAGTCCTCGATAGCGATAAATCCCCTGGGCGAGGTCACCTACAATCGTAAATAAATCAGTTTGAAAGGCTTTTTTCAAACTATAAAATTCCAGGAAACTATAATCCTGGGCTTCATCTACAACGACCTTCTTCACCTGATCATCAGCATGTAATCCACTTATATAAGTGTACATGTATAACAATGGAGCAAGATCTTCCGAGTGGAGCTGCTTGTTTTGTAAATACTTGCTTGTGGTCTTGCGAAGGTACTGAAGCTCTGTCGAATCCTCTTCTACCAAGGAACAAAACATTTCCTCTTCATACATGGACTTATATAAATTTGTCAGCTTATGCTTAGGGAATTGCTTCATATAGCGTGAGACGGCTGTGCGAGCCTGTTTCTTCAATTCGTTAAGTCTTTCTTCTTTTCGAGTAATTAAGAAACTGACACGTGTTTTACGTTTATCTTTATCCTTCATACCAAACAGCGCTTTATCTAATTCGTCATCATATTTAGCAGCTACTTTTTCAATGATTTGCTTCTTCTTACGTCGCAATTCACTTTGCAATACGCGTTTTATTTTTTCAACACGTACTTCATATGGGAAATGCTGAAAATCCTTAAGAAACAGGCGCTTAATATTCGCGCCACTCTTAATCTTAAATTCTGCTAGCATAAAATCTTCTTCCACAATGTATGTTTGTTTTACTTTTTGTATATAGCGGTCAAGCAGCTGTTTAAAAGCCTTCGAACCCTTGTATCCAGCCATTTGCAAATGACGTGTTTCTCCTTCTTCTGCTTTTTCAATGGTCCCCATTAACACATCATGCTGACTAACTACTGGCCAATCCACTTGGATAATGTGTTGGACAAAATCAGAGAAGGTCGTTTGTTTAGCTCTATTTACACCGAGCTCTGGAAGCACCTCAGATATGTACTGAATGAACAAGCGGTTAGGGGCTAAGATCAGCATTTCATCTGGTTTGAAAATATCACGCATGTTGTATAAAAAGTAGGAAATTCGGTGTAAGGCAATCGTTGTCTTTCCACTTCCTGCCGCGCCCTGAACAATGATTGGCTTTCTCAAATCAGCACGTATGACTCTATTTTGTTCTTCTTGAATGGTTGAAACAATCTCAGTTAAACGGTGTTCAGCATTTTGGGCGAGCGAATCCTGAAGCAGCTCATCCTTTGTCGTTAAATCAACATCTCGAAAGCCAAGCAGTTCTCCGTCCTCAATCTGATATTGCCGCTTTAAGGAAACATTACCTTCATACACCTCTCCATGTGCTTCATAGCTCACGTCTCCTAAGCGTCCTTCATAATAGACGTTTGCTAGAGGTGAGCGCCAATCTAAGATAATCGGTAATTGAGTTTCACGGTCAAATAAAGATACTTTTCCAATGTAAAAGGTTTCTTTGTCTGTCTTTTCTTTACGGTGAAAGTCGATGCGGGCAAAATACGGTTTCTTACGTAGATTCTTGAGGTTCTCTAACTGGTCTTTAGAAAGTTTCATGAAGCTTGAATGTGTAAGCATTTCCTGATAGCGAAGACTGCTATCCTTAAAATCCAGTCTGGCCAGCGTGTCTTCCTGTCGCTCTTTTAAAGCCTTTTGACCTGATTCCTGCACAGTGATTAAGTGGTTCATGTACTCCTTTGTAAAAGTTAACCTTTCCTTTTCACTCTCTAAATGCTCATCATACACTGACATTGCCATTCTCCCTTTCATCGTTAGTTAGGAATGACTATGCACCTGACTCAAGCATGGAACATTTTTTCGAAGCAACGAAAAATAAACATACCACAAATCTTCTGTAAGCGCAATCACAAAAAAGATTTGTCAGAATCCTTCTTGATACCTGGATATAGAGAGGGTGGAGGCACTCTTAAAGTTTTCCTTTTTAAAAAACCTGCTACCCATTTCGATAGCAGGTTAACCCATTATTGGTGTTTTTTATTTTCGACGAACTTAGGTAACCTACTTTCTATGAACACATAAGAAACGACCCTTAGAACAACAGGATAGAGGGCCAACAGCCCAATTAAATCGCCTATTTGTCCCAGCGTATTCGTAGTAATCATCCATAGGAATAGGATCAACATTAGAATGACCGTAACTAATCCACTTCTGCCATTAATCGGTGTCCACGTTCCGGCAATGGTTCTTGTATCTTCCTCTATCTTTCCGAAACATCGATAATGATAAGGACGGATTCTAAACCAGCTTGAAGCGGTTACTAACTCATCACGATCTCGTATTTCTTTATAGCAATAACGACAAATTTTTGACTTCACTTCATCTACCCCTGAAGAAAATATTTTTCATAACTTCCTATATTAATTATAACTCAAAAGTATCTTCTTCTGTATGTCTTGCTGTCGTACTATTTTTCAGCTTTTTGAATAATGGAAATTACCTCATTTTTGGTTCGTTTACTCTCGTATTTCTCCATATTACTGAGCATTTGCTCTTTGCTATCTATTAAATGTTTCAATTCTTTCAGCAAGCTTTCAGAATTAAGTTCTTCTTCCTCAAGCTTGTGCGCATATCCCTGCTTCACGAAAGAGTCGGCATTTAGAATTTGGTCACCACGGCTAGCTTTTCTTGATAAAGGGATAAGCAGCATTGGTTTTTTTAATGCTAAAAATTCAAAGATAGCATTGGAGCCAGCGCGTGAAATAATATAATGGCTGGCAGCAAATAAATCCTTCAATTCATCACTTACATATTCAAATTGAGCATAGCCAGAACGGTTAATTGTCTCATCCTTTTGCCCTTGGCCGCATATATGGATGATTTGCACTTCCTTTAATAGTTCATCTAAATTTGTTCGGATAGCATCATTAATTTTCTTCGATCCTGTGCTCCCGCCCATAACTAAAACAACTGGCTTATTCGTCGTCAGCCCGCTATAAGAGAGGCCTTTGCTTCTGTCCCCTGTGAAGAGTTCTTCTCGGACAACCGCTCCGATATATTGGCCTTTTTCTTCGGGTAAATGCTGCATCGTTTCCGGGAAAGTAGCCAATACCTTCTTAGCAAAAGGAAAAGAAAGCTTATTGGCAAGACCTGGAGTATAATCGGATTCGTGGATAATCGCTGGCACACGATTTAGCTTCGCGGCGGCGACAACTGGGACCGAAACAAACCCACCTTTTGAAAAAATAACCTGAGGTTTACGTTTTCTTATAATCCTGAGTGATTGGATAAGCCCTTTCATGACCTTAAACGGATCTTTCAGGTTCTCTTTAGACATATAACGGCGCAGTTTCCCTGTTGAAATCCCGTGATAGGTTACACCCTCTAAAGAACTAATTAATTGTTTTTCTATCCCTTGATAGGATCCTATATAGTCAACTTGATAGCCTTGTCTTTGGAATTCAGGAATGAGAGCCAGATTCACAATAACGTGTCCTGCTGTTCCTCCTCCAGTAAATAAAATACGCTTCTGCTTCAAAATTTCATCGTCCTTTCATCAGTCACACTTAGGTAACACTGTACAAAATATGCTATAATCCGTTCCTATAGGAATTGTATCAAAAAGGAGATCGCCTATGTATGAAACAAAGACATTAAAAGAAAAAATAAAACTATTTACCGTCATTCTCATTCCTATTTTTATTACACAGGTTGGCATGTATGCAATGAATTTCTTTGATACGATTATGTCTGGCCAAGCAGGTCCAAATGATTTAGCCGGTGTGGCCATCGGCTCCAGCATATGGCTGCCCATTTTTACGGGATTAAATGGAATATTGATGGCTATTTCACCAATCGTAGCACAGCTAAAAGGGGCAAAGCTGGAGAAAGATATTCCTGAATCAGTCAAGCAAGGCGTTTATTTATCCATTGTTATCGCTTGTTTGATTGGAGGAATTGGTTTCTTCTTGATTGATCCTGTGTTAACGCTAATGGATCTCGAGTCAGAGGTCCGTCATATCGCCAAATACTACCTCATCAGCTTAGGAACCGGAATTATACCATTATTCGTTTTTAACATCCTGCGTTCGTTTATTGATGCCCTTGGTCATTCAAGAATATCAATGATGATTATTTTGCTTACATTACCTACAAACATTTTCTTTAATTACGTGCTGATTTTTGGTAAATGGGGCTTCCCTGAACTCGGGGGGATCGGTGCAGGTTTAGCGACCTCTTTAACGTATTGGGTGGCTTTTGGGATTATCACTTTTGTTATCCATAAGCTTTACCCACTTCGAACCTACGGAATTTTCACAAATTGGGTTTCTCCTTCTCTTAAAAGCTGGTGGGAACAATTAAAAATCGGTATTCCTATAGGATTTGCTATCTTCTTTGAAACGAGTATTTTTTCAGCCGTTACCTTTTTCATGACAGAGTACGATACCTACACGGTCGCCGCACACCAGGCAGCCATTAACTTTGCCTCATTTGTATATATGATGCCGTTAAGCATTGCTTTTACGTTAACGATTGCCGTCGGTTATGAAGTGGGGGCCAAACGGTTCACTGATGCAAGAACATACTCTTATCTCGGAATATCGATAGCCGTTTGTATGTCTTTAGTAGCTGGTGCCATTCTGTATATCTTTGATGATACCGTCGCAAGACTGTATAGTTCTAATCAACGTGTAATTGAACTGACAAAAAACTTTATCTTCTTTGCTATCTTTTTTCAGCTTTCTGACGGATTCGGTGCTCCTATCCAGGGGATTTTACGGGGCTACAAAGATGTATCGATTACTCTCATCATGTCGTTTGTTTCCTATTGGGTGATTGGATTGCCAACTGGTTATCTATTAGCCAATTATTCAAGTCTTGGTCCATATGGATATTGGATGAGTTTAATTGTTGGTTTAACAGCTGGGGCGATCACGTTAATGCTGCGCATGCTTTATCTGCAGCGGAAGAACATTCGGCTTTATCAGGTTAAGAAGGCAGGCTCATAAAATGTTCAGTAGAACCCGGCTTTTTGTAAAAATGCGGGGTTCTACTTACAATAAAGTTCTTCTACAATCACGCTCGATTTGCTGGAGGTTGTCTTTCAAGGATTCAATAGAGCCTTCTCATATAACTTAATTAAAGGGAGCCCTCCTCCTTCCTTTCCATATGCTTACGTATGAGCCTGATTTGCCCACGATGATTTAGTTCGTCTTCAAATACATGAAACCAACGAAAATAATTATTGGCTGAATGATTAGGACCAAAGGGTGACACTTCATCTAACCAGCTGTCCTCTTTTATCTTGAATCCTTCTAACGTGCGTTCCCGGACCAAATTTAGTCGCTCCTTATAGAATTCAATTCCTCTGCCATAGATTTTTTGATGAGCATTTCCACCAAGACTTAATCCAACTTCAAGAGTAAGCAGTTCTTCTTCAGTTGGATCCCGTTCCTCAAAGGTTATAATCTGATAAACTTCTTCGACACATGCCATATGATATAATAAGCAGCCTATTGAATTTCCTTTACCGTCTATACGATAATCTAACTCCTTTATTGTTAAACCATTCACTGCTTCAAGGGTGGTTAGCCGTGTGTACTCCATCATGGATAATAATCTTCCTATGGTTGGGGTGAAACCTGCATTTTCTTCTATAATAAATCGTTTACCTTCTGTTGATTGCATTTTTTATCTCCTTTCTAATTTTCACTATTAACGAACAAACAAGCATCTATTACAGATTTAAGTACTTGAGCTTTTTTCTTCATACCACCGAAGCATTCTCCATTCTCCATCTGACTCTTTACGCCATACCTCAAGAGATAAAGCTCGAACTATCTTTTCTTTATGCTGGTGTGTAATTTCATATGAAACAGCGGCTTGGGTTTCAGATTGGGGAATAATATGTAAGCCAGAATAAAGAAACTTAATATTTTTCCCCTTATAGTGTGTTGCTGCACCTTTGTTTCCTTCTTTAATTTGTTCGGCATTGAAGAATTCTACTTGATCCTTATCAGGCATATAAAGATATCCTTGAAATTCCCCGGAGTAGTATCCATTCATTTCATCAAAACAACCATTTGAGAAATTCTCATGTAATTCACGCATTCGATAAACTCGAGTTGCTACTTCATTTTCAATACTCATTAGTCACCTCCCTTTTTCTTCCACTTGAATATATTCAATAAAAGGATGAAGATTCCTTTATTCAAATTACTTCCTCTATAAGGAAACATATCGACCACCAGCTATGAAACCTATGTTAATATGGATCAAACACAGAGATCATCTATGTTTTGATCCTTTTGCTATCCGACGAATTAATTAAACTCTCTTATTCATTTAAGGCTATTTTAATAATGAATAGACGTATGTGTCGTGAGCTATACCATTTTGATACATATATTCCCCTCTTTTTGAAAACCTTTTTTGGTTAATAATCTATTAGATGCTTCATTGTCAATAAATACAACAGCACCTACACGAGTTAAATCCATAACATCGAAGCCATATGAAAGAACTTTAGATACTGCTTCAGAAGTATAACCTTCTCTCCAGTGTTCAGGATGGATTTCGTAGCCTATTTCTGCTCGTTTATGTTTAGGGGACCACGCATTAAAGCCAATTGTTCCAATTATTCCATTGGTCTCTTTCCTTTCAATCCCCCAGCGTATTCCTCTTTTTTCATTGTAGTTTTTGGAAAAGAAATCAACGACTTGCTCTGCTTGCTCTATATTATGTAATGTTTCTTGTCCATAATAACGTGTTACCTTATCATTAGAAAAACAAGCAAAAATACCTGGTGCATCGTCTTTTGTTATTTCTTTTAATTTTAGTCTTTCTGTCTCTAACACTGGAAACATATAATCTCTCCCTCTTCTTATCAGTAAAAAAAATATAAACTATCCTGACCAGTTGCCTTTTAAACAAAGCTTCTTTCATTAAACGGGCTTCTCCTCCAAAAAAAGGGTGCAGATTCTTATTCTGAAAATGCACCCTTTTGAACTTCATTTAAATTACTGTCTTATTCAAGAAAGCCTTAAGTTAGTGGTTCTTCGTTTCGCTCGATCCCACGCTTTTTTAAAAGCATTAACACTTTCAAATCTCACTTCTCTTTTTTCGCTAACCGCACGTAAAGCTACATCATACAGTTGTTTCCCAGCCTCCCATTTTGAAAAGGAGTGGTCCATTTCTCCGCCCAGAGCACCAAATGCAATAGCTCCCATAGTGAAAACGTTAGTCCTTGCATCTATAGGAGATCCTAGACTAAATTCTTCCGGTGATTTTGACCGACTTGATCCCCAGAAGCTCTGCCCCATATCATTTATAGTGGGAGATTTTCTATAAAAATCTATATCGCATATTTTCGTCCTATCGTTAGAAAAATCATATAAAATGCTTCCATCATAAAAATCTACAGCTACATACCCTTTTGATTCGACAAAATTATGAAACGACAGAATGGCATCTAGTGAAACTAATCGGTTTTTAACAGGTAAATTTTTACACCTATAGTATGGAGATTCAGGGTGAGTGTATTTTGCGGGAGGCGGAAAAGACCAATGTGAATGTAAACATTCTCCTTCAAACCATTTGTATACAGCCGCGTAACCATGATCTGTGTGAAAGTAATCCACTAAAGTGATTAGGTTAGAGTGTTTTAGATACTTGTATAGTGGTATTGCATTTTGCAATCTGGCTATAGCATCTTGTGGGTTCCCTGAAAAATCAATGGGTTTTGAACCTGCATACTTCACAAAGCTCTTTTGGCCATCATTCTCAATCCCAAAACAAATATTACCTGAATCTTGTTCGTCAAACACGCAAAATACATGCCCCAAAGAACGTAACCATTCAAAATCATGTGATTCTTGAAGTTGAAAAGTAACATCATCTAAAGATATAATAACTGGAAACTTATCTGATCTACTAAATTCCATTTGTACCCCTTTCAACAAAAGGATAATACGTGGTTTATAGGGCCAGTTATACGTATATCCCCTCAATTTGGTTAGCCCTGCACCGGATTATGTTTATATACATATTACAACGCCTCCTTTCAATAATTGCGAATAGTCGCTTTCTAAACATCAGCAAATACTCTATTAAATAAAAAAAAATGGACAAGGTAACGTTCACTTTCCTAAAGTGCTTATCCAGTAAGCATTTGATCTCTTGTCAATTTCCTTTAATAGCTGCACTAAAGGTTGCGGCTGCAAATTATATTTATGTATATTTTCTACACTCACCCAAATAAACTCTAGGTGATTCTCTTTACTAAAAATTTTCTCTTCATCATTTTTCAACTCGACTTTAAACAGATGATTAATTTCAACATTCTTTCGACCTCTTGACATCCATTCATGTTCAATATCACCTATAAATCCTTTTAACACAACAGTAATTCCCAATTCCTCTTTTATTTCTCGAATAAGGGCCTTTTCAGCTCCTTCCCACATTTCAACGTGTCCACCAGGTAGAAAGGTATGACCATACCCCTTGGCTCTTGCTAATAATACGTGACCATTTTTAAGGATAACTCCCCTACTTAACCGATGAATTTAGCCATAATAACGCTCCTTCTATTTCAGCCGTTCATCTATCTGTATATTTCGATTTACAGCTTTGAAACTCCTTCCCTTATTCAACGAAATGGACCTATTGAAGAAAATCACCGAACAGGTATGTTTAAACGGAGTATATATTTTATACTTTTAACGAAAAATATCAATAAACTAGGGATGCTCATCTTTATACAAAAGCGCTAGGAGGAATGTTTGCTATGAAGGAAAACAACGTAGTTAAGGAATTGAATGAATATTTAAAAGGTGAATATATGGGAATCCATGCTTACGAACATTACATCAAAAATGCACAAGACCAGGATATTAAAGCTGCCTTACAATTAATCCAGCAAGAACATAAACAACATGCATTGAAAATTGCTGAAAGAATACAAGATCTTGGTGGGAAAGCTGCTGAGGACAATGGATTCATGGGTTCTGTACGAGAATCAATGATGAATCTCAAGGGTTTTCCTGATACAACAGGAGAAATTTTGAAGGGCGCAGTAAAAGGACAACAAATGGGAATCCGCACCACGGAAGATATTGTACGAGGAGACCTTGATCCGAGAAGCCGACAAATGGTTGAAGAAAATTTGGCTGAAGACAGGTCGCATATTGATCAATTGAACAACCTAATGTATTAGATCCCTCCCCCTGGTGAAACTGATCTATTGATAAATTAAGTGCAATATTTGGTAGAAATCGTTGCCCTGTTGAAGGAAGCAGAGAAAGGGATACCGGATTTTTCAGATCAGAGTGGTAAAAGTCAGCCTTTTACACACTCACTTGCCTCCCAACAATATGTCTCGTTTACTTAAGAACAGAGACTATTATAGTAAAGAGCTTTACTGTTACTCGGCAAGCGTGTCGGTAGTTATAATTCACAAAACCCTAAAAAAGGCCGTGGAGTCCACGACCTTTTTTGGATAAGAGAAAGTACACGTTTGCTTTTCCAAATTACTGATTTAAGTTCATGACAACTAATCGTTCCTCTGTCATTTCCTCAATAGAATACTTCGGTCCTTCTTTGCCTGAACCGCTATCTTTCACACCGCCATATGGCATCAGATCCACGCGGTATTGTGAAGAATCATTGATCATCAGCCCGCCGACTTGCACATGTTTGGCTGCATAGAAAGCTGTATCAAGATTTTGTGTAAATATGCCGCCTTGCAATCCGTACTGGGACTTATTGACTTCATTGATGCATTCTTTAATATCTGTGAATGGGATCAGACTTACAACAGGCGCGAATATTTCTTCACAAACAACTTTCATTTCAGGTGTAATATCTTGAAGAACTGTTGGATATAAAAGGGCACCCTCTCGTTTACCGCCGTGTACGACAGTTCCACCAGCTTGTTTCGCTTCCTCTATCCATTGCTCGGCACGTTTAGCCTCATCTTCACTAATCATCGGTCCTACGTCTGTTTGATCATCATTCGGATCGCCGACTTTCAACTCTTTCACTGCTTTAATAAACTTTTCTTGGAATTCTTGCCGGACATCTTCATGGACATAAAGACGCTGAACAGAGAGACACACTTGTCCGGCAAAAGCGAAGCTCTTAGCCGCTGTGTTTTTTGCTGCAGCATCGATATCTGCTTCTTTATCAACAATAACCGGAGAGTTATTTCCAAGCTCAAGGATCAGCCGATTGAGACCGGTAGTTTGTTTAAGTTTAAGCCCAACTTCAGCACTCCCTGTAAACGTATATAGCTGGATTCGTTTATCTTCCATCATTTGATTTCCCACAGTGGACCCCGAGCCCACAACGACATTGAAGAACCCTTTTGGCAATCCAGCTTCATGAAACATTTCAGCTAACATTATGGAAGCGACAGGGGTTGCACTAGCCGGCTTCAACACTACAGCGTTCCCCGCGGCAATAGCTGGGGCAATTTTATGAGAAACAAGATTTAATGGGAAGTTAAATGGACTGATTGCCCCGACCACGCCCACAGGGACTTTAATCGTAAAGGCCATACGATTCTCAGAGCCTGGGGCTGATTCGACAGGAACCCCTTCCCCATGGATCCGCTTCGCCTCTTCCGCTGAAAGTTCAACCGTTTGTGTGGCGCGGTCTACTTCGTTACGTGCCTGTTTAAGCGGCTTCCCTGCTTCCATGGTAATGGTTTTCGCGAACTCCTCTTTATTTTCCTGTAAAAGTTCACTAACACGCTTGAGCACTTGATATCGCTTATAAGGAGACATTTGCTGCTCTGTAAATGCACGTTCAGCGGCACCGATCGCTTGGTCTACTTCTTTTTCAGATGCTTTTGCTACTTGGACATACGTATCATGTGTATATTTATTTGCTACATTTACTACTTCATCTGTATCTATCCATTCACCGTCTATATATAATTTAAATTGCTTAACCACAGAACATACTCCCTTTCAAATGGAATCTATAGAGAATATAACCTTTTTAAGTAGGAAGTAAACTTATTGTAGTTCTTCTCAAAGATGAACTTGCTCCTCACTCCAGCGCCATAATTTTTCAGCCAAGTCTAAATCAAGACCTCGCTTTGAAGTAGGAGCCTTTTTTTTATTATAATAATACTCACCAGATATCCCCTTCACTTCAGGACTAGTTGCTAGGTAAATGGCTGTCTCAACCCCTTGTAATGGTGTCTTGAAAAACGAAGACAGACCTTTCATAATCATCTTTCCGAAGCCAGTCCCTCTGTCTACGCCAAGGTTAGTAGCAACTGCACCAGGATGAAGGCTATTTACGGTTATATTTGTCCCTTCCAACTTATTTGCTAAAGCTCTTGCAAATAAAATGTTAGCCAGTTTAGATTGTCCATATCCCTTGATTACATTATAGTTTTTTATGAAATGTGGATCATTAAAATAGATCTTCCCCCATTTATGTGCCCCCGAAGAAACTACAATGACTCTCGCTTCATCTGCAGCCTTTAAATTATCAAGCAGTAAATTCGTTAATAGAAAATGACCTAAATGATTGACACCAAGTTGAGACTCAAAACCGTCCTGAGTCACACGTTTTTTAATAGAAACAACACCCGCATTGTTAATAAGCAAGTCAAGTGCTTGATGATGTTTTTTAAATTCCTTCGTTGCTTTTCTTATACTTTCAAGTGAACCGAGATCGCAGAGAATTAGTGAAAGATTGTCTGATCTACTTTTCTCTTTAGCTATTTTTAAAGCCTCCGCCCCTCTATTTTCATTCCTGCAAAACATGATTACATGTGAACCGTATTTAGCAAGTTCAATCGTCGTCGCAAGTCCCATTCCTGAATTAGCGCCTGTTACTATAGCTACCTTCTTATCCATTCAACCACCTCAATTTATATAGGATTAATTTATTATTCCAATCTCTCATAAGTCCCCCGAGATCATTTATGTTTTTATACGTTTAACCATACAAAAACATGAGAGAACATTGCAACACAGAACAGTTCGATAGTTTCTACAAAGGAGAGTATTATTTATGTCTAACATAAAAGAGAAAGTAGTGATTATTATGGGAGCATCTAGTGGAATTGGTGGGGAGACTGCCAAAGAATTAGCAGATAAGGAAGCAAATATCATTCTCGCAGCAAGAAGGGAAGAGCGTTTGAAGGATTCTGTCCTAAATCATTGTGATTCTGCCCACATGCAAAAAAGCCTGGCCAAGGAATCTCTCTGGCCAGGCTTCTTCTTACTTATTTTTATAGGAATAATCCAGCCATCGTTGCAGAAAGCATGGAACCAAGTGTTGCACCAACAAGAAGCTTCATACCAAATCCTGATACGCGAGCACCTTTGTCAGCGTCAATCCCTTGTACCGTGCCTGCAATGATTCCTATAGAAGAGAAGTTAGCAAAACTTGTTAGGAACACCGTAACAATACCAACTGTTTTTTCTGATACTTGATCAACCATTCCTTGGAACTCAAGCATGGCAACGAATTCGTTCGTTACAATTTTCGTTCCCATGATGGCACCTGCATCAATTACTTCTGAAGCAGGGATACCCATTAGAAAACCGATTGGTGCGATAAGATAGCCAAGCCCTTCCTGTAAAGTGAAGCCTGCGAATAGGAATGAAAAGAGAGCATTAACTAATTCAAGGGATGCGATAAACGCGATAAGCATCGCCGCTACGATTAAAGCAATTTTACCACCGTCTAATGCACCATTCCCCATGGCCTCGAAAAGACTTTTCGAACCAGACACGTCTTCAATGTCTACGTAGTCTTCCTCTTTAGGCACTTTAACGGGTGCAATTAATGAAGCAACAATAAGTGCACTAAACATATTTAGCGGAAGGGCTACAAGAACATAATCAGGAGGTAGAATGCCAAGATATGCACCGACAATGGAAGCTGATACAGACCCCATTGCTGAAGCACTTACGATATATAAGCGGTTATCACTAAGCTGTTTAAATTGTGACTTAATAGCAATAATGGCTTCGGATTGTCCAAAGAAGATACTGTTTACTGCGTTAAAAGACTCAATCTTAGGTAAGCGAGTAATATAAGATAAGAACTGACCTAAATATTTAATAATAAATGGCAAAATCTTTAGGTACGTAAGAACAGATAGAATGGTTGCAAAGAAGATAATTAATAGTAGTACATTAAAGAAGAATACAGAAGCTCCCTCATCTGTCGCCACACCGCCAAGAACAAAGTTGACACCAACGGTCCCGAATTCAATGAGTTTGTTAAATACCCATGATATTTTGTTAATAATCCATGCGCCAACTTCTGTCTCAAACATGACAAAAGTTGTTATAAGCTGGGCCAGGAGCATAACACCAATACCAAAATAATTTATATTTTTACGATCATTAGACATGAAATATGCGATTCCAAGAATAACAACAACGGCCAAAATTCCTAGTAAGATATCCACGCTTAAGTTCCCCCTCAAAAGTTTAAATCGTCAGACACACACAAAATGAAAATGCTTTCATGATCTGTTTCTAATATGGATTTTAACAGGTTGTCAGACGTCTTGCAATACTTATTCAATTGATAGAATTTTCATTAAATCGATCTTTATCCTCATTTATCGATATTATTCCCAATAACAAAGCATTTACAAGTGTTTTTATTGATTCAGGAATTTTTTCCTAAAGCATAAAAAAAGCTGCTGAATGATTTATTCAGCAGCTTTTTTTCCATAAATATTTGTGCCTGTTACGTCCCAGAACTTCCATTCTTAGTAGACCTACTTACGTCAAATTGGCAGCATACTATCAACCATCTCTTCAGCTGGCGTTGCCCTGCTGCGATATTTCCCGCAGCATCCTATCAGTTTCTTTTGAAAGGAGCGTAATCTGTAGGAATAACTTCTCTCATAAAAAACCAAAATGCACCCTCCGGTGGTCAGCCGAAGAGTGCTATACCTAAGGGGAGGTATATCATTTTTATAATGAAAGGCTCGTGTAACAATAATGTATCACGACCTGTTCACCAAACTTCACATACTCAGTATCCTCTAACGCTTTAAAGTGTTTCTATACATTAGACGAATCAGTTAAATAAATAGTTTCAAAAATTTTAAATTAACATTTATGTTAGTCATCCCCCATGTTCTTGCATGAGGAACATAACTTAAGAACTTAATGACCTGGGAAAAAGATCATTTGCAGGATGAAAATAAAGCCAAATACATATAAAATCCAGTGGACATCCTTCGCTTTGCCATTCATTAGTTTCAACAGCGGATAGGTTATAAAGCCAAAGGCGATTCCTGTAGCGATGCTTGATGTCAAAGGCATAGATAGAATAATAATGAAAGCTGGAAAAGCATCATCAAAATTCTGCCAATTGATTTTTGCTAAGCCTTCCATCATAAAACAACCGACGATTATAAGCACAGGTGCTGTAATCGCGGCCAAATTCGATACTGCTCCTACTAACGGAGAGAAGAAAATAGAAAGTAAAAATAAGCCAGCAACAACAACAGTAGTAAGCCCGGTTCTTCCGCCGACAGCCACACCTGAAGAGGATTCAACATAAGCGGAGGATGGACTCGTACCAAACATTGCACCAGCGGTCGTAGCTGTGGCATCAGCCATCAAAGCAGCACGTGCTCTCGGTAAACTTCCATCTTTACGAATGAAACCGGCCTGTTCAGCTACTCCAATCATCGTTCCTGTCGTATCAAAAATGGTCACGAGCAAAAAGGCAAAAATCACTGTATATAGTCCATTACTGAATACTCCAGCTAAATCAATGTCCCAAAATACGGGAGAAGGTGGTGCAGACATAAGTCCATCTTCAAAAGATAACTGCCCTGTAAACATTCCTATAATAGCTGTAACGACCATGCCAATGAATAACGCCCCTGTTACTCGGCGAGCAATTAAACCAAGTGTGATAAACAAGCCAACGATCGTTAACACCGTCCCTGGTGCGGTGAGATCACCAAGGGTAACGAGTGTAGATTCACTTGCGACAACGATGCCTGACATTCGTAATCCCAAAAATGCAATAAAAAGACCGATCCCTGATGTAATTCCGTACTTTAGTGAAGATGGGATAGCTGTAATTAGGATTTCTCTCAAGCTGGTTAAACTTAAAATAACAAATAGAATACCTGCTAGGAAGACGGTCCCTAAAATCACAGAATAACTTACATCTTGTTGAGCCACTTCTGTAACAAAGTAAGCATTCATCCCCATTCCAGGTGCAATGGCTATCGGATAATTGGCAGCTAACGCCATGATTAACGTACCAACAATCGCTGCAATCACTGTTGCCATAAATACCTGGTCGAAAGGCAGACCAGCAGCAGAAAGAATCGCAGGATTAACGATGACTATATAAACCATTGTTAAGAACGTTGTTAGACCCGCCAGCATCTCTGTTCGGACATTTGTATTGTTTTCTTGTAAACGAAATATTTTCAACATGAATCACACCTTACTTTCCGAATGAAAATCATAACATGTATAATAATATTCGTTTTACGAACAAAATTCAAGTATTTATCAAAAATCGTTCGGTTTTAACAATAAAAAAAGTCGATTTCTACAAAAACAATAGAAATCGACTGAGGATCACCCTATATTTTCATGTTTAAACCAATCCATTATCTGTTCAATATCCTCATTCTCTAAGTGATGACAATGTGCTCTTGCCTTTCCTACTCCTGTTTTTAACGTTACTTCAACTGAGGAAAGGCGGGCACGTTTTTGTAATATAGATTGTGAACACTGGCTTGATTGAATTCGGTGCTTTTTCATAACATAGGTTTGTTTCGTCATAAACCGATAGCTTAATGTTAGTTGTTTATCACGAACATTCCATCCTGCATCCCGATGATTCAATACACCTAACCCAATGAAAATCGGAACAATCAGTAAGGAAACCAAACCAACAGGCCAAAAGAACACACTTGCAGCTATGGCAAGGACGGCAGGAAACAAGACACACCTTACTAGATAGCGTATTCGTGCACGCTTCGGCGGACGTTTTAACGATACATCAAGATCATATTGGGGCAGGATGCTTTCCATAACACCTTTGATTTGACTCCGCTTAATTAAAGGGAGCACTTTAAACTGCTGCTCCGCGTCACCCTTGATGGAGCCACCTGCACTAATGATCGATATGGTTGCAAACCCTAAAGGCTGCCGTATCATATTTTCATCCACTCTTATCCCTTGAATCCGATTTAAGGGTATGGTGATTTGTTTCTTTTCTAGTAAACCACGTGTGATGATTAAGTCTTCCCCCTCAATGAAAACGGAAAATTTGCCAAAACGAAGCACAGTTAAGATAACAGAGATTCCGTAAGCCAGTAGAAGAATAAGTAGTGCGGTTAAGCCGACAATAAGAACTCCAATTTGAAGCCAATCGAGCACTTCTTCATAAATCGTTCCCACGGGAAGAAATTCAATAATCTGCGAAAAGAAAACCGCTACCCCTGAAATAACTACACCTGCTCCTCCAGAGGTAAGAGCCATGAGCACCAGATCCTTCATAGTCATCCCATAAACAAGCATCCGATCCGAATCCATTCCCTGTTCCTCTGTCTGCTCCTCTACGAAAGAACGTTCCTGTTTACCATGGTATATAATTTCCTCAAGCCTTTTTGCTTCTGATCTCTTAATTGCCGTCAATTCAGCTTCTGCCTCTTGACTTCCTGGAGAACCGGCTGTTTCAATCGAAACTTTCACAAGTTGAAAAGGCCTGTGCAAAACCCCTTCAGAGAAATTGAGGCTTTGGATCCGATCCATAGGGATATACCGCTTTTTTCGAAAAATCAGACCATATTCAATACGCAGTTCCCCTTCCTGCACTCGATAAGTAAAACGAAGCCACTTTACAATCCCGGCTATTAGTATGAGTACTAAAAAGGAGGCTGATAAAATGAGGGGAAGCCAGTTGAGGAAGCCTTCCACCTGGTTCCCATTTAAAAAGAAAATAGCAATGATCGGAAAAATCGCGTCCTTTAACCCTTTCACAAAGTTAAGAACGGCGGATACTGGATGAAGACGTTGTGGTTCAAACATCATCCTCAGCCACCCTTGCTAAAGATGAGATCGTATTCCTAAGCCCCTCAGCTTCTCGTTCATCGAGTGCCGGTATTTTATGTACCGTTGCGGCTGTAGATATACTAATTGTAGCCAATCGATACTTTCGAAGCAGCGGGCCTTGTTCTGTATCCACATGCTGCACACGAACCATTGGTACAAGAATCCGTTTAACGATAAATAATCCATATTGGTATTCAATTTCCTGATCTCTCACTTCATACCGCAAACGATCCCACTTAATAGATGGAATCAGCCAAATAGAAAAAATAATTTCTAAGACAAATAGAACACCAATCACAAAGCTTGGCCAGAGCGGCCATGAATATAGATTTGTAAGGATGATAATCGCAATGGCTATGACCCCTACGATTCCTGTATTTATGTACCCATAAATCCTCCAAAGTGTGAGGGCACGTCTCGATATTCGTTGACTTGGTTCTCTCATAAGCAGACCTCCTTCTCCTCTTTTTGTACGATCGACCCCTTCCGATCGTTTCAAAACAAACAAAATCCAGGCCAAACATGCCTGGATTCCACCTACCTATGAGCCGTTAGATAATTCTTTAGATTTATCCGTGCAGGCATTCATCGCTTGAATGACCGAACTTCGGAGCCCTGCTTGTTCAAGCGTGTTCACACCCTCAATCGTAACCCCTCCAGGCGTACAGACGGCATCCTTGAGCTCACCTGGATGTTTCCCTGTCTCTAATACCATTTTCGCAGCCCCTTGGACAGCCTGGGAAGCCAGCTTATAGGCCTTCTCTCTCGGGATACCCTGTTGAACCGCGGTATCCGCCATTGCTTCAATAAACATATAGACAAAAGCTGGTGATGACCCGCTCACTGCTGGAACAGCATCCATTAAGCGTTCTTCAATCACTTCAGCTTCACCAAAGCTTTCAAAGATTTCCTTTACATCATGAAGATCCTCTTCGGTTACAAAATCATTTGGACAAAGCACACTCATACCTGCACCGACTAATGATGGGGTATTTGGCATCGAGCGAATCACTTTCACTTGAGAATCAAAAGACTTCCTCACTTTATCCAATGTCATCCCAGCTGCAACTGTTACGATGACTGTATCATCATTAACAGATGATTTAATTTCTTGAATAACTCCTTGGTAAACATAAGGCTTAACAGCAAGGAACAAAATATCACTTTCCTGTGCCAACTTTTTATTATCATTAGAGATACGGACCCCTAGTTCCTCAGCAACAAAGTCGATCGTTTCATCCGTTAATGCTGTTGCTGCGATTTGCTCAGGTCTAACTGCACCCGATTGAATCATCCCTTGAATCATAGCCTGGCCCATTTGACCGCAGCCAATGAAACCAATTTGCTTTTCCACCATACAACACCCCTTTCTTGTGATTCTTATTGTATCCGAATATGTCTTTCACTACAATCTCTTGATGATTTAAAGATCGCAGTCAGCGATTTTCCCATGTTTTCCTGATAAAGCCTTTACAAATCCAACCTGCTTTACTATAATTAACATTGTATTCTTCATATCATAACGATCCACAACAAATATCATAGCTGCTACGAAAAAAGCTGAGCTGCCTTCAAGCTCAGCTTTTTTCGTGGAATTATTTTCACTCATAAATCAGCATAACTTTAGAAGCTCCACCTATCCATGGATATATAGTCATTGACAGAACAACTTTTTCTGCACTAACTCGCACAATGTCTAAAAAAAGCACCCACAAAAAGAACCAGGATCGCGACGATCCTGGTTCACAGTTTTCAGCTTGTTACTTCCGCTTTTTTTACATCATTAAAGAATGTTTTCATCGCATGAAATACATCTACTTTTTTCCTCAAAATATGATGCCTGAATTTAGGATGATCAATAGATTTGTATGCCTGCATTAAGCTAGAAGAACGGTTATATTGATTCACCTCACCATAACCAAACATTTGTGACACTCCGATAAGCTCCTCAATAAGCGAAATACATCTCTTGTTATCAGAAGTAAGATTATCACCATCAGAAAAGTGAAAAGGATAAATATTATAACGTTCTGGTGAATACTTTTCGTCTATCAGTTGAAGTGCTCTGCGATAGGCTGACGAACAAATTGTTCCACCGCTCTCACCCTTAGAAAAGAAATCTTCTTCACTAACCACTTTTGCTTGCGTATGATGGGCAATGAACTCCACATCTACCGTTTCGTAATTTTTGTTTAAAAAACGATTCATCCAAAAGAAAAAACTGCGGGCCATATATTTTTCCCATTGTCCCATACTGCCGCTCGTATCCATCATCGCGATCACGACAGCTTTCGATTCTGGTTTTTCTTGATCTGTCCATGCCTTGTAACGAATATCTTCAGGGTATATCGGTGCAAAAGAAGCATCGCCTGCAAGTGCATTCCTTTTATACGCTTCAAGCATCGTCCGTTTTTTATCTATATTTCCTGTTAATCCTGTTTTCCGTACGTCACGGAATTCAATATCTTCATGAACGATCGTGTCTTTTTCTTTTTCTGCCAAATCAGGAAGAGTCAACTCTTTAAAAAATGCTTCCTCTAGCTCAGCCAAGGTGACTTCAGCTTCATAGTAATCTTCTCCTGCCTGGTCGCCAGCTCCTTCGCCTTGCCCAGGCTTGGCTTTTTTCTCCTGTGATTGACCTAGAACATCCCCTACCTCACTATCACCATCCCCTTGACCTGCATGCTTATTCTTGTCGTGATTATAACGAATTTTATATTCATCAAGTGACCGAATCGGAATTTTCACAACACGTTTTCCATTAGACATCACAATATTTTCTTCCGTAATCAAGTCAGGAAGTTGTTTGTTCATTGCATCTCTTACTTTTTCCTGATGCCGGCGCTGATCATCATAGCCTTTCCTGTGGAGGGACCAGTCGTCTTCAGCAATTACGAAACTTTTCTCATCATCCATATTCAAATTTCCCTCCTAGCTTTGAGTATTACTCTATCGTATGCAGGTCCTTGTCAATGGATGAAGCGAAATCGCGGAAGGGTCAATTATTTCTGAAAAAAGAAATGTGTGCCTATAATGATCGGAAAATAGATTTGGGAAGGATCTTGCTTTTTCTTGACAAAATCGCAACATTTTTGGGCAGAATCCGGCTTTCCATTCAAGACCGTCTGAGTCACACTCATTAAAAAAAAGCGAAAAAAGAACCTCGCTAACTAAAAAGTTAGCAAGGTTCTCTGCTCTCTAGTAACTTATCCTTCTAAAAGTAGATCATATGGATCTTCAATCATTTCTTTAATTCTGCGCAAGAATTGTACCGCGTCTTTTCCATCAACGATTCTATGATCATAGGAAAGGGCGATATACATCATTGGACGTGCTTGAATCGTATCATCTGGCATCACTTTAGCTCGCTTCTCGATATTGTGCAAGCCTAGAATACCTACCTGTGGTGCATTTAAGATCGGTGTAGACAACATGGATCCAAAAATACCACCATTGGTAATTGTAAAGGAACCACCTTGCAAGTCATCTAGCTGCAGCTCTTTGTTACGAGCTTTCGTAGCTACGTCTGCAATTCCTTTTTCAATTCCAGCAAAGTCAAGGCGGTCTGCGTCACGAACCACCGGAACAACTAGTCCCTCTTCGGTTGAAACAGCCATACCAATATCATAGAATTGCTTCTTCACGATTTCATTACCCTGAATTTCAGCATTAATCAGTGGAAATTCTTTCAGGGCCCCGATAGCTGCCTTCGTAAAGAAGGACATGAAGCCTAGTTTAATATCATGCTTTTTCAAGAACGAATCTTTACGTTCTTTACGAAGATTCATCACATGTGTCATGTCTACTTCGTTGAACGTTGTAAGCATGGCAGAGTTTTGCTGCGCTTCTACAAGTTTCTTAGCGATTGTTTGACGACGACGAGACATTTTCTCTCGTTCAACAGGCTTAACAAACTCTGTCTTCTCGTTTGAGTCTTGCTTGCTTTCCTTCTTCTCTTTCTTCGGAGCTTCTTTTTTCTCATTCTTGCCGCTAGCAGCAGATTCCACATCCTCAGGACGAATTCTGCCTAAAAGATCACGAGCAGAAATTTGGCTTAAGTCGATGCCTAGCTCGCGTGCACGTTTGCGGGCTGCTGGTGTTGCAATCACATCGCCCTTCGATCCCTCTTGTTCTTTAGAGCCTTCCTCTTGCTTGTCTTCTTTTTGATTAGAGGAAGCAGTACTTTCTTGTTTTTCTTCTTTAGGCTCTTCTTTTTTCTCTTCATCATCTGAAGAACCGCCAGCTTCTCCGTTCTCATCAACCTTAGCGATCACATCGCCTACTTCTACGTCATCCCCTGCTTCTTTAAGAAGTTCTGAGATAATGCCACTAGCATCAGCGTTTACTTCAACATTTACTTTGTCTGTCTCAAGTTCTAGCACAGGGTCCCCTTTTTCTACTTGATCCCCTTTTTTTACAAGCCATTCGGCAATAGTACCTTCAGTGATGGATTCAGCTAACTCAGGAACTTTAATTTCCTTCATTTGATTTTCCTCCTTTAGACATCTGTAACGCTTCTTGGATGATTCGGTTTTGTTCTGTTTTATGAATGTTTGGTTCACCTACAGAAGGAGAAGCCCGATGTGGTCTGCCTACATAACGGTGAATTTGTCCTTTTTTTAGCAATTTGTGAAGGATTCCTTCAACAAAATACCAGCTCCCCATATTTTGCGGCTCTTCCTGAACCCATACAAGTTCTTCGAGATTTGGATATGTCTCTAGAATTTCCGCAAGCTTCTTCGCAGGGAAAGGATAAATTTGTTCAATTCGAACCGCATCGATCGTATCGAATGTTTCATTCTCAGCATTCTCCACTACATCTTCAATTTCAACCATAATTTTTCCGCTGCCTAAAAGCAATGATTTAACTTTATCCTTATTTTCTTCTTTGCTTAAACCAGGTTGTTTCAGGATTGATTGGAAGTTACTGTCACTAAATCTACTGCCTTCAACGGCTACGCGCTGGTTACGAAGCAAGCTTTTCGGTGACATGATAACCAATGGTCTAGCTTCCTCTGCATTACTAATCGCTGCCTGGCGTCTTAGTAAATGGAAATATTGGGCAGATGAGGTCACGTTAGCCACCGTCCAGTTATTCTCAGCCGCTAATTGCAAGAAACGTTCAAGACGGGCACTTGAGTGCTCTGGTCCTTGTCCTTCATAACCGTGTGGAAGTAAGAAAACCATGCTTGATTTCTCTCCCCATTTGGCACGACCTGCTGCAACAAACTGGTCAAAAATAACTTGACCCGCATTAGCGAAATCGCCAAACTGCGCCTCCCAAATAACGAGCGCTTCAGGTGCCTGTACACTGTATCCATATTCAAAGCCAATGACTCCAGCCTCTGATAATGGACTATTATAAATATCAAAGGAGGCTCTTGCCTGTTCCAAGCCGTGGAGTGGGCTATATGTTTCATCTGTTTCAATGTCGTGCAGAACCATATGACGGTGGGCAAAGGTTCCACGTTCTGTATCCTGTCCTGTAATTCTTATTGGTGTTCCATCTTCTAAGATAGAAGCAAAGGCAAGCGCTTCTGCTGTAGCCCAATCTACTTTATTTCCGTCATCCAACATATTTCCACGGCGCTTGAGGATTTTTTCCAGCTTCTTAAATCCGTTAAACCCTTCAGGGCGTTTAAGCATATCTTGATTTAATTTTCGTAAACGTTCAATATCAACCATTGTTTCAATTTCATCAAGCGGTCGCTCTACTCCACCAGGACGATTTTTTACATCGGCTTCTTTTGTTTCATTCTCATTCATATTGTTGTAAGTAGTACGAAGATTCGTTTCGATTTCTTCATTAATTTGCTTAAGAGTTCCTTCTTCCACACTGCCTTCATCAATAAGAGATTTTTCAAAAATGTTAGCAACTGTTGGATGATCATCAATCTCTTTGTAGAGTTTCGGTTGTGTTGAGCGGGGCTCATCTATCTCGTTATGTCCATAACGGCGATAACCGACTAGATCAATTAGAAAATCTTTATGGAATTTTTGACGATATTCATAAGCCAATGACATCGCAGATAAGCAAGCAACTGGATCATCAGCGTTCACGTGAATAATAGGGATTTCAAAACCCTTGGCAAGATCACTTGCGTACCTTGTCGAGCGGCCATCCCGTCTGTTCGTTGTGAAACCTACTAAGTTATTCGCAATAATATGGATGGTCCCACCTGTGCGATACCCTGGTAAGTCACTCATATTTAACCCTTCAGCGACAACCCCTTCTCCGATGAAAGCAGCATCGCCGTGAATAAGAATTCCGAATGCTTCACCCTCGTCCATCTGAGCATAACCCGGTTCGGAACGGTCATCTTGAGCCGCCCTTGTAAATCCTTGTACAACAGGATTGACATATTCTAAATGGGATGGGTTGTGGCTTAATGTCACCCGAGTGCTTGTTTGTTCTCCATCGCCAATTTCTCGGCGAGCACCAAAATGATATTTCACATCCCCTGTCCAGCCATAGTTAATTCCTGTGGAACCTTCTGAAGGTACCAACTCTTTATCTGGGGAAAGATGAAACTCAGAGAAAATTCTATCGTAAGGCTTTCCTAACACATGAGCAAGAACATTCAATCTTCCTCTGTGAGCCATTCCCATCATAATGTGTTCGATTTTGTCACCAGATGCTGATTGAACAATATGATCCAGCATCGGCACCATCACATCTAAACCTTCAATAGAGAAACGCTTTTGAGCAACAAAGGTTTTAGCAAGGAAATTCTCGAAACCTTCTACATCAGCCAGTCTCTTAAGGAGCTGTTTCTTCTCTTCTTTACTTAAGTTGACTTGGAAGGCAGCTGACTCTACATTATTCTGAAGCCACTTGCGTTCTTCGTCATTATTTACATGGTCATATTCAAAGGAGATCGTACCTGCATATCTCTCCTTAAGCGTGCGAACAACACTTAAGGCATTATCTAATTTAACAGGAGACTCTGGCCAAACCCATTCAGCTGGGATTCCCTTTAAGTCTTCTTCAGTCAATCCATAGTTTTCAATGTTTATTAAAGTCGAAACAGGACGTTCCTCGCTTCCGACCGCATAAATGTCTGCCTCTAAGTGACCATGACGACGAATAGCCTCAACAAGTTTCAATGCTGAGGTCACTTTCACAATATCTTCGGATGAAGCCTTTGCTCCCCCATTCGTTGCAGGAGATGTATGTGTATTCATCATCCATGCTGGTGCACCATAATTATCAAATACTTCTTTTAACGAAGCGTCGACAGAATCTGCGTCATTTTGATATAACTCATACTGTTCTTCAATATACCCCATGTTGGGGCCGTGAAATTTTTCCCAAAAGCTTTCACTGGAGCCTTGATTTGACACGTCTAAATACCCCCAAGTAATTGTTGTCCAATGCTAGAACGTAAACGTTTGCAAATACATACTCTATTATAGAGTCGAAACGTCCATTAATTCAACATATAGTACTTATTTTTTAAACCTTAAACAACATTTCCATTATAACAATAAAGGCGCACCTATGGGTACGCCTTTTTCACTTTTTATCGGTAAAGTGTGAGAATTCAAATTCTCTCCATCACTGAAACACGTGCTAACCCTCATGACTAGAAGGCTTACACATATTTAATGGATGATGTAGAATTTTGTCGATGCTTTTGTTTTCTCATCAAAAAGTCGCCCAAGATAACTGTATACTATTATTCCCAGTTTTCGAATAGATAAAACATGGTACCTGTTAAAGCTGAAGAGTCTGGATTATGTAGTGCAGGTTCTACTAGTTCGAAAAAGGAAGGAATTCGACTAAAACGAAAGACGTTAAAAAGCATGCCAGCCTATATTTAGACTGACATGCCCTTAATGAATTTATCGATTTAATAAACTTCCTACATACTTTAATAATTCATTTGCTGAAGTGGAATTATAGCCGTGCTCATCTACTAATGTAGCTACAACCTCATTAATCTTCTTCAACTGCTGTTCATCAGGTGTTTTCGTTGATGTGGTAATCTTAACAACATCCTTCAAGTCAGCGAACAGCTTCTTCTGAATCGCTTCACGGAGCCGTTCATGGGATTGGTAATCGAATTTCTTCCCTTTTCTTGCATACGCGGAAATTCGAATAAGAATTTCCTCACGGAACGCTTTTTTCGCATTCTCCGAGACACCAATTTGTTCTTCAATAGAACGCATTAGTCGCTCGTCAGGGTTCAATTCTTCACCTGTAAGAGGATCACGTAGTTTCGCTTTATTGCAGTAAGCTTCCACATTGTCTAAATAATTATCCATTAATGTTCTAGCTGACTCCTCATACGAGTAAACGAATGCTTTCTGGACTTCCTTCTTAGCAAGATCATCATATTGTTTTCTGGCAAGCGAAATAAATTCCAAATAGCGATCCTTATCCTCACCTGATATAGAGGCATGACTATCAAGGCCGTCTTTAAGGGAGCGTAACACATCAAGCGCATTGATGGATGTCATTTCTTTTTTAATAATAGTCGAAGAAATTCGGTTTATGACATAACGTGGGTCAATCCCACTCATCCCTTCATCCGGGAACTCCTTCTTCAATTCTTCTACATCCACATCACTAAAGCCTTCCACCATTTCCCCGTCATATAGATACATTTTCTTCAATACATCAACCGATGCCTTCTTCGATTCTTTTAAACGCGTTAGAATCGTGAACATGGCAGCTACTTTAAGCGTGTGTGGCGCGATATGCACATCACGTATGTCACTTTCACGGATCATTTTTTCATAAATCCGTTCCTCTTGTGTGACTTTCAAATTGTATGGAACCGGCATGACAATCATTCGAGAATGAAGCGCTTCGTTTTTCTTATTGGCAATGAAAGATCGGTACTCCGCTTCGTTCGTATGTGCGATAATCAATTCATCCGCAGAAATAAGTGCAAATCGCCCTGCTTTGAAATTTCCTTCTTGTGTGAGACTCAATAAATGCCACAGGAACTTCTCGTCACACTTCAACATCTCCTGAAATTCCATCATTCCACGGTTCGCTTTATTCAGTTCACCGTCAAAACGATAGGCACGCGGATCCGATTCAGAGCCGTACTGTGCGATCGTTGAAAAGTCAATAGAGCCTGTCAAATCTGCAATGTCCTGTGACTTCGGATCAGAAGGACTAAATGTTCCAATCCCCGTTCGCTTATCCTCCGAGAAAAAGATGCGTTCAACTTGGACATCTTCCATACGGCCACCATAATCCTGTTCCAGCCGCATCGTGTTTAATGGTGAAAGGCTTCCTTCCACACGTATTCCATATTCTTCCTGGAATTCTTCCCTAAGATGGTGTGGGATCATATGAAGAGGGTCTTCATGCATGGGACAGCCTTTAATCGCAAAGACAGCCCCATCGTCGGAATACGAATATTTCTCTAACCCGCGTTTCAATAAGTTCACAAGTGTAGATTTCCCGCCACTCACAGGCCCCATTAATAACAAAATTCTTTTTCTTACATCCAATCTCCTTGCTGCGGGGTGAAAGTATTCCTCAACCAGCCGCTCCATTGCTTCATCTAACCCATAAATATCTTCATCAAAAAAGGAATATTTCTTGTGACTGCTGTCTTCCTCAACCCCGGCTTCTGTAATCATATTATATACACGCGAATGGGCAGATTGAGCTAAGAACGGTTTCTCTTTTAATAGATCTAAATATTCTCGAAAAGTACCTTCCCATTTCAATTCTTCCTCATGCTCTCTTCGTTCCTGAATTTTCTTTAAAATATCCACTTAACGACCTCCCTCGTCGTATCAACCCAAAGTTAATTTAGTCTATGCCCGACCTTATGAAAACATGAATCTCGCGTGATATTTGGATACCCTAAGAAAACCTTAAACATCGAAACGAATGAATCAAATAGTAAATTACCATTTAACAATTAAATATAAATAGTACCTAATGAAGATTTTGACACTTGTAAAATGCATTGTTAGAATTATTATGAATATTTTAGGATGATAAATAATTTAGTATAGTGTATGTTCAAAGAGTTGACGAATGAAAAACGAGGCGCGAACGTTTTGAGGATCACAGCGTATGCCTTTCCTACGTGGGGATCGGAAAAACCGAGCAACGAAGAAATTCGCCGTATATCATTGGGTGACTCTTTGAACATCCTCTTATAGGAAAGAAGGCGAACATGATGGAAACATGGTACTTTGTCGATTCTAATCATCTGTCACCTGCCTTGAACATGGCCATGGATGAAGCTCTGATGAATTGGCATCGTGAAGGAAAAATACCGCCTGTCCTTCGTTTTTACGGATGGAAACCAGCCGGTCTATCTGTCGGTTATTTCCAAAAAGTTAATGGAAAAATTGATATAGAAGGTGTTAAAAGGCACGGTTACGAACTCGTTCGCAGACAAACCGGCGGACGCGCCGTACTTCATGACAATGAGTTAACCTACAGTGTCATCGTCTCAGAGCAACACCCGCAAATGCCGGCTTCTGTCAAAGAAGCCTACCTTATTATTTCCAAAGGATTGTTTGAAGGATTTAGAGAATTAGATATTAAAGCTGAATTTGCCATCCCTGAGGGGAAACTCGACACAACTGGTTCCGCTGTATGCTTTGAAGAACCTTCCTGGTACGAGCTGATCGTCAATGGAAAAAAGACAGCCGGCAGCGCCCAGACAAGGAAAAAAGGAATCATCCTCCAACACGGATCCATTCCTATCGATGTCGATGAAACCAAATTGTTTGACATGTTTATCTACAAAAATGACCGAATCAAGGCAAGGGCACGGAAAGCTTTTGGTGACAAAGCAAGTTCCATTAACAGTCTGCTATCTGAACCCAAGTCGTTTGATGAGGTGAAGTCTGCTTTTAAAAAAGGATTTGAACAAGGATTAGATCTAAATTTAAAGCCCTTCACATTAAATGAAGAGCAATGGTCAGAAGTACACAAAATTGCTGAAGAACGATATACCAATGATGAGTGGAATTACTCACGTTAAAAAAGGGAGCGGATCAAACTATGGCCAAAAAAGAGGAGCACGTCAGAAAACCTGACTGGCTGAAGATTAAAATCAACACAAATAAATCTTACACAGGGTTAAAGAAACTCATGCGTGAGAAAAAACTGAACACCGTATGTGAGGAAGCACGCTGTCCAAACATTCACGAATGCTGGAGTGAAAGAAAAACCGCCACGTTTATGATTCTAGGGGATACATGCACACGCGGCTGCCGCTTTTGTGCCGTTAAGACAGGCCTTCCTAATGAATTAGACTGGGGTGAGCCAGAGCGCGTTGCTGAATCTGTTGAAATTATGGGTCTCAAACACGTCGTTGTTACTGCGGTAGCACGTGATGATTTGAAAGATGGCGGTGCAGCTGTGTTCGGTGAAACTGTGAAAGCTATTCGCCGTAAAGTTCCTGGCTGTACCGTCGAAATTCTCCCTTCGGATATGAAAGGGGATTACGAAAGCCTTCATACATTGATGGGTGGCGAGCCTGACATTTTCAACCACAATATTGAAACTGTCCGTCGACTAACGAAAAAGGTACGTGCTCGTGCCATGTATGACCGCTCTCTTGAGCTGTTGCGCCGAGTGAAAGAAATCCGTCCAGATACACCAACGAAATCAAGTCTCATGGTCGGTCTAGGTGAAACGAAAGAGGAAATTATTCAAGCTATGGACGACCTTCTTGCACATAATGTAGACATAATGACAATTGGTCAATACTTACAACCAACGAAGAAGCATTTAAATGTAGAACGCTATTATCACCCTGATGAATTTGAGGAGTTAAGAAAAATCGCAATGGAAAAAGGCTTTAAACATTGTGAAGCTGGTCCGATGGTTCGTTCCTCTTACCATGCCGATGAGCAAGTTAATGAAACTTCCGCACAGCGTCGGATTAAGTACATGCAAGGCTACGAATCTCAAGGGGAAACATTAAATAGTACCAAATTTTAATATGGAAAAAGTCGCCTAGAAGGCGACTTTTTTAATGGAAGTTACTGATCTTCGTCATCAGTTGGTTGTTTACCGTCCGTTGATTCTTCTCCATCTGCTTCCTTATTTCCTGGTTCTTTCTGACCTGTTTGATCATCCTCTGATGTACTACCGTCCTCCGGTGTCCCATCCTGCTCCTTATCCTTTGTTTCTTCGTCGCTGCCTTGATCTCCCTCTGTTGGATCGGTTGGTTGTTCCGGTTTTTCAGCATTAGGATCAGGAACATCATTTGTTACTTTTTCATCTTCTTTGTTAACTTCCTCTTCTTTCTCAGCCGTGCTACTATCAGGAGTTTTGTCTTTTTCCTTTTCCTGGAGCTGTGTTTCTGATGTATCTATGTTTGACGTATTTGACGACGAACTCCTCTCTGGGTCCCATGTGTATGAACTTTCACCTGAATAACTGTGTGATGGAGGATTATAGCTAGGCTGGTCACTTTCATTATATGTATTTCCGGTTTGATTAGATGAATAGGTTGGTTCAGAAGAGTTTGGAATATCAACCTCTTCCGTATCTTTCAAAACAATTTCTTCTCTTGCCTCTCGTTCAACTTCTTTATCTGTCACCTGATCCTTTTCAACCTGTTCTTCATCATTTTCCTTTGTTGTCGAAGCATCTTTATCCTCTCCCGCTTCAACTTTCATTACTTTGTCTGATGGTTTATCTTTGTCCATTTTTTTCTCAAGCGTAACCGTTATCGGATCTTTCGTTTGGCCCTTCTCCCCTTCCACACTGCCACACGCGGCTAAGAATAAACAAAGGATTCCTAACAAGAATGCCATCTTTACAGCTTCCACAATACCTACGCTCCTTTTAAAAAGTATTTTCGAATCCTGAATAGTTGGACTTTTAATATAGATAAATTATAGCATAAACTAAGAAAATAGCCGCCTAGTCGACGGCTATTGCAAATAACTTTTTTACCAGGGCGAACCATAATAATAAGGCGGACGTCCGTATGGCGGGCGATATCCATAGCCTCCCCCGTAACCATACCCTGGACTAAACCCTGGGCCATAACCTGGACCATAGGGGCCATATCCAGGCCTAGGACCAGGGCCATAACCACCATAGCCTCCATCTGGTACAATAACGCTACCTAATAATCCTCCAAGAAACCCTCCTGCAAACGGGCCCCAAAGAACCTATTTCCCTCATAGCCGTATCCAAATGATTGCTGATCAGCAATTCGCGCATTTTCCTCGTCATGATAACCATACTGATAGGGATTGTGATAATACGGATCCATTTATATTCCTCCATTTTAAACCTTGGTTATTCACCTACATTTCAGCCTATGTAGGGAAAAACCCTACTGTATAGGCACTTACCTTATATATTTCTAATTTGTTAGGATAATTCCTAATGCAAGCGATTCACATTGGACAACAAATGGGGTATAATAACATCAGCATGCTTGTCTGTATAGACTTAAAGGAGGACACAATACATGAAATTAACTCTAATTATCCTAGTGACGATCACTTATTTAGTATCAATCTTCGCTGCAGGGTACGATACAAAAGCAGGTAGACCTAAAAAATAGTCAACGTATAAAATCGCACCCCAGTTTTGGGATGCGATTTTTTTAACGACTTTATTTTATTAAATCAGGAAAACTCTGCTGCTTCAACGCGTTGAATAAGATAATCGAAGCAGTATTTGCCAAGTTTAATGAGCGAACCTTGTTCGTCATAGGAATCCGCAGGCAGCGATCCTCCAAGCCTTCGAGCAGTTCAGTAGGAATGCCATCCGTTTCCCTGCCAAAAACAAAAAACCACTCTTCCTCCACATCACTAAAATCAAAATCAGCATACGATCGAGTTCCAAAATTTTCAATATAATAATATTGACCATGTGGAAATGTCTCGTAAAGCTCTTCAATGGAATCGTAATAATGGATCTTCACATCATGCCAATAATCAAGACCGGCTCTCCTCAACATTTTATCGTCAGTTGAGAAGCCTAGCGGACGAATTAAATGCAGCTGTGTATCGGTAGCTAAGCATGTGCGAGCAATATTGCCTGTATTTGCAGGAATCTCGGGCTGAAATAATACGATATGATTAGCCAATTTGTTCACCTCAATGTATGCAGAATCAACCTGACCATTATACCATATTCATTCCGCTCCTATCTTAAAAAATTTATACTGAATAGATGGAGTGTAAGCTGTAGAGTCATGATAATCCCAAAATCGTTGGCGACTATTCGTTGTATGAGCATTCACTAGAGGAAGACCTTGGCTGTTCATCTTCACAACAATCGTATTATGATCAAAACGACCCGTCCCTTGAAAATCATAACAAATGACATCGCCGGGAGATAAAAGGGATGCGTCGGTTACTTCTTTAGCCGTTAACCCTTGCCTTGCTCCGCTCAAGTACCAGCGAAGGGAATGGGCAACAGCCCAGCTGTAACTCCAGTTATTACTAGAATACCACCAACCCTTGCCACGGTTAGGCTGGCCCCACATCGGTGCACCACCTGCTCGCAAGCATTGTGATATATAGTTGGTACAGTCTACCTCGAAGTGTTTATAAGCAGGATTGTAACTGTCCCACCATCGCTCAGCATACTGTACAGCCGCTCTCCTATCGTATTCAAATGGGACACGTTGACTTGATTCTTTATCAGTAAACGCAGTGGCCAGATGCTCACTCCCACCTGTACTCTTTTCAGTTTCAGTATGCTGCTCTACTAATTCTCCTTCGCCTACTAATGCCTTACAATGGTAGACACCTTCTTCCAAGTAATACTTCTTCCGGTCCTTTATCAAAAGAGAGAGGGCAAGCATATAAGAAACATCCCTTGTTGCCTCGTAATGCACTTTATGATAAGGCTTCAAATGAAATGTCGCTCGTTTAACAACTTGCCCTCGTTCATGTAACTTTTGCACCTTCCGTTCTAGCCATGGCTCATCTTGCTGCTCCATCAATCTCTCCATAATATCTTCCCAATACTTTTTTATAGCCTCCATTCACATCGCTCCTTTTTTCTATCCTATGAGCGAGAAATAAAACCATGATCATAAGCATGAATGCTTGGATCATGGTTTTCGTGCGCTTACTCTCTTTTATCGGCATCGCTCACACAAAAGGATGCGCCAGGCGCATCCTTTTGTGAAATCATTATTTGGCTTGCATAAGCTGCGGATTCCCTTCCCACTCAAGCAGCTTTTGCTTTTTATCTAATCCACCTGCATAACCTACTAATTTTCCGTTGCTCCCGATCACTCGGTGGCACGGTACAACGATTGAAAAAGGATTTTTGTTAACGGCCCCGCCTACTGCACGTACAGATTTAGGAGCCAGAAGGGCCTCTGCCACTTCCTTATAGGACTTTATCTCACCTAATGGAATGGTATGAAGCAGCGCTCTCCAGACACTTCGTTGAAATGCTGTACCGTAACAATTTAGCGGCAGTGAAAACTCTTTCCGATCACCACTAAAGTATTCGTTAATTTCCGTCCTTGCCTGTTTTACATACTGGTGTTCCGTGTCTTGTTTGAACTCACCTTTTAGAAAGTGTTTTTTTCTCCAGGCTTGGTAAAATGTTATCCGATTCTCGTACTCTCCATAATCAATCCTGTTTACCCCTTTATCATCAGCCAACACGGTTATCGGACCCACAGGGGAGTCGAATACGTCATAATACAGATAAGATGGATGATTCATAGATAGTCCCCTTACTAACATTTTTTTCTATTATACAATAATCTATCTTCTTATGAAAAGGTATACTATATCATTGATATTGAAATTGCAGGCCCTTATTCATTTCAAAAAGTACTTCGTCATTATCTTCCATTGTTTGAGCCTTTTCGATAGCAGCGTAACAAGCTGTAGTTCCAATTTTCCCAAGTCCATAGGCTGCTGTTCCTCTAATCACAGGCCTGGGATCGTTTTTCATCAAGCGAATCAATTCATCAATTGATGTTTCATCCTTATAATGGGCTAAAGCAAGGATTGCATTGCGTTGAATCGGTTTCTTCCCACGCCAGGATCCAGACGCAGAACCGAATTTCTCTTTGAACTCACGGTTTGACATGGACAACAAAGGAATCAACTTTGGCTTAGCTACTTCAGGATCCGGTTCAAACTCCTCGTGGTTATGGAAATCTTTCTTCCTATTTTTAGGGCAAACTGTCTGACACGTATCACAGCCGTAAAGGCGATTGCCAATTTTAGTTCTAAATTCATCAGGCAGAAAGTCTTTCGTCTGGGTCAAAAAAGCGATACATCGCTGCGCATTAAGTTGCCCACCCTGAACAAGCGCATCTGTCGGACAGGCATCTACACATATATTGCAATCCCCGCAAGAATCATCAACCGGTTCATCCGGCTCAAAAGGAATGTTCGTTACCATTTCCCCTAAATAAACATAAGAGCCAAATTCTGGTGTAATAATCGCACTGTTTTTCCCGCTAAAACCAATCCCTGCGCGTTCAGCAACGGCACGATCTGATAGTTCCCCTGTATCGACCATCGAGGATAACTCAGCTTCTGGAAAACGTTCCTTAATAAATGCACCTAATTTTTGCAAACGATCCCTAAGCACATCATGATAATCCCGTCCCCAGGAGGCACGGCAAAAAATCCCACGCCGTTTACCTTTCACACTACGTGGGGCATCGTGCATTTTTGAAGGATAGGCTAGGGCTATGGATATTATCGACTGGGCCCCAGGGAGCGTGCGGTTCGGCTCTGTACGCTCCTCCAGACTGCCCTTTTCAAATCCAGATTGATAGCCAAGGTCTTGTTGTCTCTTCAATCTTGCTTTCAGTTCTCCAAATACATCAACAGAGGCAAAACCGATTTTGTCTATGCCAATTTCTTTACTGTATGCAATGACTTCTTCTTTGAATGTGTGATCGCCCACCTTGACTACCTCCTTTGAATGTTTTAACTTCAGCGCCTATACAGCATAAGCTGCTATTATTTATCTCAAATCACTCACTTTTGCAGTACGCAATCGATTTAAAGCTGCCGCAATTTCAAATCGTCTAGGACGGGCAAGTTCCCCTGGATGCTGATCCTTAAAGGGAGCAACTGATGCTAGACCTTCCCCTTCCAGTTGTTGATCAATTTTATCAAGCAACTCTTTTACCGAATGATTTTGATCTAGCCATCCTCTTTTACTTAAATGTAACAAAAGATCGGCAATCAAGTTGGTTTGCGAAGGATCGACAAGTTGTTCAACCGCATCGAGTGACAGCTCCGTCCTCCCCATTAAAATGAGTGTCCTTCCTTTCGCTTGCACCTTTTCTTTTTTCCCTTTTCTTGCCTGAATCGATTGAGACTCAAATGATCGTACAGGCAATGTACCAAACGATTCCTCTAAAGGTTGACGCTTACTCGGATATTTTGCAGCGATTTGTTTTGCCTGTTCTGTCACATGATACGGGACATATTGATCCATCATAATCACTTCATCAGCCGCATGAAAGTAGTCACCAGATCCACCCATAACTAATATGGTAGATACATCTAGCTCATTGCGCATCTGTGTGATTTTATCAATAAACGGGGTAATCGGTTCCTTCTCGCTGACAACAAGTTCCTGCATGCGCTCATCACGAATCATAAAGTTGGTTGCACTCGTATCTTCATCAATGAGTAACGTTTGTGCACCAGCCTCGATTGCTTCAATGACATTGGCAGCTTGTGATGTACTGCCACTGGCATTCTCCGTTGAAAATTGCGTCGTATCGACCCCATGAGGCAGATTTTTAATAAAAGGAGAAATGTCTACATTCGTAACTTGACGGCCATCTTCCGCTCTTACTTTGACTGCCTGAGGGTCTGTAACGACATACTCCCGACCATCGCCACTAATATGGGGATACACTCCTCGCTCAATGGCTTTGAGTAAGGTACTTTTACCATGATAACCGCCACCGACAATCAGAGCAATCCCCTTACGGATCGCCATCCCTGTCAATGGCTCCTCTCGATGCGGCAGTTTAATTGCGACCCTGTTTGCTTCAGGGCTTTGAAAAGCAACAGCATTCTTCATTGGTTGATCGCTTACCCCACTCGCCCGCGGCAAAGTAGCGCCATCCGCAATAAATGATATAAACCCTTCTTCTTTCATTTTGTCCAAAATCGCTTCATGCTGATCAGCTAATTTCACCGCTTCGTCTATCTCTTTATCCGTTATACTTAGAACAGACTTTTGTATAATTTCAGGTAACACTTGAAAAAACAGCTTGTCCGCCTGTTTCCCATTGATCCTCCGCCCATTCGCTGGCAGACCAACTGTTAAACACACGGTCGTATACCCATTTTCAAAAACAGCCGCCGTACGTTCCAAGATCTCCTGACCAGGACGATCAATGGCAACAAGGCCGCTCTTTCCTGAACCATGCACATTGGGATTTGAATGCTGAATAACATTTGACACCTTCCTTGTCATCACATCTTCAGCAAACACCTTTCGCTTGTTCGTTGATGTCCATTCCTGATCAATCGTACGCGTTTTATTAGGAATGCGTACCCGTATTTTCGAAGGGGCCGCAAAAGGATCCCCTTGAACATAATCAATGAGCAATTCATACGATGGGAAAAAGTATCGTCCTTGCATTTGCTTATAACCTTTGTAGCTCTTACCATCTATTTGCTGCAGCAGATTTTTTAACTTTTTCATAGAACACCACTCCTCTATCCTCTATGTATCCTTTAGCCTTCAATAAAAAACGCAATGCTTCGTTACTTGAATAAACGAAACACTGCGTTGGTTCACATTGTATAAAAATAATGGCATACTACCTTATAGGCAGTTATGGAGCGGGTGAAGGGAATCGAACCCTCATCATCAGCTTGGAAGGCTGAGGTTTTACCACTAAACTACACCCGCATAATAGGGTTTCATTAGCTGCGTTTGGTCATGCCTCTTCCTCTAAAAGATTATTCTGGGAAGTAAGATCCGTCGAGGCAACTCGCAGTGAATTCGGGGAAGTTATGCTCGTGGCTGAGGTTTTACCACTAAACTACACCCGCATTTGATTTCGAAATCGTATTTTTTATTATAACAACCATACACAGCGTATGCAACACGAAATAATCGGTTTTTGTCGAATAATATCATTCATTTATTCTATTGTCTTACTATATTACTAGTATAGTAAGCATGCTCCCTTTTTATACGAGGACAGCAAAAATCATTAAGACCTTTTTTACCATCTAGAGAATTAAATCCTATAAGGGGGATCAGAATAGTGATAAATCTAGTGCTCGGAGTCGTTATGCTTTTTATCGTGGGACTATATTTGGGGAGCTATATATTTGATCCGAATAATGCTTTAGTCGTTTCATTGTCAAAAAAACAATTCATCATTTTGCTTATCGTATTTACCTTGATAACGGTGTACTTATTAGGAACAGGTATTTATCACAGCTTTTTAAAATAAAACAGTTGAATTGATTGGGAAGGAAACTTACGATAAGAAGAGTATATAATATGCGATATTTTAGAAAAGGTTGATGAAGCATTGAAGCAATTACAATTTAAGAATTATTGGGTCACTCGACTACTCGCCTCAGACCCCGGGCGAAAACGATTGAATCAAGCTGGCAAAGCCGTCATTAGTTTGATTTCTTCCGTATCATCAGTAATCCTCATTCTACGTATGTTAGGACAACCTCCCTTAACCCCAGCTATTGTCGCTGGTATCACAGGCATGCTTGGAATTATGACTGTGATGGATGATACAAGGAAGAAAAAGAAAATAACTACGCTGCTACTGGGGATATCTGCAAGTTTTGGAGTGACAGCAGGATCGTTATTAGCGTGGAATGTCTATCTTGTCTCAGGTTTGATGATCCTTATTATATTTAGTGCATTTTATTTTTCACGATTTGGGAGCCGTTATTTTTCACTCGGTATGATCGGATTTATGACTGTTTATTTTTCTTCCTTTTTAGGGCTTTCCCCTAGTCAGTTACCGTGGTTTTACATGGGCATTGCCTTAGGTGTAGCTTTCGCATACCTATATAATTTTATTATCTTCAAAGACTCTGCCCAGCTGTTAAAAAGAAGTATGCGTTCCTTTCATATCCAAGCAAACCTGACATTCGAATTACTGATTGAAACGATTCAAGATCCAGAAACAAGCGACCCGCGGATTAAAAAACTTCAGTATAATGTGAGCAAGCTCAGAGAGTATGCAAGTAACGTCGCAACAGATTTAAACGCTCAAGATGTAAAAGGAATTTGGCCAGGCCTCACGACATCACAGCTAAGGCTATACGTGTTTGATACGGCAATGCTGGTTGCGACGTTAGCTGAATCCTTGCACCAATTAAAGAAAGATGATGCATTCGAGGCAGATGAACTAAGAGAGTTGTTAATAAGGGTGATTACTTCTCTCCGTGAATCAGAAGTTCTAGCACAAAACTATGAGGAAGAAAACTTGGTGAAAGCCCAGAAAACATCAGATTCTTTACGTCAGATGATCAATGAGCTATTTTCGAAGCAAGATTCACACCCTGGAAGATGGCTCTACATCATACGTAGAATTGAATCGATCACTACACATGTGACAAACGGTGCGCTAGCCATACAACAATCCTTACACAAAGGACAACAATCGAAGGAAAATACGGAAGAAGATAGCAGCCAAGATGGAGACAATGAAGAAAAAGAAGAAGATCAAGGGTTAAAACCATCAACGAAAAAAGCCTATCAATCACTAATTGCCGGAACGATAGCGATCATTGTTGGTCATTTAATCTCACCTGTCCAGCCCTACTGGGTCCTGCTCACAACATTTATTGTGCAGCTCGGGACAGAGTCCGTTGGCCGAACCTACATGAAAGGCCTTCAACGTTCAGTGGGCACAGTCATTGGGGCTATGCTTGGATTTGTATTAGCTAAAGCCGTTTCAGGACACTCCGTATTGGAAATTATTCTTCTATTTGTTGTCATATTTTTAGCCTTTTATATATTTGCTGTCTCGTACACATTAATGAGTCTCTTTATTACCTTACTTATCGCCTTTATGTATGACCTTTTGCTGGGAGGGATAAGCTTCTCCTTATTAAGTGCCCGTGTCATTGATACCATCGCTGGTGCAGCGATCGCCTTAACCATTTCCGCGGTTATTTTTCCAACAAAAACGAAGGAAAAAGTATCGGAGGCTTTTACCGATTATCTTAATGAACTTAACTCATACGTTATCCAGTATATTCGAAGCTTCCGTGAAACCATGGATATAAAAGAGCTAGCCGATCACGCTTTTAAAATGGATGAAAAAGTTCAAGCCATTAAAGACGAATCAAAACCGATCCTCCAGCGTCCAGGGGCACTAAGACATCGGGAGCTCCCACGCTGGATAACCATTTTCACAGCCATAAACTATTATGCCAAACACTTAGTCGCATCATCCTATCAAAAGAACTTCACTTATCCTGATGAACTAGAGAAAGTCTTTCCGTCGATGGAAGATAAATTTAACCACAATATAGAAACATTAACCCATATGATTAAAACTGGTGAAGGTGCCGGTGTGATCTACAACATGGATAACGAGAGAAAGCACATCGAACGCTTCGCACCAGGACATAACGAGAACCAGGGGGACCTCATTCATCATCTTTACTATGTATGGCGGATAAACCAGTCCATTTTAATTTTAGGGAAAGAATTAGGTGCCGAAGAAAGGGATCGGTAAGAAAAACGAAAAAAGAACTGACGTCAAGTAAACGTCAGTTCTTTTTTATTTAAAAAAAATTAAAATTGCGATAACCACTGTTCCATTTTGCCCTCTTCATCAGCACTATGTAGAACATTACTAAAAGAGAGTTATTCCCCTCTTAACGTTTCAGTTACGTCCCAAACCTTGTCGTAACCATTATATGAATTTAAAGCTATATCAAGATCGTGAAACATACGATGAAGGTTTCTAACTGTACCTTTATCTTCACGTTCAAGAACTGAATTCGCAAGCCCTTCAATTTCTTGTAAATCGCTTTTTAAGGTTTCGGAAGTCACATTTGGCAGCAACTCTTCAACCTTTTTAAGAACCATTTCCGCTTTCGCTCGTTGATCGTTCCAACTTAAGTTTCCAATTCCACCAAAACCTGTTGTGTCATTATAAAAATCGTGGGTCGTGGAAACGAATTCGCCAACATCTTTGTTCTCCTTCCCAACTGTTGCTTGTGTTTGTTCGATCGTATTGGCTGAAACCTCCCCAGCTTTCGCCTCTTCCTGCGCCCCTTTCGTTTGGTTTGTATCGCTACTCGCTTCCTGTTGAAAAATTACATTTGCAACAATAAGGTAAACGAACACGCCAAGGACTAAAAACGCAACCGTTCCTAGTCCCCACATGATCTTCTTGAATAATGTATCAAACATAAAATCCCCTCGCTTTTCTTGTAACGTAATCGTAACATTGAAAGAAAATCATGTAAATTAATCCAGTAAAATATATATAATACATCATTAACAAGGAGTTCTTCATAACTGCTTCAACGGAGAAAAGATGTTTACTTTGACTCAACCCTATACCATATATAATGGGCCGTCATTAGTTAGCCATTCTCAATTTTACATACCCACTTATAGTAATATAAAACAATAAGTAATAAGAAAGGATTAACCAATACTGAATACCACAAATTCCACCACCCATGATTAAAATATCCCCACGGTTCAGGTAATAAGGTGATGGCTTCGTAAAATGTAATTCCTATGACCCAAAATAAAATGTAAAAAATACGTTTATACATTAATTGTCCAAATGGGTACCAGTTTAGAAAAATCATATTCACGGGAGGGATCAATATAAGTAATGCAGGGATTGATCGCCACTCTATAGATTTAGAAAAGTACCAATATCCTTGATACTTTGCATCAATATATATATCAACAATTATTTGAAATGCTATGGTAAACATCCATATATGAACAACTTGATTTTTAGTTAAACGATTATTTGTTCTAAATGCAAGAAAATTAAATACAAAGACCGCAATTATTAGCCCTAACATAATAAGGCTCCTTTTTAAAATAGCCTTCCACTCTATCCCTTAAATTAATCATTCGTTCTAGTAAAAGAACTTCCATAAATTAGTTGAAATTTTTAGGGAAGTTAGGTAATTATTTGGGGATTTAAAGTGATAAATCAAATATACAACTTTGTAAGGAATTTGAGGATAAACTTAAAACAGATTTAACGGAACAAGCTTAGGATTCTCCTAAGCAAAATTACTTGTCTTTATAATACTTAATTTAAATCAACTTAATACCTTTTATATCGTTGCTAATTGATTGGTGTGAGGTTCCTACCTATTATGGTGCGTCTATTTTTAGAACCACCCTATCCGTTCTAAAATTCTCATTTGGCTTTTGGTCTCCAACCATAAGGGTCATGTCTACTTCAAACCAACCTTGAACTGCTTGACCGCCACCTTGGCATTCTTTTGGTAGTAGTAGGTGGAGCGCTTGATGCCAACGATGTTCAGAACCTTCGTCATGGCATAGCCCTGAGCGATCCAGTAATCGGCTACTTCAATTTTTTCCGTGAATGAGGGCTTTTCTTTTACGAGATCCCCAGAACGTCGATTTCAAGATCCTTCTCACCCAGAAGTTTCTTTAAATGACCGATCTCTTCAGCCAGGTGTTTCGTGTCAATTGAATCTACTTGATCAAGAGACACATCCCCAAGTTTTCCTTTATGAAACTCCTGGCACCAATGATCTACCATATTAGCGCTTAGTTTATAAAGACGAGTGACTAGGCTTTTATTCGCGGTTTCTTCGGCTTCTTTGAAGACTTGTTGTTTGAGCGCTATCGTGTACTGATTGCGTTTCATTCAACTCATCCCCTTTCTATTTGTCAGAGTAGTAAGATTCCCACCCACTGTCCAACGTCAAAAAGGGACTTTTTAGAGAATTAAACTGCATTTATCTCATGATTAGTTTTGAATTATTGTACTTGTTAGCCAGGATATACCTCTGAATAACAACTTAAAAGGTAAGAGAAACAATTGGGGTATCCAAAGTATCCAAGACAGTATCAAATTCAATGCTTCTGATATATAATCGCCCCTCCTTAGCTTTTTTATCAGTCCTCTCCCTATTTCTTAAAACTTCATTAAACCCCATTTTTATACCCTCCCATACTATTCTTGAACCTTACGCTAACCTACTTCGTTTGTTAAATAATGATTACTAATATTCTAACATAAATTGTAAAACTCAATACCTTTTTCTTATGTAGGCTATCCCTAAATCAAAGAATACTGGGACGGTCTTAATTACATAAATCACAATATCATTAAATAAATTATCGCTTCATTGAATGATTCTGCATACGAATGAATTCGAACTTTTTCGGACAATGGATATTTCACGGTCATTAAGATTATTCTTACGTCTTGCCATAGCTTGCCTTCCTTCGGAGCTATTCGCACGATTAATACACATGATTAGAGACAATGGGTAAACACTAAAAATCTACGTATTTTAGCTAAAAAAGACAACAAAAAAAACGCTTCCCACAATGTGAGAAACGTTGATATTACAGTATATTCAAGACTAATTGACTTACTCTTAACGAAAATAAAATAATACCGGTGGTCGGGTTCGAACCGACACTCCGTGAGGAACACGATTTTGAGTCGTGCGCGTCTGCCAATTCCGCCACACCGGCATGGAGGCGGCAACCGGAATCGAACCGGTGATAGAGGAGTTGCAGTCCTCTGCCTTACCGCTTGGCTATGCCGCCGTTTTACATCCTATGCTAACCATCTCTTAGTTATGAATATAAAATGGAGCGGGAGACGGGATTCGAACCCGCGACCCCCACCTTGGCAAGGTGGTGTTCTACCACTGAACTACTCCCGCATCTGATGGCTGGGCCAGCTGGATTCGAACCAGCGCATGACGGTACCAAAAACCGTGGCCTTACCGCTTGGCTATGGCCCAACAGATTAATTTAAAAATGGGGCGACTAGTGGGATTTGAACCCACGCATGCCGGAACCACAATCCGGTGCGTTAACCCCTTCGCCATAGCCGCCATAATGTAAAAAGCAGGGGTAGTAGGAATTGAACCCACATTGGCGGTTTTGGAGACCGCAGTTTTACCATTAAACTATACCCCTATAAATGGTGGAGGGAGTAGGACTCGAACCTACGAACCCGATGGGAGCGGATTTACAGTCCGCCGCGTTTGGCCAACTTCGCTATCCCTCCATCACAATGACCAAATGGTGCCGGCCAGAGGACTTGAACCCCCAACCTACTGATTACAAATCAGTTGCTCTACCAGTTGAGCTAGGCCGGCTAGTGGAAAAAGGTGGCTCGGGACGGAATCGAACCGCCGACACACGGATTTTCAGTCCGTTGCTCTACCGACTGAGCTACCGAGCCAGATTTCTAATGATTTACGTGTATATGTAAACATGGCGGTCCGGACGGGACTCGAACCCGCGACCTCCTGCGTGACAGGCAGGCATTCTAACCAACTGAACTACCGGACCAAATTTGGTTGCGGGGACAGGATTTGAACCTGTGACCTCCGGGTTATGAGCCCGACGAGCTACCAGACTGCTCTACCCCGCGATAATGTGGAATTTCCACTAGAAAATAGATGGTGGAGGATGCAGGGCTCGAACCTGCGACCCCTTGCTTGTAAGGCAAGTGCTCTCCCAGCTGAGCTAATCCTCCAGCTATATAACTTACTAGATATGTAATGTATTAAGAAAATGATATATTTAATAATACTTTCACTAATAAGCTTTGGGAAGTTGGTGACCCGTACGGGATTCGAACCCGTGATACCGCCGTGAAAGGGCGGTGTCTTAACCACTTGACCAACGGGCCAATCGAAAACTTTCGTTATGTTCGATATGGCGGAGAGCGAGGGATTCGAACCCTCGAAACCGCGAAAACGGTTTACACGAATTCCAATCGTGCTCCTTCGGCCAGCTCGGACAGCTCTCCGTAATGGCTCCACCGGTAGGATTCGAACCTACGACCGATCGGTTAACAGCCGATTGCTCTACCACTGAGCTACGGTGGAATAATAATGAAACCTGGCAGCGTCCTACTCTCACGGGGATCGACCCGACTACCATCGGCGCTGAAGAGCTTAACTACTGTGTTCGGCATGGGAACAGGTGTGACCTCTTCGCCGTCGCCACCAGATCTCTTAATTCTCTTTTTTAAAGGACAAGATATATTATATTGCTCTTTAAAAGAAAAATCAAGGGTTTATGTAGAAGTTTTTGAAAACCCTCAAAACTGGATAAGACAGGCAAGACCAAACGATTCAATTTTGATATAGATAAGTCATCGATTGATTAGTATCCGTCAGCTTCACGTGTCACCACGCTTCGACCTCGGACCTATCGACCTCATCGTCTCTGAGGAATCTTACTTACTTGGCGTAAGGGGAAATCTCATCTCAAGGGGGGCTTCATGCTTAGATGCTTTCAGCACTTATCCCGTCCACACGTAGCTACCCAGCGATGCTCCTGGCGGAACAACTGGTACACCAGCGGTGTGTCCATCCCGGTCCTCTCGTACTAAGGACAGCTCCTTTCAGATTTCCAACGCCCACGACGGATAGGGACCGAACTGTCTCACGACGTTCTGAACCCAGCTCGCGTACCGCTTTAATGGGCGAACAGCCCAACCCTTGGGACCGACTACAGCCCCAGGATGCGATGAGCCGACATCGAGGTGCCAAACCTCCCCGTCGATGTGGACTCTTGGGGGAGATAAGCCTGTTATCCCCGGGGTAGCTTTTATCCGTTGAGCGACGGCCCTTCCATACGGTACCGCCGGATCACTAAGCCCGACTTTCGTCCCTGCTCGACTTGTAGGTCTCGCAGTCAAGCTCCCTTGTGCCTTTACACTCTGCGAATGATTTCCAACCATTCTGAGGGAACCTTTGGGCGCCTCCGTTACTCTTTAGGAGGCGACCGCCCCAGTCAAACTGCCCACCTGACACTGTCTCCGAACCGGATCACGGTCCTGGGTTAGAATGTCCGTACAGCCAGGGTGGTATCCCACCAGCGCCTCCACCGAAGCTAGCGCTCCGGCTTCTCAGGCTCCCACCTATCCTGTACAAGCTGTACCAACATTCAATATCAGGCTACAGTAAAGCTCCACGGGGTCTTTCCGTCCTGTCGCGGGTAATGCGCATCTTCACGCATAGTATAATTTCACCGGGTCTCTCGTTGAGACAGTGCCCAAGTCGTTGCACCTTTCGTGCGGGTCGGAACTTACCCGACAAGGAATTTCGCTACCTTAGGACCGTTATAGTTACGGCCGCCGTTTACTGGGGCTTCGGTTCAACGCTTCGCGCCAAGCGCTAACGCATCCCCTTAACCTTCCAGCACCGGGCAGGTGTCAGCCCCTATACTTCGCCTTACGGCTTCGCAGAGACCTGTGTTTTTGGTAAACAGTCGCTTGGGCCTTTTCACTGCGGCTCCTCGGCAGAGGAGCACCCCTTCTCCCGAAGTTACGGGGTCATTTTGCCGAGTTCCTTAACGAGAGTTCTCCCGCTCACCTTAGGATTCTCTCCTCGCCTACCTGTGTTGGTTTGCGGTACGGGCGCCTCTTTCCTCACTAGAGGATTTTCTTGGCAGTGTGAAATCAGGAGCTTCGGTACTCTAGTTCCCTCCCCATCACAGCTTGACGTTGCCGAGCGGATTTGCCTGTCTCGACCGTCTCACTGCTTGGACGCACACATCCAGTGGTGCGCTCTCCTTATCCTCCTGCGTCCCCCCGTCGTTCAAACGGAAAGGAGGCGGTACAGGAATATCAACCTGTTGGCCATCGCCTACGCCTTTCGGCCTCGGCTTAGGTCCCGACTAACCCTGAGAGGACGAGCCTTCCTCAGGAAACCTTGGGCTTTCGGTGAAAGAGATTCTCACTCTTTTTTCGCTACTCATACCGGCATTCTCACTTCTAAGCGCTCCACCAGTCCTTACGGTCTGACTTCGCAGCCCTTAGAACGCTCTCCTACCACTGATCCCTAAGGATCAATCCGCAGCTTCGGTGGTGTGTTTAGCCCCGGTATATTTTCGGCGCAGCGTCACTCGACCAGTGAGCTATTACGCACTCTTTCAATGATGGCTGCTTCTAAGCCAACATCCTGGTTGTCTAAGCAACGCCACATCCTTTTCCACTTAACACACACTTGGGGACCTTAGCTGGCGGTCTGGGCTGTTTCCCTTTCGACCATGAACCTTATCACCCATGGTCTGACTCCCAGAACAAAGTCGTTGGCATTCGGAGTTTGACTGAATTCGGTAACCCGGTAGGGGCCCCTCGTCCAATCAGTGCTCTACCTCCAAGACTTTCTATTCTGAGGCTAGCCCTAAAGCTATTTCGGAGAGAACCAGCTATCTCCGTGTTCGATTGGCATTTCACCCCTACCCACACCTCATCCCCGCAATTTTCAACTTGCGTGGGTTCGGGCCTCCAGTCAGTGTTACCTGACCTTCACCCTGGACATGGGTAGATCACACGGTTTCGGGTCTACGACCGCCTACTGCTTCGCCCTATTCAGACTCGCTTTCGCTGCGGCTCCGCTGCTTTAGCTTAACCTTGCAGACGGTCGTAACTCGCCGGTTCATTCTACAAAAGGCACGCCGTCACCCATCAATGGGCTCCGACTACTTGTAGGCGCACGGTTTCAGGATCTCTTTCACTCCCCTTCCGGGGTGCTTTTCACCTTTCCCTCACGGTACTGGTTCACTATCGGTTACTAGGGAGTATTTAGCCTTGGGAGATGGTCCTCCCGGATTCCGACGGAATTCCTCGTGTTCCGCCGTACTCAGGATCCACTCCGGAGAAAAGAAGATGTCGACTACAGGGCTCTTACCTGCTCTGGCTGATCGTTCCAGATCGATTCATCTATCCTCTTTTTTTGTAACTCCAAAGGAGTGTCCTACAACCCAGAAAGCAAGCTTTCTGGTTTGGGCTGTTTCCGTTTCGCTCGCCGCTACTTGGGAAATCGCGTTTGCTTTCTCTTCCTCCGGGTAATGAGATGTTTCAGTTCCCCGGGTCTGCCTTCCCTTACCTATGTATTCAGTAAAGGATCCTGCTCCATTACGAGCAGGGGGTTCCCCCATTCGGAAATCTTCGGTGCACAGCCTACTTACGGCTTCCCAAAGCATATCGGTGTTAGTCCCGTCCTTCATCGGCTCCTAGTACCAAGGCATCCACCGTGCGCCCTTATTCACTTAACTATTGTCGTCGTGAAAAGACGTTAAAAAATTGATGTTTGATGTCTTGTCATCCCGTGTCGATCTCTATCTAAAGAGGATCGTCACGTTCTGATTATCTTATCCAGTTTTCAAGGTTCACATTGAAAGATCGTTTGATCTCTCAAAACTGAACAACCAACCAGGTACGTCTTCCGTATGCGGCAGCTTCCCGACTTTCTCGAAAGAGAAAGAGGTCGCCTTGCATATGTCCTTAGAAAGGAGGTGATCCAGCCGCACCTTCCGATACGGCTACCTTGTTACGACTTCACCCCAATCATTGGCCCCACCTTCGGCGGCTGGCTCACATAATGTGTTACCTCACCGACTTCGGGTGTTGCCAACTCTCGTGGTGTGACGGGCGGTGTGTACAAGGCCCGGGAACGTATTCACCGCGGCATGCTGATCCGCGATTACTAGCGATTCCGGCTTCATGCAGGCGAGTTGCAGCCTGCAATCCGAACTGAGAATGGTTTTATGGGATTTGCTACACCTCGCGGCTTCGCTGCCCTTTGTACCATCCATTGTAGCACGTGTGTAGCCCAGGTCATAAGGGGCATGATGATTTGACGTCATCCCCGCCTTCCTCCGGTTTGTCACCGGCAGTCACCTTAGAGTGCCCAACTGAATGCTGGCAACTAAGATTAGGGGTTGCGCTCGTTGCGGGACTTAACCCAACATCTCACGACACGAGCTGACGACAACCATGCACCACCTGTCACTTGGTCCCCGAAGGGAAAACCCTATCTCTAGGGCGATCCAAGGATGTCAAGACCTGGTAAGGTTCTTCGCGTTGCTTCGAATTAAACCACATGCTCCACCGCTTGTGCGGGCCCCCGTCAATTCCTTTGAGTTTCAGCCTTGCGGCCGTACTCCCCAGGCGGAGTGCTTAATGCGTTAACTTCAGCACTAAGGGGTGGAAGCCCCCTAACACCTAGCACTCATCGTTTACGGCGTGGACTACCAGGGTATCTAATCCTGTTTGCTACCCACGCTTTCGCACCTCAGCGTCAGAAACAGACCAGAGAGTCGCCTTCGCCACTGGTGTTCCTCCACATATCTACGCATTTCACCGCTACACGTGGAATTCCACTCTCCTCTTCTGTCCTCAAGTTCCCCAGTTTCCAATGACCCTCCACGGTTGAGCCGTGGGCTTTCACATCAGACTTAAGGAACCGCCTGCGCGCGCTTTACGCCCAATAATTCCGGACAACGCTTGCCCCCTACGTATTACCGCGGCTGCTGGCACGTAGTTAGCCGGGGCTTCCTCGTTAGGTACCGTCAAGGTACCGCCCTGTTTGAACGGTACATGTTCTTCCCTAACAACAGAACTTTACGATCCGAAGACCTTCATCGTTCACGCGGCGTTGCTCCGTCAGACTTTCGTCCATTGCGGAAGATTCCCTACTGCTGCCTCCCGTAGGAGTCTGGGCCGTGTCTCAGTCCCAGTGTGGCCGATCACCCTCTCAGGTCGGCTACGCATCGTCGCCTTGGTGAGCCGTTACCTCACCAACTAGCTAATGCGCCGCGGGCCCATCTGTAAGTGATAGCTAGAAGCCATCTTTTACCTTCCTCTCATGCGAGATAAAGGATTACCCGGCATTAGCCCCGGTTTCCCGGAGTTATTCCGATCTTACAGGCAGGTTGCCCACGTGTTACTCACCCGTCCGCCGCTCATTCCACAGGCTTCACCCCCGAAGGGGATCCGCCTGCTTCCTGCGCTCGACTTGCATGTATTAGGCACGCCGCCAGCGTTCGTCCTGAGCCAGGATCAAACTCTCCATAAAAGTTAAAGTTTGACTTGCTCATTTGCACACCGAATGTGCTTGTTTCAAATTCTCTCTATTTAATAGAAAGAATAAATTGACGTACTGGTTGGTTCGTTCAGTTTTCAAAGATCAAAAGTTGTTCGCCGCTTCAAAACAGCGACCTAATTAATATATCATGGTGAGTAAGTTAAGTCAATAACTTTTTCCATGATTTCTTCTTAAATCTGTGCGTCTGCCGCGTTTGCTTTGTGCGACGTTTAATAATATATCATGCTTATAAAATATGAGTCAATACATTTCATCAAAAATTTATAAAAAGCTCCATTGAAATCAGTCAGGGAAACTCATTCATAATAAAAACCCTCTCTTACCTTTGATAAGAAAGGGTGAACATTCCCAGTTTAGGATTGGCTTATTGGAGCTGCTTGATACATTCGATGATAAATATTTGCACCTTTTGTTTCCTGTCGTACAACTTCAATGAGCCCTTTATCTACCAAGTACTCAACCATAGACGACAGATCAAGCGCATACTCTTGGATTTCTGGGTGGATCTTAAGCTCACCAAATGACCACGCTCCCTCCCTACTATCTATTAGCAAAAGCAAGTGTTTAGCACTTGTTCGAGATCTTACACTAATTGCATGTTCAACAGCAAGAATCATCAACTGAACCCTTTTATTGGTTTCCTCTTTACTTTCAATGAGCTCTTGGTAAAGCTTATATACTTCAGGTTCTATTCTTCTCACCTGATTCCATACGGTAACTTCTGGGTGGAATCCTTTCTCAATAATAGCTAATCTAGCTAGATAATGAAGAGAGTGAACCATTCGACTGAATGAGTCAAGGTATTGTTCCGATTCAAACAAATCTTTGGATTCACTATAGCTCCTTATTAATTTAGCAAACTCAATGGCTTTCTTTAAATCCCTTGTTCGTGTAGGGAAAGATCTTAAGCGTTCCTTTAAATCCGTTACATAGTCATTGCGTTCAAATACCACCGTTCCATTGATTACCCACTCCACTGCTCTTCGATAAGAGCTCGTATCGATCCACTTTTGCAAAAGGGTTTCGTCTACAATATGCATGGCGGCGGATTGGTCATCGAATTCGTAATGCTTTACATACCAAGGATCTTTTGCGTCCTTAACAATTATAAACAGGATGACATCAAAATTATCTGTTACAGGACTATTTGGTTTCTTTTTTTCTAATATGAGAATTCCCATTGTATTGGCCTGGCTCGCCCTTTCTTGATAAATCGGGCGCAGTATATCTTCCATTATTTATCCCCCATATCATTAATTGGTTCATTGTTTTATTCGATACTTTTTGGTGAAATCCTTTTTTCGAATTATATTTTAATAGGGGAAATATGCTATACTACGTCTGTAGAGTATGTAGGAGGGACTTAAGATGGCTTTAAAGTACAGCAGTAAAATTAATAAAATTCGTTCCTTTGCTTTTTGGTTAATATTCGCCGGCTTTGGTGTTATGTATATTGGTCTTTTGTTTAAAGAAACAGCATGGGCGATGGCTATCTTTATGATTTTAGGTATGGGATTCATCGGACTAAGTACAGTGGTGTATTTTTGGATTGGGATGTTATCGACGAGGACCATCCAAATTGTTTGTCCATCATGTGAAAAGCCCACCAAAATGCTAGGCCGGGTAGATGCCTGTATGCACTGTAAACAGCCGCTTACATTGGACAAGTCATTAGAAGGTAAAGAATTTGATGAAAAATATAATTCAAAACGTTATAAGAAACAAGAAGCTGAGCATCAATCATAAAAATACTTACACTAAAAAGGGACCTCGTGCATTCGGCAGAGGTTCCTTTTCTTATAGTCCATAAAAAAACTGAAAGCATGGGCTTCCAGTTTTAGTGAGCTGTTTTCACTTTACATTCTGAGCATGTTCCGTAAACTTCCATGCGATGATGACTTACAGTAAATCCAGTCACCTGTTCAGCTAGTGCTTCCACTTCATTTAACTTAGGGTAGTGAAAGTCCACAATCTTACCACATGATTCACAAATAATATGGTAATGATCAGAGGTATTACAATCAAAGCGGCTGGATGAATCTCCATACGTGAGTTCGCGGACCAATCCAATTTCCCTAAACACGCGTAAATTGTTATATACTGTTGCGACACTCATATTTGGAAACTTGCTCTCCAATGCCTTATAAATATCATCAGCTGTCGGGTGAGTCATTGCATTCAACAAGTATTCAAGCACCGCATGACGCTGTGGTGTAATTCGAACCCCGGAACTTTTTAGTGTATCAATCGCTTCTTGTAGTCGTTGTTCAGACACCGTCATGCACCTCGCTTTCATATACTAACTTTTTTGAATTAGAAAATTATTAAATTAGAATCTTTATAATTAGTTTAACCTGTCTATAAAGGTATTGTCAATAAAATCATCATCTAAAGAAGCTGATCTGGTTACACATCTGGGTGCAATGGCAGCTCTTTTCCTCCGAGATGCTGATTGACATATCTTGCAGCTACAAATAACAAATCAGACAATCGATTCAAATATGACACAACCAGCGGGTTGACTTCCTCTTCCAATGCAACAGCTGTACGTTCAGCCCTTCTTACAATCGTACGCGCCATGTGCAGCCCGGCTGACGCTTCATGGCCTGATGGCAGAATAAAGTTATTTAATTCTGCTAAACTAGTGTCCCACTCATCAATATATTGTTCAAGATCATCAATATGCCCCTTTTTCAGTTCCCAAGTCACTTTTTTCCCCTTCGGTGTGGCTAGCTCAGCACCGACATGAAACAGGATCGTTTGGATTTTTTGCATTGCGGTGAGGAAGGCGTCTTTCTCCGTCCAATCTTCACGTACTAGATGACTTAAAGCCACACCTATAGCCGAATTGGCTTCATCACATGTACCATACGCTTCTACTCTTAAATCATTTTTTGCAACACGGTCCCCATAAATCAAAGAGGTCTTTCCTTTGTCTCCCGATCTCGTATAAATACGCATATTAATACCCCCGTTTAGGATCAATAAGATTTTCCATATCTTCCTTCTTATTTAAGAAGGATTGTAGATTTCTTTCAAAAATTTCAAACCCACGTGGTAAATATTGTGGAGTTATTCCCGATAAATGTGGGGTGACAGTCACTCTTTCTTCCTCCCAAAATGGATGGCTCTCAGGAAGGGGTTCTTCCTCAAAAACATCCAAAACGGCATGACTTATCTGATTCTCCTTAATTGCCTGCAAAATAGTGTGTGAAGCAACCAAGTCCCCTCTACCCATGTTCAAAAAGATAGCATGGGAAGGCATGAGCCGAAAGTGTTCCTCTGTAAGAAGATAGGTTGTTTCCTCTGTGCTTGGCAATACGGCCACAACTACATCACCGTGTGACAAGGCTTCCTTCATCCTATCTACTGAATATGTTTCGTCAAAATAAGGTTTAGTTCTTCCAGACTTTGATACCCCAACCGTCTTCATTCGAAACGTTTTTGCCAGTCGTGCTGTCTCTTGGGCAATCGCGCCTGTTCCGAGCAATACCATCGTTTGTCCATTAATTTCTTTCATCGGAGTTCTTCGGTTCCATTGGTGACCCTGTTCTAACTGAACCAAGGCCTTTGCTTGTCGTGACACCTGAAGAACCATTGAAATGGCATATTCAGCCATCGGAATTGCGTGAATGCCCCGTACATTCGTTACCAGGATGTTCCGTCTGGATATGTCTTCAAACGGCATTTGATCCATTCCGGCAGACAAAACCATGATCCACTTAAGCCTTGTAGCATCGGCTATCAGTTCAGGTGTGACATCCTCCCCGAACGTAATTAGCACATCCGCTTCCTTTAAATGCTGTCTACCCTCCTTCATTCCGTGACAAAAGTAAAAATCCACTTCTCCAAAGTTCTCCACTAACCGCTCTTTTATCTCATCCGGCACTCGTTTAATCACTGATACAACCTGCATAAACACACCTCTATCTCCATCTATTATTGGAATTTATTTTGATTGATTAGGATTTAATCTTTTTGTAATTCTTCTTTCACAAATCATCCATTGTCTCTAATTATTTCACCATGAGTGTACACTTGGCCACCATATTCAGGACGCTGAATTAAAACCATATCCCAATGAACTGACCCTCTTTAATGATTGGGATAATAAAACATCTGCCAATTTCCTTAATCTGGGACCCTTCATATGTATGCCTCCTCTTCCTACCGCTCCTTCTTAAATCATTCTGTACACCATCTTTAATTCCCTTCTTAAGCAACAAAAAAACCGTGATAGACGGATCCACCACGGTTTAATTCATTATGCTAAGTTTTCACGGATATATTGCAAGGCGGATTCTACGTGACCCTCTACTTTCACTTTACGATAATCTTCAGCCAAGTTCCCTTCTTTGTCAATAATAAAAGTGGAACGTTCAATACCATAATATTCTTTACCGAAGTTCTTCTTCAGCTTCCAAACGCCGTATTCTTCGGCTACCTTATGATCCTCATCAGCCAGAAGCAAGAATGGCAAGTCATGCTTGTCAATGAATTTCTTATGACTATCAACTGGATCCGGGCTAATACCAAGAATCACTGCATCTAACTCTTCAAAACTTTCGTGTTGGTCACGAAAATCGCATGCCTCTGTTGTACAACCCGGCGTCATATCTTTTGGATAAAAGTAAAGCACTACATTCTTCCCTTGATAATCTGATAGCTTCACAGTTTCCCCATTATTTGCTGTCAGTTCAAAATCCGGTGCTTTTTGTCCAGTTTCTACTGTCATTCTTAAATCCCTCCTAATTAGTATCTCCCTTTAGGATATCATGTTCTATTTATAAACATCCACTATCAAGAATCTCTAGTAGAACTCTGCCAAACCTTAGCTACAATCGCCGCCGGAAGTGTGTAGCCTATTAATGCTTCTATAACAGCAAAAAAACGCCCCCATCCGATCGGCATAAGATCCCCATAACCAACAGTAAACAGTGTGACCCCGCTAAAATAAACACCGCGCGCAACTTCTTTCGTCCATGAGTATGGGAATACCCCAGGGGATTGCGCAAAAATGATTAATCCTTGATAGGAGAGCGTCGCGTAGATGATACCAAATCCAACCATTATAATCGTGTACAATAGAAGGAGGGAAAAGAAGATTTGTCTGGAAAATGTTCGGTGTTCTACCTCAAGTGATGTTAACAACTGCCGTAAACTGCCTGCAATCAACAAAAAAATCAGGAAAGCAACAACTATGGTAAACACCGTAGATACACTCCCTTTATACAAGAAGCAAGAAAGGTGGATACTTCATGAAAATTTTTATAATAGAGGATGATCAGAAAATAGCCATGCTGCTCGCCCAATTTTTAGAAAAGTACGGGTATCAACCTCATGTGGCTACGCAATTTGACCAAATTAAACAGGAATTCATTCAGGTGGATCCACAGCTTGTTTTGCTCGATATTAATCTTCCTCGTTTTGATGGATTTTACTGGTGTCGCCAAATCCGTACACAATCAAACTGTCCTATCTTGTTTATTTCTGCAAGAGACTCAGGAATGGATCAAGTGATGGCAATAGAAAATGGCGGCGACGACTACATAACCAAACCATTTGATAACGATGTTGTATTGGCGAAAATCAAAGGACTAATCCGCCGTGTGTACGGAGAATATGCTGAAGCGAAACAAACGTCAGTGATCGAATTGAACGGATTGACACTTGACTTCTCTTCAATGGAGGCTGTCCATCAGTTTAAAAAAGTTATGCTTACTAAAAAAGAATTTGTTTTGTTAAAGGAATTTATGGACAAGCCCAGCCAAGTTCTATCCCGTGATCACCTGCTTGGGCTGCTCTGGGATGATCTGAATTTTGTTGATGATAACACGTTAACCGTTAATATTACGCGAGTCAGGAAAAAGCTTTCAGATATTGGAGTGGACCAGGCAATTGTGACGGTCAGAGGGACAGGGTATAAACTCGCTCATCAATGGAAGTCAGAGTCATGAAACTATTTATATTGGACAAACTTCCGCTTATACTTTTTTATTATGTAATGACTTCACTGTTTATGCTTGTTCTAAAGTTAGCAACCATGAACGTAAACAGTCCGCTGCCGAATGAAAATATTTTTTATTTATTTATCCTTGCAACCCTGGGACTTGCCGCGTTCCTAGGTTGGCAATATCGTAGGCAACGTCAGTTTTACAAGCTGGATTCTTCTAAAGATGATTCCTTAGAGGATTTAAGCTGGCTGCCTGAGCCTTGTGATCACAGATCAACACTGCTAATCACTCGTTATTACACCCAGCACCATTCTTATCAAAATCGTCTGGAAAGAGAAGACAAGAAACGACAGCAGCATATCGACTTCGTCCAACAGTGGGTGCATCAAATGAAAACCCCCTTGTCCGTTATAAAGCTTGCCTTAAATCAGGAAAAGGATGCAGTGAGCACTGAATTTTATAGAAGCATGGAAGAAGAATATGAAAAGTTGCAGCTTGGTCTAGACCTTGCTTTGTATCAAGCGAGGATTGACCGCTTTGATCGTGACTTTTTAGTTGAAAAAGTCACTGTGAGGGAACTGGCGCAAACGACCATCCAAGATTTCAAATCATCCTTTATACGAAACCGTGTGTATCCTGTCATTGAAATAGATAATGAAACAATTGTAGAGACGGATGAAAAATGGATGCGATTTGTCTTTCAACAGTTGACGGCCAATGCGATCAAATACTCCTCCGATACGAAGAAACAAATGACCTATGCTGCCCGACGTGTGGAGGGTACTGTGGAGTTTACTTTGGCTGATCCTGGTGTTGGAATACCTAAGCAAGACCTCACTCGTGTATTTGATCCTTTTTTCACAGGAGAAAATGGTCGGCACTTTCATGAGTCAACGGGAATGGGACTGTATTTATCCAAGGAAATTTGTGATCAAATGGGCCATGATTTAACCATTGAATCCATAGAAGGAGAAGGTACCATCGTCCATATCGTTTTTTAACTCATATTCTTACAAAATTGTAAGCTTAAACAGGTGAATTGAAAGGTAATTCGATGGGCAGTTGCTGTTTTCCCTTCTATACTTAAAGCAGATTAATGACAACAGGAGGTTATACTAATGTCTGTTTTAATAGCCAAGCAAGTCACAAAAACATATGGAGGTAAACAGGGAATCAAACATACTGCCATTGACCACTTAGATTTAAAAATTAGGAAAGGTGAATTCTTAGGCGTCATGGGGCCTTCAGGAAGCGGAAAAACGACCCTGCTTAACCTCCTCTCTTCTATTGATAAGCCAACATCCGGAACGATTGAAGTCAACGGTAAGCGGATCTCTACCCTGTCTACAAATCAATTAGCCAAGTTTAGACGGAGGGAAATGGGATTTGTGTTTCAAGATTTCAATCTCTTAGATACGTTAACCATCGGTGAAAACATTGTTCTTCCGCTTACACTCGCCGGCATGTCTGTTAAAGAAATGGAGAAAAAACTTGCTGCTGTAACGAAGAGATTAGGGATCGATACGATCTTACGGAACCGCACTTATGAAGTCTCAGGTGGTCAAAAACAAAGGGCTTCGATGGCACGCGCCATTATCCATGACCCAGCTGTCGTTTTTGCAGACGAACCAACCGGAAACCTTGATTCCAAATCCTCTAAGCAAGCCATGGAATCATTAGCTTCCCTACACGAAAAAGATGAATCAACCATTATGATGGTTAGTCATGATGCCTATGCTGCAAGCTTCTGTGAACGGATCGTGTTTATAAAAGATGGGAAACTGTTTACTGAAATCCACCGTGGAGATAATCGGCAAAGCTTTTTCCAGGATATCTTAAACGTTCAAAGTTTGTTAGGAGGAAACACCGATGACCTTCAGACAGTTCGCGTTTAATAATATCCGCCGTAATAGCCGACAATACTTAAGCTATTTCTTAAGTGCGACGTTTTCCGTTGCCGTGTTTTTTATATATGCCGTGCTGGTCTTTCACCCTGAAGTACAGGAAGCTACTTTCCGCCGAGACGTCCAGCAAGGGATTCTGGCAGCGGAAATCATTATCTTCGTGTTTTCCTTTCTGTTTGTGCTTTATTCCACAGGGTCATTTGTCAAATCCCGCAAGCAGGAATTTGGATTGCTTACAACACTTGGAATCAGTCGCGGACAGCTGAACCGAATGATTTTCATTGAAAATACCATCATCGGGATCGTTTCTATTCTGTCCGGAATAATTGTCGGTGGCTTGTTGTCAAAGATTTTCATCATGACATTTTCGGAGATACTTAAGTTAGATCAAGCCCTTTCTTTTTACTTGGCTCCTGAAGCGATCCTTCTTACGGCTGGTGCTTACTTTATTATGTTTGAATTAAATTCGTTTCTTTCGTTATGGACAATTCGGATGAATTCAGTCATGGAATTGTTCCGAGGGTCAAAGGCACCGAAGAAGGCACCTAAATTTTCATGGAACTTAAGTATCTTGTCACTGCTTCTTATAGGTGCAGGCTATTACTTAGCGATCACAGCTAACTTATTAACGATCGTTTCTCGCATATTGCCTATTTTAGCCTGTATTGTGCCAGGAACTTATTTATTGTTCAGTCAATTTAGTATAGCTTTTACAAAAGCCTTGAAGAGCCGCAAATCTCTTTTTTTCAAAAAAACAAATATGCTTACGATTTCAGACTTAATGTATAAGTTAAAAGACAACTCTAGAGTACTCTTTCTTGTTACGATCTTAAGTGCAGTGGCTTTTACATCTTCCGGGGTATTGTATGGAGCTTTCCAAGGGATTAAGGAAGAAACAGAAAAATATGAGCCGCTGTCCATTATGATGGCTACTACAGATAATATGGAGCTGTACGATAACTATCATAATAAAATAATCGATGAGTTGAAAAAACTAGAGATCCCCTATCAGTCTCTAGAAAAACAGCTACTAAAGGCTGAAGCGGTAAACGGTGAAGGGAAAAGCAGAGAAATCCTTGTCGTTAATGAATCAACCTATAATCAGTACGCCGAATTAACTGGGAGAGAAGGCATTTCCTCCATCCAATCAAATGAAGCTGTCCTATTGAATCCAAACGCTTCCATCTCAAGTCCTTACAGGGATTCATTGTCCTTGCAAATAAATGGCGTGACGGAGGAGTTTGAAACAACAACCAGGACGGAAACTGCGATGCCCGCTTATATCTATTTGGTACCACATGTTGCTGTCGTATCTGATAAACAATTGAACCAGTTTACACAAGTAGCTGAGCCTGGACAATATATCTCCTATTTAGGGATCTCCATTGACCGCTGGACCGAATATGTAGATGAAGCGATCGCGGTCCAAGAATCTTTGAGCTACACGAACACACATCCTTTTAAGGAGAATATCGCCATTAGTTTCCAGGCTGAAAACTATACAATGTTGAAACGAATGTTCAGTCTGACACTATATTTCGGTGTATTTATTAGTGTATTGTTTTTCCTTGCAGCCGGTTCGATTCTCTACTTTAGAATGTATCAAGATATCGACAATGACCTGCATTATTATCGTGCTCTATACAAAATTGGCCTGACGAAAAAAGAAATGAGAGGAATCGCTACGAAACAGATCCTCTTCCTATTTATGGCCCCGTTCTTTATTGCGGTCGCCCATGCCGGATTTGCCTTTGCCGCCTTACAGAACATGCTCGCAGCCTCTGTCCTATGGCCGAGCACCATAATCCTAGGCGCATTTCTTATCATACACACCATCAACTTCCTATTTATTAGACAGATCTACATCAAAAAAATAGCAACCGTCATGTAGACAAATTATCCCACCTCAGGTCATCCATTTTCTGGATGACCTGAGGTGGCTTTCTTTTCCTTTCATGCTTTTGTTTTAAGCGTGATACAATGTGGATGGATTGAATGAATTGGAGGGAAAGATCATGAATTTTACTAAATCTGAACAACTTTATGAAGAAGCCAAGCAACATATTGTAGGGGGAGTCAACTCTCCCTCTCGTGCGTATAAAGGTGTCGGCGGTGGGACTCCTGTCTACATGGACCATGCTGAAGGTGCTTATTTTTATGATGTCGATGGACAAAAATACATCGATTACCTGGGTGCATACGGACCAATCATTACTGGACATGCTCATCCACACATTACGGAAGCCATTACAAACGCCGCGAAGAGTGGTGTATTATACGGCACCCCGACAGTTCTTGAAAATACCTTCGCCAAGATGCTCAAGGATGCTATCCCATCATTAGATAAAGTTCGTTTCGTTAACTCAGGAACAGAAGCGGTCATGACGACAATCCGTGTCGCCCGCGCCTACACCGGCCGCAACAAAATCATTAAGTTTGCCGGTTGCTACCACGGCCATTCTGACTTAGTGTTAGTAGCTGCTGGCTCAGGTCCATCTACACTTGGTACTCCTGACTCTGCTGGTGTCCCCGCTTCTATTGCCGAGGATGTCATTACTGTACCCTTTAATGATATCGAACCTTTTAAAGAAGCACTCGAACGCTATGGCGACCAAATAGCTGGTGTACTTGTCGAGCCAATCGTAGGTAACTTTGGTATCGTTGAACCAAAACCCGGATTCTTAAAAGAGGTAAACGAACTCACCCATCAGGCCGGTGCTTTAGTCATTTATGATGAAGTCATTACCGCCTTCCGTTTTACATATGGAAGTGCCCAGCAGATCGTTGATGTTGAACCCGATATGACTGCGATGGGAAAAATTATTGGCGGCGGCTTACCAATCGGTGCTTACGGCGGACGTGCTGATATTATGGAACAAGTCGCTCCCTTAGGCCCTGCCTACCAAGCAGGTACAATGGCAGGGAATCCCGCCTCCATGTCTGCCGGAATCGCTTGTCTTGAAGTTCTGCAACAAGAAAGTGTATATGAAGAAATGGATAGGCTGGGGGCACTATTAGAAGAAGGGATTCAACAACATGCGCACGCTAACGATATCCAAATAACGATCAATCGATTAAAAGGTGCACTGACCGTCTATTTCACCGATCAGAAAGTCGAGAATTATGAGCAAGCAGAGCAAACGAACGGAGACCAATTTGCACGGTTCTTCAAGCTCATGCTTGACCAGGGAATTAACTTAGCCCCTTCAAAATATGAAGCATGGTTTCTAACAACAGCTCATACAGAAGAAGACATTAACGAAACTCTTAAAGCCGTCAAACATACATTTGAAACGATGGCACAAGAGTGACCAGTGTTAATCGCCTGTTCGATTAACACTGGTCATGAACGGGTACGATAGTAAAAATATCTCTTTCATATAATGAAAACTATGGTATATAATGATTTAGATTAAGCAAAGGTTAGGATGATTGTACAATGAAATTAGGCGCACGAATGATGAAAACAGGATTAGCTGTAGCAGTAGCCTTGTATGTGGCTGAATTGCTTGGCTTCGTCTCCCCACTTCTAGCGGCTATTGCAGCATTGTTTTCTATCCAGCCCTCCATTTATAGATCTTACCAATCGATCGTAGAGCAAGTACAAGGAAATTTAATTGGAGCGGCAGTAGCGATTATAGCTGTGTTCACCCTGGGAAACGATCCATTTGTTGTGGCCTTCGCGATTATTATTGTTATTGGTCTCACCATGAACTTAAAAATGAACGAAAGTACCATTTCATTAGCAGCCGTGGCTGTTGTTGCCCTTATGGATTCCACAGACCTAACCTTTATCTACTTTGCTGGTTCTCGTTTGAGTTCATTATTACTGGGGATCTTAGCCGCGTTTATTGTCAACCTTGTCTTTGTGCCTCCACATTATGAAACAAGACTTTTCACCAGAATTGATGCGATGACCACGGATATTCTGCAATGGCTGCGAGTAACAACAAGACAACTCTCAGATGAACCAGCATTAAAATATGAAATTACCCGAATCCAGGATAACTTCCGCTGGATCGATCACACCTACTTGTTATACTCCGAAGAGCGGACCTATTTTAAAGGAAAGCGGTTTGCTAAAGGAAGGAAACTTGTATTATTCAGACAACTTATCACGACAACTAAGAAATCCTTTGATGTATTAAAGGCCTTTTATCGACTTGATCATCGAATTGAACAAATTCCAAGTGAATTCCAGGATTCCTTAGTCAACGAATTAGACAAACTAATTAACGCACATGAAAAAATCGTCCTCAGCTTAAAAGGACGAATAAAACAGACACATAAACGATCCTTGAGAAAAATTGAAGAACCAGACATTCCCTTACTAGTAGATCAGTTGATGAAGGTTTATGAAGAAAATCACAATCCTGACAAACTTATCTTTCTTCCTTTAGCCTCACAACTAATGGAATATCACTACCAACTTGAAAAATTCAAACGCTTATTAAAAAGTTATGATAAACACCGCCATTACAACTATATTCAAACATCTGAAAAGTAAAAGAAAAGGAGGCCGTCCAATGGCCTCCTTTTCTTCACTTTTACGCACAATCCTCTTCGCATTTCTTAAATTGTCTAGCTGTGAGGGACAGACTTTCGCGACATAAGCAGTTCACTTTCGGAAAGGTAGAGCGCTGTCCTGCAGCGCTCTGTTTATGCAATTCAGGTCTAAACGTCCCTCTCCGCTTTTCTAAGTCCCCATATATTCAGTTTTATGATCATCAAGTTGCTGCACTTGGTAAAGATCATAGTAATGACCTTTCTGATTCATTAATTCCTTGTGAGAGCCAACTTCGACAATTTCGCCATTCTCTATATGCACTATACGATCAGCATGAGTAATCGTTGCCAGGCGGTGAGCTACAATGAATGTTGTACGATCAGATGCCAAACGTTCAAGCGCCATTTGAATTAAACTTTCACTTTCCAAATCCAACGCTGAAGTGGCCTCATCCAGTACCAATAACGGTGGGTTCTTAAGAAACACCCTCGCGATAGCGACACGCTGCTTCTGGCCCCCCGATAGCTTGACGCCACGCTCCCCGACTAAAGTATCGTAACCGTGTGGCAAATTCATAATGAAGTCATGTGCATTAGCAGCCTTAGCCGCTTCAATCATTTCTTCTTCTGTAGCTTCAGGGTCCCCCATTTTGATGTTCATCGCAATGGATTCACTAAAGAGAATGTTATCTTGAAGAACCATCCCGACTTTGTCACGTAATGAGCGGGCCTGCACATCACGAATATCTTTCTCATCAATTAATATTTGACCTCCTGATACATCATAAAAACGAGGAATCAGACTAATCAACGTCGACTTACCGCCTCCACTCATACCGACAAAAGCGATGGTTTCACCCTTTTTGATCTGAAGATTTACATCATTTAAAACTACTGGCTCATCTTCACCATAGCTAAATGTAACATCCTTAAACGTAACGTCGCCATGGACATGGTCTAACCGCTTCGCATTCTCTTTATCAACAATGTCGTATTTTGCGTCAAGGAATTCAAATACCCGGTCCATGGAAGCTATCGATTGGGTTAATACCGTTGCTGAGTTAACCAAACGTCTTAGTGGATTATAGACGCGATCCATATACCCTACAAACGCTACCATTGTTCCTACAGTTAGTGCACCTGTAATAACTTGGTATCCGGCAAAAGTGATAACGAGCAATGGCGCTAGGTCAGTAATCGTATTGGTAACTGAATACGTATAGGCATTCCAATTTGTGTGTTTGATTGCTTTATCTAAGAAATTCGAATTTCGAACATCAAATTGTTTATGCTCATGGTTCTCAAGGGCAAAGCTTCGAATAACGGGTACCCCTTGCACACGCTCATGAAGATGTCCCTGAACTTCCGCTAGTGCTTGTGAACGGTCTCGAGTGAGCCTCCTTAGAGTAGCGTAAAAGTATTTTACCGCAAACCCATAGAAAGGGAACAATGCAATAGAGACAAGCGTCAGCCAAGGATCAAGAGTAAGCATAATAATTATAGCAATAACTATGGTAAACATATCTAACCAAATGTTCATTAATCCTGTAATAACAAACGTTTTTGTCTGTTCCACATCATGAATGACACGAGAAATGATTTCACCGGTTTTCGTTTGTGAATAAAATCGTAAACTTAGCTTCTGTATGTGATCAAATAACTTATCCCTTACATCATATAAAACTTTATTTCCGATCCATTGTGCCAAATATTGGCGAATGTATTCAATCGGCGGACGTAGAATGAGAAACACAAAAAATGCACCTCCCATAAGGAGAAGCAGTTGATCAATTTTCTCTGATTGAGCTACTGATTCTGCATTAATGATGTCATCAATAACATATTTGATAATTAATGGCATTAAAAGTGGAATAGAAAATTTTACAACCCCGATGAGAACGGTCAAAATGATTTTCCCTTTATAGGGTTTAACAAATTGTAAATATCGTTTAATACTATCCAAAACACATCACCTAATTTCCTTCACCATAATAAAGCGCACCGTAATAGTGCGCAAAAATAATTTAACGATAAGTTAAGTAACGTTCATACCATTGATCTATAAATTCAGGTGAGAACGGACCTTTCCGCTGTCTTACCCAACGAACCAGTGTATCGACGTTATTGTATAAGATCCTGTCCAAAACATGGGGATAATTCATCTGACGTTTGTGCAGATCATATTCATCTTCATCAAGCAGTTTAAAGGTCATATCAGGAAACACTTTTACATCAAGGTCGTAATCAATATATTTGATCACCTCATCCTCATAAATGAACGGCGAACTAATATTACAATAATAGTATACCCCGTCATTCCTGAGCATACCGATTACATTAAACCAATGCCTGGAGTGGAAATAACAAATGGCAGGTTCACGTGTAATCCATATTCGCCCATCACTTTCCTTTACCTTCGTTCGATCATTGGCACCAATGATTACATTTCTTGTACCTTTAAGTATGGTCGTACTTTCCCAAACTCGATGTAATTGACCATTATGTTTATAACTTTGAATTTCAATCCGTTTACCAGAGGCCGGGCCGGGCATAATTCATCTCCCCTTCCCTAATAATGTCCCGTATCACACCTTTTATCTATTATAACGACAATTGGTAATGAATGAAAACAATTGGGTTTAAAGAATAAAAGCGCAAGCGGCCCGGTAGATACAACAAGGAGAAGTTCGACTAAGAACGGGGCGAAGAGGAAGATCGGCTAAAACCAAAAAGTCCTATTTCAACGTTGCACATCCTGTGGGGTCCAAAAAAGAAGCCGCCCACATGGGCGGCTTCTTGGGAGTTTGATACAGGCTAACTAGCGGCCTGAGCAAGCTAAATCCGTCTCAGATTACTTTTTCTTAGCCTGAGATTGTTGATTTTGCTTACGTACTTTTTGTGCCTCAGTTTGCTCTGCTCCAAATTCAGTACCAAATTGACCCTGACCTTGGGCAGCTTGTTGGTTTTGCTGTTTAACATGTTGTGCATCAGTACCAGCTGCTTGCTTACCTGCTTGTTTAGGTTGTTTAGCCATCATAATCACCTCCGCAAAAATTATTGTGCGCAGGTTTTATAATTTCATTCGTGCTTTTCCACATTTTTTTCATTCTTTATTGGAAAATAAATAAGCGTAAATGGAATATAACTAAAAGAACGCCTCGTAAAAGGCGTTCTTTGAAAGAAATAATCATTATTAGAAGCGCTTTGCGCCAATGTAACGTGGGCTCCAGTATGGGTTAGAAAGTGAACTGATTTCTACACCGCGAGAAGACCCAGCGTGGATGAATTGATTCCCACCAACATAAATTCCTGCGTGAGAAGCACCAGGCTTGTATGTTTCAAAGAAAACAATATCCCCTACTTGCAGATTAGAAACACTTTCTAAACGGTTATCCGCATAAATGGAAGCTACTGTTCGAGGAGTGTTGATTCCCTCTTTTCCAAATACGTACTGTAGGAAGCCGCTGCAATCAAAACCTGCCGGTGACTCTCCACCCCATTGGTATGGTGTACCTAGATGTTTTTTAGCTTCCGCAATTAATCCAGAGTTTGAAACCTGAGTAGGTTGGGTATTAGAAGAAGTATCAACTTTATCCGTAAGTGCTGAACCCTTTAAGCTAAGTTTTTGACCAACGTAAATGAGGTGGCCTGAAATGTTATTCCAACTTTTCAGTGAAGAAACACCTACACCGAAACGTGAACCAATCCCCGATAATGTATCTCCAGATTTTACTGTGTATGTTTTAACGTTTGCACTGGCAGTAGATTCCCTTGAAGAACTTGAATGATTATTGGAAGAACTAGTTGAGTTGCTTGTACCATTAATCGACAATTGATCACCTGTGATGATTAATGAAGAACTCAAGTTGTTCCAATCCATTAAGTTTCTAACGGACACGTTATATTTGCTAGCAATCTTTGATAGAGAATCTCCGCTCTTAATTGTATATGTACTAGTATTTGAGCTTGTGTTGCTTGAAGTTGCTTCGTTGGAAGAAGAACCATCTCTAGTTACAACCAGCGACTGACCAACATATATGATATGACTATTAATGTTATTCCATGACTTAAGTTCTGATACAGAAGAACCGTATTGATTACTAAGCTCCCAAAGTGTATCGCCAGATTCTACTTTATGTGATTCATCAGCAAAAACTGTAGTCCCCCAAAGTGATGCCCCGACTAAAGTTCCACCAACAGCAGTTGCTAAACGTTTTTTATTCATCGTAAAACCCTCTCTGTAATTTACTCTGTAACCTATTATTCATAAATATGTTTTAGTTGTAAATAGCCTGAAACATGAATAATAGACTAGTAATCTATCATACCCTTTGATATGACAAGCTTCACCATGTTTCGTTACATTTAAATTACAGTTTTGTTACACAAACGCATATATAGTCACTTTTTCCCGTTTAACACTGTAGTTTAGGCATGAAATAGGCTGAAAGAGGCATAATAGTAGGAGAGGGAAATGTAATATAATTAGCTAGATCGAAGGCTGCCGAATACGTTAGTTTTGGAATCATAAAAAGTTCGGATCCTGGTGTTTCAACTTGCAAATTTTCACCCTAAAAAAAAGTAAATAAAAATAAAGTTTCACAGTGAAATGAGTCACCGCAAAACTTTATCAAATAAGAAGATACGCTCTTTTCAAAAAGTAAAATCAAAGTAAATGCATGTGGATTTTCTGATGGGATACAGGGTATGGAAACGTCTCAAGGTTATCTTTTGATACAAATCGCGCATTTTGTCGATCAAGTTTCCCTTCGACAATAGTAGCCTTCACTACTTCCATCTCCCATATTAGGTGGGAAAAGACATGCTTCACATTATCTACAGTTGATTCCAGCTCAATTTTTAGCCCATATTCACCAAAAAACCAATATTTTATGTCTTGTTTATCTACATCTGCCAAAGGGACCATTGGATATTGCCACATAGAGGCTAAAAGACCTTCACTCGACCTCTGTTCAATGAGTACCTCCCCCTCCTGATTTTCAATAACAAGGGCTAAATAAGGCACCTTTTTCTGTTTCTTCTTCGATGATTTAATGGGGAGTTCTTCTTCAATTCCCTTAGCAAAAGCATGACAATGGTCTTGTACTGGGCATAATAAACAAGAAGGTGATTTAGGCGTACACACCAACGCCCCAAGTTCCATTAATCCTTGATTGAATGCAGACGGATTCTCAACTGAAATAATTTCATTAGTAAGAGCTTCGAATAGTTTACGCGTACTCGCTTTAGCAATATCATCCTCAATGTGAAGGATTCGAGATAAAACACGCATGACATTCCCATCAACTGCAGGTTCTGGTTGATCGTAGGCAATACTTAAGATCGCTCCTAATGTATAAGGACCGACGCCTTTTAATTTCTTCAGTTGCTGCTTGTCGTATGGTACGACCCCTTCGTAACTTTGAACAACTTCACGAACAGCGTTTTGCAAATTGCGCGCTCGGGAATAGTAACCTAAGCCCTCCCATGCCTTTAATACAGATTGTTCATCTGCTACGGCTAAATCGTAAGGGGTGGGAAAAAGGGCCATAAAATGATTAAAATAAGGAATGACTGTATCAACACGTGTCTGTTGGAGCATAATTTCTGATACCCAGACACGATAAGGATCTTGATTTTCTCTCCAAGGCAGTGTTCGTTGCTCTTTTGTAAACCAATTAATCAATTGATTCTTGAATGGTTCTTGATTGAAATGTTCTACTATTTGAGGGATTCTTTCTTCTACTTTCATTCTAGATCATCCTTCGTGATACACTATAGATTGTCGCCCTTGCCAAAGGAGGTAGCTTTATGGACACTGGCACACACGTTGTTATGGGAGTTGCATTAGGCGGATTAGCTACATTGGACCCTGCTGTTCAAGCTGATCCAATGCTGTTTAATGCCGTTTTAGTGGGTACCCTTGCAGGCTCTCAGGCACCGGATTTTGACACAATTCTCAAACTTAAAAATAACGCTGTTTATATTCGCCATCACCGTGGCATTACTCATTCGATCCCTGCAGTTATCTTATGGGGATTAAGCATTCCTTTTCTTATACATTTATTCGCACCTGAGGTAAGCTTTTTGCACCTTTGGCTATGGACATTTTTAGCTGTTATTCTTCACGTTTTTGTTGACGTGTTTAATGCTTACGGGACCCAAGCCTATCGTCCCTTTACAAAAAGGTGGGTCGCTTATGGATTTATTAACACATTCGATCCCTACATTTTCATTATGCACTTAGCAGGTATTGTAGCATGGAACCTAGGAGCAGACCCAGGATATACATGGCTGATCATTTATTTCGTCATTGCCATCTACTATGTTAAACGATATTACGAAAAACGTGAACTCATTAAAATCGTTCATAAATATTTTGAAAATGTAGAACAAATAGCTACTTCTCCAACGCTTAAGCAAAATGTATGGCGTATTGCTATTACTACATCAACGAATTATTACGTAGGCCGCGCTGTAAATGGCCAGATTACCATCCAGGATGAATTTGTGAACAAGAGGATTGATTATGAGGATCCGGTGGTTCAAAAAGCATTAACTGATCATAATATAAAAGCCTTTCTATCTTTTTCACCTGTGTATCGTTATGACATTAACTATTTTGATGAATTTACAGAAGTCCGCTTCACTGATTTACGTTATCGTTCAAAGGGCCGTTACCCGTTTGTCGCCCTTGTCCAAATAGACGATGAACACGGGGAAGAATTTGAAGAACTTAAAATATTAAATTCTTATACAGGCTGGGTTTTCACGGAGGAAAAACTACAAAATAAGCTTTCCGTTGTTCCCGATTCAAAATGAAAAGAAATCCGCGCTAACTATATATAGCGCGGATTTCTTACTGTGTAGGACCTTTCTTCTTTAAAAGCTCCTTATATTTAGGGTTCGTTGCCACAAAGTCGTGCAACCTTGGCCCATAATTTTCAATCCACCTTAATACAATTTGCTCTGTCATTTGTTTCCCTTTATATTCCCTGCCAGCTTTGGCGTGTGTCGCTTCAAAGTCCTCCCATAGTAGTTCAACCCAAACCCTAGCTTCATCAATCGTCAAACGGTCATTCTTATGATATAAGTGTTCAGCTAGCCGCTGAAAAGTATCATCCATTTCTATATTCACCTCTAAAAGTGGCAAAGTTTTCATTGTCATTGTAGCACATAGGGAGAACATTTGTAACACATACTAAGCTTGTTCACACACTGATGTGAACAATAGGAGGAATGACAATTGCGTAACAAAGCAAAAGGATTTCCAAATAAAAAGATGACAAGTGCCCCAGAGGATCAAAGTGAATATTTAGCCTTAAGACCCGATGGCAGCATTAACTCTAACCCCCAAAAGAGAGCAATGCACTCAAGGGAACGCGAAGTAAATCAAGGAGGGAAATATTAAAATGGCTCACAATAAGAGCAAGAATCATTTCCCTAGGCGAGGTACGAAGCACTTAAGAGACAGGGTAAACGGCGAAACTGAACAAACGCAGTCCGAACGCATTACAGAAGTTCAAATGCGTAAAAGAAGCTAAGTAAAAAACCTGTGCACCACATTCGGTGCACAGGTTTTAAATGATATTATTTTCTCACTCCAAGCATTGAGATAGGAAGTGCCTCCTCTTCATCTCCGGCACGTTCACCCTGTTTATCCTTGCGGTAGCCCCATGCAAATACACCATTCATATACTCAATATAAAACGTGTGTGCTGGATCGCCTTCTATCTCATAAACTTCGGTGGCATTAAATTGGCTTGGATCTATCATATACGACTTAGCCATGATTATCTTACGCTCATGGACGGCGTATTCATTCACCATGCCTAATTGCTCAGCTTTAAGCGCTTTTTCCTTAAGTTCTGCCACCTCAGCTCTTAGTTCCTCGTAACTAAAGTCACTATATCTTCGTTCCATATTGACTCTCCTTTTTTATATCTAGCGCGCTCTTATATTGTCGACCTGTAAGCCCACCCCTATCGACATAAATCAATCACTGCTACTCCGCTTACTTATGGGGACGGAGGTAAACGGCTTTTCCGCTTTGCTATTTACATTTTATCAGTCTTTGGTCACAATAGAAACGGTAACTATCTTTTTCGGGGGGATCAGGAATGAAGAACGTTTTAATTACCGGGGCGGGGACAGGGCTTGGACGAGCGCTAGCTCATCAATATTCCAAAAGTGGCTATCGCGTATACTTATCCGGTCGTACTGAACGTAAGCTGCTCATTGTAAAAAAAGAAATCCGCCAGGCGGGCGGGGAAGCAGAAGTATTGATCTGCGATGTTACCGAACCAGCTTCAGTAACTGAAGCTGTAAAACAATTTGAACAGCTTGATGTACTTATAAACAATGCAGGAGTGGGAATTTTTAAAGATGTAGGATCGTATTCAGAAGCGGACATCAACAAAATGTTCAACACGAATGTGAAAGGCACGATCCTTATGACTAAGCAAGCCAGCCAGGTACTTAAACAATCTAATGGGCGGGTTCTTAATATTATTTCCACCGCAGGTTTAAGAGGTAAAACGAATGAAAGTGTCTATTGTGCTTCAAAATTTGCTGTACGCGGCTTCACAGAGAGCCTTCACAAAGAATGGGAGCAAGAGTCAATGTCAGCAACAGCAGTTTATATGGGTGGCATGAACACTCCTTTTTGGGCTGACAGCACACATGTCACGGCACCAGAGAAGTTAAAAGGACCTGAAGAGGTAGCTGAACAAATTTTTCAAGAAGACGATGGACGACTAGAAATCATTATAGATAAGTAAAAACCAGCCGCTCCCAATTGGGAGCGGCTGGTTTTTACTGTATCGAACGAATCACAATGATAATTGCACGAAACGAAAGCATAATTGCACAGGTTGGGAAGATAATTATATATTTTCCGATTTCAAAACGAAATAAAAAGACTGGTCACGACGACCAGTCTTTTTCACAGCTTATTCTCCAAGTTTCTCTTCTTTTACTTTTGCCACAACGGCTTCAACAGCTTCCGCTTCATCTGAACCTTCAGCTGTAAACTTCACTTCCGCACCATTAGGAATACCTAGTGACATTACGCCCATAATGGACTTCATGTTTACCGACTTGCCCTTATACTCGATATTGACGTCTGCTTCATATTGCCCGGCAATTTGGACTAACGCCGTTGCTGGACGTGCATGAAGCCCGTCCGCTGATGTAATCGTTATCGTTTGTTCTGTCATAAAAAATCTCTCCTCTTACTTGTTAATTTGAATAATATCTGGATCGTTATGCTTCACTTCACCAGTTGCTTTCACTTCAACAGACTGGTCCTCACCTAAATTGGTAAAGACGATAGGTGTCACTATAGAAGGAGCATTTTCTTTCACATATTCAAGGTCCACTTCCATCAGGGCTTGGCCTTGTTTAATTGTGTCTCCTTCTTCAATAAGAGCCGTAAACCCTTCTCCTTTGAGCTTCACAGTGTCTATTCCAATGTGGATCAGGATTTCCATTCCGTTATCTGCTTGAAGTCCGATTGCGTGCTTTGTAGGGAATACATTCAACACTTTACCGTTAATCGGTGAAATGATTTTACCATCTTCCGGTTCGATCGCAAATCCATCCCCCATCATTCTACCAGAGAATACTTGGTCTGGCACCTCTGTTATAGGAAGAACGTTTCCCTTCATTGGGCTGATGAACTCTAAATCACCCTTCGTTACAGGTGCTTCTGCACTTTTTGCTTCATTCACAATTTCAGCAACATCTTCTCTAGAACGAGGCGTTTTTCCATCAATGATATCTTGCATTTGCCCTCTTAGTGTATCAGATACTGGTCCGAAGATCGCCTGGATGTTGTTCCCAACTTCCATAACGCCCGAAGCACCAAGTTTTTTCAAACGGTTCTTATTAACGTTTCCTTTATCGTTCACGGACACGCGAAGCCTCGTAATACACGCATCTAAGTGATCGATATTTTCTTGACCGCCCATAGCTTCTAATATTTCAAATGGAAGATCGCCAACTTCACCATCACCATCTGCATCTTGTGCTTCATCCTCACGTCCTGGTGTAGCAAGGTTGAACTTAAGAATAGCCCAGCGGAAGCCAAAGTAATAAATCACGGCGAATACGAGACCAACAATGATCACCCACCACCATTCCGTACGGTTCGGCATGACACCGAAAAGAATGAAGTCGATCAGTCCCCCTGAGAAGGTTTGTCCAATCTTCACTCCCAGAATCTCCATGATCATAAAGGAGAAACCAGCAAATATGGCGTGAATTCCGAATAGTAATGGCGCTACGAATAAGAATGAGAATTCAAGTGGCTCGGTAATCCCTGTTAGGAAAGATGTCAATGCAGCCGAAGCCATAATCCCACCGACTACCTTCTTGCGTTCAGGCTTAGCTGTATGATAAATCGCAAGGGCCGCAGCGGGCAGACCGAACATCATGAATGGAAATTTTCCGACCATGAATGTACCTGCTGTAAATTCAACCCCATCTTTCAATTGGGCAAAAAATATCGCCTGGTCTCCCCGAATAATTTCTCCTGCAGCATTCGTGTACGTGCCAAATTCAAACCAGAAAGGTGAATAGAAAATATGGTGCAACCCAAATGGAATTAACGCACGTTCAATCACACCGAAGAAAAACACGGAAATCGTTTGGTTCGTTTCTAACATTAAATAAGACAACGCATTTAGAGCAGATTGTGCATACGGCCACACGAAAAGCATGATTATACCAAGGAACAATGATGTAAATGCTGTAATAATCGGCACAAACCGCTTCCCGGCAAAAAAGCCTAAGAACTGCGGAAGTTCAATATTGTAGTACCGATTATACATCGTGGCAGCTAAGATCCCGACGATGATACCGCCAAATACACCCGTCTGCAATGTGGGGATTCCAAGGACCTCAGCATACGCAGGATCTGATGTCATATCGGCTGTAACCTCACCAAGAACCCCCATCACGACGTTCATAATGAGATAACCAATGATTGCGGCAAGACCGGCAACCCCGTCACCTTTTGCCAAACCAATCGCAACACCTACGGCAAATAGCAACGGTAAATTGTCAAAAACGATCCCGCCAGCTTCCTCCATGACTTTAAGTAAAGTTTGGACCCACGGCGTTCCGAAAAATGGTACTTTATTAACAAAATCGTCTTGAGCAAAGCTTGTACCAAATGCCAGTAGAATACCAGCAGCTGGAAGCAATGCTACAGGAAGCATTAAAGCTTTTCCGACTTTTTGCAATGTACCAAAAGCATTCTTAAACAAGTTAATCTCCCCCTATTTTTTATTGTGATGAAAAACAGCTATTGTCAGAAAAATAAAACGGTTTCATAATAGCAGAAAAGAAAAGAGAGATCTTAAGATAAGAGTAAACCACCTTGACTCAGAAATGGAAGTACTCCTAACCCTAAGGTCATCCCTGTCAACTATTTTTACAGCATTAAAAAAGGCATGAGTATAGAGTTCCCAATAGAAACACTTGGATACACTTCTCCCAAATGGTTCTATAAGAATCTCTGATACTCATGCCTGATCGAATCAGTAACACGTAACGTTAAGATTTATAGGTTAACCTTTGCAAATGAATCGTTAAGTAGATTGCCTCCGATTCATCCACAGGCTTATTCAGCTGTTTTTGCATCACTTTAATTAACTTCCACGCTAGATTATAGCATACAGGATACTCTTGTTTCAACATGTTTTCGAGTCGAATCTCATCGTCTGTATTTTCATTCTGCACGACACGGTCAACAGCCCTGTGCAAGTGTTGTACTAAACGATGGTAATCCACACTATGACGATCAATAGTAACTTCCATGGTTTCTTCAACTAATTGGACGAGTGTTGTAATCAACTGGTTGTGCCGGTTGATTTCACGAAGAGTTTTATCTGTCACTGCACTATGAATATGTAAGGCAATAAACCCTATTTCACCTTCAGGGAAATGAATTTTCATCTTATCATAAACCATTGTGACTACTTCCATTGCAATTTGGTATTCCTTCGGGTAAAGCGACTCTATTTCAGGTAGAAAAGGATTGTTAAATTGCATGCTTTTTTGTGAGCGATTAATAGCAAAAGCCAGGTGGTCGGTTAAGGCAACATGAATATGTTCGTTTAACTCCTGCCCCATTCTCGTCTCAATATGATAGAGGATATCGTTCATAAAATCGATAAAGTCTTCATCAATATAGGGAAGGAGGTTGACGTACTGCTCTTTCTCCTTCTCACTACTAAGCAAAAACGTTTTATCAGCTTTATTAAACGAAGCGAAGTCTCCCTTTTTCTTTCCGAAGCCTATTCCCTTACCAATTAACACCACCTCTTCATACGAGGGATGTTTTGCAATAACTACATTATTATTCAGTACTTTATCAATCGTCAAACCTTCATCCATATTCGTTCCTCCACACCGTAACACCAGTCTTTTATACTAATATAGTTTTATCTCTCTATTCCTTATCGTATAGTTCCTTCTCTTTTTTGACAACAGCCCTGCACTAAATCTTTTGTTTCTCTAACCCCAAAAATGTAAAATCAATAAGAGGATGTTCAAAAAGTCACCAAATGATAAAAGGAAACTTCCATCAGTGGGACTTTCACTGATGATTCGTTGGGGCCTACACGACGTCTATATTCCTTAAAATCGGACATTTACGGACGGTTACTCACCCACTTAGTTTCTTATTTTCACGACGATATCTTTGGGGGTTTTCTGACCTTTCATGCGGGGTAAACGGCGAATACGATCTTTATCGACGTTCTCATTCGCCAAATTTTTGAACACACACTATAAGGGATTTGAATTTGGAAGTTTAGAAAGGAGTCCTGCACATGATCAAATTATTCATCACAGACCTGGATGGGACACTGCTTGGAATGGACCATTACATCAAACAAAAGGATATCGATTCCTTTCGTCAACTCATTAATCATAATGTTGAGCTTGCGATCGCTACAGGGCGGATGGAGCATGAAATTGCAGAAGTGCTACGAAGAATGGAACTCAAGGGGCATCGCATCAGTCAAAATGGTGCGTTTGTTCACGGGCAAAATGACCTGCTCATCCACTCAGAAACATTTACTAAAACAATCGCAGACCATGTCATAGCTAACATTCAAGACTATCCTATGGTTACAACTGTATCTACTGCTACAGATACCTATACGACGGAGCACAACGAGTGGATTGACGTAATCAATAAACAGCTTTTTCACGATATTACTGTTAACCCGAGTTTCGTCAAAGAATTCGGACAAACGATCCACCCTTCCAAATTCACTCTGCACGGAAATGAGGAAGATATAACCCATGTCCATGAGCAGGTAAGCAGTCAATTTGGACAAACAGTCGATACTTTTATTTCACACAAGAATGTGATTGATATTATGCCGCCTTCGATTAATAAAGGGAACAGTATTTTAGCTCTATTAAGCCACCTCGACATTAGGACGGATGAAATTGCTTGTATTGGAGATTCCTTTAATGATCTCTCTATGTTTGCCGTGACACCTAATAGTTATGCGATGTCTACAGCACATCCTGCCGTTCAGGCTAAAGCAAATACAGTTGTTGATCATGTTTATGAAGCCATTGAAGATTTAACTAGTAAAGGGATGCTGTAACACTGATAACCGCCCATCATTGTAAAGGATGAGCGGTTTATTTATATGATTCTATTCTGTGCACTAGCGTATATGGTTTTACATAATAGCTTTCCACTGCAGCTCCTTCATTTTCCAATGCATCCTGCAGACGAATCAAAAAATGCTCCCTAGTGACCCACTGTCTCATATTTTCATCTGTCATCTTTTGAAAAACAACATCCCTAGTCTCACCCGGCTGAGGACGAATCTCTCCCGAATGGTGTGTCCCTTTAAAGACGATACATACTACGCTTAACGTCATATTGTGATAGACACCTGTTATCCCTTCAACTGTCACCAGGGCACCTGTTTCTTCTAATACTTCTCGTTTTATTGCTTCCTCAAGGCTTTCATTGTTTTCTAAACGTCCCCAGGCATTTCATACGTGTCTGGACGGTGTTCATTTTGCACAAGGAGCACTTCTCCTTTTTCATTGAAGAAGCATCCTGAAACGGAAACAATGTGTTTTTGAAGATGGTAATCCCCTCCTTCTTCTAAAAAATCTTCCTTCAGATGATGGTACAATGGCTCAACCTGTAACGCTTTTTTATAAATTGCCGACTCCTTCACTTTACGATCGACGAGTAAATAATCTTTATAGTTGTCATATTCCCATATTGTTACTACTTCAGTATGGTCTAATGTCGTGTAACGTCCGGCTAAACGGGCACCGTGAGCTAATTGATTCGGTAGTACATACTCATGAAAAAAACGGGTCCACGGCTCATATTGATTTGGTGCTATCTTGTATGTTGCTCTCCTGTAAAACATCGGTCCCTCCTAAGTAAACGTATCATTTGTTATCAATGTTCTCCTCAATAAACTGATCGATCAAATCGAATGGAAAACCTTTACGGTATAAACCTGTTTTGATCTTTTGCTTTAATTCAAATCCCTCGGCTTTCCGCTCATATTTTCTCAACAATTTCTCTCCTTGATAAATAATCGCCTCCCATTCTGAATTCTCCTCACCTTCCTCTTCAGGAAGCTGATCAAGAGCTTCCTTAATGACATCGGTTTGAAACCCTTTTTGCATCAAGGTCTGCTGTACATTTTGGATTTGTTGCCGGTGTGATTTCTTCCTATCGCTATTCAGCTTTTTCTTTGCGAACTTCACCGCTTTTTCCACTCGTTTATTAAAAGGGAAATAGTCTAGTGCCTCTTCAGCTAATTGCGGCTTAACCCCTTTTTCAATCAGCTCTTTTTTTACTAAAAGCGGACCTTTACTTGAGGTCTGCATACGTGTTCTCACAAGTGAATTTGCAAACTCCTGATCGTTGAGCAATTTTTCCTTTTTTAAACGGTTGATTATCTCATCAATATGCTCTTCCTCAGCTTCTTTTTTAAGTAAATAATCATGAATTTCTTTTTCTGAACGCATTCGGAAGGTTAAATAGTTGATAGCGAGGGTATATGTCTTATGTATCGTATCTTTTTGGACTAAAGCGTTGATGCTTGATTCCTCAAGCTCCATCGATTTTTGGAGCTGGAATTTCACAAGGATATCTTCGTCTACGCTGAAACCGTAGGTCTCTCCTTGACCTCGATCCAAAAAGATATTATAACGATTCTTATTTCTTTTCTGTGTCGTAATCCGAGTAATTTTTGCCAAGCGAAATACACTCCTTTTTAACTTATTGTAGCATGAGAACCACATGCTTGGTCACGACAAGAATCGTTTCCTTTTTATACTATTTTGCTGGAAAAAGATAGAGGAGGAGATTATCTTGAAAATAGCCATTACCGGAGGAACAGGTTTTGTTGGGTCAAAGCTTACACAGAAACTTATTAATGAAGATCATCACGTGTACATACTCACAAGAAACCCAGACAAGCATGAAAATACAGATCATGTTACACATATTGGCTGGTTAAAAGATGAGTATGCTCCATGGGATCATCTTCCTTCTGTAGATGCTATCGTAAACCTTGCTGGTGAATCACTAAATAGCGGGCGATGGACGGAAGAACGAAAAAAATCCATTTTGGACAGCCGCATTCGAGCGACTGAAGAAGTAATCAACCTGATTGAACGCATGAACCCTAAACCGGAAGCACTTATCAATGCATCAGCTGTAGGTTTTTATGGACAATCAGAAACTACAACATTTACAGAAGAGACGGTTCAACCCGGAAAAGATTTCTTAGCAAACGTCGTTGCCAAATGGGAAAACCGAGCAGCGAAAGCCCAAAGTCTCGGGGTACGTACGGCATTCATTCGCTTCGGCGTGATTCTTGGAGAAAAAGGAGCGTTACCTAAAATGACTATTCCCTATAAACTTATGATTGGAGGAAATTTAGGATCTGGTGAACAATGGATGTCATGGATTCATATTGATGATGTGATTGAGCTCATCGACTATTCACTCAAAACTTCTTCGCTCAAGGGGCCTGTGAATGGAACAGCTCCTAATCCTAAACGCAACAAAGACTTTGGTCAAACCCTTGGCAATGTTCTTGGGCGCCCTCACTGGATCCCGGCCCCTTCTTTCGCCTTAAAGACGATTCTTGGTGATATGAGCACATTATTACTGAACGGCCAGTCCGTCATACCAAAAAAAGCAATAACCCATGGTTATACATTTATTTTTCCTGAATTAAACCCTGCCTTACAATCGATTTTAAAATCTTAACGAAGCCGTCTCGTGCTTCGTTTTTTAGTACCTAGCTACGTTCTCTTGCAGTATAATATAAGAAAACGACAACGGAGGATTCACAATAGAACATGAACACTTAAATAAAAATGTAATGCATACCCCCGTCACATCACTCTCCAATAAAGAACGGACAAGTCCACATATTAGATGCAAAAATAGTTAAGTTATTCCAAGTTGAAACCATTAACGTTTTATCCAGGTTTTGTCGATATTCAGACACATCTTGATCTCTATGATGAAGGAACAGGCTGGGTAGGAGTGATACGTATGGCCACCAGAGTCTCGCAATCTCCCGGGCCTCCTTGTGTTTGTGAGAAGAACGGAAACACTCCAGGTTCACAAATCAGCCAAAACGACAGAAGAACTTCTTATCAGAGAGCTAAAAATCTCTCTGTGACGCGATTATTATGCCACTTCATGATGGATAAACCCTCTGAACACTAGAGACTCATTCGGAATACGAATGGCTCCGTTCATCACAAAACAGGTGGGGTAGCTGGGAAACGTCTCCTTCTCCCGCGGGAGAAGGAGACCCCGAAAGGCTTCGCCTGAGGAGGCTTGCTGTTTAGAGGATGTTCGGCTAAAACCTAATAGAGGAAGTTCGACTAAGTTCGGCACGTCCTGTACCAACGTCGAACGACCCCACGTCCTGTGGGGCAGCAGGAAAGCGAGTCGTTTCCCAGCCACCCCGAGCCCTCATACCGTAACGGACCTAAGTGTCTTGAAGCTGAGTCTCCAGGATAAGGGGGCGATGTAAGCAACATGGATAGAAAGTGATCAAACTTCTTTATAAAACGGAAACTAAAATCTGCTGGATAAGAATCCATTTTGAACCTTTTCGGAAAAGAACCATATATTCTGCCAGTCTTTGGCATTTTAAAAAGAGCAATTATAAAATTGATTCAATTAAATAATTTGCGGTAAAGGGACATTTGTCTCCTTTGAAGATTGGTCTTTTCTAACTCGATCTAAAGGTATACTAATTTCAGGAGTGCCATATACGCCTGGTGCAATCTCATACTTATTAAATACTAGGATAATTTGTTCGCCGTTAATATAAAAGGCTGTATCCTCTCTTACGGAATTAAAAGATTGGTGGAAATAAGTATCCGGTTCATTTGCCATTTGTTTCTTCACTTCCTGATTAAGCGAAGGCATCTCCACCACATCTTCCAATGTAAGAATCCTGCCATTATCCCCGTTTTCAAAGTTAATTGAACTTACGGTCGAATTATAATTGTTTCCCCTTGAAATATTTGATGTCATGACGATAGAAATCATCTTATCGTCCTCGATCACTTCTTCTTCTTCATAGTATAGAACTGGGAACCCTGTTGATTGTTCAGCTACCCGCTTCACTTCTCTAACTGTATTTTCAAGTTTGTTACTTACTTTATTATTGACCTCCTCTTGAAGTTTCTCATTAGGAAGACCATTAAAAACTGGGTAATCAATATGGATTTCATAATCCTGCTTGACTTTATCCTTGTGCTTAATACTGTATAGACTGCCTTCAGCGAATATATTTGAACTGTACATTATAAACAGTACTAAAAACCATATACCTATTTTACTCAAGAGACCATTCCTCCTTTAGAAATTAGTTTGACCCAATTACTAAAAACTAAAGGGGAATGATGAAGTTAACTTATTTTGCCAAGCGTTCAACCATGTTTTCATTTGCCACAAAAATAGCCTCATTTTCAATTTCTGCAAAACCATATGCGGTAACAAAACCTAAACATTCATATTTGAATGCTGTCTGCCATATATCCAATTTATTCGTTATTTGAGCAATAGTAATAAGGCCGGTGTCGGATGAATCCTGGCTTAATAAGTTTGCACCAAAATGTTCTGCCACATCCCCTGCGATTTCAGTTGCCTTCTGCTGTGCCACCTTTACAATTAAACAGCCTATCATATCACACATCCTTTCCACGAATAGGAACATTTGTTCTTTTTCCATTATATCCACACTATTCCAATAAATCAACTCCTATTTAAAAGTTATTGCTTTTTTATGAATATTTGATAAACTATAAACCACTTTATAAAAATAAGGAGGGATTTTCATGATTCGCAGGCTTACGTCAAACGACGATCGGGCTTGTCAGCACCTGCTTTCTGTTAAACCAGCTGAAAACTTATTTATTATCGGTGATATTGAGAATTTTGGTTATGATCAAGATTTTCAGAAATTATGGGGGGACTTTGATAGGAACGATCAATTAAGGGCAGTGTTATTAAAGTACCATAACAATTACATTGCCTACGCGAATGACTACTTTGATGCCAAGGGTTTTGCTACAATTATTAACGAAGACCCAGAATTTATGCAGTTATCTGGTCTGCAAATCATTACTGAAAAAATTCTTCCTTACATAAAAGTCGGGAGCTTACGGAATCGTTCCTTATATTATGCCAAATGCGACGATACTGAAAAGCTAAACACAGATGTAAATACTAGCCATGTAAAGCTGGCCACGACGAATGATGTACAAAGACTCGTTCATTTGCAAAATCAAATTCCCGAATTTGAACGGGACAACAGTCGGGAAGATAGCATCCGAAGAGGAATAGAACAGAAATCTGCACGAGTGTATTACAGTGAAGACAATGGTACTATGATTTCAAGTGCCTCCACTACAGCAGAAAACTCGATGTCCGCCATGGTAGTAGGGGTTTGCACACATCCAAATTATAAACGTAAAGGGTATGCGAGTACTTGTATGCTTAAATTATGTCAAGATCTACTAGCAGATGGAAAAATGTTATGCCTGTTTTATGATAATCCCGAAGCGGGGTCTATATATAAGAGGCTTGGGTTTGAGGATATTGGAATGTGGATGATGCACATTTTTGAAAAAGCAGAAGAACCTTCCACGGTATAATCAAAATGTTAAAAGGAACAAATTCGGATGTTGAATTTGTTCCTTTTTCTTAATAAATTCCCTGCAGGATCTTTTAGTTTAATTCTATTCCCACTAATTTCAAAAAGAATGTACCTTCTGTGTTAAACGCGTTTTGATTTCATTCCACAATTGCTGCGTGCGTGCACATAATTCATGCAATGATTAGTACCACTTGTTATTCGGAGCAATGTTCTTTCTTCTGTACCAAAATCGATAGTTTTTATATTTTCGCTTCTTTTTAGTAAACCAATGGTCCCTTCATAAAATTGTGATGACTTTTCTAGATCGGTGACTCTCACTGTCACAACACCTACACGGACATCTTCTGTGATTGAAGCATCTATGTTTAACAGTAACTTTTATACTAATTAACTATGTAGAACTCAGGCTTTGGAGGTTTAATTCCCTTGCAAAAAGTAAATAAGGAGAATAGAACACGTTATTTTAGGAGGAGATCTAATGGAACAAGTGATGTTTATCCAAACTGGAACAGGGACAGATGTTCACGGACAAAATATAACAAAGGCTTCCGTCCGAGCGATAAAAAATGCGATTCATTCTAATTCCATGCCAGGCATAAGAACAGCGTTACCCAACCAATCCCTTGATGAAATGAAAATTCACGTTAAACTTGCTTTGCCAACGGATCATGATCAATTGGATGAGCAAGAAGTTAAACAGTCTATCCCTTATGGTCAAGTTACGATAGAAAAGGTTCAAGGCGGGATGCTGACATCAAGCCGAATTTTTCTGGAAGATAAAGAAGATAAAAATGACATGATGTACATTGTAAATGCAGCCGTTGAAGTCGGCTATTAATGAAAGATCCCCAAGGATGAGTGGCTCACTCCTTGGGGGATTATTATTCTGAATCTTCCTGTTCACGCTGATCCATATACTCCTTATAATATTCACTTCGCTGAAAATTAACTTCATCTGACCCTGTATATCCATTCATATCCGTTGATACAAAAGATTCAAATTCTTCCACATAACCACCATTATCCTCTTCTTCATCCATCAAAGATGAACCCTCATAAGTCATACCATTTTCATTAAAATTGGCGACCACCTCATAGCTATCGTTCCCGTCATTCCATTCCAAGTCATTCAGAACATCTTCTTCCACCGGACGATCACCCGCTACATGGTCATCTCCAGCAGATCGAGTGGTACGAGCTGTTGGTACGGCTTCCAGTCTTTCTAATGGGATCTTTTTCCCGGTTTTCTCACAAATCCCGTAAGTGCCTTGTTCGATTTGCTTTAGTGAGTAGGATATTTCTGATCGTTCATCTTCTAAATGGGTTAATAAAGCCATATCTTTTTCTCTTTCATAAAGCTCAGTGCCTGAATCGGCTGGGTGGTTATCATACTGGGATAACTCACCTGAGGCGCGGTCACTTGCAAAGCCTCGTTCTAGACCAAAATGGTTATTATCAATTAATCGTTGCTCTATCTCTCTTTTTCTTTCTTCTAATTGTTTTTTTAAATGTGTATAATCCATTTTCTCACACTCCAGTTCTTCTTACTGATTAGTGTGGCTATCTAAACCTTCTCTATACAGGCACTAAAATGAATTTTTTTGACATATATAGGTGTAATTCAAATTTATTTAATAAAAAAGAACGACCCACAATAGGCCGCTCTCACTTTATTTACGTAAGGCTTGTAAAAAGTCTTCCTTTAGGTCCTCAATATCTTCAAGGCCAATGGAGACACGAACTAAACCATCAGCGATTCCCAATTCGCTGCGGCGTTCTGCCGGGATCGAAGCATGAGTCATTTTTGCAGGAACCGAAATTAAGCTTTCGACGGCTCCAAGACTTTCAGCTAGCGTGAAAAAGCGAGTATTCTTAAGCACTCGGTCTGCCTTCTCCCCACTTCCCACGTCAAAAGAAATCATTCCGCCGCTGCCACGAGCTTGCCTTTGATGAACTTGATGTCCTTTATGACTTTCAAGACCAGGGTAATAAATGTTTGTTACCTCAGGAAGTCCTTGTAGGAACTCGATAAATGCACGAGTGTTTTCTTCAATTTCTTCCATGCGAATACCTAGTGTTTTGATCCCGCGCATCAATAACCATGAATCTTGCGGGCCAAGAATACCACCCGAAGAATTTAATACAAAATGAACATCTTCAGCAAGCTGTTGTGAATTGACGACAACTAATCCGGCTACAACGTCACTGTGTCCACCAAGATACTTCGTTGCACTGTGAAGAACGATGTCGGCGCCAAACTCAATCGGGTTCTGCCAATATGGTGTGCTGAACGTGTTATCAACAATAAACGTTAGATCCTTATCTTTCGCTAGATCAGACACTTTTTTCAAATCAGTGATTTTTAAAAGCGGATTGGTTGGGGTCTCAACATAAATCGCTTTTGTACGATCAGTAATTGCCGCTTCAATATTCGCAACATCACTTGTATCTACGAAGGTTGCTTCCAAACCAAAACGGTTAATCACATTAGAAACTAGACGGTACGTACCACCGTAAACATCATCTGTGAAAACAACATGGTCCCCGTGATTAAAGGTCATAAGCACAGCTGTGATGGCTGCCATTCCAGAGCCAAAAGCAAATCCTGCGTGACCGCCTTCAAGCTCCTTGATCAATTCTTCAAGTGCAAATCTCGTTGGGTTGCCTGTTCTTGAATATTCATACCCACGGTGCTGGCCAACCCCGTCTTGAGCATACGTACTAACTTGATAAATCGGCACTGATACAGCACCAGTTTCTTTATCACCAGTGATCCCACCATGGATCAATTGTGTTTTTTTCCTCATTGACTTCACTCCTCATAAATCCCTTGACTTAAGTATCGTTCACTACTGTCAGGAAAAATAGTAACAATATTCGTTCCTGGCTCCGCTCGTTCAGCTTCTCTTAATGCAGCTTCAAACGCTGCACCTGATGAACTTGCTACGAGCAATCCTTCATTAAGCGCAAGCTCCTTGACGCGCTCAAATGCTACTCGATCCAGAACGGTGTGAATAGAATTGAAATATTTTTTCTCCATATAAAAAGGTAAGAATTCCATTCCAATTCCTTCCGTTCGATGGGGACCTGGCTCTCCCCCATTTAACACGGACCCCTCAGGCTCAACAATCACGGTTTTTATGGAGTTGTTTTTTTCTTTAAGATACCGGGCCGTGCCCATAAATGTTCCACCAGTACCTGCGCCAGCAATAAAAACATCGATCTCGCCATTTAAATCATCATACATTTCGGGACCTAGTGTTTCATAGTACGTATCTGGATTAGCGCGGTTGTTAAACTGCTGCGGGCTAAATGAGTTTGGAACCTCTTCACAAAGCTCTTCAGCCCTTTTAATTGAGCCACGCATTCCTGCTTCTGTTGGTGTATTGACCACTTCAGCACCAAGTGCTCTCATTAAGACTTGTTTTTCCTGACTAAACTTCTCAGGAGTTACAAACATAACGCTAAACCCTTTGCCGATTGCGGCAAGGGCTACACCAATCCCGGTATTGCCGGCCGTTGGTTCAATAATCGTACCACCTGGTTTCAATAATCCTCTTTCAAGTGCATCCTCAATCAACTTTAAACCCAGGCGGTCCTTAACACTCCCGCCTGGGTTCATAAATTCAAGCTTGGCAAAAATGCGAGCCTGATTCGGAATGGATGAGTGAGTCAGCTCAATCATTGGGGTATTGCCAATTAATGATTGTACGTTTCTAACGTAAGCCATAGGTTATTCACCCTCCGAAATTAAAAGACTTGATCCCATTCATCGCGTTTATCTAGCAAATCTTTCGCTAGTCCTTTTGCACCTTCCAGGCTATGGCTAGCCGCAAACCCACACTGTACCTCATTACAGGCAGGAACTTCATCTGCTTCTAGCACATCTTTTAACGTATTTTCCAGCAGTTGAAGAACATGTTCATAGCTGTCATCATTTAAGACGGCTAAATAGAATCCTGTTTGGCAGCCCATTGGTCCAATATCGATAATCCGACTGTGGTGATCACGGCTTTTTTCTGCCATGAGGTGCTCTAAAGAATGCAGTGCCGGCATATCCATATGCTCTTTGTTTGGCTGTTTGACACGAATGTCGTATTTATAAATTTTATCACCATGATCTCCTTCAGTCACACCAACTAGACGTACATATGGTGCCTTCACTTTCGTATGGTCAAGGTTAAAACTTTCTACGTTCATCTTAGGCATAAATTATTCTCCTTTTTTAGCTTGTATTAACCAAGCGAATTTGTTCTTCTGTTTAAAAGATACCTCAAAACCTACTTCAAGAAACATTTGCTCAAGTTCACTGAGATATGCGTAATATTCTTCTTGTAAATCTTGTGCCAAGTTCAAATAACCTTTCTTCTCAGCATCCTTTATTAATGACCACTTATGGGCTTCATCTTTAAAAAGTGTATCGATGAAGATAATCTTCCCACCTTCTTCAAGTTTATCATAATACGCTCGTATTGCTAATCGTTTCTCATCCTCTTTTAAATGATGGAATGCAAAAGAGCTGACGATTGATTTAATTGGCAGTTGTAAGGAAGGATAGTTGATAAAATCCCCTTCATACACAGCTGCTTCCGGGCATTTCACAATTGCAATTCGCCGCATTTCTTCAGAAGGTTCAACACCCACAACTACTTTATTTTGTGCCACTATCTTTCTCGTTAAGTTAGCTGTTCCCATCCCAAATTCTAAAACTGGTGAGACCGCTAAATCAGCCAGCTCCTGGAGCATAGCATCGTAGTCTTCAAAAACCTCTTTATATTCAGGATCTTTTCCAGATACCGTATCGTCATATGAACTTGCCCATTGATTGAAAAGGTCGACAAATTCCACTCCCATTAGCTTCAACCCCTTATTAATAATAATTCCTATCCATATACTCGGAATTACATATTTAATTTATCATATTTCATTCAATGACTCAATGTTATTGATTTTTGAAAAGTTATAGAGGAAAGACACAAAGGCAATTGTTCTCTAAGCCGAATCGATTGTTCCTTAACCCTGAGGATTGTTCTCTAACTCCAGGGGATTGTTCCTTAACTCTGAAGATTGATCCCTAACTCCAAGGGATTGCTCCCTAACCCAATTTTCCCATAAAAAGAGTGCAGCCTGTCACTGAGACGGCTGCACTCTTTTATCTTTTTCTTCGTTTAGACGAGCGTTGCTGATCTTCCGAACCAAACCGTTCTGTTTCTTTCCGTGGAGATAGAGTATCTAGTGTTCTTCTGTGGAGCTTCTCACCGATCCCTTTTTCGATCACTTGCAGCGCTTGTCTATCTTTAGGCGCAATAAAAGTAATCGCGAGCCCTTTGCCGCCGGCTCGACCAGTGCGGCCAATTCGGTGGATGTAACTCTCGGCATCCTGTGGCACATCATAGTTGAACACATGGGTGATTCCTTCAACATCGAGGCCCCTGGCTGCCACGTCTGTAGCAACCAAATATTGAATCTTCGCATCACGGAACCGTTTCATCACTTTCTCTCGTTTCGCTTGAGACAAGTCGCCGTGAAGCTCATCAGCTTCGAATCCTCGACTGAGCAAAGCTTCATTCAGCTTTTTTGCTCTCCTTTTTGTCCGGCAAAAAATCAAGGCGAGGAAGGGACGATGTTCGCCCATGATCTTTAGTAAAGCATCCTGTTTAGCCCGGTCTGTTGTTTCATAGACGAGCTGCTTAATTTCTGACAAGGTGACCGTCTCCGATTTAACTGTTACCCGTTCTGGATTTGTTAAATATTTTTTCGCAAGGGAGTTAACTTGCTGTGAGATGGTAGCAGAAAAGGCACTCGTCTGCCGGTTTGCAGGTGTTTGCTGTAAAATAGCGGCTACGTCAGGAAGGAAGCCAGCTTCAAGCATTTGATCTGCTTCATCCAACACAACATGTTCAACGGCACCCAAGCTTAACGTCTCCCTACGTAAATGATCGAGAAGACGTCCAGGTGTTGCCACAACCAGGTGGGCTCGTCCATCTAATTTATGTGCCTGCTTGGCGACATCTTGTCCGCCATAGACGGCAAGCACATTCACATCATCAGGGTGCAGCTTTTCTGCTTCACTTGTAATTTGCAGGGCAAGCTCCCTCGTCGGGGTAATGATCAATCCCTGAACCTCAGATCTCCCGGCATCTATATTTTGTAAAATCGGCAGTAAAAAGGCGAGTGTCTTCCCTGTTCCAGTCTGTGCCTTTGCAATAACATCCTTCCCTTCAAGAAGCTTTGGAATTGTTTTTTCTTGAATGGGAGTGGGGGCTGTTACTCCATGCTTTTTAAGCCTTTCAACTAATGCGCCTTCTATCTCGATATCTTTAAATGTTTTCATATCATTCACTTCTTTCCTTCCTTCATCCTTCTATTCTAACTGAAATTTTAAAGCTATGAACGCTTTTGCAAAAATAACCTCATGTACTCGTTTCTTATTCCATATAATATACGTAATAAGAATGTTAGGAGGCCACTCATGGAAATTCAAGTGAGACAAGGAGACACACTCTGGTATTACGCGAATACATTTAATGTTCCATTATCGTTACTTATTGATTCCAATCCTTCCATCATTCCTAGCAGCTTAAATATAAGTCAAACCGTGAAGATCCCCGGGTACCGTTCATACAGTTATCAAATCCAATCAGGGGATACGTTTCACAAAATTGCTGCAGCGAATCAAACTTCTTTAGACAATCTTCTTTTGCTAAACCCTTCCATAAAGCCAACCTTACTTCAAGTAGGAGAAACGATTCAAATCCCTGAACGTGTGACAAAACCCGTTGTTAATGGCAATCAACCGTACGATTTTCAAGTTTTATCTCATCATTTAAACCAGCTTTATGAATTGTATCCTTTTATAAGAAGAGAAACGATCGGCAAAAGCGTCATGGGGAAAGATTTAGTAGAATTACAAATTGGCTGCGGTCCAAAAGTTGTCCATTGGAACGGATCCTTTCATGCCAACGAATGGATAACGACCGCGATTATTATGGAATTTTTAAATACGTATTTACTTTCATTAACAAACAGGGAAACGATTCTTGGAAGGGATACGAACCCCTTCTACAGTGAAGTCACCCTCTCCATTGTCCCTATGGTTGACCCCGATGGCGTCAACCTTGTACTCAATGGCCCTCCAGAGGGAGAATTCGGAGAACGGGCCCTTCGTATAAACAATGGAAGTACGGACTTTAGCGGATGGAAAGCGAATATAATGGGGGTCGACTTAAATAAGCAGTACCCAGCCAAATGGGAGCTTGAGGCGGCTCGTAAACCAACTGAGCCTTCGCATCGAGACTTTCCAGGCTATCAGCCGTTAACTGAACCAGAAAGTATCGCCATGGCGGAATTGGCCGAAGCTCGTTCTTTTGAAAAGATATTGCCCTTTCACACGCAAGGGGAAGTCATCTATTGGGGGTACGAAGGCTTGGAGCCCCCAATAGCAAAGGAGATTGTCTATGAGTTCGCTCGGGTAAGCGGCTATGAACCCATTCAGTTCGTTGACAGCTATACGGGCTACAAAGACTGGTTTATTAAAGTATGGCAGCGGCCAGGCTATACGATTGAATTAGGGAACGGCGTCAATCCCCTCCCACTCAGTCAATTTAATAAAATTTATCAACAATCCGTTGGCATATTTTTAGCTAGTATGTATATGTGAAGAAAATGGAGTGCTAGACGCAGAAATAAAGATGCCTGCTCCTCAGGCATCTTTATCATTGAGAACTTGTTTAATTTGCTCAAAGTGATGCACATCATGCTGCATAATCCCTTCCAGGTACTCATATAAGCTTTCTTTACTTGCTTGCAAAGATATCGCCTCTTCATAGCGAATATCCTCAATATCATTTAATCGATCCACGAGCTCGCTCCTCGTTTGTTCAAATAAATCAACCGTCTCTTCCTTACTGTCATTGCGTGCATGAATAGCTGCTTTCTCATTCATTACTTCAACATCAGGAGGCACCGGCATATCCTGTGAAGTGAACAGGTACGGCAAACGTTTGTTTATAATAAATTCATCCCACAGCACAAGATGACGAATGACTTCCGCTACACTCCATTTACCTTGTTCAATTGGCAGCCTCCATGCTTCCTCTGGCAGTTGATTTAAAGATTGTACCCAATCAATCGAATCTTCCAAATGCGCAATAACCTGTTGTTTTTTCGAAAAACCTTGACCATTCATAACGCCACTCCTACTCTAGTCACTTTCCAGTTCAGACGGATCCATATGCCCCTTATGCTCCTTAATAATTTCTAAGGCGCTTTCACGTTCCTCTTCCTTCACATCAAAATGTAGCAAGTGAGTCAAATGGTTATCTGTCTCAGGATTGTTTAAGTTATTTAACGGGATTAAACGAGACAATAACGGTGGATCATCCGGAACAGGTTCGATCTGTTCATTTTCAATTGCTAACTTTTGTAAAGAAGCATTAGCGCTTTCAGCATCATTTTCCGTCTTAAAATAAACCTGTACGTGTTTAGTCATACTATCGTTATCCTTTCACAGCTTTTTACTGTTATAATAGCCTTTTTTCCTCCAAATCAAACATGGTTAATTTCCCGTTACTTGGAAACACGTGACTAACACACAGGTTAAGATATGCGAAAGTTTTCATAAAGTGACAGTTGGCTGCGACTCCTCCAATGCTTTTGAGGCAAGTTTTTTAATTACCGTATCATCCATGGGTGGATTGTGTAATCCTGATCGTACATCTCGATGATAACGTTCCAATGGACAATCCCTCGACAAGCTGCGTGCGCCCACAATTTTCATGGCTAAATCGACTACATGAACAGCCTGGTTTGTTACGATATGTTTTACTGCTGATAACTCTGTCCCGATATTTCCTCTGCTCTCTGGACATGCAGTCCACCTTTGCGCAACAGAATAGAGAATTTCACGCGACTGAAATAAGGCTAGTTCCATTTCACCGATCTTCCTCTGTACCTCAGGAACCTCCTTAATCGGTCCCGGCAAACTGTTCGGTTGATAGCTGCTTGCGAAATCAATAGCATATTGGCGTGCAGCAGACGCTATCCCTAAGTAACAAGCTGGAATGTGGAGCAGCCATCCCTTTGGAAACGGAGGGTTCACTTGTTTTCCTTCCTCCTCAACAAAGTTTTCTTTTGGAACAGTTACTCCTTGCAAAACGAGATCATCACTCCTCGTCCCCCTCATTGAGGCGGAGTTCCAAGTAGGTTCTACTTTTACACCATCGTGTTTATGATCAACTAGAAAGATACCAACACGATCTGTATCTTCAATATGTGCCGTTACTAGGGAATAGTCTAAAGCTTCAGCCATGGAGGCAAAAGATTTTCTTCCATTAATAACCCATTGATCACCTTGTAATGTCGCTTTCGTTTCTGGCACTCCTCCTCTAGTTGGGCTTCCTGTTCCTTTTTCAGTTGCTGTCCGATTAATTAAAGCCTGTTCATTCACAACCTTTTGACAAAGATTACGGAAAGCAGCTTCATTCCAACTATCATTTTCAGATAATTCCAATATACTTCCAAGGTGCCAGCCAATTGATAAGGCTGTTGCCCCGTCTCCTTGAGCAAGCTGCTCTTGCATGCGTAAAAAATCATATAGATTGAGACCTAGACCACCATACTTTTTTGGCACCGTCCAAGATAGGTATCCAGAATCTTTAAGTTCTTTAAAATTCTCGTGTGGAAAAACACCTGATTGATCAACTTCTTTTGACCGCTTATGAAATTGATTACGGAGTTGAATTACTTTTTCTAAGAGAATTTGCTGTTGTTCATTTGTCACACACTGTCACCTCTCCATTATGCATTCTTTTCAAGCTCCAATGGCTGCTCCACTTTTTTCTCGGGCAGGTACCCTGCGATAAACATAACAGTAAATCCGGCTACAGAACTTGCAAACATCGCTAGATAAATATTTTCAATGATCTCCTGATTCGTAAATAGGACATAAAGGGTGACACCGACGATGACAGAAGCAATGGCGCCAATCCCATTTGCTCGCTTCCAGAAATAACCTAGAGTGATCGGAGCAATAATGCCGCTAATGATAGCTGAAAAACTAAATTGAATCAAAATCGACAACGACTCTGGTCGGTCAAGTGAAATGTACAAAGTAAACATCCCAATAATAACGAGGGAAAACTTGGCTACACCCACACTTCTTCGGTCAATCAATTCAGGGTTACCGCCGTTTTTAGAAAAGACTGGGGCTAGTACTTTAAAAATATCATTACCAATACTCGTCGTTACTCCAAGGTATAAACTATCCGTACTTGATAGAATCGCAGAGATAATACCGACAATTAGAATGCCTACAACGAGTGGTGGGAAAGCTTCCATTAAATATGCAGGTATCGCCTTATCTGCACTATCTAACGATGGAACCATCACACGAGCCGCCAGCCCGCCTAATACCATCAATGTAGAGATTAAGAACAATGTTAACCCTGCTGACATTGTAAATGGCCGCAGTTGTTCCTCCGTTTCCAAAGACAGAACCTTATTTAATAGATGGGGCATGAGAACAAAGCTAAATAACAGAAATTGGACAGCCAAAATAGCCAACACACTATTATATGGACCACTGGAAGAAATCGGTGCCACCAAGTTGGGATCGATTCCAGACAAACGACGGGAGAGTTCTCCGAAGACACCAAACCCGCCTCCGATCGTCCACAATAGTGAGAACAAGATCAGCACAGATGTAAAGGCCATAAATATTCCTTGTAAGCCATCTGTAATAATTTGGGCAAATGCGCCTCCTAAACCAATATACACAATCGTGATCGTGACGCCGATAATGACCCCCACATATAAGGAATGCCCAGCACAGTTTCAAAAATGGTCGCTAACCCAACATTTTGACCAACAATGTAATACACATTAAATAAAATAAGTAGTCCAACGATCACCTGCAAGGGTTTACTGTTATACTTCCTGCCCAGCCATTCAGGCAACGTCGATACCCCGCCAAACTTTTTCCCGTATCGAAAGAACGTTTTAGCAAAAAATAGCAAGCCCAGCCACGATACCCCAAAACATCCTAACGTGTACCAAAGCACAGACGTTCCATATTGATAAGCAAGACCAGGGACACCGATAAATAAGTTGGCACTCGCATAGGTCGTAGCAAAGCTGGCGCCGACGATCCAAGGGCTCACCTTGCCCTTGCGGTTGCAAAGCCGCTCATTGTCTTACTATACTTCGCCCCTTTCCTGCCAATCCACGTTACAAACAGAAAATAAACGAACAACAAGCCTCCGATAAACCAGATGACACCTTCTGATAAGGACTCCATTTACTTCCCTCCCTTAGATGAGGATTTATACATTGCTTGCCAGAGGGCTAATCCTGCCACCCAAAATATAATAATGGCTATTCCGTAAGTAAGAAACATGTTACTACCTCCTTTTATAACCAATCTTTAGGCACTTCGACGAGAATGGCAAAGCCTTGCCCGCCCCGCCACACAGTGAGGCGATGCCCCGTCCGCCCCGCGACGTTTCAACTCATGAATAAGTGTGAGAACTAACCGAAATCCTGTTCCACCAAGCGGATGCCCTATGGCAATCGCTCCTCCATTGACATTTACTTTTTGTGGATCTAACCCAAGCTCATCGATACTTGCCAGAGCAACACTTGCAAAGGCTTCGTTAATTTCAAATAAATCAATATCGTCTTTTGTTAACTGATATCGTTTAAAAAGCTTAGCAATCGCATCCGCCGGCTTCGTGTGTAAACTGGAATCAGAACCAGCCGTTTCTGACCAGCCAATCACACGGGCGAGAGGTGTTTTCCCAATCGTTTGTGCATAACTTTCTGAAGCGACCACTCCAACACTTGCTCCATCCGTCATTTGTGAAGCATTTCCTGCTGTAATCGTCCCTCTTTCTCTAAATGCCGGAACCAAACTGCTTAATTTATCCAAAGTGGACTGTGGCCTGATCCCTTCATCACCTGCCAGCTGTTTACTGCCCACGTGCACTGGTACAATCTCATCATTGAACAACCCTTGTTCCTGCGCACGAGCTGCTTTCAACTGAGAATCTAAAGCATATTGATCTTGCTCTTCCCGCTTGATGTTCCGCTCCTCGTTTTGAATGTCTGTCAATCCCCCCATTGATGAATCGGTTAGCGAACACCAGAGGCCATCGTTAATCAGCGTATCTGTAAACTCGACAGGCCCTGTTGCTAAACCGTTACGAAGGGTGGCAACGTGAGGCGCATTTGTCATTGAGTCAAACCCACCGACTATATAAAGCTGACCTTCCTCAAGCTTGATGCGTCTCGCTGCATCTGCCACCGAAGCGACCCCCGCCAAACAGACATTATTTATGGTTATCGCCGGAACAGCCCATGAGACACCAGCACCTGCAGCAACCGCTCTGGCCGGGTTCTGTCCCTGTCCTGCCTGTAGGACCTGGGCAAGGATGACACCATCGGCATTCAAGGCTTCAGGCACGCGTTCCATCAATGCTCTGGTTGCTTGAACACCAAGATCCTTGGCCCCTAACTTGGATAAACCACCTTTCCATTTACCAAAAGGTGTACGTACACCATCTAAGATTACAACACTCATTCTTCTACCTCCTCAATAATCAAAGTCCTTTTCCTTCCATTTATCCTCTTCCATCACATCACCTTCATCAGAAAAGCGCTGCTCTTTAAACGGATCTGCCTCATTGTGAAAACCATTTTGCTCCCAGAAACCTGGTGCATCCGACTTCCTAAACTCAAAGCCCCTAATCCACTTCACACTCTTCCAAAAGTACAAATGAGGAATTACCAGTCGAAATGGATAGCCGTGCTTTTCCGTCAATGGCTTGCCATTATAAGAATGAGCAAGGATGACACCTTTGGCTAACAAGTCCTTAAGCGGAATATTAGCTGTATAATCATAATCCCCATGCACCATAACGTACTGAATGTCATCTGGTATCTCGAAATCCTCAAGCAAGTCCTGCAACAAGACCCCTTCAAAACCATTATCAAACTTCGACCATCTTGTAACACAATGAACATCACAGATAACCTTTGACTGCGGCAGCGCCATCAAATCATTGTATGAAAACATAACCGTGTCCCCAATACCCCCAGTCATTTGAAAATCCCACTGGTCAAGGTCATAGGACGGAACTTCACCTACCGTTAAAATCGGAAATTTTTCTGTTAACACCTGCCCAGGAGGCAGCCGTCCGCCAAACCGTTCTGTCACCTGTGGACCCTTGGAACGCTTGAGCCGCTCCGCCTTATTCATCCCACATCACCCGTTCCTTGAATAATAAAAAGCCCCTTTCAAAATGAAAGAGGCAGAAGATTTTGCTTCAACCTCTCATCTTCCGAACATAAAATGTGTTCGTTGGAAGTAGCACCGTGTCTATAGACCGGTTGCCGGGCGTCAAAGGGCCAAATCCCTCAGCCTGCTCTAGATAAGAGTAAGTTAACGTTATTAAGTTACTTGCCATGTTACAAATAAACCATACTAAAGTCAATAATATTTAGAAAATTCCATGAAATGAATCGCATTATTTAAGATGTTGTTTTGCTAACTCAAGCTGCTGTGCCACCTGCTCAAAACCAGTGCCGCCTTCACTATTTCGGGCAGCCACTACCTGCTCAGGCGCTAATTTTTCAAAAATATCCGCTTCAAACAGCTCAGAAAATTCCTTATACTCATCAAGTGTCAGATCAAGCAGGTAGGTCTGCTGCTCAATCGCATACAGCACAATCTTGCCGATCACCTCATGCGCCTGACGAAACGGCAGACCTTTCACAGCCAAATAATCCGCAATATCGGTTGCATTCGAATAATCCTCATTTACCGCCTGACGCATATTCGACCCCTTCACTTCCATCGAAGCCAGCATCGGAGCCAGCAGCGATAGCGCCCCATCCAGCGTCTCCACCGTATCGAACATCCCTTCCTTGTCCTCCTGCATATCCTTATTGTACGCAAGCGGTAGACCCTTCAGAAGGGTCAGCAGCCCCATCAAGTTGCCGTAAATCCTTCCTGTTTTGCCACGAAGCAACTCAGGCACATCCGGATTCTTTTTCTGCGGCATAATGCTCGAACCCGTACAAAACGCATCATCGAGCTCAACGAAATCAAATTCCTGACTGCTCCAAAGAATCAATTCATCTGACAGTCTTGAAATATGTGTAATTAAAATGGAAGCGATCGACAAAAATTCCAGGATGAAATCTCGATCACTGACGGCGTCCAATGAGTTTGGATAAACGTTATCAAATCCGAGCGTCTCCGCCGTCATCTGTCTATCGACCGCATAAGGTGTCCCAGCAAGCGCCGCTGCACCAAGTGGCGACCAATCAATCCGCTTCACACTGTCCTTGAGCCGCTCTTTATCGCGCTCAAACATCCAAAAATATGCAAGCAAATGATGCGCAAATGAAACCGGCTGAGCCCGCTGCAAGTGTGTATAACCAGGGATAATCGTTTCAACATGGGAATCCGCCTGACTGACAAGCGCCTCCTGTACCGCTTCAACTAGTTGAATGAGTTGGGTGGTTTTTTCCTTCAAATACAAGTGCATATCTGTTGCTACCTGGTCGTTACGGCTTCTCCCTGTGTGGAGCTTGCCGCCAACAGGACCAATTTCATCGATCAGTAGCTTTTCAATATTCATATGGATGTCTTCATGCTCAACAGAAAACGACACTTCATCATTCTTGATTTTTTTCTGAATGATATGCAATCCGTCTTTAATTTGCTCGGCTTCCTCTTTAGAAATGATCGCACACTTTCCAAGCATATCAACGTGTGCAAGACTCCCCTGTATATCATGTAAAGCCAGCTTGTCATCAAAACCGATCGAAGAGGTGTACTCTTCGACCAGCTTGTTGGTTGGTTTGGTAAATCGACCACCCCAAAGCTTACTCATGCACACTCACCGGCTGTTCTTCAGCCTTCTTCGCCCCAGTTTTATGCACATCAGCATGCACTTTCGTCGGCAGACCCCACAGTTTAATAAATCCGACCGCAGCATTGTGATCAAAGGCATCCCCTTTTGAATACGTCGAAAGTTTTTCATTATAAAGGCTGACTGGAGACTTTTTCCCGATTACTTGATGATGACCCTTGAACAGCTTCACTTTAACGGCACCTGTCACCACTTGCTGGGTTTCCTCAACAAAAGCTTGTAATGCCGGCTGCAGCGGAGAATACCATAGACCGTCATAAATCATTTTTGACATTTGCTGATCAATTGTTGCTTTGTACTGGGATACTTCTCTCGTCAATGTTAAAAACTCAAGTTCTTTATGGGCATTGATCAAAATCATCGCACCCGGGTTTTCATACACTTCTCTTGATTTAATCCCGACGAGGCGGTTTTCTGTGTGGTCAATACGTCCGACTCCATGCATGCCGCCTAAGCTATTCAACTCCTCAATCAATGGAACAATATCCATCTGTTCGCCATTTAAAGCAACAGGAATTCCACTATCAAACTCGATATCTATGATATCCGGAGTATCAGGTGTTTTTTCAATCGGATTCGTCCAAGCATAAGCCGCTTCCGGTGCTTCCATCCAAGGATCCTCAAGAACACCCGCTTCGCAAGCACGTCCCCAAATATTCGCATCAATTGAAAATGGGTTATCTAAGTTAACCGGGATCGGAATGCCTTTTTCCTCGGCATACTTGATTTGCTCATCACGCGTCATCCCCCATTCTCTGACAGGGGCAATCACTTCAAGTTCCGGGTTGAGCGCTTGAATGGATACTTCAAACCTAACCTGGTCATTTCCTTTTCCAGTACAGCCGTGCGCGACGGCAACAGCACCCTCTTGCTCAGCCACTTCCACTAATAGTTTTGAGATTAAAGGACGCGATAGGGCAGAAGATAGCGGGTATTTCCCTTCATATAGGGCATTCGCTTTAAGTGCCGGCATTAAGTAGCCATCAGCAAGAAGTTGTTTCGCATCTACCATAATCGCCTTGATTGCCCCAACATCAAGCGCCTTTTGACGAATCGTTTCAAGATCCTTTCCTTCACCTACATCTAAGCCAAGAGCAATGACGTCATACCCGTATTTTTCTTGAATCCATTTCACCGAAATTGAGGTATCAAGTCCTCCTGAATATGCCAATACTACTTTAGGTTTTGTCATAGTAAATGCCTCCTTGTAAATTTCCATTAAAAAAATCCGCCTCTAACTATTGTAAGAGACGGATTTGTGTGTGTGATTCATCCGCGGTACCACTCTGATTGTCTATTTTAAAATAGACCCACTTAAATCCTGATAACGGGCGTTCCCGGCCCAGACTACTTTGTTTCGTCTGAACTTCTCTGAAGGGGCGTTTCGATACGGATTGAATCACCAGGCTTCCACCGTCCCTAGCTCGCTGACATTCTTAAACCGTTCTACTTTTCTTCATCTCTGAATGTGAATGTATATTTATTATTTAATATTTATAATTATACATATACATTTTTAGATGTCAACGTGTATGTCCCATTAAAATTAAAAAAGATTCATTCGCCAATTAAAGGCCCAAGTATTTCCGTTACGGTGTTATAGTTTTGATAATGAGAGGGATATGCTTGCGCTAGGGATGGTATGTCTTTGCGTTAGGGTGGTGTGCCCTGTTGTTAAGGCATTTTGTAAAAACAATAATCATTTTATTTGTAAGCCGTGCTCACACCAAGTATAATTTGATAGTTAGTTTATGGAACCCTATAAAAATGATTAAGTTCTCCATAATATTAATGAATAAGAACAGGGGGAATATGAATGACGACTACAAAAGATTATAATAAAACGTTAATGGCAGCATTATTACTCGCGGGCTCATTTATCGCTATCTTAAACCAAACGTTGATGATTACTGCCATTCCTCCGATCATGGAAGAAATGAACATCACAGCTAATACAGCCCAATGGCTGACAACGGTATTTATGCTCGTCAATGGGATCATGATCCCGATCACTGCATTCTTAATTGAACGGTTCACGACACGACAGCTGTTTATAACGGCCATGAGTGTTTTCACGGTCGGTACCGTCGTAGGAGGCCTTGCACCAAATTTCTCCATCTTATTATTAGGGAGGATCATTCAATCTGCTGGAGCGGGGATTATGCTGCCGTTAATGCAGACTGTCTTCTTATTGATCTTCCCTGTTAATAAACGTGGAGCTGCCATGGGCTATATCGGGCTGGTTATCTCTTTTGCCCCAGCTATCGGTCCGACTCTATCAGGGTGGGTAACAGCTCAGTATTCCTGGAGGTTTTTATTCTTACTAATTTTACCTTTGGCTATATTAATTATCTTTATTGCTTATTTCATATTGAAAAATGTAACAGAGCTCACTTATCCGAAGGTCGACTTTTTATCGATTGTATTATCTTCAGTTGGTTTTGGAGGCTTGCTATTTGGCTTCTCAAGTGCAGGAAACTACGGATGGGACAGCACACGGACTATTCTCATTCTTACAGCCGGCGCCATTACACTCATGGCATTCATTATTCGTCAATTTCGCATGCATCATCCTATGCTTGAATTTAGAGTATTCAAATATGCCACGTTTTCAATAACTACTGTTATCGGGATGATTTGCTTCTTAGGTCTGATTGGTTCTGAAACATTAATTCCGTTATACATGCAGAATATGAGGGATTTCACTGCAATGGAATCTGGACTGGTTCTACTGCCAGGTGCTCTCATTTCAGGCTTCATGTCTCCGATTACAGGGCGGATTTTTGATAGGATTGGGGCGCGGTTGTTAGCGATTGTCGGACTTATCATCATGACAGGTTCAACTTTAGCTTTCTCCTTTTTAGACACATCAACAACCCTTACGTTCCTTATCGTTATGTATGCTATTCGTATGTTCGGGTTCTCAATGGTGATGATGCCTGTCACAACAGCTGGTTTAAATCAATTGCCGCAAAAATTGATCCCGCACGGAGCGGCTATGAATAATACAATGAGGCAAATTGCAGCTTCAGTGGGTACTGCTATTCTTGTTACGGTTATGACTATGACCGCACAAAATGCCCAGCAGGAACAATCCATTTCAAACCCTGGGATCCATGGCGTCAATGTGGCCTTTATCGTTATCACCGTACTCTCGTTTATTGGGATTATCTTATCGATTTTTGTAAAAAGGACCTACCCACCTATAGAGGAAGAATTCGAACCAGTGGAAACGGATTACGGAAAGAAAAAAGCAGAGAATTTGTAAAACATCCATTAAAAATGAGAGGGGATACACTTGTACTGTATTCCCTCTCATTTTTATTAGAGTTTTTAAGTTATTCATTTATATACATTTCTTCACCAGTAGTAATTCATCACAGATAGGAACACCATTTTCTGCAATAAGCGGTATTTCGGGTTTTCGCTTCCTTGCTTCATCCACTGCGTCTGACCGAATTTCCGACAGACGAAATCCCTTCCTTTAATAAAATACCAAAGCATTTACATTATCATTTGTAGTTATGATACGAATATGCTGGATTCCCTGTTCACGCACTTCTTGTTCCACCCTATGTAAAAGTAGTGTGCCGACACCTTTATTTTCTATCAAACTATCTAAAGAGATGATTTCACACTCCTCTCCTTCCACGATGTACGTAATTAAACCGATAATCCCACCTTTTTCATCCATTAGAGCAAACCCATCCAACTGATCACACTGGAATAGCCCAGTTGATAACACCATTTGCGGACTCCCCCAATGAGTAACGAAAAAGTCAAATAATAGATTTGTCTCGATTTCATGATTAGAAACAAGATCCATAACTTCAATCCCCCAGCCTGCATGTATTCCTATTCATTATATGAAATCCTCTGGTTACTTCCTAACTATTTTTGTATATTGTATGTGTTTAAGTGAAGACCAAACAGGTTACATACGTTATAGAATTATTTAGTTATCTATCATAGAAGGAGTGTGCTAAGAATGGAGCAAGAACAAACCCAATCAGTCAGCCTTCCCCGAATCGGTGAAAAAGCACCAGATTTTACGGCAAACACGACACAGGGGGAAATTTCCCTAGATTCCTATAAAGGAAAATGGTTCGTATTATTTTCCCATCCGGCTGACTTCACACCAGTTTGTACGACAGAATTCGTCGGGTTCCAAGGAATCTATGATCAACTGCAAGAGCTGGATACAGAGCTTCTCGGTTTAAGTATCGACAGCATTTCGTCACATATTGCCTGGATCCGAAATATTGAAGAAAACTTTAATACAAAGATTAAATTTCCTGTGATCGCAGACTTAAATAAGTATGTAGCGATGAAATTTGGCATGATTATGCCGGAAAGCGGTGGCACAGAAACCTCTCGTGCGGTTTTTGTGATTGATGACAAAGGGACCGTCCGCTCTGTCATTTACTATCCGTTAAGCACAGGACGTAATATGGCTGAGATTGTCCGTCTAGTAGAAGCATTGAAAACTACTGATGAGCATGGCGTTTCAACACCTGCAGACTGGACAAAAGGTGATCAGGTTATTGCTCCTCCTCCAAAAACACAAGAAGCTGCTGACAAACGAGCAAATGATCCGAACTATGATTGTGTTGATTGGTATTTCTGTAAAAAAGATCTTGATCAATAAACTTACTTTATTGATTAAAAATTCCCAGATGGCGTGTATCCAAGCCATCTGGGAATTTCTATTCACCTACTTATTTTGGGATGGTAATCAATACTTGACCATCCTTTATTTGTACTTTTGCACCTAGTAACGCATTTTCCATTAACCAATCGCTGCCATGAATACTCAATACATATCCATTATCAGGAATCGGAGAATTGTTGCCGCCTCGTTTGACGATCGTTCCCTCCTCCACCGTCACTTCATAGCCATAAATATTGGTTCCTGTGGTGTCTCCGTGCTCCGGTGTATACTGAATCAATTCTCCCGCGCCCCGTACTTTATTGATACCATCCAGCGGTCTTGAAAGAATGTATTCTCCATAAATCGCTTGGATAAGGAACGGTTTGATGACAAACTTACCAACCTCTTGTGGAATGTCATTTAGCTGGTTTATATGCAACATCAGTTCTTCTCTGTATTGATCGGCTGCATGTGAGTCATCCACTTTCTCTGCCATTAACAGCTTAACAGCTGTCACTCCAGCTTTCCCGGATAGAGAAAGTTTTTTTAAGTAAGGATCAATTTCGTTCAGGAATTTTTCATTCTCCATCTGCTTTTCGAGTCTTTCTGGTACCGTTTGTAAATTTTCAAACTCAGCAATCAAATGTTCAGCCGCCTGTTCTGCATGATCTGTTTCGTATACCTTCCAAAATTCGTCAATCAAGGGGGTTAATGTTAACGATTCTCTATCAGTCAGCCGTGAAGAGTAGGAATTCTCTGCAAAAGTTTTCAAGGCTTCTGCCGCTTCACCGCCGAATGATTCAATACTGCGCAGCCATGAGTTCTCTGGGTTATACTCATACGGATTCCACGTATAATCAGCAATCGTGTACAGTGGGATCTTTGAAGCCTCTGCCTCATTCATCGGATTTGCTGTCAAGCCGATCACACCGTTTTCCGTTAACTCAGCATCTCTTTTTACTAGCGGGCCGAGGAATAAACGATTCCTATCAAAATCGTTCACGGGATAATTGTCCCAGATTAATAAATCGTGTTTAAAGATTTCCGAAACTTTTTTCGCTCCTTCTGCGGTAATTTCTTCAGGGACGACTGCCGGGCCTGTCCACATTACTACGATATCTTCGTTTACTAAATCAGCAAACCTCTCCCGGTATGTGGTTGTATCATTTCCGGCATAATCCGTTGGTACAGTAATCAACCGCTCAGCGCCTTCGTGTGTTTGGATAAATTCTTCATTAAAACGATTTAACAGGTAAGCTTGCGCGGCCGCTGTTGGATTTGGATCATCCCCGAATTTTTGTTTATCCTGTTCACAATGGAGATTATAGCTGATATCGTCCAGGAAAATAGCGTAGGAGCGTACACCCAGATCCCACACAGTTTGCATCTTACTCATTAACTGATCAAAATCCTTATCGCCCGAGTAACAAACAGTATTTCCAGGTGAAAGTGAGAATGTAAATTCAACATGATTTGCTTTTGCCTTATCAACTAATTCTCTTAGTTGATTCAACTCCTCTTCTGGATAAGGTTCACGCCACTTTTCTCTATGATATGGATCGTCTTTCGGTGCATAAATGTACGCATTCATTTTATTTTCACTGTAAAACTCCAGTTGACTTAACCGGTCTTCGTGGGACCATGGCGGACCGTAAAATCCTTCGATTGATCCGCGCATTGACATATCCGGCCAATCTCGAATTTCTACAGCAGGTATCCAGTCACGTCCCTTTCTTTCTTGAATCATCTGCTCAAACGTCTGGGCTGCATAAAAGGTTCCAGCCCTATCCTTCCCGGCAAGAACGATTTGTTTTTTCTGCTTATTCGTTGAAGCGATTACATATCCTTCTGCCTGCAGTTGCTCAGGCCCGTCCACTCCTAATTCCTCGATTACCCTTGGTGATTCCTGATTTTCCGTAGGACCCCCAATCCATATGGTTACAGGAGTATTTGGTTCTGACTCTTCTGCCGTTTTTCGGACAATCCTTTTCACATCTGCTTCTTTTAAGGCTTGTTCAACTTCACGAACAGCTGCTTCATCGGTATTTTCCCCCGTAATCACTCCAACAACAGGGGTCAGTGGAAACCCCTTACCTAACTTTTCTACTTCTTGCGGGGCAGGGTTAATATCTAAATCGTTTTCATGCTCATCCTCCTTTGCATACACTCGGTTGTCTTTCATCACCAATGGTATGAATAACAGAAGCGCTAAACAGAGTACCAAAGGTTTCTTGAACATTCCAAAAAACACGTTTTTACTACTGTACTTAGTTAACAAGCTTACACCCTCCTCTTTTAATTTTTTTAAAACCAACTCCATATTTGCAAACGCTTTCAATAAGATTAACAACTACCTATCTATTTGTCTATACCACTTTAGTTCTAAATAATTTTCCTTTAGCCTATTTAGGTTTTTGCACAAGGGCCTAAATGGTATAAAAAAACTGATTTTATTTCAGTATATTTTCTAAACATGAACAAAGAATATGAGAACAGAAACGGAGGGTAATTTATGGGTTTTGCAGTGTTTTTCTTTATAGCATGGCTTATAACAGCTTTATTTTTCGTTATACAGAAAAAATTATCAATTACAGAAAACACCTTTGTCTTCATGTTAATACTTGTGATCAGTATTAATTGGACATGGATTATTTATGAAGGTTTCAAGTTCATTAAGATAACAGAGCAGCCAATGGATTATACTGCTTTTTTATTTTTTAGAAGTGTAATTATTCCTGTACTATTAATCATGCAATTAAATATGATTCATAAGTCAAAAACTTTTGCCAGCTCTGCTTTAATAACCATGACTTCCATAGTCATATTGCTTTTAATAACAGGTCTTTCCAACTATTTCGATCTAACGAAATATGTGAAGTGGAATATTGGGTATGATGCGTTATACTTTTCCGCGCTTCATTTCATAGCGTATTATTCCCACCAAATCTTTAGAAAAATTACCCATCGTGAGGTGAGTTACTCATGATTTTATGGGAAGCCTTTGATAAAAACGAACTGTCTATATTGATCATGAATATCATTGCTTATTCTGTCTTCTTTCTACTTCCCAAAAAATTCTCACGTGAGGTTACAGCATTATTTTTACTATGGGGGTACACGATTGGAATCTTTTTTGACTTTACAATTGGTGGTGGATTAATTGATTATTATAAGTTGAATGATTCGAACCAATATGGTGTAAACGATCTATTTTATTACTTTACCTTTGCTCCCTTTGGCTACTTTTTCATTTATTTGTATGAATCATTTAAAATTAACCCACGCACAATTATATGGTATGTGCTGATCTGGTCTCTCTTCGGTGTAGGGCTTCAGTGGATTTTCACCTTGGTCGATATTGTTAGCTTTAAGAACGGGTATAAACTCTTTTATTCATTCCCAGTATTCATCCTCACCCAAACCATGACCTTTCTTTACTATCAGCTTGTAAAAGAAAGACTTAATGCTCTAAAATTCGCGAAAAAGTAGTTCGTGCTCATTACAAATCAATGGAAGTACGAGGTTAGATAAAGGTAAGCTTATTTATGCATGGATTCTGCTGCATTTACCAGGTCATCGAGTGAATACTTCCCTTCAGCTTGCTTTGTAATAATCATACTTAGCGTAATGGTTGATCCATCATCACTTTTCCACTCAAGTTGTTTCACTCGATTCTCATCATTTTTAATGACCGTTTCTACACCGTTAATATCTATCGCTTTCTCCGTCTCCTCCTTATGCGCTTGCATTTCCGTGTGCCAATGAACAACATGAAGATTCGCCTCATTATTAGAAAACAGAAACTCTGTTCTAAACACCTCACCTGACTTATCTGCTGGGTTCGTCGTTTCATAACTAAAATTTGCATAGGTAGGTTCAAACGGAAGTTGATTAGGTATGGTTAAATTCTGTTGGACGTCTTTTGGAAGCTTCTCCACCTTCTCTTTCACAGCTTTTGGATAGTTCTCCTTCAACTCTTGCAGACTAATATCATAAGAGCAGGCAGAAAGCAGGAAAACCACTAGCAGAATAAGTAGCTTTTTCATCGATACACCCTCCAAACAAAGGAATTCAAGTTATATATTTATATGTACAACCATACAAATCATGCGATTTCAAGAGTTTATTGGCGGCTAAAAGCTATGTTTTCTCTATCGTCTGTGGTATAATTTTTCATGTGAAAAAATCAATAACAAATCTGTTAGTAAAACAGGAGAGGTTCTAGCTACACCCTCTATAAAAAACTAAGGATGGAACTATACCTTGCCTTAGGTATAGTTTTTTAATGTTTTTTTGGGTTAGTTAGATTCTCTTTTCGATTGCTGTCTAGCTACGAGCGTCTCTACCAGTACGCTTTAAGCTTTTCCTTGAAAGGAGAATTTTTTTATGGATAAAAATAAAGCTGTTGTTGTGTTTAGCGGGGGACAGGATAGTACGACCTGTCTGTTCTGGGCTCTTGACAAGTATGATGAAGTTGAGGCTGTCACGTTTGATTACAACCAGCGTCATAATGAAGAAATCGAAGTGGCAAGAGAGATTGCTGCGGATCTTAATGTGAAGCACCATGTACTGGATATGTCGTTATTAAGCCAACTGGCACCAAACGCCTTAACGAGGAATGACATTGAAGTTAAAGATGGCGAGGACGGAGAATTACCTTCCACCTTCGTTCCAGGTCGTAATTTATTATTCCTATCGTTTGCTTCTATTTTGGCAAAACAAGTTGGGGCGAAGCACGTGATTACCGGCGTTTGCGAAACAGACTTTAGCGGCTACCCAGACTGCCGCGATGTTTTTATAAAATCACTAAACGTAACCTTAAACTTGTCCATGGATGATCATTTCGTCGTTCATACCCCTCTCATGTGGCTTGATAAAGCACAAACATGGGAGCTTGCTGATCATTTGGACGCCTTCACCTATGTTCGCGGAAAAACGTTGACGTGTTATAACGGTGTTCGTGGAGATGGCTGTGGAGAGTGCCCAGCTTGTAAACTCAGACAAAACGGGCTCGAGACCTACCTTAATCAGCGGAAAGAGGTGAACCGCTAATGCACCAGTACGGTTTTACCATTGTCGAGAACTTGCAGAAAATTGATGAAGATATTAAACGTCATGAGCTGAAATATCATAACAAGCGTGTTCTCGTCAGCAAAGAGTTTACCTTTGATGCCGCCCATCACTTACATCGTTATGAAGGAAAATGCAAAAATCTTCATGGACACACGTATAAAGTCATTTTCGGCATTAGCGGTTTTGTTGATGAGATTGGCCTGGTCATCGATTTCGGTGATATCAAAAATATTTGGAAAGAACAAATCGAGATCCATCTTGATCACCGCTACTTAAACGATACATTGCCTCACATGAATACAACGGCAGAAAATATGGTCGTGTGGATCTATGAAAAAATGAACAAGGCTTTACAACAAGAACGAGATGATTTGCAGGTTGAATTTGTTCAGCTTTATGAAACACCCACAAGCTACGCTGAAGTAAGACGGGAGTGGATGGACCATGAATAAGTTTCCTGTATTAGAAATTTTCGGTCCTACGATTCAAGGAGAAGGCATGGTTGTAGGGAGAAAAACGATGTTTGTTCGAACAGCAGGGTGCGACTACAGCTGCTCCTGGTGTGATTCTGCCTTCACGTGGGATGGCAGTGCAAAGGAAGAGGTCCATCGCCTAACTGCTGATGAGATTGTACAGCAGCTGCAAGAAACAGGCGGAGACCATTTCGACCATGTTACGATTTCAGGCGGCAACCCTGCCCTGCTCAAAAATCTCCATGAGTTGATCGATTCACTTCATGAATTGGATATTGAAGTTGCGCTGGAAACCCAAGGCAGCCGATGGCAAGACTGGTTTCTTACCATCGATGATTTAACGATTTCACCTAAACCCCCAAGCTCGAAGATGAAGACAAATTGGGATGTGTTAGATGGGATCATCCAGCAACTGGAGACCAATGATCGACTATCACATACGAGCCTAAAAGTTGTTATTTTTAATGAGGAGGACCTCGCCTATGCCGAACAGGTCCATCAAAGATATCCTTCTATCCCTTTCTTCCTTCAAGTAGGGAATGATGATTTAGAGGAGTCTCAAGCCTCTCGTCTGGCAACAGATCTGTTAACAAAATATGAATGGCTTATTGATCAAGTTGTCGCATCAACAACACTCAATCATGTCCGTGTCTTACCACAAGTACATGCGTTACTCTGGGGAAATAAACGCGGTGTGTAAGTTAAAAAAGAGTTCACAGATTTTCCTGTGAACTCTTTTTATGTTTATCCTTTTCGGCTATCATAATGACCTTTGACAACAACAGCAGCATGGACAGCCCCTGGTACATAAAAGATCAATGTTAAGATCAAATTGAGTAATGCTTTCATTGGTTTTCCAGTAAATAGTACCGCTACCGGCGGCAGTAGTATCGCTAAAATATACAACATCCTTGTTCAACTCCTTCTTTTACACTTCCTTATTTATTTATACCCGAACAATCGACTTATCTAACCTGCCGATTTCCTTGACGTCTTCTCTGTCTCCATATTGTTAGTTCTAACGCTCCAATACAAATGAATAACCAGGAAAGCCCTAGCATAAGACCAGCTATTATATCTGTAAAGAAATGGACACCTAAATAAACACGGCTAAGAGCAACGAGTAAAATGACTGTTGCCAATAGAATGTTAATCGGCCACTTCCATTTTCTGTCTAACGGGCTAATGACAGTAAGGTAGATCAAGAATCCATAAAAAGTTGCGGCCCCTGTCGTATGACCACTTGGAAAACTGAAACCTGTTCCATCATATTGTGCCAGAGTATCAGGACGCTGTCTTTCAAACATCAGCTTTAATCCTTTCGTCAACAGACTGATTCCAATCATATTTATACCAAAATAAACAGTTACCCATGCACTGAAAGAGGAGAAAAATAATAAATAGATCGCTAATACGATCGAAGCTACGGTAATAATCGGTACGGCTCCTGCTTCCGTAATCCAACCTACTATGATAGAAAGCGGATCTGAACTGATCGCATTCATTAGATCTATGGCTATTCGGTCTACTGCGAACTTCTCCTTTTCCATCACATCTTCCGCTAGTTCCAAAAAAATAAAAAAAGCACTTCCAACCGAAATAAACCCTGCTATAATCAAAATGATAGCTGTTCGTGAAAGATCAGAAAGGCTCGTCCCGGAAAACAACATAAAAAACCACCTCTTATGTAAATACCCTGCTCTTATTCTTCTATACTATTCCCCTGCCTTCTCTAAATAAAACGATAAAATACTGCACAGTTAGAATCTACGACTTCACTTGAACAATGGAATATTACAATTTGTCATATCTGTTAAATCTTGATATTATTGTTTGAAAATTAATAAAATTCAAAGGAGATGCTATTGTTTATGAAATTGTACATATCAGTAGACATGGAAGGAATAACTGGTCTGCCCGACGCTACTTTTGTAGATTCAAACCAACTTAATTATGAACGTGGCCGTAAACTGATGACAGATGAAACGAATAAGGTGATCCAATCTGCTTTTGACAGGCAGGTTTCAGAGATAATCGTTAACGACAGCCACTCCAAAATGAATAATCTGCTAGTAGAACATCTTCATTCAGAAGCCCAGCTCATCACTGGAGATGTCAAACCTTTTTCAATGATGCAGGGATTGGATCAATCGTATGATGGGGTTATCTTTGTAGGTTACCATGCCCGGGCAGGTCAAAGAGGAGCCATGTCCCACTCCATGATTTCCGCGGTTCGAAACTTTTTTATCGATGAGGTTGTGGTCGGTGAACTTGGACTCAATGCCTATCTCGCAGGGTATTATGGAATTCCGGTACTTATGGTTGCTGGCGATGATATGGCCACACAGGAAGCGGAAAGACTCATTCCTACTATTGTCACCGCCCCTGTAAAAGAAACCATTTCCCGCTCCGCAGTTAAAACGTTATCACCGAAAAAGGCCGGAGAACTGCTTAAACGGAAAACGGCGGAAGCGATCGATAATCGCAGCCAAATTCAACCACTTGTCCCCCCTTCCCATCCAACGCTTCGGATTGAATTCACTAATTATGGCCAGGCCGAGTGGGCAAGCCTCATGCCAGGCACAAAACTGGAATCAAACTCAACTGTTGTTTCTTTTAAAGCAAAGGACATTCGGGAAGCCTATCAAGCCATGTTAGTGATGACAGAACTTGCCACGCGTACAACATTCAGTTAATGGATGCAATAGTACTTCTCTAGAGGTTCACACGCATACAATAGCTGTGTAAGCTCTGTAAAACAAAAAGAGGAACCCATCAGCGATGAGCTCATCCTTTTACTATCGGAGGGAAACCTATGTTACTTCCTAAAAAGCTTAAGCATGGAGATACAATCGGTGTTATTGCACCTGCCAGTCCGCCAAATTTGAAGAATTTACGACGTTCCATCCACTTTTTAAATCAACTAGGTTTGCATGTCAAAATAGCCCCACATGTTAATTGTAAGTATGGATATTTAGCGGGCACAGATGAACAGCGTCTCGAAGACCTTCATACAATGTTTGCTGATCAGTTCACTAACGGCATTATCTGTGCAGGCGGCGGTTATGGTACAAGCAGAATTGCTTCCATGATTGATTACAAGCTCATTAAACGGAATCCAAAAATCTTTTGGGGCTACAGTGATATTACGTTCTTACATCAAGCTATTCGCCAAAAGACGGGGCTAGTCACTTTTCATGGACCCATGCTCAGTTCAGACGTTGGCAAAGAGAACTTTGATCCGTTTTCCCAAGCCATGTTTAACCAACTCTTTGAACCTATGTTTTTGACTTATTCTAAAGACATCTCTCCCCTACGCACCATCAGCCCTGGTGAAGCTTGTGGAGAAATCGTCGGCGGGAATTTATCTTTACTCGTCAATTCGATTGGATCAGCTTACGAAATTGATACCAGGAATAAACTGCTGCTTATTGAGGATGTTGGCGAGGAGCCCTATCGGATTGATTCCTTCTTAAGCCAGCTAAAACTTGCCGGCAAATTAGAGGATGCGGCCGGCATCATTGTCGGTGATTTTAGTGAAGCTGAACCTAGGAAGCCTGACGAATCATTAACACTGGAACAAGTTTTCAATTTCTATTTCTCTCGCCTTGACAAGCCTGTGCTGTCAGGGTTTAAGATCGGTCACTGTTTGCCACACTTTGCCGTTCCATTAGGGGCAAAGGCCACGCTTTCAAGTTTAACAAAAACGTTGCACATTGAACCAGGTGTGACCTGATTAAGATGTTATGAATAGCAAACTTGTTTTTATATTAAATGAATAGGACAAAAGGTAACAGACATATAAATAATCATTATCAAAAAAGGGGCGATATTATGGAATTGATAGCTGCCGCAGGAGCAACAACTGTCATCATAGGTTCCATTACTTACGGGTTCTACAAATTTGCAGGAAAAAGCAAACCTGTAGATGAGGAGTCAGCCCAGGTAGATTATATTTTCTCTAAATCAACTAAATCCCCAAAACAAAAAATCATCAATGTGATCGATAACTCGGAAAAATCTCTAGATATTGCCATGTTTTTGTTAACGGAAGGTGATTTTGTTACACACATCACTAAGGCCAATAAAAGAGGGGTGAATGTACGAGTCATCTCAGATAAAACACAAGCAGCTGATCAAACAAAACAAACAGCTCATATTCAAAAGTTAATTCAATCAGGTGTGCCTGTAAAGATTAATACCCATGATGGCAATATGCATTTAAAAGTCATGATTTCAGATAAAAAACTTACCACCTCAGGCTCATATAACTTTACATATTCTGCCGAAAATAAAAACGATGAAGTCCTCGTAATTATAAAAAGTAAAAAGATTGCAGAAGAGTGGGCCGATAAATTTGATGAAATGTGGAATGACAGCAAACAATACAGCCCTTATCCATATGACTCCCAAGAAAAGCATGCATTATAGTGAATGTTCAAAAAGTTGCCAAATTAGAAGGTCGACAAAATCGCCACGTCCTGTGCGTCGCAAGAAGGTCGAGGCGGCCTAGTTTTGAGCACCAAGGAAAAGTGTCCTTCTTTTCCAAGGAACGGACTTGCACAGGACACGGTTTTAGTAGAAGTTCCCCTGCTGCTTAATAATACGTGAGTAGCGAGGTAACTTCAGAGAATGTTCTTCTCCGCTGCCTTGCACTGAGCAATTTACTTCTTTGAATAGGCTCGTAGACGCAGGTGGCACACGCTCTTCAAAAATAAGCCAACGAAGAGATTCGCCTCTTATCATTTGGTGACTTTTTGAACAACCTCCTATAACGCATTCAATACAAATAACAATCTTGCCATCTTTAGTAGGTGGCAAGATTGTTTTTTTATGAGCCTTCAATATAACTTACAGAAATCTAAAAAGTCTAAAAATGTATAAAAATTGTTCACAAAGGTTCGACATCTTTTTGACTAAAGTATGATTTTCCTCTTTCTATAACAAATTTTTGTTAAACTGGTATAAATGACTTAGTTTAATTCATACCGTTATATTTAAAAGAAAAGGGGAACCAAAATGAAGAGTAGAGAAGCAATTGTAGAAGACTCTTTTCCTATAAGAACATCTATTACCTGGGGCATATTAAAGGCTATCGTAAAAGATGGAATTGTAAAGTCTAACCTTCTAGGGATGTTTGCCGGACTGTCCGTCGCTCTATCCATCTATAATGTAAGTTTTGTTGATCATATTTTGGTTGTCTTCCTAGCGTTATTCGGGACAACATTTGTCGTAGGCGGGGCTGGGGCAATTAACAACTACTATGACCGGGATATTGATGCCCACATGAAAAGGACGATGGAAAGACCTACTGTCACTGGTTCCGTTACACCTACATTTGCGTTATGGCTTGGAATTGTACTTGCTGTTGTTGGCATCGCCCTGTTATTTTTTATTTCCAGCCTAACAGCTTTTGTAGGTTTTCTAGGACTGTTTCTTTATTTAGTTCCTTATACGATGTGGACGAAAAGAAAAACCATCTATAATACAGAAGTCGGCAGCTTATCTGGCGCCATTGCCCCGTTAATTGGCTGGTCTGCCATCGCACCTGAGCTTATCCATCCCGTTTCAATCGGATTATTTATGTTAATGTTTCTATGGCAGCCTCCACATTTTTATGCGATCGCAATAAGAAGGTTGGAAGATTACAAAAACGCAAAGGTACCAATGCTGCCGGTTATTAAAGGCATCCGCCGTACCAAAGTTCATACGTTCGTTTATTTGGTACTGTTACTTGCCTCTTCTTTCCTATTTTTATCATTCAGTAAAATTGTTGCCTTTGCCATGCTTGGACTTACTCTTGCCTGGATGGTCATGGGCTTTATCAGCTTTCGGAAAGTGGAAGATTATAAATGGGGAACAATGATGTTTGTTTTTTCTCTCAACCATTTAACCATCCTATTTTCCCTATTGATTATTGTTTCATTTATATAAATGAACGAACGAATAGGCAGAAATATATAGGCAAAAGGAGATTCATAAATGAATAACACATCCAGTAAGAAAAATTATACAGGCATTGTTGTAACGCTTACTATCATGATTAATGGATTAATTGCCCTGCTTTTCTTTATGCCGAAGCTTGATCAATTCAGTCATTTAGACGTAACGTTTTTGCCCCTGCTGAATGCTGTCCTGAATAGCTTCACATTCATCTTTTTACTAGCAGCGCTGATTATGATTAAACAGCGAAACATTAAAGCACATAAACGATTCGTGTTGGCTGCTTTTACAACAACCTTTTTCTTTTTGCTCTCGTATCTTACCTACCATGCGATTGCTGAATCGACGCACTTTGGGGCAGATGGATTTATTATGTATCTATATTACTTTATTTTAATTTCACATATTTTATTATCCATTGCCATTGTTCCATTAGCCTTAATTACTCTATTCCGTGGTTTGACCCGGCAAGATGAACGTCATAAGAAAATCGCGCGCTGGACAATGCCGATTTGGTTATATGTAAGCCTAACAGGAGTTATTGTTTATTTAATGATCTCGCCTTATTATTAAAAAAGTAGTTATTAAGTCGACGAGCACGGGCAGTCTGTGACTAAACCCTGATATGCAATTAACAGACATTTTCATGCAATTAAATTTTCTTCAAAAAGGTATTGAATCGATCAAGTGAAAAAGATATAATAAATAATGTCGATTCAGACGGGGCATTAGCTCAGCTGGGAGAGCGCTACACTGGCAGTGTAGAGGTCAGCGGTTCGAGCCCGCTATGCTCCATTAATACAGGAACTCCTTAAACCCTTGCTATGCAGGGGTTTTTCTTATGGAATCCCACTAACATCTTCAAAACACTTGTTAACAAAAAATCGCCTTAGCGGGTACTGCAATATCTATTTATAGTGAGTGTTCATTGCTTCATGATACGTAAGTAGCGAGGCAACGTCAGAGAATATCCTCCTCTGCTGTCCTGCACCGAGGAATTTACTTAGGCTTGTAGACGCAGGTGACATACTCCTCAAAAGCAAGCCTACGAAGAGATTCGCCTCTTATCATTTGGTGACTTTTTGAACATCCTCCTTATAATTCAAACAAGCTGATCACCTATTAAATATAGGTGATCAGCTTGTTTGAATTATATTCCTAACCCTTATTAAAGATAATTAACACGGTTACAAGCAAAATAAGATGGCTTTATCATTAAGCATTCACCGATTCACGAGTCTGCCTATTGCTATTGGTTGTCATTAAGGTAACTATAATCAATACGATAATAGCGATTGGAACCGCTATAACAACACTGTTGATTTCAAACGGCTTTTGCAATATCAGCTCCCAGGTTAATGTTGCAACTACGCCAGCAATCATGGATGAAATCCCGCCAGCTGCATTCACACGTTTCCAGAAGAATACGGCGAGCAATGCTGGGGTTAAACCTGCTCCATAGACTGTGTAGGCATACATTTGTACACTGAGTACAGTTGGAAAGTAACGGATCAACAAGTAAGACAAAACACCGAGTGCTACGATAAAGATTCTTGTCATGGTTAGTAGTTTTTTGTCAGAAGCTTCTTTGTTAATATAATTTCCGTAAATATCATACGTTAGGTTTGTTGCAGCTGACAATAAATAGGAGTTTCCTGTCGTAATGATAAAGGACGCTGCAGAGGCTAGCAGGATTCCGCCAATCACTGTGGGCATTGCAAGCGTTGTAGCCATTAATGCCATGCCTGGATCGATATTCGGGAAGATGGAACGAGAAGCGAACGCAATAATCGAAATCGATGGTGAAATGATAATCATAGCAATTAGCCAGCCGATTTGTCCCTTTTTCGCTGAACTATCTCCTTTAGAGGACGCCAAACGTTGGTACATGTTTTGGTCACCTAGCAGTAAAAATAGAGACGGCAGCAGGAATCCCAACAGTTGAATCGTTGTTAGCCCGCCAGTCGCGGTCATGTGGGACTCAGGTACATGAGCAACTATATCGCCCCAGCCGCCTGCTACTGCGATAATCGTTGGTACGGTAATAATAAGTCCTCCGACCATTAAGAACCCGCTAATTGCATCGGTTTGGGATACGGAACGAAGCCCGCCAACCATAGCAAGAAAGATGATCATAATACCGCCAAGCAAGGTTCCTAGTCCCACTGACATTCCAGTTGTTAAATTTAAAATAAACCCGAAACCTTTCATTTGGTAAGAAACAATCCCCACATAGGCTAGAATAATAATCACACTTGCAATGTTCCGTGATTTACGACCATATTTGGCTTGAAGAATGCCGGAAACCGTAAATTTGCCGAATTCACGGATTTTTGGTGCAATAACATAAAGAATGATAATACCAATTAAAGTAGGAAGCATCAAAAATAGTGCCGGCCATATTCCATAGCTGAAAGCCATTGATGTTTCTCCGCCAGAAATACTCCCACTACCTGTCCATGTAGCAAGCAGTGTTCCCATTAAAACAAACGGCCCTAAACTTTTCCCCGCAAGAACGAAGTCCTCACTTCCTGATATTTTTTTCGACATAAAGATTCCAATTGCGATCATTACAACGGCGTAAAGTCCAATATACCAAAGTAACGTTGGATCATTTTGTAATTCCATACTACACACTCAACTCCCAAGATAATAAAATTGGATTAGTACAAGTTAGTCTAGACTATTATTTACAATTGTTTTCCGTGCTATCCGAGCTCTGTAAACACAACGTAATCTAACCTAACATACTTATAAAAATTGTGAAAATAGCTATATACTCCGTAAAAATGTCATATTTCTCGGTTTTTTTACTATGTAAGTATTTCACAAAGTGATATAACACTTTGAACACATAGGTTACAGAAATAGCGTAACTCTTGGGAACTTTCTAATAAATCACTAAAAAACTCTGAAAAATTCGCAAAAAATTAAGTCTAAAGACCCAAAAAAACTGCTAACTTTTATAAAGTTAGCAGGCTAAATTTTGTTAAATTAACGCTTCAACACGTTGTTTAATTAAATTCATTAGCAATGTCTTTCCATCATCTGTTCCAATCGATTCAGGGTGAAATTGAACCCCTTCGATTGGCAAGTCGATGTGCCGTATCCCCATAATTTCACCTTCTACGGTGGCAGCCACTACTTCAAAGCAATCCGGCAATCCGGCAAGGTCAACGATCAGTGAATGGTAACGCATCGCTTCCATCGGATTACTTAATCCTTGATAGATCCCTCGTCCATCATGGTGGACTTGTGACGACTTTCCGTGCATAAGTTTATCTGCTCTAATGACATTTCCGCCAAAGCTTTGGGCAAGTGCCTGATGACCGAGACAGACTCCAAAAATGGGGAGTTTCTCTTTGTAGTGTTCAATAACTTCCATCGTGATGCCTGTCTCATCCGGTGAACAAGGTCCAGGTGACAAGAAAAGTAAATCTGGTTTTAAGCGGTCAATTTCTTCTAAAGTCACCTCATCATTGCGCCGTACGACAACCTCCTCGCCAAGCACCCCTAAATATTGAACGAGGTTGTAGGTAAATGAATCATAATGATCAATCATATAAATCAACTCAGCTCAACTCCTCTATGCTCATCTTCCAACAAACTATTTCACAAGTTCATGAACTTCCTGATAGAAGCGCTCCAATGCTTCTGCTTGTGCTCCATTTTCAAGATCTTTAAGCTTATCTTCAATTAACCTTATGATTTTACTTCCAATAATAACGCCGTCTGCATGCTCACGAACAAGTTTAACATGTTCATTCGTCGAAATCCCGAACCCTACAGCCACAGGGACAGAACTGTGCTCTTTTACTTTCTTAATAAAAGTGAGCACATCTGGGGACATGTCATTTCGTTCCCCGGTTACTCCAAGGGTTGATACACAATAAAGAAAGCCTTTCGCATCCTCAGCTATTTGCTTGATACGCGTATCAGAATTTGGGGCCACTAGTGAGATGAATTCAACATCACGGTCAGCAGCAAGCCCCGTATCTCTTCGCTTTCCTCATATGGGAGATCAGGGATCAGCACACCTTCTGCTCCGTGTTCATCAAGCAGTTCAAAGAAACGCTGATAGCCTAACTGCAGAACAGGATTAAAGTAAGTGAAAATAACGACCGGTATCTCAACTCCTGCACGTCGAAGTTCAGGTACAAGCTTGATGGCTTTTGTTAATGACATCTCATTTTTTAAAGCACGTTTCGCTGCACGTTGGATCGTAGGACCGTCCGCAAGTGGATCAGAATAAGGAATTCCAAGTTCAAGCACGTCCGCACCCGCTTCCTGCAAGCGCAAAGCAAACTCAATCGTAAGCTCAGGGGTTGGGTCACCAGCTACAATAAAAGGAATAAACAAATCGTCCGTTTTCGTTAGTTTTCCTTGGAATGATGTTTTCGTCAGCATGTTATTCCTCCTCCTGAAAGTGCTCCATTAATGTCGCCATATCTTTATCTCCGCGGCCGGAAAGGTTGATTAAAATCGTTTGGTCTGAACTCATTTCTCCGGCTTCCTTAAAAGCTTGTGCCAACGCATGGGCACTTTCAATCGCTGGAATGATTCCTTCTTGTTCCGTCAAAAGCTTCAGGGCATCTAGTGCTTCCTGGTCGGTAATCGATTCATACCTTACCCGTTTCGTCTGAAAAAGATGGGCGTGTTCAGGTCCAATTCCTGGATAGTCAAGACCTGCTGAGATGGAATAAGGTTCGGTAATTTGTCCATTTTTATCCTGCATTAAATACGTTAGTGAACCGTGAATTACACCAGGGTTCCCTTTGGTCAATGTAGCCGCATGTTCTGGTGTATCAATTCCTTTACCCGCAGCTTCCACACCGATCAATTCAGGCGAATCTTCAAGAAACGGATAGAACATTCCCATCGCATTACTTCCGCCTCCAACACAGGCGTAAATACGGTCAGGCATGTTCGTCTCCACTTCTAAAAACTGCTGCTTTGATTCATCACCAATCACACGCTGGAAATCCCTTACCATTTTCGGATAAGGGTGCGGTCCGACGACAGAGCCGATTAAGTAGAAATGATCCTCACAATTCGCAACCCAGTAGCGAATCGCTTCATTCGTTGCATCCTTCAATGTGCCATTCCCGCTTGAAACCGGAATCACTTTCGCTCCGAGCAGCTTCATACGAAATACGTTCAGCTCTTGCCGGCGAATGTCCTCTTCTCCCATATAAACCTGGCATTCGAGACCGAACTTAGCTGCTACTGTCGCCGAGGCGACGCCGTGCTGGCCAGCTCCTGTTTCTGCAATGATTTTCTTTTTGCCCATTCTCTTAGCCAAAAGTCCTTGACCAATCGCATTGTTCATTTTATGGGCACCTGTATGATTGAGATCTTCTCGTTTCAAATAAATCTTAGCGCCGCCTAAATGATCTGTCATTTGATCAGCAAAGCTTAACGAAGTAGGGCGTCCGGCATATTCCTTTAGTACATCATGATATTCTTGCACGAAATCGGGATCATTCATTGCTTTCGTCAGCTCTTCTTCTAATTCTTGCAAAGGTCCCATCAATGTCTCTGGAACATACTTGCCTCCAAAATCTCCAAATCGACCTTTAATGTCAGGAAAAACTTGCAACATGGTGATCCACCTCTTTCAATACGGCTTGAATTTTATTAATATCTTTCTGTCCATTTGTTTCAATTCCACTTGATATATCGATTCCATCGGGCTCATGTGTCATCAACTGTTTGATATTATCAGGGTTGATACCGCCTGCAATGAAGCAAGATACATTGTGATCGTTAGCCATTTGCTTGTAACTTTGGATGGCCTCCCAATCAAATTGAACACCCGTTCCACCATGAGCGCCGTCTACTTTTGAATCGATGACATAGCCATCTGCTACTCCTTGGAAAAGATCCATTTGCTCTTGACCATTCGCTTGATGGTGAATCACCTTCCACACAGGCAACCCGAAAGTTTCTTTGATCTTTAACACTTCAGAAACGGTCTCATTGCCATGAAGTTGTATGACATCAAGCGGCGCAAACGCCAACACTTCATCAAGCTGGTCAATAGAAGGATCGACAAAGACACCGACAAGCTTCTGCTTTGGCCGAACCTTTCTAATCCACCTGCCGACCTGCTCTGGCCGCACATAACGCTTTGTTTTATTAACAAAAATAAATCCGAGATGAGTGGCTGACGATGAAGCCGTTTTTTCAACATCACTAAGAGATCGATTCCCGCACAATTTCACTAATGGTTCATACATCACACATTCACCCCATTCATCAGCTTTCCAACAGCCTGTTTAATATTGTCCTGACTCATGAGGGATTCCCCCACTAATACTGCCTCTGCTCCATAACCTGCAACCTGCTGAATATCATCGTGTGTGAATATCCCACTTTCAGAAACGAGCAGCGACTCTTTTGGAACAAGCTCCGCCATCCGCTTCGTTTGCTCAAGTGATGTTTCGAAAGTGTGCAAATTACGATTATTAATCCCGACAATCTCTGGTGTAAACTGGTTCAACACTCCCTCCAGCGTCTCCTCACTATGCACTTCAACAAGCACTTCAAGCCCCGCTTCATATGCTTGCAAATAAAGTTCATGTAATTTGCTCGCTTCCATCGCTTCTCCAATTAACAAAATGGCATCGGCACCAATTAACTGACTCTCAGCCACTTGAACTGGATCGATAATGAAATCCTTCCTCATCACCGGTACATCCACAAATTTTTTAATATCAGTTAAAAAATCACGATGTCCCTGGAAGAAATGCTGATCGGTAAGTACAGAAATCGCCTGCACCCCAGCATCAGCGTATTGTTTTCCCACCATCACATGATTAAAATCATCACGAATAATTCCTTTCGAAGGGGATGCCTTCTTCACCTCAGCAATTAATCCTGCAGTATAAGGGGATTGTTTCAAAGATTGATAGAATGATTGCTTGGTTACTTCCGCTTGCTCTGGCAAGTATATTGTTTCAATTTCTTGTTTTTTGATAGCTAAAATGGTTTCAAGCATACTGACGATTCTCCTTTTCTCCCTGAATCGATGCGAAATATGATTGCACGCTTCCACTCTTAATCGCGTCTTGGACATGTTTTACGCCGTCCGTTAAGTCAGAAGCTTTTCCTGCCACATACAGACCTGCTGCAGCGTTCATCGTTACGATTGTCATGGCACTCTCCTTGGCGTCGCCTATGATGACTTGCTTAATTAAATCGGCACTTTGTTGACTGTTGGAAATCTGAATATCCTCAAGCTTCCCTCTCGTTAAGCCAAGTTCTTCGGGTGTAATGGTAAACCTATGAATCTCACCGTCTTTTAGCTCAACTAGGTCTGTAACACCTGTCATGGTAATCTCATCCAGACCATCTCGACCGGTAGCCAGTAACACGTGCTTAGAGCCTAGCTGGTTTAGCGTTTCTGCCATCTTTTCAGCGTAGGCCGTATCATAAATGCCAATGAGCTGACGCTTGGCGTTCGCCGGATTAGCCATCGGGCCGAGTAGATTAAATACTGTGCGAAAGCCTAGTTCCTGCCGTGCTGGCACGGCGTGCTTCATCGCCTGATGGTAGTTCGGGGCGAACAAGAAGGTCATCCCTTTTTCTGAAATCGCCTTGGCCCCTTGTTCTGGTGTCGTATCAATCGGTATGCCTAAGGATTCCAGCACATCAGCACTACCGCTTTTTGAGGATACTTTACGGTTGCCGTGCTTAGCGACTTTCACACCCAGTGCGGCTAATATAATAGAAACGGCTGTGGATATATTAAAGGTTGAGCTACTATCGCCCCCTGTTCCACACGTATCAACGATGTCAGTTTGCTCTAAATCAAGTTTCGTCATATTCGCACGCATCGCGCGAACGAAGCCGGTCATTTCCTCAACGGCTTCTCCTCTATGACGCATGACAGAAAGCATACTCATAAGTTGACCTGTTGATACTCCCCCTTTCATGATTTGGTTCATTGCTGCATAAGCTTCTTCTTCTGTTAAGATATCTCCCTCTACGATTCTGGTCAATTGTTGTTTCATTTTGTCTCAGCTCCTTCTCTACTCTGCTCAAATAACTGCTGGGCTAACTCTATCGTACTTTTTAGGGCACTTGCTTTGTTCAATGTTTCTTGATATTCAGCCTCTGGATCCGAATCGGCTACAATGCCGGCACCTGCTTGAACATACACTTTCCCATTTACGAGTGTCATCGTTCGGATTGTGATACACGAGTCAATATTGCCGTCAAATCCTAAGTACACAATTCCCCCGCCGTAAAGATGACGTGGGGTTGGTTCTAATTCCCTTAGGATTTGCATGGCCCGAACCTTTGGTGCTCCTGATAACGTACCAGCTGGAAAAGCTGATATCAGGGCATCAATCGGTGAAATCTCTTCTTTTAGCTGGCCTGTCACTTTACTAATAATGTGCATAACCTTTGAGAAGCGTCCGATCGTCATATAATCATGGACGTTTACGGTTCCATATTCAGATACCCGCCCGATATCGTTTCTAGCTAAATCAACCAGCATGCGGTGCTCGGCTTGCTCTTTCTCATCAGCAAGCAACTCTTCAGCAAGAGCATCATCCTCTTCTTGTGTAGCACCGCGTTTTCTTGTGCCGGCAATCGGATGGATCTCAAGCTCACGAGCCTGAACTTGTAACAAGCGTTCCGGTGAGCTGCCAATCACTTCAACATCTTGAAAGTGTAGATAAAACATATATGGAGAAGGGTTTACTTTTCTCAAGACCCGATAAAGTTCAAAACCGCTTCTATTTGTTATTGCCTCAAAACGTTGTGATAAAACAGCTTGAAAGATATCGCCTGCTCGAATGTACTCTTTAATTTTTTCTACATCCTTCTTAAAGGTCGGTTTATCATAATTACTTGTTAATTCAATCAATGGTGACTGTCCATCCTCGTCTTCATCTGCCAGCATTAAATCGGGTAAGAAGCTTTTTTCCTTTAATGACTGTCCAACATTTTGCAGTTTTTCTTTTGCCAAATTAAAGGTCTGGGCAGCATCTGTTTCATCATCAAGCCTTGCATACGTTAAGATCGTCGTTTCCTTTGTTTTATGGTGATAAGCGATGAGGGTCTGACAAAATAACAGATGATAATTTGAGAGACTTATATCGTCGCTAATGGCTTCAGGAATCGGCTCATAATCGGAAATCGCGTCATACGCCATATACCCGACGGCGCCTCCCCTAAATGGTAAAGGAACTTCCGCAGGTTTCACATGAAGAGCTTCCACAGTGTCTTCAAAAGCTGCCTTCAAGGAAGATCTGCTCCCTTTTTCACCTGTGTGAAAATCATGGATGATAAATTGATCATCACTTTGTTGAATCTCAATCATCGGATCTAAACCAATAAATGAGTAATTAGACCATGGTGATTCAGGGTCTTGGCTCTCAAGCATATAAACCGCTTCGTCTTTCAAAGCATGAAACATGTGAATCGGTGTTAATGTGTCAGTATAGAAGGTTTGGGTAATTGGAATTGTGTGGTATTCCTTTGCACTTGCAAGGAACGATTCCATTGTGGTCGTACTCATATGTGCTCACCTCTCCATAAAAGTTTTATGGAAAATGAGACGTTGAGGGGTTAAAAATTAGTGGATGAAACATTGTAAAAATTGGCTTAGGCCACCGAAAACCCTTCATCGTGCAGGTCCTGTCGATCCCTTAGCTCTCTCTGCTCTTCTCACCCTAATTTCCTCAACTCATCTAATCTCATTCTCTACTCTTTGTACTTTCAAACAGTGTATTAAATTCTGATAATAAAGTCAAACCATTCCTTTTCTAACAAGCTACATGCTTAGAAAACTCGCCCAACAACCATTTATCCCCACCTCAGGTCATCCAGATTCTGGATGACCTGAGGTGGGGATTTTTTGTAACTTTTGATTATACGCTTTCCTCTGCTGATTTTCTAAGGCCATAAAAAGGGCGGAAACCGCGATTGACATAATATTCTTGAGAAGTGCTCGTAGCAAGCATCTCAATTCTTGTACTTGGGTAACATTCATGTGCCAAATTGATTAATTGTTGTCCAATTCCTAGCTTGCGATAATTTTCCATAACTAGGACCTCACAAATATATAATGTAATCGCACCGTCAGTCAGCCCTCGCAGATATCCAATTACATCGTTTCCATCTAAAGCTACTAACGCAAGATCTGAATTAAGTAAAGCTTGGATCGTTTCTTGACTGTGTCCAGCTAGATTGTCCCATCCTTCTTGTTCAAGTAAAGACTTGATCACATCAAAGTCATTCTCCTGAAACGTGCGAATTACAAAATCACTCATTAGGATACACCCCTTTTTAATAGATAAATTATAAAATACTGACCCATGTCTTCCATTTTCAAACCCTTCTTTAGTTAGTTTTCTATGGGTTTGAAGTCTTGCCACCTATACCGCCTTAATCATATAACGATCTGCCCCCTGCCTTGGTTTCACATGAACGTCATTAATTCTAAATAATCGCGATTCTAGAGGTTTTTTTATGTTTAAACATTTGTGCTAAAATATATTCTAGGTGTGTGATGTTGCTTAATGTAGGGGGGCATGAATGTGAAAGTCATCAAAAGATTATCTGTCATGATTATTTCCTTTGTTCTATTAGTAGGCTGTTCATCTGGACCTGATCTTTCTCTAAGTCATTTGAAAGAACTCTATCCTGAAGCCTTCGCAACTCCAATTGAAGCTTTGCCACAAGAAAAACAACAAAAATTAGGGTTGCCGCAAGAACTGCCTTTTGAATTGCAATCACTAGAAGCTGTTGTTGAAGGGGACGAAGTTGAAGTTATATATCAATCAGAAACTACGAATAAGGCTCTCGTTCGGACAATTTTTAACCCTGGTAACGACTTAGAGGAATCTGAATTACAAATCCCTCTTGATTCAGGAATCCTAGCAGGGGTTCAAGAACGAGAAGATCACGTTTTCGTAGAATGGTATAATGGAGATAAAGATGTCATCTATCAACTCGAATATTCATCGGAAGCGAAAAAGGAAGAACGATTGAAACAAACCATGGAAATAACCAACTCTATAGAATAATCCTAGGCCGTCACTTCAATCGTGGCGGTCTTTTTCTGTCTGCTTTTCCCTAAAGTAGTTTAACTGTCTCGATTTCGGGATAAATTAAGATTAATGTGGAAAAGGAGATGAATGTAATGAAGGAAGAATATAAAGCGCTATTTGAAAAATTAGCGGTCAACCAATTACAGCTTAACAATCGATATGTAGTTGCACCTATGACGAGAATTAGTGCTGAAAATAACGGAATAGCCAATGAAACAATGAAAGCCTATTATGAACGCTATGCGAAGGGCGGCTTTGGGACAATCATTACAGAAGGGGTTTACCCGGATGAAGAATATTCACAAGGGTATCACAACCAACCTGGTCTCGCGAACGTTAACCAAATGAAATCTTGGAAGCCGATCGTAGAAGGCGTACACAAACATGGGGCTGCTTTTATAGCACAGCTTATGCATGCCGGCTCCCAATCTCAAGGCAACATTCATGCGAACGATACCATCGCTCCATCTGCCGTACCTCCACAGGGTGATATGGTTCCCCTCTACGGCGGGGAAGGCCCCTATCCGACTCCTATTGAAATGACCCACGCGAACATGGAACAAGTGAAACAAGGGTTTGTTACGGCTGCTATCAATGCTAGGGAAGCAGGCTTTGATGGCGTAGAGATCCACGGGGCGAACGGTTACTTGCTAGATGAATTTCTTACCGATTATATGAACCTGCGTGAAGATCAATACGGAGGGGCTACAGGAAATCGAGTACGCTTTCTAACAGAGATCATTATTGAAGTTAGAAAAGCAGTCGGAAGAGAATTTATTGTTGGCATCCGAATATCACAAGGGAAGGTCTCAGATGGCGAACATCGCTGGGCTCTTGGAGAAAGTGATGCCAAGACAATATTTTCGAGTCTGGATAGTACCCCGCTTGATTATATTCATGTTACTGATGCTGACGGAACTAAGCCAAGCTTTGGAGAAGGAAGTAAATCCATCGCTGCAGCAGCTAAACAATACAGTAGATTGCCAATCATGGCAAATGGTCAATTACAGGATCCAGCTATAGCAAACTCCTTATTGCAGGAAGATCAAGCAGATTTAATTAGTCTAGCTACAAGTGCTTTACAAAATCCAGATCTTCCTAATCGAGTGAAGCAGGACGCAGAAGTCGTCCCTTTCGATTTTAAATCGATTATGCTTCCGAAAGCTTATATTAAAGAACATGAATTAAAAATGGAGATCATGTAAAATCAAAAATCAGCGAAGACTGACTCCGCGGATTTTTTAATTATTTCTCAAAAGAGAGCTCCAATTGCTGAACTTACAGATATAAATGAATGCTCTATAATACAAACACCGATCCATACTCTCACGAATATGGATCGGTGTTTTACACTTCACTTGAAGGCTTCTCATAATTCTTCCCAACAATTTGCACCTGTTTTAAATTTCCAATACTGTCGAAGTCAATTGCCAAGGTATCCCCTGCTTTCGCGAATGCAATTAATCGTTCTTTCAGTACTAGAAACTCACTTCTCTCTGCATCCTCCTGGACCAATATTGCATATGAACCATCATAACGGTCTAGCTTGTATTTATTCATGGATATGTCCCCTTCTACCGAAATTGTATGAACGTTCAAAAAATTACCTCCTATGTTTTACATACCCCCCTCCTTTATGGATAAACGTGTCGAAAATTGTAAAAAGCAATCTTCCCCTCTAGACAAACAAAAAAATCGATGATAACATTAAACTACCGACCGTTAGTTAGTGAGGAATACAAAATGTCTAAACAAAAAATTATAGATGTCAGTCTTGAGTGTTTTGCTTATCATGGCTATGAAAATACGAGTCTTACAAATATTGCTTCCAAAGTAGGAATCAAGAAACCTTCTCTTTACAATCACTTTTCCAGTAAGGAAGAAATTTTTCTTGAAGTATTAAAGGAAGTAGCTGTGAAAGAATCCGAGCACTTCAAAGACTTCAACAGACAAACAGGGGATCAACCCATTAAGCAGCGACTTGAGAAAGTTTATCATTTCTATGTTGACCACATGGCAAACTCAACCGAAGGCACGTTTTTTAAGCGTTTTACTTTCTTTCCGCCTGAAGACTTCTCTGATGAAATTAAACAAGTATTTCTTCAAGTAGAAGAGCAGGCGAATGATATTATCCGTCCTATTTTCAAGCAGGGAATGGAGGAAGGCACGTTGCGTCATCTTCCTATTGATGAAACACTATCCGCCTTCTACACGCTGATCGACGGACTATTTTTGGAAGAAAACTTTTACGATAAAGATACACTGGCTAAGCGAGAGCAAGCCAGCTTTAAAATCTTTTGGCTTGGGGTACAAAAATCAAGCGAGGAGGATTAACTATGGCCTGGATCTATTTATTCATAGGGGCCCTGTTCGAAATTGGCTGGGCCGTTGGGCTGAAAATGTCAGAAGGCTTTACAAGACCTGTTATTACTGGTCTTACACTATTATCAATATTCATTAGCTTCTTTTTATTTACAAAAGCATTAAAAATGATCGACATCGGCACAGGATACGCTATCTTCACAGGAATTGGCGCAGCTGGTACAGCCGTAATCGGAATGGCATTTCTTGGCGATATCAAAAGCGCCGGAAAGGTCTTTTTTATTGCCGTTTTAATCTTTGGGATTATCGGATTGAAAATGTCGGATACGCCAAAGGTGGAAAATCTTACTGAGGAGGGGTTATAATGTCTTGGATCTTTTTACTTCTTGCTGGCACAGGTGAAATGTTCGGTATGTTATTCCTCAAGCTTTCAGATGGATTTCGAAAACGAATCCCGACTTTGCTGGCCATTGTTTCAGGTGGATTAAGTTTATATTTCCTATCCTTATCTCTTAAAGAATTGCCTATTGGCACGGCATATGGAATCTGGACAGGAATAGGGTCTGTCGGAACAGTGCTGCTCGGTATTCTATTATTTAAGGAAAAAGCAAGCGTACAACGACTCTTTTTCATCAGTTGTATTATCGCTGGAGTTGTGGGTCTAAAGCTTGTTTCCTAATGGGACAATTTTTTCTAATAGATTTACTCAAAAACGTATTGCAATCGTCCTAGATAGCAAGTAAAATAAAAAAGGAAAATTCTAGCGATTAGACAACATCCGATCCCTTTTTTGAAAAAATTGATAGAGTACGGTGGATTTCGACCCATTGCAATATTTTTACCATTCATTGTAGGGATCTCTTACAGGTCATACGTCTATAGAGTATAGAACACATTATTCCTTGGAGGGCTCTTTAATGAGAAAAGTACTATTTGCAATCTTGCTCCTCATTGTTTTTTCATTCGGGTTCGTTGGTTATACTGATCTTCAATCCAAACCGACAATGAGTGAACCTGCTGCTGAAACGGAACAGTATTAAGAGGAAACATTAACATAGTAAAACCCGCTATCTGGTAGTTCCAGACAGCGGGTTTTCTTATTGTGATTCTTTTTTCGGTAGATCTAACATACGATCTTCTCCCCACGTCTCTTCTAAATAATCATCACGTCCGGAATTCCCACGGTAAAATTTATACCTTAACTCATTTTTCTTATAATAATCCTGGTGATATTCCTCTGCCCGATAAAATTCTTCTGCAGGGCTGATAGGTGTAACGATTTCTCCTTCAAAACGTCCTGAATCAGCCATCTGTTGTTTAGACTGCTTTGCTAGCTTTTGCTGCTTTTCAGAGTTGTAAAAAATCGCAGTCGTATATTGATAGCCTCGGTCAACAAACTGGCCTCCATCATCAGTAGGATTAATCTGCCTCCAAAATACATCCAACACCTGTTCATACGTAATCACATCTGGGTCAAAGTAAACTTGGACAGCTTCAATATGCCCTGTCCCGCCAGCCGATACTTCCTCATAAGTAGGACTTTCCGTCTCTCCTCCTGTGTAACCGGAAACTACTTCTTTTACACCTTTAAGCCTTTCAAAAGGCGGCTCCATACACCAGAAACAACCGCCGGCAAAGGTCGCTACTTTATAATCATCTGGTATATCCTCTGCTGAGACCATTTCACTTTCATAATTTCGTTTTGTCAAGTACGAATAAGCTTCTGGAATAACGAGCACGCCGGCAATGACTAGGATTCCTGCAATCACAAACCACTTGATTCGCTTGCTCATATTATCACCTCATTGATATGGTTACTTCAATCATAGCATGCATGCAGGGGTATAACGAGAAAACTGTTTATTCCTCTTCATCTAAGCTTAATCCTTCTATATGCTTTCTTCCCATTTGATGTTTGATTTTCCGGTATTCCTTTGATTTAAAAATAATATCAAAGTCATAGTCATCTGGGTAAAGTTCACTGGCCGGAATGTGCAGCTTTAGCCGCTTATGGTTAATCGTTTGCTTCTCCCCTTTAATTTGGACAATATAGTTCCCCTTTTTATCTGGTCCTTTGTAAACAATCGCTGTTTCTCCCGTCGCTTGCACAGTTACATTGTCACCCATTTGAAATTGACTGGCTTTGTCGTCATTCTTTTCTTGTGACTTTGCCTGACGCTGACCATATCGATTGACAGCAATTTGCTGCATGTACTCCATCTTCCCAAGCTTTGCCTCATCCACGTGAAAATGGGTAGCTTTTTTATAGGTAATCGCGTAAGCTTTCTCAATAATCTGAGGGTGGAGTCCTAGCTTAAGGGCAATATCAAATGCCTGGCTTTTCCCACTTGCACCTAAAGTGAGTTTATAAGTTGGTTTTAAAGTTCCAACATCAAATTCCATCGCTGCATTTAAGAATCCTTGCTTCGTGTTGGCATACTCCTTCATTTCACTGTAGTGTGTTGTAGCTAAGATGGTTGAACCTTTATCTGCCAGTTGATCCAGGATAGCGGTAGCCAAGCCCATCCCTTCTCCGGGGTCGGTTCCAGATCCCAACTCATCTAGCAGCACAAGGGTGTGATCATTGGCCTGCTTGATCACTTCTATGATATTCACAAGTCGTGAGCTAAACGTGCTTAAATTTTCCTGAATGTTCTGGCCGTCGCCGATATCAACGAGAATGTGTTGAAAAAGGGGAAGTGAGCTCCCTTTAGCTGCGGGGATGTGCAAACCCGATTGTGCCATTAACGACAGCAGACCCACTGTTTTAAGTGTAACTGTTTTCCCGCCGGTATTCGGACCAGTAATCAACAGGCTTTGAATCTCACCATCCAAAGTGATCGTTAACGGAATAGCCTGTTCTCCTAATAGAGGGTGCCTGGCTGCCTTTAAATCTATCACACTCTCATCATTTAAAACGACAGAATTCCCGTTAACCTGTTTACTATATTTTGCTTTTGCAAAAATAACATCATATTTATGCATGGTATCAATCGCCACTGATAACTCTTGTTCATAAGCAACCACTTCGTTTGTGAGTACGTAAAGGATTTGCTCGACCTCCTGTTCTTCACTTAGCTTCAGCATCTGAAGTTCTTCTTGCTGAACAGTGATCTCATCTGGCTCAATGAAGATAGTTGCCCCTGAAGAGGACTCGTCAATGACCGTCCCCTTTACTTTGTTCCGACTCTCCCTTTTAATAGGAAGCGTATATCTACCACCCTTTTCAACGACCATTTTTTCTTGCATAAGCGGCTTGTATTTAGCAGATTTAGTCATTTGGTCAATTTTCTCTTTTAGCTTCGTATATTTGGCTGTTTTCTGTTTTCTAATTTTAGCAAGATGGCTAGAGGCGTAATCATCCACCTGGCCATGACGGATTATGCGATGAATCTCCTCCTCAAGTAACGTTAAATCGGCAATCGACCAGGCGTATAAGCTAATGGTAGGTGCGATCATTTCCTTCCCATTCATAAACCGCTTCAATTTTGTACAATGATTGAGAAACGATACGAGGCGAGCGAACTGATCAGCTCGAATAAACATACCCTTCTTCGCTTGTTCGATCATATAAGTGACATCACTTAATGAATGAATAGGAACATTCCCGCTGCCAGCCAAAATCACTTTTGCCTCTTCAATTTCAAGATGCAAATGGCTAATCAACCTTTTACTTCGTGACGGGACAATGGCTAAAATTTCCTCCCTGCCTTCGTTCGTTAGTGCATAACCAGCTGTTTCTTCTAAAATTTCCTTAAACTCTAAACTCTGATATGATTTAGTATTCAAAGTAGATGCCTCCTATTTTTTATAAATCCATAAAAAAAGCCACGATAAGCACAAAGCTCATCGCAGCTCATGTATGGATTGTAAGGAGAACGAAAACGCACAGATGCGTTCATTCATGTGCTCCACCATTTAGAAAGACATAAAAAAGCTATGACTTAAGAAAGCCATAGCCTTAGATACTTCTTTCATTTCTGCTATGATTATGCTTGTTCTTAACTGTTTCTAAAAAAATGGAAACACAAATCTGACCTGCCTCAAAGCACGTCTTTTTCACATTTCTTCAGAACGTATCCAATTAATGGGATTAGTTAAGAACAACCACACTCATAATTCATTCTCCTCTAAGAAAGGAATTTAAATGGTAGAACACATTCGTTCTCTTCCTATAGGATAGTCAACTTTTTGAAAAAAGTCAATCTTTAAAAACGGTATCAAAATTGGCATCGTAACTCTTGATGGTCTTTGCGGAAAGTGATCGCTCTATAATCTTTAATGCGTTCTGATTATCTTCTCTCTGTTCTGAGGCCACACAATCCCTTGGCACCCATAGATCAAATCCACGCATATAAGCATCATTGGCCGTGAATAAAACACAAATATCACCCGCTACCCCAGTTAAGATCAGATTGGACACCCTCAACTGCTCTAAAAGGATGCCAAGCTGTGTACCAAAGAACGCGGAGTGCTTTGGTTTAATGATAAAATAATCATCTTCTTCAGGGAGTATTTCGTTAATTACAGGCTCCCCCAGGCCCTTCTTACACTCTTTGATTAGCTCTGTCTTGTTATCCTGCCATAAACCGAAATTATCATTGACATAAATAACAGGCATCTCTTTTTGTTTGACCACAGACTTCAACTTTTGCAGATTAGCCGTTATGGCTTTTGTATTTTCAAGAAGGTTCTCTCCTCCATCGAAATCCATTTTATTAATCATATCAATAATCAACAGTGCGGTTTGTTGCGACATACTATCTCCTCACTTTTTTTCATATTTAGGAGGCCCGGCTGGAACTTGCCTTTTGTGTTCTGTCCGTTCATGAATCTCGCCGAGACGCTGTTCATCTTCGGGAGGAATATCTTCTCCTCGCAGGTAGGCATCAATCGTTTGATAGGAAATGCCCATCTCTTCTTCATCAGACTGGCCTTCCCAAAGTTCAGCGCTTGGTTTTTTCCTAATCACAGAGTCTGGCACATGTAAGTACGCGGCCATTTCCCGCACCTCTTCTTTTCTCATATGAATAAGGGGAACAAGATCTACTCCACCGTCTCCAAATTTTGTGAAATAACCGGTAAAATCTTCAGCGGCATTGTCTGTTCCTATTACTAAGTAACCATAATTGTTAGCAACAGCGTACAGTGTACTCATCCGCATTCGTGCTTGAAGGTTTGCACCTCCTAATTGGGATTTTTCTTCTTTCCAATCCCCTTTCTCCACTAGCTTTTTTTGTATAGATGAATAGGTTTCTTTATAAGCATCGGTTAGTTCTATACCTACATAATCAAGATCAGCTTGCTCCACAGTGGCTACAGCATCCGTTTGATCTTCCACCCGCTGATTAATCGGTAGAATCACTCCAAGTGATTGGTCTGGAAACGCACGTTTAATTAAATTAGCAACGACTGCAGAATCGATGCCGCCACTTACTCCAACGAGAGCTCCTTTCGCTCCTGCTTCTTTAACCTTTGTTTGAAGCCAATTGACAAGATGTTGAACTCTTTGTTCCATATTATAATAACTCCCTTCATTTATAGAGGATGTTCAAAAAGTCACAAAATGATAAACGGCGAATTTCTTTGTTGCTCAGTTTTTCCGGTCCTCACGTAGGAAAGGTATACGCTGTGGTCCTCAAAACGTTCGCGCCTCGAACTTCTTGTCTCTCATTCGTCAACTTTTTGAACACACATTTATAGATCTTTATTTCACTATGTTCCTTTCTGCAAAAATAGGTAAACATAACTGTTGCCTCTCAATAAACAAATAGCTTTAAAAACAAGGTGATCTAAGTAATAATGTAGAATAGATGACTAGTTAAGGAGTGATTCACTCATGATCGAAAAGGAAAACCACGTGCTCGTCATTTTTCCACATCCTGATGATGAAGCATTTGGTGTTTCAGGCACCATTGCTTCCTATATAAATCAAGGCACCCCGCTTACCTATGCCTGTCTAACTCTTGGTGAGATGGGCAGAAACCTTGGCATGCCTGCTTTTGCTACCCGCGAAACACTACCAAACATTCGACGTGTTGAGCTGCAAAAAGCGGCTGAGGCTATGGGGATTACTGATCTTAGGATGGTGGGATTACGCGATAAAACATTAGAATTTGAAGACAATGACAAAATGACCCAGCTTGTCAGTGATTTGATTGTGGAACTCGATCCATCCTTAGTGATCAGTTTTTATCCCGACTATGCCGTTCACCCTGATCATGAAGCAACGGCAAGAGCTGTCGTCCGTGCTTTAGAACGAATCGAGCCTGCCAGACGGCCAAAATTTCACGCTGTGGCTTTTGCAAATAATACAGAAGAAGAACTGGGTAAGCCAGACGTCGTTCATAACATAACAAAAGTTCAGGAACAGAAGCTGAATGCTATGCGTGCTCACATTTCACAAACTGCTCGAATGCTCGAAATGCTCGACGAGGGGATCCAGGCGAATGACCCGGAAGCATTAAAGTGGATCACAACAGAATCTTTTTATAACTATATATGGGACGATTACCAAAAAAACTGATCCTAAGGGTCAGTTTTTTTACTCTTGAGTGTGATCCATCCTTTTCCTTAAAACGATGGCTTTATAGAAAAATAGGAATGTCACAGCATTGCCACAACCATAGGCAGCCATGTCATATAACATGACGATTGAACATGTTATGATTAAGATGGTTAATTTGGAAAGGGAGATTTTATTTATGAAAAAAATCGTATCATTCCTAATGTTTTCTGCTCTAATTATTATCCTTGCAGCATGTGGATCCTCTAGTGAAAGTGAAGAAAGCAACGCTAGTGAAAATAAGGAACCTGTGATGACTGAGGTTGAAGTGAAATTTGAAAAAGAACCTCTGCCGGTTAAAGAAGAAACTGTAATTAAAGCCGTCGTTACACAAGGCGAAGAAAAAGTGACCGACGCCGATTCAGTGGAATTTGAAATATGGCATAATCAAGCTGGACAAGAAAAATCAGATACGATTAAAGCCGAACATGCAGAAGATGGCGTGTATAAAGCTGCCTATTCATTTAATAAGCCAGGTACCTATCAAGTAATTGCTCATACGCAAGCAAGAAGCATGCATGTCATGCCTCAAGTTGAAGTGAAAGTGAGAGGCGACGAAACAGCTCAGGAAGAAAGTGGTCACGATCACGAAAAAGATGATCACGCTTCTGAACAAGATAGCCACGGGCATAGCACGTTCATGGTTCACTTTATGAAAGATCAAGAATTCAAAGCAGCTGAAGGCTCCACTCTTGCCGCACATATTAACCATAAAGAGAAGCCTTTTAAAGGGGCTATGGTAAAGTTTGAAATCAGTTCAGCCCAACTCCACAAGCATGAATTCATATCGGCTAAGGAAACGAATCCTGGTGAATACACGGCAGACTATACTTTCCCTTCAGCAGGGGATACACGGTGAATATTCATTATGAGAAGCCTGATCAAGAAATTCATGGTCATCACGAAGAAACCATCCAAGTAAGCGAATAGTTTTTGGGGGCAAAAAAAGTCTGATCCGCAATGGATCAGACTTTTTTTAATAATTAGATTTCAGCATTCTGCAGCTTTTTCTTCTTCGCCATTTTCTCACGTTCGTTTTTATTAAGATATTTCTTACGAAGTCGTACCGCTTCAGGTGTAACCTCACAATACTCATCATCATCCAAGTACTCAATGGCTTCTTCAAGCGTTAACTGACGCGTCTTTTTAATGGTGCTTGTTGTATCTTTCGTAGCAGAACGCACGTTAGTCAAGTGCTTCTCTTTCGTAATGTTTACAGTAAGATCATTTTCACGGTTGTGTTCGCCAACGATCATTCCTTCATAAACCTCTGTACCAGGCTCTACGAAAATCGTACCGCGATCCTCGAGGTTCATAATTCCATAAGTGGAAGATTTCCCTTTATCAAGAGAAACAAGTACTCCCTGACGACGACCTCCTACCTGCCCCTTATTTAGTGGAGCATAACCATCGAACGTATGGTTTAGAATTCCATACCCACGAGTTTGCGTCATAAATTCAGTAGAATAACCGATGAGGCCACGGGATGGAACGAGAAACTCAAGGCGGACCTGACCATTTCCATCATTGACCATATCTTGCATTTCACCTTTACGGATTCCAATTGACTCCATAACAGCACCTTGATAATCTTCTGGTGTATCAATTTGAACACGTTCCATCGGCTCACAAGTTACCCCATCAATTTCTTTCAAAATAACTTTCGGCTTAGACAGCTGAAGTTCAAAACCTTCACGACGCATATTTTCCACAAGAATAGATAGGTGCAATTCCCCACGACCTGATACAGTAAAGGCATCAGGGGAGTCTGTCGGTTCAACACGTAAACTTACGTCTGTTTCCAGTTGAGTCAACAAACGCTCTTCGATTTGGCGAGAAGTCACATACTTCCCTTCGCGCCCTGCAAATGGGCTGTTGTTCACCAAGAACGTCATTTGAAGGGTCGGCTCATCAATACGTGGAATTTCCATTGCTTCTTGGTGAGTTGTTGGACATACCGTTTCGCCAACGTTAATGTCCTCCATACCTGCAAGAGCAATAATGTCCCCAGACTTCGCTTCTTCAATCTCGATACGCTTCAGACCGATGAAGCCAAACAGCTTAGACACGCGGAAGTTTTTCACTGAACCGTCTTTCTTCATAAGTGAGACTTGTTGTCCGACTTTAATACTTCCACGGAACACACGTCCAACTCCAATACGTCCAAGGTAATCATTATAATCAAGGAGCGTCACTTGGAATTGCAGCGGATCGTCCTGTGAATCGACCGGTGCAGGGATATTATTCATAATCAGCTTAAAGATCGGATCCATGGTCTCGTTCTGATCTTCAGCCTCATCTCCAGACGTCCCATTCAATGCTGACGCATAAACAACTGGGAATTCAAGTTGCTCATCATCGGCACCAAGCTCGATAAATAAATCAAGCACTTCATCAATGACCTCATTAGGACGAGCGTTAGGACGGTCAATTTTGTTCAAAACGACGACTGGTGTTAATTTCTGTTCCAACGCTTTTTTCAGAACAAAACGAGTCTGTGGCATACAGCCTTCATAGGCATCAACGACTAATAATACACCGTCTACCATTTTCAAAATACGTTCAACTTCTCCACCAAAGTCGGCGTGACCTGGTGTATCAAGAATGTTAATTCGTGCATCATTATAATTGATCGCGGTATTTTTCGCTAAGATTGTAATCCCGCGTTCTTTTTCCAAATCATTAGAGTCCATAGCACGGTCATCCACGTGTTCATTCTCACGGAATGTACCAGAATAGCGGAGCATCTGATCCACAAGCGTTGTTTTTCCGTGGTCAACGTGTGCGATGATCGCAATATTACGAATATCATTTCTGTGTTGCATGAAGCACACACCTCTTTCAAATCACAAATTATTCAACCTGTCTATTATAACACATCAAGAGATTTGTCGATACCTATTATGCACTTATTTCAATTGTTGTACACATGGAGAACAGAAGATTATCGAATATTCCCTTTCTTAACGGCTATTTTCACAGTACAATAGAAAGCAACTGTTTTTAAAGTGAGTGTTCAAAAAGTTGCCAAGACACGCGAGCAACGTTGACACTAGCACGTTCCTTGCGCGTCGCAAGAAGGTCGAGGTGGCGTAGTTCCTGAGCACCAAGGAAATCTTCCCCGAATTGGTATCGCACGAAGGAAAAGTCTCCTTCATTTCCAAGGAACGGACTTGCATAGGACATGTGACTTCTAACACGGTTTTAGTTAGAAGTTCCACTGCTGCTTCATGATACGTAAGTAGCGAGGCAACTTCAGAGAATATCCTTCTTCGCTGAATTTCCTTCTTTGAATAGGCTTGTAGACGCAGGGGCACACGCTCTTCAAAAGCAAGCCAACGACTTTTTGAACAACCTCTAAAAGAAAAAGGTGAAATCAATGAAAACGAAACGCCAAGGAGAGTGGCTTGAGGTTACAATCCCGAAAAAATGGGATACCTTCACCATTGAAAGGATTTTGAAAAAGGAGTGGAAAGTGCCCAGGAAGCTCCTTCATAAATATCGAACCGAACGCAGCGTAACCTTAAATAATGAATCAAAGCATTGGAAGCAGACACAGGTTTATGCAGGAGATGCGCTTCGAATTAAACTGTTTGAACCTCAGCCGTTAGAAGTAATTCCTACTTACTTTGAGATTAACGTGTTATATGAGGACGATCATTTACTTGTCGTCAACAAACCGGGCGGAATGGATACACACCCAAACAACCCTGATCAAACGAACACGCTTGTCAATGCAGTAGCTTTTTACTTTCAGGCAAGTGGAATTGAAGCGAAGCCAAAATATGTGCATAGATTGGACCGTGATACATCCGGAGCTATTTTATTCGCTAAGCATGACCTTGCGATTGCTATGCTCGGTGAGCTATTGAAGAAAAGGGGGATCAGTAGGACGTATTTAGCCTGGGCTCACGGTAAAATTAAACCAAACAACGGTGTGATTAACCATCCGATTGGCAAAGACCGCCATCATCCGGCACGCAGAAGGGTATCGTCGGGAGGTCAGGATGCCGAAACCCGTTATGAACTAATTAAGTATGATGCTCAGCAAAAAGCCTCCCTTGTTAAATTAAAGCTCAGTACTGGGCGGACACATCAAATCCGTGTTCATTTAAGCTACATCGGCCATCCTTTGCTCGGGGATGAATTATATGGAGGCAAGCCTGCTGGATTCGGCAAGCAAGCCCTTCATGCAGCAAAGCTGAGCTTTTCTCATCCTTTTACAGAAGAAGTAATAGAATGTCTGGCTCCACCCGAAAACGACACGAGTTTATTTACATTTGAGCATGTTCAGGCATTAAACCAGTAGCATTACAGTATGAAGTGAGTAACATGATTGAGAATTCTGCCCAGACAACTGATGATTCTGACTAAAGTTCAGTTTATTCTGTCCTAACTTACGAGATTCTACCAAAAATCCAATTTATTCTGTCCAAATCCAAAGCGATTCTATTTACCCAAATCAGGATAGATTCTAACTTAACTGGAATAAGCCGCCTATCCCAAAGGATAAGCGGCTTTTCTTCAGCAATCTACTTTCAAAAAGTTCAGCATATGCCTCTTTCAGAAACAGCTTATTAGCCAGCTTTGCAAAGCATCCCTAACGGAGCATTAAATGGAAGGATATCAGATCTAAAAATTTGTAATATGGCTTTAAATCGTGCATAAAACAAGTTAAATACGCAAAAGCTCTCCTAAATACACAAATATCCTATCTTGCCACTGAAAAACATTGCAGTTTTTCAGTGGCTCCCCTACTCCTCGCTTCTTTTATTAAATAACTTTAGCCCGCCATACAGAGCAACTGCTCCCGTCGCAACAATGGATGCTCCATCCATTAATAAAATAGGAATCTCATCATTCCCTACGATGAATCGATTCATCATTGCAAGGAACAATACCCCTATGAAAAAGATAATCGCTACACAAGAAATAATAATACGGTATTTTTCCGGTGCTTCCTTTAAAGACCAAATAAAAAACACCGCTGCAAGCAATGCCCCTGTACTAGTAATCATTGCTTCAATCAATGTCACTGGTGGACTCGTAAGTATTTTAGTTTGATAGAAAAAGGTCAGCGCACCTATCGCAAGAGCAACTGACCAAGTGATTAAAAACACACGCATTAAGCTAAGCTCCTATTCTGTTATCTGTTTATAAAGGTCATCATATTTATCTGCACAGGTGAGATCAAGATCGATTAGCCCTTTCGCTTGCCATGAAGTCAATTTAATCGTAACCATCTTGTAGTCAATGCTGATAAATGGATGATGTTGGATATCCTCTGCATATTCAGCTACGTTGTTAACAAACTGAATCCCAGTAAGGAAATCTTCAAATCGATAACGCTTTACAATAAACTTGCCATCAAGCTTCCAACCATCTAACGCATTTACTCTCGTTTGCTTTTCCTCTTCAGGTATCCGTTGTTCCATACTGACTCCTCCTTTTTCAGAAATCCTACCCTATTTTTTAAGATGTAAGCTCTAAAAATTCCTCAACATCAGCGATGCATAGATTCAGTGCATACTCCCAAAACTCTGCCCCTTCAAGATTCACATTCAAATGCTTCTTCGCTAGATCTTCCACTGTCATGCGTCCCGTATCTTGTAGTAAAGCGATATATTTATCCTCAAAGTAGCTGCCTTCTTCGAGGGCTTTCGCATACACACCCAAGCTGAACAAATAGCCAAAAGTATAAGGAAAATTGTAAAAAGGAACATCAGTAATGTGAAAATGAAGCTTTGAAGCCCAGAAGGTTGGATCATATTCGTCTAAGCTATCTACATAAGCCTCTCTTTGAGCCTCTACCATCATTTCGTTTAAACGCTCGGTTGAGACTGTGCCTTGTTTACGTTCTTCATAAAATCTCGTTTCGAACAGAAAACGCGAATGAATGTTCATGAAAAAGGCCACCCCACGCTGTACCTTATCCTCAAGCAGTGCTATTTTTTCTGTTTCGTTCGAGGCGTTTTTCACAGCGGCATCTGCTACTATCATTTCAGCAAACGTCGATGCTGTTTCAGCGACGTTCATAGCATATCCTTGGTTCATGATCGGCAATTCATTCATGACATGCTGATGATATGCATGGCCAAGCTCATGTGCTAGTGTCGCAACATTAGAAGGAGAGCCTGAATAGGTCATGAAAATCCTTGTCTGTTCGCTATGAGGAAAGCTCGTGCAAAACCCTCCTGGACGCTTTCCAGGTCGATCCTCTGCTTCAATCCACTGTTTCTCAAATGCCATTCTAGTAAATTCAGCTAGATTCGGACTGAACTTTTCAAATTGTTCAATGATAAACTGTGCTCCCTCATTATAATCCATCTTCTGCTCACTCTCACCAATTGGCGCCCCGACATCATACATACTCAATTGCTCAAGCCCTAACAAATCCGCTTTCCGTTGTAAAAACTTCTGGTAATGTCCTTTATATTTCGAAATCGTCTCCCACATGGCTGTCAAAGTCTTCTCGCTCATCCGATTATATTCAAGCGGTTCTTTCAGCACATCATCCCATCCACGATGCTTGTATGTTTGTAGTCTAAATCCGGACAGATGATTAAGCGTTTCTGAAAACAAATCAGACTGTTCGCCCCATGCCTGTTGTAATTTATCAAAAACTTCTTTTCGTTTCCCTCGATCTGAAGTACTCAACTTATTAGCCGCCTGTCCAACTGATAACGCTTCTCCATTCATTTCAATTTTCACTTTACCAACAACCGTATCATACATTTGCCCCCACGCATGGTACCCATCTACTGCCAAATCATTAATCAATGCTTCCTGTTTTAAATCTAGTTTATCTTTCACCTTTTCCCGACGTTCCCTTAAAACAAATGCCAGATTATTAAGAGAAGAATCTTTAAGTATGCCCTCCCACACATGGGCATCAATCTGGATAAACTTTTGATCGAGTTCCGTCATTACATTTCCATACTGAGCCTCAAGCTCGCTCCTCTTCGTTACTAAAGTACCTGCAGCTTTATCCTCAATATTTTGAGCAGAAAGACAGCTGACAAACGCTCCAAACTCACTCAAATGCATAGCTGTTTCCTGAAGATTATCAAGAATTACGACCAGTTTATCAGTCTGTTCTGGATTTTTCGGTGGTGAAAATTGATGAACAAGCTTTCCAAGTTCACTTAAAAGGGTTTCAGTTACTTCTATATAATCCTGCAATTCACCTGAGTTGCTTCCTCCACTGAAAATTGTATCTAAATCCCATGTCGGTTCATAAGTCGCCATCTCAACCATCCTTTTTCTAACGAATTTTCATTCCCTTATGTAGGCTATTAAAAGTACTATTCCATTATACAGAATTTTCAAAACCAAGGAAAGTGACTCCTATTCCTCAGATTTGATTTATGGGAATAATCTGGGTAGATGTTATACTTTATTATAGCCTAACCCACACGCATATGATTTTGTATGAGAAAGGATGATCTTATGCGCTATAAACGTCATGAAACATTACGATACAAATTTAAAGATCCCTTACCAGCCAGCTTTAAAATTATAAAAATCGACGATCACGCTGTTGATACTACTCAAGGTCACGGACACATTATTAATATGAGTCCAGGCGGTCTGCGGTTAGCTATCAACTTAAAACTTCCAGCAAAACAAAAGGTACAGCTCTTTGTTGAGACAACGATACTCAATCACTCTCTTCACTTTATTTCAGATGTCGTTTGGACAAAACCAGTAGGCAGCACACAACATTACGGACTTATCTTTATCGATGACCACCATGAAGAAATCATGAAAATCCTCAAGGAATACCATAAAAAGCAACAAAGTAATTTCCTGCTCGGATAGAAAGGGCAAATGCCATTCACCGCGATGATTGGATCAGCAATTAGGAATGTTTTCGTCTCAAATGTAGTTTACGGTTTCTAACCTGAAAAAAATCCTCCTCTATAATTAAATATAGGGGAGGATTTTTCAGGAAGTTACAACATTTAAAATTGTTTTTCTACAGCCTCAAGCAAAGGGTGATCCTCACTTAGTTGAGCTACTTCTTGTAATGCCTCTTTATAGCCTTGTTCTTTTATCAGTGATTGAAGTTCCACAGCTTCGGGATCCTGATCTTGTTCATATACCAACACAGCTGCAATCACCTCAACCAAATGAATAGGTATCTCCTTATTCCATTCTATATATTCAACTGCGGGACGAACTAAGCGATCTTTTGGTCCAAGCTTGCGAATCGGCGCCCGACCAACACGAGTTACTTCGTCTGACAGATCAGGGTTTGCAAATCTTGATAAAATCGTTTCAATATACTTTCCATGAGTTTCCTTTGTAAAACCGTATTTTTTAATGAGGACATCACCAGACTCGTGAAGCGCCCCTTTTATTTTAGAAAGAATTCCACTATCACTCATCGCCTGATGGATCGTTTGATGTCCATAATAGTTCCCTAAATAAGCGGCTGCAGCATGTCCTGTATTTACAGTAAACAGCTTTCTTTCAATATACGGTGTCAAGTCGTCTACAAGTGTCATCCCACCGATTCCCGGTTTCTCCCCTTTTAAATTAGAGGAATCCACTACCCACTCAAAATAAGGCTCAACCGTTACTTTAAGTGGGTTCTCATGGGTTTGATCAGGCACAATGCGATCAACTGCTGCATTGGGAAATCCTGTCAATTTAACCACACGTGATTCAAATTCTTCATCCAAATGCTTTAGGACATGCTCCTTAAGTAAATCACTTCCTCCAATCATGTTTTCACATGCAATCACATTTACAGTTTCTGTTCTTTCTTTTAGCCCTTCAGCAATTAAAGGAGCAACCTTTGGTAAAATATGAGGACCAACAGCTGTTGTAATTAAGTCTGCCTTCGCGACCATAGCCACAACGTCTTCCTGATTAGTCACGCTATTTATTCCTGCTATATTGGTTACCTCGAATGACTCCTTTGAGCCCGCCAGTTCAATAGTGTACTTGCGTCTTTCATTAATCTGATCAATAAGTTCACCATTTACATCAACAAATACAGTCTCATATCCTGCTTTAGACAATAAAGCTCCAATGAACCCTCGACCAATATTTCCTGCACCAAAATGTACAGCCAGCATTTAATTCACCTCTTCAAAAATAGAAAGGATCGCTCCTCTAGACTCAGCCTGCAGAATTTTTTCAATATTTTCTTCTTCCGAGCACACAAGAGCAATCTGTGATAAAACTTCTAAATGCTCGTCACCTTTTCCAGCAATGCCGATCAACAACTTAACAATATTACCATCACCAAAATCGACACCCTCTGGTACAGTCACAATGGTAATCCCCGTTTCTTTCACAGACTTCTTCCCATCCTCCGTACCATGAGGAATCGCAACAAAATTCCCCATATATGTTGAAGTTACTTCTTCACGTTCAAGCATTTGTCCAATGTAAGCCTCCTCTACATATCCTTGTGTATGGAGAAGGCTTCCCACGTAACGGACGGCTTCTTCTTTACTATTAAACTGCTCATTCAAAGCAATATTACTGGTTGTTAAAATATTTGTAGACATGTTCATTCTCCTTTAATTTGTAAGTTTATTTCTCAAGAAGTGATAAAGTTTATTGGAAAAATAGTTCTTCATCTGTTCTTCGTCATCAGATTCCAGCACCTTCGTACATTCTTTTTCTTCCACTATTAAAGAACTTAAATAACTTAACACTTCATTTCCCCTGCTAGTCAGGTTGCTCGGGGCAAGCATAATAATAAAGCGATCACTAGCCATCATCTCACCATCCATTCCGAGAACCCTTGCTTCCTTTTTCAAAGTAATCATCATAAAGCATGGTTGTATAATTTCCCTTAATTTGGCGTGATAAATCGCTAATTTCGTATCCGGGATGCCAAGCCCGCCGACTTCCTCCCTTTCCAATAAAGCATGAACCACCTTGTTTGCATCATTGAGAACCTGGATCCTTTGCAAATACTCACATGCTTCAATGAGCGCGCGTTGCTTATCCGACTCATTCGTTTGTAACACAGCTAGATGTTCGATAATTTGGTTAACCGTTGCAGCATAATGTTGGATGGACTCCACAGATTGCTGTATAGACTGAATCGATTCACCCTTTACGTGAAGAGGATTTGCTAGTTTAACACGCTTCATTCGCTCATTCATTTTCGCTTTTCGAACCGCATGCTGCACCTTATGAACATCTTTCAATGGGAGCATCGGGTTGACGAGTACATAATCTGTAAAGTCACTAAGTGGGATCGTCGAGATCGTTAGATCGTAGCTTTGATGATCTAATTTCTCTAAATCAAATAATGAACGATGCTCTACTCCCTCAATTTCATAAAACTGCTGTTGGAGCTTTGCAGCAAGAATCTTAGCGGTACCCATTCCACTTGAACAAACCACTAACACGTGAAGACCCCGTGTCTCTCTCATGTTTAGAAGGGCCGATGCAAAGTGCATAACGATATAGGCTGCTTCTTCTTTTGGAAAAGTCATGCCTGGAAACACGTGTGCCGTCCCATCCTGTACAATTTCAAACAACTCGGGATAGTCTTGCTCGATTTGTTCCGTCAAAGGGTTTTGGATATCCATTTGCTGTTGGATCCGATAAACGCTCGGCTTTAAATGAACAACTAAATCATTGAGCAGCTGGTTAGATTCCTGGAGGTCGTGATTGAGAGCTTTTGAGACAAACTCGATAAGCTGTTTCGCCTTAAAAGCAATACTAAGGCTGCTATCTTCAATGATTACATCCGTATCATAACGGACCTTAGCCCCCATTAAGTGCATGGTGACGTAGCCTGTCTCCGCTTCAGGGATCTCAATATGAAAAGTCTCCTCAAGTTTTTCAATAAGCTTCCCAGCCACTTTAAACTCTTTGGAATTTCGTAACGAATGTAAATAATCCTCATCCATCCGAATAAACTCTCCTTGCTTCAAGCGTTCCAAGGCTAAAGCAATGTGAATCACTAGACCAATATAAGCTTGATCAGTCAAGTTATAATTGAGCGAGGGGCGAATGGTCTCTATCGTCTGTTCAATCAGAGAAATCTTGTCTCTGCTTACTAAACCAAGCAGACGCTCTGACACCATATCGAGGGAACTATCCTGTACATTTTCACGGAGCAGCTTTATAAAATCCAATTCATTCATGTGCTCCATTATTAAAGAGCTGATCGCCTCCCGTATTCGTGATTCACTCCCTTTAACCTCAACGCCATACCCTCTTTTTCGAATCAATTCTAATTGGAAGTCATTTATCATCTGCTCAATCTTATCAAGATCATAGCTAATAGTGGCAACAGTAACACCTAAATCGTGGGCAAGCGCAAATAATTTGATAGGCTGTTTTATTTCCAGCAGCTTAGAAAGAATGAGTACTTGCCGTTCTTCAGGTGTATAATCAACAGCATCTTGGTTGTTGATCGCTTCTTGCAGACTCTTCCGGTTTTCCTGTTCCCCTTCGACGATCACACCTTTACCCGCGGTCTTTTTTAATAAAAGATCATGACCCATCAGGAGTGTTTCGATTCCTTGGAGATCACGGTGAACCGTTCTCGTACTAACATCCAGGGACTCGGCGATTTCTTTAATAGCTACCGTTTCATTCGATAGTAAAAGTAGTTCAATCATCTTTCTTTCTCTGGCAGATATATACATCATCTTCCCTCCTTTCTTAAAAAGGTGAAGAAGGAAGAGTCTGCTCAATGCAGACTCTTATAAGATTATTCATTTGACTTTAGCTCCTCAACCAGTTCATCATACCTTGGACTGTTCAAGAAGTTGTCCACCGAAATGTGATGAGCATTCGGAACTTTTTGCATCGCACGCTCGGTTAAGTCTTTATGCGTAATGACAATGTCAACATCAGACGGCAGGTCATTAATAGCCATATTTGTTACATCAATCGCGATCGACGCTTTTTTGAATTTATTTTTCAATAAGGAAGCCCCCATTGCACTTGATCCCATCCCTGCGTCACAAGCGAAGATGATCTTATCTACCTCTTCTTGGTTTACAGCTGGAACTTCCTCAGGAGACTGCTGTGATTCTTTTTGCTGTTCTTCTTTTGATGAAAGTTGATCAGCTACATTGCTCTTTTTCCCTTTCATTTCTTCCATCTGTGCGGTCGCGGCAGTAATATCACTTTCTTCTTGCTTTCCTGCCTTTAAAATAATAGCAGCAACGATGAAAGTAACGGCAGTAGCGACAAGCACCCCGAGGATCACTCCAATATAATCTCCCCTTGGCGTCAGTGCTAATAAAGCGATAATACTTCCTGGTGAGGCAGTAGAAGTAAGTCCCACCCCGAAGGCCGCAAATGTAGCCGTTCCTGATACACCACCAGCGATGGCGGCGAGAATCAAGGAAGGTTTGGAAAGAATGTATGGGAAGTAAATTTCGTGAATACCACCAAAGAAGTGAATAACAGCAGCTCCAGGAGCGGTTTGTCTCGAAACCCCTTTACCAAATACAGTAAATGCCAGCAGTACACCTAGTCCAGGCCCAGGGTTGGCTTCCAATAGGAACAAAATTGACTTTCCTAATTCTTCTGTTTGCGTTACAGCAATTGGACTTAAGATTCCATGGTTAATGGCATTGTTTAAGAATAAAATTTTTGCAGGTTCAATAAAAATATTGACTAAAGGTAATAACCCTGCATTTACCAGAACTTTCACACCCGCGCCTAAAGTCAAAGTAATCCCGGAAACAATAGGTCCAATTAACTTTAAGCCAATGATCGCTAAAACGAATCCAGCAATCCCTGCGGTGAAGTTGTTAACAAGCATTTCGAAGCCTGAGCGAACTTTTCCTTCAAATAGACGGTCAATCTTTTTAATAACATACCCGCCTATAGGTCCCATAAGCATGGCTCCCATGAACATCGGGATATCTGCCCCTACAATCACGCCCATTGCAGCAGTTGCACCGACAACTCCCCCGCGAAGACCGTGCACAATACGTCCGCCTGTAAAAGCAATTAATAATGGCAATAGATACTTAATCATCGGGTCAACAAGTGCTGCTAACTCCTCATTTGGTGCCCAGCCTGTCTCAATAAATAAGGCAGTAATGATCCCCCAAGCAATGAAGGCCGCAATGTTCGGCATAATCATACCACTTAAAAAGCTGCCAAACTTTTGAACTCCCGCCCTTATTCCAGACTGTTTATTTTGGTCTGACATTTTATTTCCTCCTCTTTGTCTTTAATTATTTCTATATCTTTATAGTAAAACGTTTACAGAGGATCCATCAATATAATCTAAATACATGTTTGACACATAAGATGTTGCCATTTTTTAATTTAGAAACATTAGGAAAATAAGAGGGTTTACAATAGCCTAAACAATGGTAAAATGATTTTGTAATATAAATGAAATATTTTCGTCATAAAAATGAAACTTTCCACGATTACTGATCGTCTAATAAGTAGAAGAAAGAGTTTTTTGAAAAAATATTATCTATTAAAAGGGGCTTTTGCAATGAGAAAACAATCTGAATATGATTCTACAGATTTCATCTATGGTTTCGGAGGTTCTGCTGTTCTAGCAAGCATTCTTTATCTTTTTATCTATATTGCTTAATCTGAATGAAATTATACGGCGAGCCTCTTCCTTCACAAAATGAATGGAGAGGTTTTTTATTGATCAAAAGGAGGTGCTGTAATTGAGCATTCAAATACCAACTATCCTATTAGTAGGAGTTTTCCATATCTCAATGGAGCCAGATTTGGTTAACAAACAAAAAAATAACATAGAACAGGTAATGAATACCCTTCAAACATTTCAGCCAACTAAAATTGCTGTAGAAAAACCTTATTTAATTGAGGAAGAACTTGATCGTAATTATCAAAAATATAAAAGGGGCGACTTACTACCGGGGTATGATGAAGTCGAACAGTTCGGTTTTCCGCTTGCCAGCTACTTTGATCACCCTCGTCTATATCCTGTTGATGACATTGTTGATATGTCATCTCCATCCTTAAATCAAGTTTTTGAATGGGCTAAAGAGCATCAACCTGATTTGTTTCAAGAAATCATTGGAGTTCAATCACGATTGAAAGAGATGGAAAACCATTCAACTCTCATAGACAAGCTACACTATCTCAATAATCCAGCGTACATAGCCGAATTACAACGTGTCTATATGAAGCTTGCCCGAGTCGGTGATCGTCAACATCAAATTGGGGTTAGATGGTTAAAGCAATGGCACGAAAGAGATTTAGCCATATCAGCAAATATAGCGAGGTTAGTGGAATCTGACGATCGCCTTCTCGTCATTATTGGAAGCGATCACTTGCATCTCCTTCACCGCTTCTTATCAGATAGCGGTGATTATCATATGGTGGACTCATTTGACTACCTTCCGAGATAAAGGGTATTAAACCTCACTACCCTACAGAGCCCGCTGAAAAAAGTGACGTTTGTTAAACTCTGTAAGGAATGTATTTGGCATTTTTGTTACGTTTGAAATGGTCATATGATTTTTGTGTACAAAGACCTCAGATAAACAAGCTGATGAATAAAAACATGTATGTAGCTCTGTGCTCTCTTGGTAGCTTCCGTTATAAAAAAGAGAAAGGTGGTTGGGAAACGACTCGCTTTCCGTGGCCCCTCTCTCTGTTCCTAACCTTTATTCCAGATAACAGCTTTTTAATTCAATAACCACGTCCTCATTATTCCTGCAATCATGTATTCCATTATATAGTGAGTTCCTTAAATCAGTATGATAGAATTCTGTATAATACGCTCGGCTATACAATAATAGAGTGGGGTTACTATACGTGTGTTCAAAAAGTTGACGAATGAGGCCGTCGATACTAGCACGTTCCTTGCGCGTCGCAAGAAGTTCGAGGTGCGACAGTTTTGAGGACCGCAAGCCGTGTACCTTTCATACGTGAGGACCAGAAAAACCGAGCAACGAAGAAATTCGCCGTTTATCATTTGATGACTTTTTGAACATCCTCTATACACAGACTTTTTCAGCGACCTCGCCCTAGTGGATTTTTCACATAAAATGGATGACCTGAGGTGGAAATTATCCCCTATTATCTTTGTCTTCGACGATTATTTCTTCTTCGTGGAATTCTGTGTCTGTCTGTCCTGTTATATAATCAAAGGGCGTATAAGAATTGTCTACGCGTTCTTTTTTAATAAATATTTTATATGCTACGATCGTAATTAATACAAATACAGCAATCCCTACAATGAGTAAACCGATACTGTTGAGCAACAACTAATCGCCTCCCCTTCATTACTATTCTTTTCCCCTGTACATCCATTAAAAAACCAGACTTACTTTCTTTCGTCAGTAAGTCTGGTTGAATACTACTTGTCATCCCGATCCTTCTCTTGCATAACTTCAAGAGCAGACCGCTTTTTATTCTTTCTCTTCCATCGCTTAATATGGATAGTCGGGGGTTCATAATCATCAGATGCTCGAATGTCTGTGTTGGACGCTTTAATAAATGACCAGGCTAGCAGAAACATAATGAAGATCAGCGGAAACCCTCCAACAATACTAGCGGTTTGCAACGTGTCTAATCCGCCTAAGAACATGAGAACCATCGGCATGATACTTAAGGCAAAAGCCCAAAACAGACGGTTCCATCGAAGCGGTTCCCCTTCGACAGTCTTCTGTACAACAGATGCTAAAATATAAGAAGAGGAGTCGAATGTTGTTGCTAAAAAGATGATCGCGAGGATCGTGAATACAAGCACCATAAACTTCGCTAGTGGAAGCTGGTTAATGATCTCGATAATTGTAGCGGGTGCTCCATTCGTATCCATAAAACTAACGACGTCAAATTGACCTGTCAGCTGCATGTACAAACCAAAGTTACCCATAATTCCGAAGAAAAGAATACAACCAATGGTACCGTAAATCATTGTTCCTAAAATCATTTGCCGGATGGTTCGTCCTCTGGAAATACGGGCTACAAACAAACCAACAAACGGTGCATATACAAGCCACCATGCCCAGTAAAAAATTGTCCATGATTCTGGAAATTGTGTTTCTTCAAATTGTGCCAAGTTTCCAAAAGGCTCCATCCAAGTTGCCATTTTAAAAAAGTTGTCCAATAAAATCCCTAGGGAATTAAAGGTCGTTTCCATAATAAAGCGGGTAGGTCCAAGAATAAAAATAAAGGCAAGGAGGAATAAGGCCAGCCATATATTTATATCACTCAATACCTTTATCCCGCGCCTTAGTCCTGAATAAGAACTAATGGCAAAGATAACTGCGCACAAAACCATAACCCCAGCTTGAAGTCCTAAAGTTACATCTAATCCTGTTAAATCATTAATCCCGTGAGCAATCATTGGTGCTCCGAGAGCCAAGGTGGTTCCTGCACCGCCCAACAACCCGAACATAAAGAGAATATCAATTAAATTACCAATTGGACCGTCCACAGTTTTCCCTAAAACCGGACGGACCGCTTCACTTACTTTAAGTACAGGTTTTTTTCTAACATAATAGAAATAGGCAATAGGCAATGCTGGCAAGATATAGATCGCCCACGCTACAGGACCCCAGTGGAAGATCCCATATGCGGTAGCCCATTGAATGGCTTCTTTTGACTCGGGTGTTATGCCAAAGGGAGGCCCTTGATAGTAATAAGCCCATTCGATGACGGCCCAATACAAAATACTTGATCCAATTCCGGCTGCAAACAGCATAGCCGCCCAGGAAAATGTGCCAAATTCAGGCTTTTCCCCCTCATCACCTAATTTAATACGCCCATTTTTACTAAAAGCTACAAATAATAGAAAAACAAAAATAACAAGACCCATGATCATATATAAGGCACCAAAGTTACCTGTCATGAACGCATTTGCTTGACTAACAATTTCCTTTCCGGCCTCAGGAAATAGTACAAGGGGTACCGTAACAGCTAAGAGTAATACAAGCGCCCCGATAAACGTAGGCCAATCAATCATTTTCTTATTCAACATACATCTTCCTTCCATTTTGACAATACTCTGAAGGTTTTGTCGTTATTTTGGAGGCAAACAATTTGAAGAGATCTTGAGAAGGGCACGCTTAACAATGCAAAAATCAGAGTAACAAATAGCATACCATTGGTCAAATGAGTTCAGTAATATTAGTTATACCCTATCGGCCAAAAGATTAACATCCTTTTCGACAATGTGTACTTTTATTTGACAACCTCTGGCTATTCGTTAATGATTAGAAAAAGTTCACATTTCACAATACAAAAAGCGTAACCCATATAAAGTTACGCTTTAGCCTGAATGCTTTCTTAGTCTAACACCGACAGTGACTTATTATTCTGATATTCTCCGATAAATAGGTGGTTTTCTTAATGCTGAATAAATTAAAAAATTGGGATGAATTTATTGCCCCGCTCTATATACCTTCTTATACTGCTATACCAATCGCTTGCTGGTTGCTGTTTAAATCATCTGCGTGGAAGGACGTCGAGATAGTCTTGCTCATTATAATCACCCTATTCCTTGTATTTGCTGGGGCAGTCGAATCCAGTAGTGATGAGAACAAACATCAATTTTTTGGCTACCTTTATTTAAGTTCTAGCGTGATCTTTGCTTCAGCCGGCATATATATTTGGCTACTGTAAAGCAAACTCAAATAAAGAAAAGCCAAGGGAGTATCACAGGTATCATAATAATCATCGTTACGATAAGCCAGTTATTTCTATTCTCGCTCGTCAATTGTTTCCGATAAGACATCCCCCAGGCTAACAGTAGGAGAAATGTCATCAGGACGCTTCGAACGTGGAAATCCCCATCCTTATTGTTTGTAAATATATACACTCCGCCTTCAATAATAATAATTAAACCCACAATTAAATTAAAAGTATGGGTAAACATTTTACTCATCATATTCACCTCACTGAAAAGAATCATCATGATGGCTTAACATGATCAAGTATAGCAGATTCTAAAATGATTCGGGAACAATAAAACAGCCAGACTCACGTTTAAGGGTGTCTGGCCTAGTACTTTTGGAAAAGTTCTTTTAATGAACTAGTCATCTCAAAGGATGGACTCCCATGCTTTAAGACTTCCCAATGATTGGTGTGAAACAATATTTTAAGCAATGTAGTATCTTTCGTTGATAAAGTGAGCCCTCCAATAACCGTTGATCGACCATTGGGTTCTTCTACAATGTCACTGCTTTTTAAAGCGGTTAAGAACTGGCGAACCTCTGATTCCTTCTTTATCGTGAAAGTTTCATTCTTCTCTCCATAGTTATACAACTTAATTTTCAAGGGCCGTTCATAGTCACTCCAATCATGAGATGTCACCTTATCCTGCTCAAAGAATAGTGGATTAAAAAAGTATGTATTGTTCACATATATAATAGAAAATACAGTTAAAGCGATTCCTATAATAACATATAACTTTTTCCTTCTCATTATTCACCTCAATCTTCCTCACCTATTACTAAAAAATTTCAAGGAGTATAGGCCTTTATAATTATATGTACTATATATACGATCCACCCATCCTATTCGTTTCATATAACAGAGACTATTTTACAAAAAGTTGAAAACCATCCATCTCGTATAAATGAGATCTAAAAAAGGACCTGAGAATACTCCTCTCAGATCCTTCCTTGTTTAAGATATTCTCTTATAAAATCCTGTGGCCTTTCCTTGGAATCCCCAGTGACGATAGATTTGATGGGCGTTGTTTCTCATCCCGGTCCCCACTGTTTAATACAATGGACTTTGCTCCTTGCCGACTTGCCCATTGCTCTGTACGCTCTATCAATAAATTGCCAATTCCCTTCCCCTGAAACGATTCCCTAACACTAAAGGCTATGACACGAACATGCGGGTCATTTGTATGATACGCAACATTAAAAATAAAGCCAATCATCCCCAGGAGCCTCCCCCTTTCTTCATAGACAAAAGTATGATAACTAGAATCATTCAAAATAGACGTCAAACGGCTCTTCATCTCTTCTTCAGAGGTTGGATAGCCTAGCGCCCCATAAGCTCAGCTAGTTCCTTTGCGTCCTGTAATACCGCAGCACGAATCACTGGGGTTGTTCCTGCTTTCTAAGCTCAATTCTTCTGATTTTGCCAGATGTCGTTTTAGGAAGTTCAGCAATAAACTCGACTTTTCTCGGATACTTATATGGAGCTGTTAATTGTTTGACGTGGTCCTGAAGCTCTATAATAAGTGAATCTGTCCCCAGATAACCGTCTTGTAAAACAATAAACGCCTTCACGATATTACCGCGTACTTCATCGGGGCTAGCAACAACAGCACATTCCTGAACAGCGGTGTGCTTAACAAGGGCATCTTCCACCTCAAATGGACCAATGGTATATCCAGAGCTAATAATAATATCATCACTTCGGCCCTCAAACCAAAAGTATCCATCCTCATCTTTCCTTGCCTGGTCACCCGTGATATAATAGTTTCCTCTTTGTGCTATTTTTGTACGTTCTGCATCTTTATAATATTCTTTAAATAAAGCAGGAGTATCTAAATGAACGGCTATATCTCCAACTTGATCTGTCTCCACTGGTTCACCCATCTCATCAATAATATCCACGAGGTTCCCTGGAGTAGGACGCCCCATTGAACCGGGCCGGACTTCCATATCCTTCATAATACCGACGAGCAGTGTATTTTCAGTTTGGCCATAACCATCTCGAACGATGACATTAAAGTGGTTCTGAAACGTCTCAATCACTTCTCTATTTAAAGGTTCCCCGGCGGAAACGGCACTATGCAAATGCTTAAGACTGTATTCATTCAGATTATTCACTTTTGCCATTAACCGGTATTCTGTCGGCGTACAGCATAAAACGTTGACCTCGTGTTGATCAAGCATGCTTAAATATGTTTTAGGGTCAAATTTACCTTGGTACACCAGTCCTCTCGCCCCTGTTCCTAAAACAGAAAGAAACGGACTCCATATCCACTTCTGCCATCCGGGACCAGCTGTCGCCCATACTGTATCACCATCTTGAATGGCTAGCCATTCAGATGCAGCGGTCTTCAAATGAGCAAATCCCCAGCCATGTGTATGAACGACACCTTTTGGATTACCGGTTGTTCCAGAAGTGTAGGAGAGAAAAGCCATATCATCACGATGTGTATCTGCCATTTCAAGGGAATCGGGCTGACCTTCCATCAAATCGTCCAAGCTCAACCAGCCTGCTTTTGAACCACCATTTGTAAATGTCTTCACATTATCCATTTCTCTTACTCCATCAAACTGGTCTGTAAAGGGCTGATGGCTGACTACAGCACTCACCTCTCCATGGGATAAGCGATAAGCCAAGTCCTTAGCCCTCAGCATTTCAGAACTTGGAATCACAACAACTCCAATCTTCAAGGCTGCTACATAAACTTGATAGGCTGAAATCAGCCGTGGGATCATAACAAGAACCTTATCTCCCTTTTTTAAACCTGCCTCAAGGAAAGCGTTTCCAATTTTATTTGCATTCTTTATCAATGTTTGGTATGTAATCTCTTCGCGATCACCTGATTCGTTAAGCCATAGCAGAGCTTTACGGTCAGCTTCAAGTGCAAACCTTTCCATTTCAGAAACGATGTTATATTGCTCTGGTGCGATTAAATGCTCTTGATTCATTGCCATTCCTCCTCAAAAGATGAGCGATTATTCAATTATTAGCAAGTCAAGTATATCAAATTTTCAAAAAAATTAAAACAATAATGAGTCTACTACCAATACAAAAAGCCGCTTAAAGGTAGAACCCCCAGCGGCTTACTTTTATCTATTATGCTAAACGTTTAAAGTTTTGACCCAAAATTTCATTCATGGAGTGAACTGTTATAAATGCCCTTTCATCTATATTTGTCATATACTTCTTCAATCTCGCAAAATCTTTCCGATTCATGATGGTAGTTATAACCTCTTTATCTTCTTGATTAAAAGCGCCTCTAGCATAATGAATCGTAGCACCACGGCCTAAACTGTGAACAATAAAGTTACGGACTTGTTCACTTTCCTTGCTGATAATGACAATTTCCTTGTTATTATCAAACTGCTGCAGAGCATAGTCGATCACCAGTCCATTCAAAATAACACCAAAGAATGCGTACATTCCAACAGTAGGCCCGAAAATAAAGATGGAAGAAACGGCGATCGCTATATCAGAAAATAGTACACCCTTACCTACATCAATAGAAAAATACTTGTTTAGAATCATAGCAAAAATATCAGTTCCACCTGTGGATGCCCCTTGATGGAAGACGATAGCCATCCCAGAAGCTGCTATAATTTGACCAATGATTAGCTGAATCAGCAAATCGTCACTAAGCGGCTGCTGCATCGGAAAGAAAGCCTCGAGTCCCCACACCATAAAGGATAATACAAAACTTGCATAAATGGTTTTTGTGCCAAATTGAAACCCTAAAAAGATAAAGCCAATAATAAATAATACAATATTTAACAGAATCATGATTAATCCAAGAGATAGGTCCGGAAATACTTTATTTAAAACAATGGATAAACCACTGACTCCCCCTGTAGCTAAGTCGTTTGGGGAAAGGAAAAAGTGAACATTTATTGCTACTCCTAATGACCCAAGGTTCATGAGCAAAAAGGAAAGTATTTTCTTCTTCATCCAAAAGCCCTCCCTTACTAACGATGTCCAATTTCGACGAATTTTTTAGTACAACGGGGATTATAGAGGGCTTTGAGAAGTTTGTAAACAGCTTTGATTCAAAAAACTATAGTTTTTTCATGTAAGCGTTTGTTAACTCACTTTTCTCATAATTGCAACTGATTTTAACTGTTAAAAACATCGGTGAGTAATGAATAAGCACTATTCGACAGTAATGTATATTTCCCGGGAAATGTGTAATAATTTCTGGATATTTCATGGGAGGTGTCAAATCTGTCGGATCATCAATAGGAGAGGGAGATTTTCTATGTACGTATGCTAAAAGATCCGTTACGAATATCGTAACGGATCTTTACTTTAGAGTTCATATGGCAGGCAAACTGTGACACAGGTTCCTTTGCCAAGTTCACTCTTATATGCAATAGTTCCATTTAAATCGGTTACCATTTTCTTTGTCACCATTACACCGAGGCCTGTTCCTTTTTCTTTCGTCGTAAAAAACGGCTCACCAAGCTTTGCTAGTTGTTGATCACTTAGCCCCTGACCGTCATCCTTAACAGATAAGACAAGGTCATCACCTCTATTATAAGCAGCAACTCGTATATCCCCCTCTTCCTCAGTTGCATCAATGGCATTACTTGCTAAATTCAATAATATCTGCTTCAACCTTTTAGGCTCTGACTGAAAGGACTTTTCCACAATATCACATGTGAAGGATAAATCGACATTTTTGCCTGTTGCCTCTGGATCCAGTAATCTTAGGACATAGGACACGACTTCTTCAATGTCAATCTTTTCTAACTGAATCGAGGATTTCGGTTTAGACAGCATCATGAAATCCTGGACTATTGATTCAATTCGATTCACCTCATCCAATATGATCTCATAATAATTATCACGTAAATCTGGATTAACAGCACCTATCTGCAAAAACCCTTTAATTGCCGTAAGTGGGTTCTTAATTTCGTGAGCCACACCAGCAGCCATTTGAGTGATCGTAGATAATTGCTGTGATTTCTCCTTTAGTTGAACCATTTCCTTATATTTTGTTATATCTTGATGGGTTCCAATGATATACTCGGTTCCTTCACTTATAATAGGAAAGCCCTTTGTTCGAATCCACTTTTCTTCCCCTGACGTGGTTGTTACTCGATAATCCACCTGATGCTTTTGTTGTTTCATTACTGAAAAAGCGTTAAGAACCCTGTTGTAATCGTTCATATGAACAATATTCTCTAAAGAGGACCAACTAGCAAGTATTTCTCTTCTTCTCATACCGAACATATCATTAAAAGCCGGACTAACATAATGAATTTTTTGAAATTCAGAATCACATATCCAGAACACATCATTAATATTATTGGCTAACATAGAAAACCGCTTCTCAGATGCTTGCAATGCTGATAGTTGCTGCTTATACAATGTAATATCTTGTCCGATTATTGTAAGTCCTTGCGTGGTAGGCAGAATAGTCATTTTTACTGTAAGATCATATTTGTTAAGTTCACCTTCCAATTCTACCGATTCCTGAGTATCCATTGCTCTTAAGCAATGCCGGAAAAAGTCAGAATATTCATCTACCGAAACAACATCCCACAATTTCCTATTCAAGTTAGTTTGATAGGAAAGGCCGGTTAATTTCTCCATTTTATCATTCGCATAGATTAGTTCCCAACTGTTATTCACCATGGCTAACCCATGTGGAAAGTGATCAGCCACTTGAGAAAACAACTCTTTTTCGGGCGAAATTTGGCTTGCAGACAACTGATCGGTAAGAATTGCTGTTTGACGAAAAGCAGCGTTTGATGGATGTTCTATCATGTTGGCGGGTCCATCAGTATCTTTTTGTAATAGCTCTTCATTCCCTTGTAATAAGGAAGAGTCAACTTTATGTGCTTTAGGAAAGATTAGCGTTTTTTGATCGTTTTTTAAATCGAAGATCTTGCAAAGAAAGATACGATATTCATTTGCAACTCTCATATCAACTGAAAAATCCAACTCTTTCGTTTGAGAAGACTGGTAAATCATTTGATGGATGTCCGGACGATTTGAACTGCGGAACAAAGAAAACCATTCACACAAAGAAAAGTGAGTTTGGTCAAGCTGCAACGCTTTACGCATTTCATCATTTAATGCAACAGTCTGGTAATGGACATTAATCAGACATGCCGGAGTACCACTTGCTTCTAGAATGTCCAACATTTCTCCGCAATGAACATGGTCAGAATACCTCTCTCTAGTTACCAATATTAAGACCTCTTTCCTTTACCATCCATATTTTCCAACATGGGTTTAATTATAACGCATTAGTGTAAAATTTTGAATATCATCATTCAATTTCCATGTGAAAAAATAAGGACGAGTAACTTTTTAACATCATACGAGTTGTTGCGCTAAAATATGACCTCAAATGATATTTCATCCTTCTATACTTCGCCAAAGAGTTAGGGAGGCATAGCTTCTAAAAGGTTCCCAGCCGATGCTTTTTTCATTCATTTGTTCATAATCAGGCTTTTTATCAAGATCAAAATAGCGTTTTAATGCATTCTGAATGCCTATATCAGCCCTTGGAAATAAATCCTCTCTTCCAACCCCGAACATCAACCAATTTTCTGTCGTCCATGGACCGACGCCTCGAATTTTTATAAGTTTTTTCATCACCTCTTCGTTCGACCGTTCTGCAAGGTCCTCTAAATCTAATGTTCCATTGGTAATTAAACGTGACGTATCTATAACATATTCTGCTTTTCTTTGACTAAACTGCAGTTCTCTCAATTGTTTATAATCTAGGTCAGCGACGATTTCTGGCTGTGGATAAAACCATACACCATCCTTTTGAAATCCGAATTGCTCAACAAACCTTTTCGTTAACGTATAAGCAAACTTCATATTTAACTGCTGGTGGATAATCACCTTCATTAAACAATCATATAAGTGAAAATCCTTCACAATGGGCGTTCCAGGATGTTCATCAAATAAGCCTTTTAAATTTGTATTTAAAAAATGCTTATGTATCTGCTCTAAATCACGATCCCATTGAAATAAGCTATAAATGTGTTTCATTATACCCTCTTTGTTCTTTTCACTATCGTTTCGGATTTCAAACACAGGATTTTCGATCGTGCCACGACCAATCACCCGGACTACATGCGGCTGACCTGCTAATTTAACAGGTACATCTACCCATCTTTCCTTTATATTCAAAGATGTTAACGGATCCATAGACCATCTCGCTAATGTATAATCAAAATCATATATACTAACTGCTTCAACTTCTATTTTCCACATATTGATCCTCCTTACAAGATTGAAAACAATGGGTTTAAAGGCAAAACGCTTTGACTAGCTCCTGAGTATGTATGATTACGAAAAACCGGATATCCTGTAAAGACCTTCTATAACTCAATTCGACTTTAGTCACGTATTATCCTTTTCGAACCAGTGAATTGAAAAAAATGACCTGACTAGTAACTCGTCAGGTCATTTTAACAGAAACTATAAACCAATAATGGGGAATGGCAAAAGTTTTTTCATCATTAAGTCATTTAAGCTTCCAAAATGATATCCTCTTTTTCGCAACTGTATAATTAATTCGTTTAATGCGTCGGCGTTATCTTTTGAAACCGTGTGTAATAATACAACTGCTCCTGGATGGATTTGACCAAGGATACTTTGATAGGCATATTCCCACCCTTTTTGCTTGTTTGTTTCCCAATCTACAAAAGCAACCGACCAAAAGGCATGAATATAGCCAAGCTCTCTCGCCCATTTCAATGTTTGTTCATTAAACTTACCTTTTGGCGGACGAACATATGTCATCGTGTCTTGCTTTGTCAATTCTGAAACGGTTTCCTCCACCTTAGAAAGCTCCTTCTTCATTTCTTGTTTAGATAACTGGGTAAAATCGGGATGGTTCCACGAGTGATTCCCAATTATATGGCCTTCGTTAGCCATTCTTTGCACTAATTCAGGCGCACTATTGATATAGTGACCTGTTACGAAAAATGTAGCAGGAACTTGTTGTTCCTTTAAAACATCAAGCACTTTCGCTGTATGCCCTTGTTCATACCCGTTATCGAAGGTTAAATAGATCATTTTTTCGTCTGAATGGTCAACGTAAAAACCATCATACTTCTCAATCAATGGACCATAGCTTCCTACGTCAGGAGCCTTTCCATCCTTACTCTTTTTGTAGCCCCACCCTTCGGCAAAAACTGTGGTTATAGGCACCATAAGTAATGTAAAAGCTATAAACAAGGTAAATAGTCGTCGTTGCATAACGATCACTCACTTTTTTTCTTAGTATGCGATAGTTATAAGCAATTATAGATAAAAAATGGTTGGAAATCATGCCCAAAATTAAAGCACCAATGAGGCAATCCATCCAAAAATAAATAGCGGGATATTATAATGAAGAAAGGTTGGGACACACGTATCCCATATATGATTATGCTTACCGTCTGCATTTAACCCAGACGTTGGGCCAAGTGTACTGTCTGAAGCAGGGGAACCTGCATCACCAAGGGCACCCGCTGTTCCTATCAAGGCGGCTATTGCCATGGTCGAGAAACCTGCGCTAACGCAAATAGGTACAAACAATGCGGCAAGAATCGGTACGGTGGCAAAAGAGGAACCAATTCCAATTGTCACGACCAGACCAACAAGTAATAATACAAAGGCAATTAACGCTTTACTATCTCCTAAATAGGTCGAACTTGCATCAACCAGTGCAGAAACTGATTCGGTTTGCGTTAATACATTCGCATAGCCAGCTGCTACGAGCATAACAAAAGCAATGGTTCCCATCATTGCTATTCCATCGCTGACGACACGATCACCTTTTCTAAAGGGAACGACTTTAAAGATGAACATCAAGGCTAATCCAGCTAACGCTGCTAAGACAAGGTCTTTCCAGTAGGCTTGAATAAATAACGTTAGGATAATAGCAGCAAGGGTCAACCCATGTTTCGTGTCAAAACGTTGCGCTGTGAACTTTTGCAATAGCTGATCGCTTTTCTCTTCATGTTCGTCTATTGGCAGTGGTTTTTTCTTTTTACGATACGTAATAAACACGGCAAATAACAAACCAGCCACCATCCCTAAACCAGGAATTAACAAAGATTTCGCGATTGTATTAATGGTGATGGTAACACCATTTGATGCCATTGCTTGTTGAATCGTTTGGTGAAAAATATAACCAAAGCCAATCGGGATCATAATATACGGAGCTTTAAGTCCAAATGTAAGGGCCGTAGCAACCGCTCGCCGATCAATCTGCATTCGATCAAACATATGAAGTAAAGGTGGTATTAAAATAGGAATGAAAGCAATATGAACCGGGATCACATTTTGTGACAAACTTGCTATTCCCGCGATAACTAATACTGTAAAGATACGCATATCCTTAAGAACGCGCAGTAAATAGCCAACAAGCATACTGGTGATTCCGGAGTAGTTAATCGCTATGGCAAATGCGCCAAGCAAAATATAGCTTAAAGCCACCCCCGCTTGTCCTCCCATACCGTTAACAAGTATTTCTAAAGAACTGGTTAACGATTCACCATTCATTAATCCAGCTATAAGACCCGCTGCAAGAATGGCTATAACTACATTGACTCGAACTAAACTTAAGATGGTTAGAGCGAGTACTGATACAATAACAGCTGATGCCATCATGGTCGCTCCTCTCTACGCTGTTTTCTTTCTCTCTTTTTTACGTTAACGATTTATCATAATAAAGCAAGATAAACAAAAAATCAACCCTCATCTTGTGATGAGAGCAGTGGCTTTCGGGACTAATGATCATGGGACACATATGTATCTACTGATGTACATCGCCAGAAAAACTTCAATTAATTAAATTTTTTGTTCAAGTTCTTCCAGCATTTTAATAAGCTGATCAATATCCTCTACAGATGTTTCTTTTGGATCCATCTCATCCACACGATCCATAAAGGCAGATAAACGCCCTTTAAGATCGCTCAATTTCTCTTGCTGTGACATTATTAATAAACTCCTTCTATGTTTGGTTTAGCATTGCCTTGCCTATCATAGTACAAAGCGTACGATGTGTCTATCAATGATCTATCAGCTAAACATGCTATAATACTTTTTAGAAAAGTAAGCGTTTAGTCGAACAGGAGGCATTTTCAAGTGAAACTATTCGGAACTAATATTATGGAACTTATAGTAAATAGTACAACAATTCGCATTATTATTAGTGCCATCACCCTATTTATTGGTGTCATTATTGTTCGAAAAATCATTCGCTCGTTCTTTTCCCGCACTTCCTTTTTCGAGGAACGGAAAGAAAAGACGCTCGAAGCTATGATTAACTCAATTATTAGTTATGTCGCCCTGATTGGTTTTATAATCGTTGTATTATCAGAATTCGGGATAGATATAGGAAGGATTCTCGCCGGTGCTGGGATTATTGGAATTATAATTGGCTTCGGTGCTCAAAGCTTGATAAAAGATTTCTTTGCAGGACTTTTCCTTTTATATGAAGAACAACTGCATAAAGGCGACTATATTACACTAAACAACACACATCACGGTACCGTTGAAGACATCGGGCTCCGTTTTATCAAAATTAGAGAATGGAGCGGGAAGCTGTTAACGATAAGCAATGGACAAATTCATACGATAGAAAATTATAACTTCGAGTATATGCGCGTCATCGAGAATGTTACGACAAATTTTCGCGAAGATCCGCGAACAGTGTTTAATGTGTTAGAGGAAGCCTGTGAACGTTTAAATGAAGAACTGGCCATATACCTAAAAAGAGATCTCACAAGAAAAACGATCGAACCCTTTCAGGTGTATGGGATGTCTTCATTAAACGAGAACTATCATGGTTATCAATATACTGTAACGGGCGTTGTTGAAGACCTTGTTTACTGGACGGCATCAAAAGAAACGCGCCGTATCATAGCCGAAACAATGTACGATCATAACATTGCTATGGCAGAACAGCGCGTTCAAGTTCAGTCCTACTCATCTAAAGAGGAGTAGGACTCTTCATTTTAGTTCAAAGGAGAATCCGACGTGGTCTTGAATTGGGATCCATGCCCCAATTCCTTGTCTTGTGACATTTTTTATTTCCAAACTCTTCTTAGAGCCTTTAAGCTTTATATAAACGTCCCCAAAGGCCACTTCGCCTTTTTCATTAATAGCGGGAGCATAGGCATGGAGAAGCCCTGTTTTATTTACTGGTACAGAATAAGTATTCTTCTGCTTTGTACCAGCTCCAATTACTGTATGAAAAGACAGCGGAAGCTTCGTGTTCTTCTGTGCTTCCAATAAAATGAGCTTCATCATTTGCTCACTATGGCTGATTTTTGACGTCAATCCGCCTTTAATATGCTTTTCTTCCTTTTGCTTGTAGTTCATTTTCTCAGGCTGGTTGGCACCATGATTGTCTAGTTCATTCACATTGATCTCTTGGTACTCCCAATTAATATTAGTCTCTTTTGACTCATAAGTTAAAGGCCATCTTCCTAAGAAAATCTCTGCTCGGTAACCTAACGCAAAAGGAGAAGGCTTAAGCGTTGTTTCGTTTAAAATTTCGATCAGCTGTGGGTTTGTTATGCGCACTTCTGATTCTTCCATCAACTCATCTGTTAATTCTTCAGCCTCTAATACCTCTTGATCATCTGTTGAATTAGGATACGTGTTATCCTTCGAAATATTTAGTACATGATTCGGTATCGTAGAGTTCTTACCGTTTTCCTTATCTTTAGCTAGTGTATCTTGGGATGTGGGAACTAGTGAGATAAAACCAATAAGAACGATAAGTCCCAGCCACTTGAATTTCATCCTGCGTGGACCACCTTTCATTTTCCTATAGCTTGTGAAAATTGGTCCTGAACTATTCGACATTATGAAATCATTTTTTCCATTATCCACTTCGATTTTGGAGCAAAAAAATTGGATCGTTAGTCCGATTCATCCAAGAATAATGACTGTACCAAGACGAATAGGGCCGCCTAACCCAAGGGCTTTAATCAATTCAAATACCTCTGTCATTGTCTTTGCGGCTGTCAACGAAAAACCAAATCTTTTCTGTAATGCCACCAAAAAGCCATCAATGGGATTTAGTGAATACTTTGGTTTGGTGACTTTTTGAACAACCTCTATAAAACAAAAAGAGCTCCATCCTGTTCGGTCAGGATAGGCTCCTTTATTTCACCTACTGAGTTGAATACACTCAAGCGTTTCTTCGATTTCTATACTGTCTTTAACGGATTGAACCATAGAACAATTATTACTGGATATATCTAGGTTTTTCAGCAGCTTATCTTGATTTAAATGGTAACCCTTGACAACAAAGTGCAATTTAATCTTTACAATGCGATTTGCTTCTTCCGCTTTTCGTTCCACATCTGTTCGTACAATAATATCTTCGTAGTTGATCCTCTGCTTATCAAGGATTTTCCTGTAAACACTTAAACTGCAGCCGGCGATTGATGCTGTCATTAATTGATATGGACGAAAACCGTACTCTTCATCTCCAGATATGTCTAACTGCCCGTAATCAAAAGACGTACGAATTCCTTCTCCTTTAATATAAAATTCCATTGTACCTATCCCCTTTTTCAATTTTTGTTTCTCTTACTTATATAATAACCGTTTTCGCTAAGTAAATAACATAACAAATAGAATATCCTTGCCTGCGGGGTTCGATTTCGTTTACTATAATATGGATGCTTAAACTGATAAGGAGGGTGGAAGTGTGGTTTCGACAAAAACGAGGTTTTGGATTCTAATTGGGCTCGTAACGATTTCCGGGTTTTCTCAAGGGATGCTGCTTCCATTGTTGGCCGTTATCCTTGAACAAAATGGAGTACCATCTTCTATAAATGGACTTCATGCTACAGGACTATACATAGGAATTTTACTATCATCGCCATTTATGGAGAGGCCGCTCCAAAAAATGGGTTATAAGCCAATCATTTTAATTGGCGGAGCTCTCGTTTTTGTTTCACTTGCGTTGTTTCCTTTTTGGCAAGCTTTATGGTTTTGGTTTGCTTTACGTATGCTTATCGGCATTGGCGACCAAATTCTTCACTTTGGAACCCAAACATGGATTACAGCAACTGCTGCTAATGAATCCCGCGGAAGAAGCATCGCATACTATGGTTTATTTTTTAGTCTAGGTTTCACGTTGGGCCCTTTAATGACGAACTTACTCTCTGTCAGTATATATGTACCTTTCCTTCTGGCTTCATTATTAAGCTTAGTTGTCTGGAGCACCATGTGGTTAGTACGTAATGAAATGCCTGAAAACGACGGTGCCGCTGTGTACAGTACGAGTTCTATAAGACGATTCAGACAAGCATTGAAGTTAGGTTGGGTTGCCTTTCTCCCCCCGCTTGCCTACGGTTTCCTTGAAGCTACACTTCACGGGATTTTCCCTGTATATGGGATGAGAATTGGACACGATGTGAATGTACTGTCATTTATTATTCCATCCTTTGCCGCAGCAAGTTTATTTTCACAAATACCGCTCGGAGCACTAAGTGATAGAATTGGCAGAAAAAAAGTCATTCTTTCTGTCGTTGCAGGGGGCATGCTCGTCTTTTTATTTGCGGCTTTTTTCGAAAGCTCTACTGCCTGGTTATTTGCGACCTTTGCCCTGGGAGGATTATGTGTAGGTTCGCTATTTTCATTGGGAATCTCGTTCATGACTGACCTGCTTCCACGAGAGTTGCTTCCAGCTGGGAATATCATGTGCGGCATGTCGTTCAGTCTGGGAAGTATAGCCGGCCCATTCTTATCTGGGATTTTTATAGATCTCTTCCCTAACCTCTCATTTTTCTATATTATTGTAGCCTTGCTCGTGGTAGTGTTTATTTCAACCTTGTTGAAGCAGGAACCTCAAGTACAGGGTGCGAATATATAACTTTTTTAGTATAGAAGAACAAGAGATCAAGCCTCCATGTAATCTTAGTCAACTTCCTAAAAGAGGCTGGGACAATACTCTTTTAAAATAAATAAACCGCATGAAATCTGATTTTAAAATCTTGATTTCATGCGGTTTTTTATTCTCATGATTTGAACGATAACCGGTTATTTTTCACTTATGTCCCAGCCCCTAGTTAATTTCGCAAAATAATATAAACTAGATAAACGATATATCCAACCGCTAAAACCAACCCTTCTGTTTTGCCGATTCTATAGCTGGTTTTTGAGAAGATTAATAATAATACAGTCAATAAAATCATGATCATTACATCAGCAAACACTGCCCCATTAACAGCTAAAGGTGAAATTACTGCCGAAGTACCAAGTACAAATAATATGTTAAAAATATTACTGCCTACCACATTCCCAAGTGCAATTTCGCTTTCTTTTTTAAGTGCGGCAGAAATGGAGGTAACAAGCTCAGGAAGAGATGTCCCTATCGCAACAATCGTTAAACCGACCAACGTTTCACTCATTCCAAGTGAGTAGGCAATTTGTGTACCATTATCCACAACCAGTTGACCACCAAGAACAATCGCAGCTAAACCTATCAAAGAGTAAGCTATGTTTTTCCCCCACGTTATATGTTCGGGAATGGGTTCCCGAGCTGAATCTTTCCGGCTTCTCAGTCCAACCTCGATCACATAATACATAAAGATCGTTAAAAACAACAAAAAGATCAAGCCATCACTACGAGTTAACAGGTTACCCCCTAATCCCTGCAATGCCACATCTCCCATTAGGATCAATAATACAACACTTGCCAACAAAGTGAATGGGACTTCTTTTTTAACCGTTTCACCTTCTACCTTTAAAGGATATAAGAAAGCTGCAACCCCTACGACAAGAGTAATATTAAAGATATTGCTTCCAACTGCATTCCCCAATGAAACATCAGCGCTTCCTTGGAGAGCAGCAATGATACTTACTGTTGCCTCAGGGGAGCTTGTTCCAAAAGAGACAATCGTTAAACCAATTAGAATCGTAGGAACATGAAGCAGCCTGGCAATATTAGCGGACCCGTCAACAAATAGATCGGCTCCTTTGATTAATAAAGCAAAACCAACAACCAGTAAAAAATAAGCCATCGATGTTTTCTTCCCTTTCTACTTTAGTCCATACTCTTTATTCCCTACGACTCTTGAAATAAACCGCAAGCCTTTAATTAGATAAGGATTTAATAAGCACATCTAAATTCTGCTTCATCAAACTAAAATAATCTTCATCATTTGAAATATCCTCGTCTGTTAATACAGAAAGATTGTGAATTCTTAATGGCTCAGCACCAATTTCATTTTGTACGACTTCAGAAACTTTTGGTGTGACATTTTGTTCAAATAACACATAATTCAACTGAAGCTCCTCAGCAGTTTGGATAATCTTTTCAAGTTCTTTCTGTGAAGGTTCACTTGTAGGACTTAAACCTGAAACAGCAACTTGTTCTATTCCATACGCCTCTTCCCAATATCCATAAGCAGCATGCGAAACTATAATTTTATTCTTAGGAGTGTTTTCCAGTTGATTATGAAATTGTTGGTCAAGTGTAACTAGCTTATCTTCAAGTTGGTTGAAATTCTCGTTGAACAGATCTTCTGATTCTGGCTGTAATTCGACAAGCATGTCCTTTATGTTCTCAGCCATTTCAATAGAACGAATCGGATCAAGCCATATATGCGGATCCTGGCCTTCATGGTCATGCTCTTCTTCATGTAAATGAGTCTCTTCCCCAGAATCCTTCTCTTGTTTATGGGAATGATTTTCTTTGCCTTCTTTATGAGAGTTTTCCTCCCTCTCATGAGCATGGACATGTTCTTTAAGATTTACTCCCATTGAGGCCTCTAAAACACGCACACCTTCAGGCTTAACAGACTCCGCTATTGTTTCAGCATAAGACTCAAGTCCTGCACCACTGTAAATAAACGCGTCTGCTTCAGCTATTTTTATCATTTCCTTTGTTGTTGGCTCATAGGTATGGGGGTCAGTACCTGGTGGTAAAATCGAGGTCACTTGTGCTGCATCCCCCGCAATTTGTTTCGTAAAGTACTGTAATGGATAAACAGTCGTATTGATTTTCAGCTGCTCGCCTGCTGAATCTTCTTTAGAAGTTCCATTTCCACACCCAGCCAAAACGAATATAAGTATAAAGACAAGTCCTATATATTTCCTCATTGTATATTCTTTCCCTCCTCATCCCTTTCCAAAATGGATTATATCGTAATGATTACCATTTGTAAATAGTAATCATTACTCTTAATTACATGAAGCGAAAGCGTAGGGGCGCCTTGATCAGCCGCCACATAGGATGTTCGGCTAAGTTCGGAACTTCCTTGCGCCAACACCGAACCACCGGGGTCACGTACGATTGATATGACCTCGAGCATCCAAGCGTTGGAGATGGATGCGGCCCACGTAACGCGAACTTATCCACGATGCAACAATTCTTAGACCCCACAAGAAAAGCCCGCAACTCAGTGGTCGCAGACTTTTTTCTTAGTTGCATTGCGGGCATTTTCCATAAATCTCAAATTTATGATTTTCTATATCATAACCGTTAAGATGTTCATTAATGGTCTCCATCGGGCAGAACTCAATCGATTTCGTCTTGCCGCAATCAGTACAAATAAAGTGGTGGTGATGACCATGAGTATCACAACCTAAACGAAAGTGTTTCTCCCCACTGAGCTCTGTAGCCTCAAGGATTTCCTCATCAGTTAATAAATAAAGATTACGATAAATCGTATCATAGCTCACACTTGGGAAGTCTTCTTGAATTTCTTTTAAAATTGTTTTGGCAGCGATATATTGATCCTGATTTACAAAGATTTCAACAATACGCTCCCTTTGACGTGTTCGTTTATATCCTTTTTCCTTTAGACGTTGTAAAGCTGTTTCAACGTTCATATCGTTTCACCCTTTGTATAGAGTTGATTTCTAACCTTTTTATAAAGGATCGACATCATTAATATGATAATCGCAGTCAACACAATCGTCCCTCCTGGTGGTACACTTAAATGATAAGAAGAGTACAATCCAAGAATAACCGATAGTTCCCCAAAAGCGATCGATAAGCCAATGGTTTGTTTAAAACTTGTTGCAATTCTTAGGGCAGCAGCTACTGGCAATGTCATTAATGCAGACACAAGTAAAATTCCTACGACCTGCATGGCTGATGCGATGACGAGCGCTACCATAACAATAAATAAAAGATGAATCCACTTGCCATTCACTCCCGAAATAGAGGCATGTTCTTCATCAAAAGAAAGTACAAACAATTCCTTATAAAAAAGTATAACAATTGTTAGAACGACAATGGTAATAATTAAAACAGTCCACATGTTTGTACGGCTCACAGCAGTCACACTACCAAATAAATAACTAAATAAGTCCGTATTGAAGCCGTCCGCTAACGAAATTAATAGTACACCTAAACCAATTCCACCAGATAAAATAATTGGAATCGCTAATTCTTCATAGTGCTTATACACTTTGCGCAGCTTCTCAATTAAAATGGCGCCACCGACCGAAAACACCATCCCCATATAAACAGGATTAAGATCATGAATAGTCGATACTTTTTTCTCGAGTAGAAGACTGGCTGCAATTCCTGTTAATGTAATGTGGGAGAGAGCGTCAGCAATAAGCGAGAGACGTCGAACCACGATAAAGACACCTAATAATGGCGCTACAATTCCGATGAGTATCCCCGTAATTGCAGCATTTTGTAGAAATTCATATTGTAAAAAACTTTCAATCATAACTGGTTCTCCTCGTGTTGATGGTTATGTTTGAGCTGCTGCACAGAATGTCCATATAAACGGTTCAAATCCTCATCATCAAATTCCTTGTATTCCTCAGATGCTCCGTGGAAGTGTATCGTTTTGTTCATGCACACAACGTGTGTAGCGTGTTCGGTTATCGTGCCAATATCATGTGTCACCATCAATAGGGAAATGCCTTGCTCTCTGTTTAACTTAGCTAACAAGTCGTAAAAGTCTGTAACATGCTTTGCATCAACCCCTACTGTAGGCTCGTCTAAAATCAGCAACGAAGGATCACTGACAAGTGCTCTGGCAATAAATACACGCTGCTGTTGACCGCCTGACAGTTCACCAATGCTTGCATAGGCATACTCTTCCATCTCAACCACCCGCAACGCTTCAATTGCCTTTTCCTTATGTTTACGATTAAAGAAGCGGAAAACACCGATTCTAGAAACAAGTCCAGTCTTTACTACTTCTAAAACCGTGGCAGGAAACCCCAAATTAAAGCTATTTGCCTTCTGAGAAACAAACCCTACTTCCTGCCATTTATCAAAATGACGCAACTTGCGCCCAAATAGCCGAATATCACCTTCATCCGGTCTAACTAAGCCAAGCATTAATTTAATTAATGTAGATTTTCCTGATCCATTTGGGCCGACAAGTCCCAGGAATTGCCCTTTATCAATAGATAAATCAATGTCCCGTACAACCCATTCTTTATCATATTTAAAGGAGACATGGTCTACCTCTACAATTTTTTCTGCACCCATATACAAACCCTCTCGTAAATAAGAATGATTACGAATTACATTATAATATGTATGTACATTGAAGTAAACGAATAATTCATAACCATTACGATTAAGCAATGTTTTACTAAAATTCAATCATTTAATCAAGAATCTTGACCACAAAAAATCGCCGAACTTAGTCGACGATTTTTTCCTATAAGTGAGTGTTTAAAACCCCTATGCCTTACCAGACACCACGATGAATGAAAATGGATATCATTTGGTGACTTTATGAACAACCTCTATAAATATTTGTTATACCTACGTTCTAAATAATCCTGGAAGATTGAGAAAACCAGCGTTAATGCCAAGTACACCATCGCTGCCAATATATACATTGTCAACGAGTCAGTCGTTCTCCCTGCAACGATTTGGGCTTTATTTAAAATCTCTGGAACAGAAATCATCGCTGCTAAAGAAGTGGCTTTTAATATATCAAGAAAAACATTCGCCAACGGCGGGATAGCAATTCTTGTTGCCTGTGGCATGATAATACGTCGCATCGTTTTCCAATAAGAAAAACCTAAGGCTCGCGCTGATTCCCATTGCCCATGATCGACGCTGTTTAGTGAGGAACGATTTATTTCGGCGATATAAGCCGCGCTATTCGTCCCAAACCCTATAATAGCAGCTATAGGAGCAGAAAGGGTAATTCCTACAACGGGCAGGCCAAAGTAAAGTACAAATAAATAAACAAGAATGGGTGTTCCCCTCATCAAGGTAATATATAGACGGGCAGGCCATCTAAATAAGCGTTTGCTCGCCCCCCTTGCTATAGCTAAGAAAAAACCGATAACCAAGCCAAGGAGCATGCCGAGGAACGCTACCAATAAGGTATAGGGAACACCTTCTAATACAAACGGTAAGTTTTCCCACGCACGCTCAGGTACGAAAAGCTTCTCTAAATTAATATCATTTATTTCAATACCTAACATAACAGAACCCCTTAAAGTGTGTGTTCAAAAAGTTGACGAATGAGAACGTCGCCAAAGATCGTTACCTCCTGTGACAACGTCACGAGCACGTTCCTTGTGCGTCGCAAGAAGTTCGAGGCGCGACAGTTTTGAGGACCACAGCGGATGCCTTTTCATACCTAGGGACCGGAAAAACCGAGCAACGAAGAAATGCGCCGTTTATCATTTAGTGACTTTTTGAACATCCTCTTAAAGGTCTAGCCCTTCAATCTCTTGAATATCGGCTTCTGGTTTCTTGGAAGCATCCTGACCCCCAAAGAATTCTTTCGAAAGTTCTGTGAGTGTCCCATCTTCTCTCATTTCATCTAAGGTTTCATCCACTTTCTCTTTCAGCGTAGCAGCCTCTTTAGGCATGACGATAGCGGATTCTGTTGGGTGGAATTTTAAATCTGGATGAAGCTGTACTGGGATATCAGGCAATGCTTTTAATGCAAGTGACTGCAAATAGTAATCGTTAATGATGAAATCAGTACGTCCGTTGGCTACATCACGAAGGTACACATCATTGGCTACATTCCCATAGGTTTTTGTTTCTGCACCAAAGTGCTCAGCAATTTCCGCAAATACAGTTGTTGCTCCACCGCCGTGTTTCTTTCCTTCTAAATCTTCTAATGTTTCAATTCCGGAAAGGTTAGACTCACGGACAATCATAGTTGAATAGGAATACTTATATGGCTCGCTGAAAGCAAACTCTTTCTTCCTATCTTGCGTAACCTCCATATCATTAATGACCATATCAATCCGACCGCTGGTAATAGCAGATAAAAGCCCGTCTACTCCATATTCTTGAAATGAAAGCTCCAGGTCTAAGCGTTTCGCTACTTCACGCATCACTTCCACATCATAACCTGTCAGCTGGTCAGAATCCTCCGGGTAATAGGAAGTGGGAAAAAGTGTCCCTGAAGTCCCAACGACTAACTCCCCTGATTCTTGAATTTCACTCCATTTAGAATTAGAAGCATTGTCTGATTCATTGTTTTCACCAGACCCTTCTTTATTTTCATTTGTCCCACAGGCTGATAGAACAACTGAGAACATAAGGATAAGTATCAATAAAAGACCTTTTCGCATGGAATTTGTCCACCTCTCTAAGTTTGTTTTACACCTTATTCAATATAGCAACTTGACACATGTAAGATCAACCATCAAGCTTGGCTTTTTCCAATTAATCTTATGTAAAAATCTTCTGAATTTATTCAGCTTATTTATAATAATTATCCTTGACTTCCGCCGATGTCATGTTAATATTATAACATATATAAAATTATAATTATTATAATCTAAATAGTTGGCATTTACTTTGGAATATCCGGATTTACCCCGGGTTTATCGCGGTATTTATTATCAATTATAAATAAGGAGTTGAGAATATGTCTTCTGAAGTACGCTCATTATATAAGAAAGGATCCCAAGTGTTCAGCTCTTCCATCATTGAAAAACTGAAGGAACACTTCGAGTTAATTGCTGCTCTCTTCAGTGGTTTACTTATATTAATAACTTGGTTGAGTGCTGATCACCTTTCACCAAGCACATACATCACTTTACACCTCATCGCCTTCATCATCGGTGGGTATGCAAAGGCGAAAGAGGGAATAGAAGAAACGATACAGGATAAAGAGTTAAACGTTGAATTGCTTATGATTCTCGCTGCTATCGGCAGTGCCTCCATTGGATATTGGACAGAAGGGGCCATTTTAATTTTCATATTTGCATTAAGCGGAGCCCTTGAGACGTACACGATGAACAAAAGCCAACGAGAAATATCTTCGCTTATGGCTTTGCAGCCTAATAAGGCATGGAAAGTAACGAATGAAGGCTATATAGAAGTTGCTACAGATTCACTCATGGTGGGTGACCGCATTTTGGTTAAAGCTGGTGAACGTGTCCCCTCGGACGGAAAGATCATTAAAGGAGCGACAGCTATTGACGAAAGCGCCATTACAGGGGAATCCCTGCCTGTGTCCAAAGAAAATAATGCAGACGTTTTTGCTGGTACAGTAACAATTGATGGAAGCATCACTGTCGAGATCACTAAATCCTCGACAGATACAGTTTTTCAAAAAATTATGAAGATGGTCCAAACCGCTCAGAGTGAGAAATCACCATCCCAATTATTTATTGAGCGTTTTGAAAGTACTTATGTAAAAGTAGTCTTGATCGTTGTTGCATTAATGCTGTTCCTTCCCCACTATCTACTCGGCTGGACATGGATGGATACGATTTACCGGGCGATGATTTTGTTGGTCGTTGCTTCCCCATGTGCTTTAGTGGCTTCGATTATGCCGGCAACGCTATCAGCTATTTCAAACAGTGCGCGTCATGGGGTTCTATTCAAAGGCGGTGTACATCTTGAGAATCTGTCACATATTAAAGCCATTGCTTTTGACAAAACAGGGACACTTACTCATGGTTTACCTGAGGTAACGGATATACGCATGGCAGATCACTATTACGAAGATGATGTCTTATCTGTTGTTGCCTCCATTGAGCAGGAATCGAACCACCCATTAGCAAAAGCAATCGTCCGTTACGCCATGGAACACCAAGCTTCTTTCCTTCCTGTAGATAATATGAAAGATATAAGCGGGCACGGAATAACCGCCATCGTCCGTGGGGAAACTTGGAAAATAGGGAAACCCGAGTTTGTTGGAACTGACCTGGTAGAGTCTTTCCAAGATGGAGCGGCTTATGATTTAGCCGCAGAGGGAAAAACGGTAGTCTTTGCAGCTAATAATGAGGGACTTATTGCCATGTTTGCCTTAAAAGATACAGTTAGGGAAGAAACAAAACAGGCTGTCGAGGTTTTAAAACATCGCGGGATCTATACGGTCATGTTAACTGGTGACAATCCTACAACGGCTAAAGCGATCGCTGATGAGGCGGGGATCGATCATTTCGTAGCCGAATGCCTGCCAGATCAAAAAGTAACAGAGCTTAGTGCTTTGAAGAAACATTTTAAACATATTGCCATGGTAGGAGATGGAATTAATGATGCACCAGCTTTAGCCACAGCAAATGTTGGGATTGCAATGGGAGAAGGCACAGACGTAGCACTGGAAACAGCTGATGTTGTGTTAATGAAAAATGACCTTCCCAGAATCTCAAGGGCCATAAAGCTATCACAGAGGATGAATGGGATCGTGAAGCAGAATGTGATCTTTTCCATAGCTGTGATTATGCTTTTGATTATCAGCAATTTTTTACAGATGTTAGATCTCCCTCTAGGCGTGGTTGGACATGAGGGAAGTACAATTTTAGTGATCCTAAATGGGTTACGTTTGCTCAAGGATTCCGGCTGAGTGAATTTACAAGAAACAGTAAAAGGCAGCCTAATCCTTAACAGGGGCTGCCTCTTACGTTTAGCTATTCAATTCTCGATTTTTTAACACTACAGCATTAATTTCTCCACCCAAAATTATGACCAACCCTGATAGAAAAAACCATATCATAAGAACAATTACACCGCCCAAGCTGCCATAAGTAGCTGAATAATTGCCTAGGCTGCTTACATAGTAAGAAAACAGTAAGGATACCAATTGCCATCCCACTGTTGCAAAAATAGCGCCGATCGCAATTTCATTGATCCTAAGGGTTTTATTTGGGGCCATTATATATAAAAAGGAAAGGACAATAAAGAAGATCACAGAAGAAATGACCCATCTAAAGGCGCTCCATAAAGCAATGAAGCTATCCGATAATCCAAGTAAAGAAAAAACATACGTTCCAATGGCATTACCTAAGACTGGGAGTAAGAACGCAATCGCAATCACTAAGACCATCGCAACTGTCAGCACGATGGCGGTAAGTCTGCCCACAATGAAAGAGCGGCTTTCTTCAACGTTATGTGCACGATTCAAGGCACGCATTAGCCCCTTAACCCCATTTGAAGCTGCCCAAAGGGTACCAAGTATCCCAATAGATAGTAGACCTCCACTTCCTTGGTTAAGCAATTCAGTGACATTTTTAGAGATCATTTCATATGTTTCTGGAGGGGCATATGTTCCTATGAAGTCGAGCACTCGCTGTTCATCTATCTTCATATAGCCTAATAACGTAATAAGAAAAATCATCAATGGAAACAAAGAAAGTAAAAAGAAGTAGGCAAGTTGAGCTGCCATCCCGGGAACATCATCTTCCCCAATCCGCGTAAACAGCTCCTTGCCAAACCATATTACCTTGCTCAAATCGCCCTCTCCCCTTTTAAATCACTAGGAAGCCTTCTTAGGATCATCCACTGCTTCAAGCTGTTTACTTACATCTTTTTCGATGTCACTAAGCTTGTGAAGAGCTTCCTCTGCTTTATTTAAAATCATTAAAACATCGTCAATACCATTAGTTATACAGTGTGCTAATGATTCATAATTCATGCGTAACGAGTGAACCGCTTCAGATGGATGTGCAGCAAATTTTTTGCATGAAGCACCTGCTCTGCGTGTCTTACTCGTAACATAGCGACGTGTCCCTTTATCAAAAAGCATGATAGCCCCCCCTACAAGCGCTCCTATAAACATACCTTTACATAACTTATGCTGTGTCATTATATTTCCTCCTTAAATTTATGGTTTCGTTTAATTTCATTCAGAAGACCTAGACAGCCTTCGGTGACTAATTGATAAACTTGGTCGAAATTCCCTGTAAAATAGGGATCGGGTACATCTGTTTCATCTGCATCTAAAGCATAATCCATAAACTTTTTAACGGTTACACCATTTTTCTCTCTTATTGCTTGCAAATCATTCATGTTTTTTTGATCCATCGCAATAATGTAATCAAAACGATCCCAATCAGAAGAATCCACTTGCCTAGCAAGCATACCTTCGAATGAAATCCTGTTCTTATCTAGGATTGCACGTGTTCCTTCGTGGGGAGCAGCCCCTACATGCCAATGGCCAATCCCAGCGGAATCAACTGAAATGTGGTTTCCTAAGTTTTCTTCTTTAATAAGATCTCGAAAAATGGCTTCAGCCATAGGAGAGCGGCAAATGTTGCCAAGACAAACAAATAATACATGAATCATCTAAAGGTTCCCCCATCTTTATTATTTCATCTAATAGAAATTATATCGAAAAAAATTAAATTTTTCACCTTTACCTCTAATGGCTTTCAAAGGTTATTTTCCCATAACTTTGGCACGATATCCAATTCATTCATACAAACATTTTTAAAATAGCTTGACATTTTACGAGAATTTTCGGAATATTTTACATATAGACAAGTTTTTAAAACTAGTTAGGGGGAATCACATGGAAGACCGAGGAGTTATTTATAATTTTTTATCTTGGGCCAGTGGCGTTGTTTGGGGACCGGTTTTACTAATTCTTCTTGTTGGGACTGGGATTTACTTAACGTTACGCCTGGGCTTCCTGCAATTTAAAACACTTCCATACGCTTTAAAGCTTGCTTTTAAACCAAGCAAGCCTCAGGAAAAGGAAAAGGGCGATATCTCACACTACCAGGCTTTAACTACGGCGCTAGCCGCTACCATTGGGACAGGTAACATCGCTGGGGTAGCAACAGCCGTTGTTTTAGGCGGTCCTGGTGCCGTATTTTGGATGTGGATCACAGCGGTATTCGGTATGGCGACCAAGTATGCGGAAGCCATCCTTGCTGTAAAATATCGTGTAACAGATAAAAATGGTCAAATGTCCGGCGGCCCGATGTACTATCTTGAACGCGGACTAAAAGCCAAATGGCTGGGTGTTTGTTTTGCATTATTTGGTGCCCTCGCTGCCTTTGGTATAGGTAACATGGTGCAATCCAATTCGGTTTCAGATGTTATGGAAACAACTTTCAATGTCCCGACTTGGGTGACTGGAATAATCCTTACTTTATTTGCTGGGCTTGTCCTTTTAGGCGGTATTAAGAGTATCGGAAGAGTGACAGCGTTCTTCGTACCAATCATGGCTGTCTTTTATATTATTGGTGGTCTAATCATTATTTTCTTGAATCTTGAACAAGTACCGCAAGCCTTTGGAACAATTTTTACAGATGCCTTCACTGCAAGTGCAGTTGGTGGTGGGTTACTTGGGACGGCTATTCGTTATGGCGTGGCCCGTGGTGTATTCTCAAACGAAGCTGGTCTAGGTTCCGCTCCTATTGCTGCCGCTGCAGCACGGACGGATTACCCTGGACGCCAGGCACTCGTCTCTATGACACAGGTTTTCATTGATACCATTGTTGTTTGCAGTATAACTGGGTTAACGATTGTCATGGCCGGTCAATATGGCGGTGGACTAGATGGAGCCGATTTAACTTCTGCTTCCTTTGGAATGTTCCTAGGCGACATTGGTGCATACGTCGTTACTCTTGGTCTAGTCTTCTTTGCCTTCTCCACCATTGTAGGTTGGTCCTACTATGGTGAGAAATGTTTTGGATACTTAACAGGGGGACGGGGAATTAATGCTTACAAGATTGTTTTTGTTCTCTTTGTTCTCGTCGGGGCAATTGCCCAGCTCGACACTGTTTGGTTATTTGCTGACGTAGCAAACGGTTTAATGGCCTTCCCGAATTTAATTGGACTCTTACTTCTGTCCGGAGTTGTAGCTGCTGAAACGAAAAAGTTCTTAAAAGTAGCCAAACAAGAGAAAGCGGAAAAAAAGCGAGCACGTGAATCTGCATAGTATTTCCATAAAAACCCGCCATCCAATGATTAACTGGATCGCGGGTTTTCTTTTGGTTTATATACAGATTGTTTCGTTAACAGGTGCACGATTTCTTCTGGAGGAAGCGGCCGGCTAAAATAGTAGCCCTGATAAAATTGGCATTGGTTCTCTTTTAAAAAGGCAAGGACTTCTTCACTCTCCACTCCTTCAGCTACCACTCCTAATTTGAAAGCATCAGCAAGCCTGATCATAGCTTTAACAATTTCTGCATCACTAGGATCTGTAAGGACATCTTTCGTAAATGTTTGATCTATTTTTAGATAGTGAATAGGAAACTGCCTTAAATAACTTAATGAAGAATAACCTGTCCCAAAATCATCAATCGCAAGCGACACACCCATTGACTTTAAATACTGCATCGTTCGTATACAATCTTCGGTGTGCTGCATCACGCTATTTTCTGTCACTTCTATCTCTAAATATTCTGGGGCTAATCCTGTAATCGCAAGGATCCGCTGAACTTTATAGGCAAAATCATCTTTTTGAATTTCACTTGCGGATACATTTACTGCTATTCGTTCAGGTGCATAGCCTAACTCGATCCATTCCTGATTCTGTCGGCAAGCTTCGTAAAGGACCCATTCATCAATCCGTGTTATCAAACCCGTTTCTTCCGCTAATGGGATGAATTCATTAGGAGAAATAACTCCCTTCGCTGGGTGTTTCCACCTCACCAGTGCTTCCAGGCCGTTGATATACCCAGACTCCACGTCTACCTTAGGCTGATAATGCAGGCTAAGTTGGTCTTTACTAATAGCCTCACGTAAGTCTCCTTCAAGAGAAACCAGTTGGTTGTAAGAACGGTTCATTCCTTTCGTATAAAAAAGAATACTGTTCCTGCCCTCATTTTGCAATAATGCACCGCAATATCAGCTTTACCCATCAATTCCTGTGATGTACCCCCATCATTTGGATATGTGGACACACCAATACTCATCGTTATAAAAACTTTTTTTCCCATTAAGTCAATTGGCCTGCAGACTTGTTCTAAGATCTTCTCACCGATCTGGTTTGTTTTATAAGTGCCTGGCCCGTTTCTGATAGCTATGACAAATTCATCTCCACCAAGACGATACAAGATCGCATCATCGTCTAAGCACGAGCGAATTCTTTCGGTCATCATTTTAATCACTTGATCTCCCGCAACATGTCCCATTGCATCATTGACATACTTGAACCGATCTAAGTCACAAGACATGATCGTCATCGGTTCTGTTTGCTTAGACAGATCAATATATTGCTCAAGGTCTGTTTGAAGCTTACGCCGGTTAGGAAGATCTGTTAATGGGTCATGATAAGCCATATGACGGATACGGGATTCTGCATTTTCATACATCGTTATTTCCACCGCACTCCCTATAACTTCGACAATCTCTCCTTCAATTTCTACTGGGGACAAAGTTGTATAGAAAATTCGATTTTTGTATGTATTTTTATAGGAGACAGATTTTCCTTTAAAAGCCTGACCATACTGATTTCGATAAAAGGCTGCTTGTTTTTCACCAAATAGCTCATCAAGACTTTTATCTTGTACGTAATCAGTAGTCAGCTCGATTTCACGGGCAAGCTTACCCTCAAACATTACGAAGAAGAAGTCTTTTAAAGATGGATTATACCTTACTTTAAACACTAAGTTAATTAACGCGTTGATCGTTCTCGTGTAATCATCTTGTTCATAATCAAATGAATAAGGCAGCTTTGAATCCGTTACTTCCTGACCAAGTATGAATACTACATTTTCATTAACGAAATGGGGCATTGCTACACTCGTCGTCTTGAGCCACCGTTCTTCCCCACAGGATGTCTTAAAACATAGTTCCTCTCGCCAAGTCCCTTCTCCTTTAAATACAGGAAAGTCCCCTCTTACTATTCCACTTTTATCCTTGACCAGTAGAGAAAGTAGAGAAGAACCTATTAATTCGGTTCGGCTTTTTTGTGTGAAGTGACAAAAAGCATCGCTCATTTCTTGGATCAAACCTTGCTCATCTACTATGAGCGATGGCACTGCTTTTTGTAAAATATCGCTGTTCTGAATAATGGACTTGATCTCCTCTATAACTTGACGGGAGGATGGTGTCAACTTTTGTTGCTCTTCTAACACGTTTAAGAGCTGTATTACCTTCTGGCTGGAATTCAGCATCGCTTTTAGCCTCCGCTAACGTTCTTATTCTAAGTATACATTATACAATACAGGAAAAAAGACTACTACAATGAGAACCTGCCGCTGAAGGGGCGTATTTATACAAATACGCATATATGGCCTTAAATCGTGCATATATCACTTGAAATCATGCATAAAACAAGTTAAATACGCAAATACCTCATTTAAATCGGGCATATATTTTTAAAATAGTCACTTTTTTGTTTACACTTCCTCAACATTCTCCTTCGAACGTTTGCTTGTTAGAAGATAAAGTCCCCCACCCATAAGCAATAAGCTGACTAATCCCACCTGAAAATATCGTTGATAGTAATACCAGATATCTATATGAAATACCCTGCTTATTTGATCAGCAAAAGCCGGCAATAAGACAGAATCCGCAAAATAATACCCTCCTAAAACAAGTAATACAGCTCCAAGCTTCCGTTTTTGTTGAAGGAAATTTTTCACAATGGGTTGATCATTCACTTCTCCTTGCTGCACACGGTTCATTTGTTGAAGAGCATCAAAAAAACTAAAAAACCAAATAATCGGAATTAAAAACAGAAAGACTGATAACCTGAGAACATCTAAAATATAGATGGATAATAAAAAGAATACCATCAGCTGAATCCCACGTTTTTGTAAACCAAGATATAAATGACCTGCACCTGGAAAAATCGCTAATACGATGGTTAACATATTGTTTCTATGCCCTGCCTTACGCAGCTCGTTCCAGTCATCCATAAGCGGACGATCCTCTAATTCATATCCAGCCTGCTTTTTATTTAACGATTGAATGACATCAAACAAGTTATAAACCCAAATGATTAACAGAGCTGGGAGAAATAATAGGAATCCTGCTTGACTCGTAAGAAAAGTGACGAAGATAATCATCATCCCAGCACCTAAATAAATCGCTAAGAACGTAAGCCCCCTTTGTTTTAATCCGAGCTGGAAATGCCCCACACCCGGAAGGAAGGATAAAAGAATGGTAAAAAAGCGCTCATTCTGAATTGAATTGCCTGCTTGTACTGTAGCCGTTAATGATGTTGCCTCCTTCCCTCCTGTATGCTTATTTCTATGCAAAAGTGTAAGTGTAATATCAAGCATATTTGCTCCCCAAACTAAAAAAGCTAACGCAAGCAGGAACAAGATCGCAGGATCATTGTATGGTTCGAAAACAAACACTATAAAGCCCAGTCCGAGAGCTGCGAAAAAAATAAGCGGGTACAATATCCCTCGGACAGCCCTACCCAAATACATATGTCCAAAACCAGGTATAAAAGCTAAGAAAAAAGCTAAAATTGGCGATTTATTCATTACCCATTCCCCTTTCAGTTTCTGTCATCCAACGGTCCGTTCCTTCCATCATTTTCTCGGTAATGGATGGTCCGTTGTGAAATTGTTCTTCGTCAAACACTGTAAAAACATACTGAAATACACCGCTTCCCATCAAGACAATCGTCAACCCTGCGGCAATCGCATAATGGATAAATGTTTTATTCTGCTTCCCTTGTGCAGGGGTTTTTTTACGAATCTCATTCATTGTGTCCTCAGTAAAGGAGGGAGACATCAAAAAGTCGGGGTCAAATAAGTGAAGGCTTGTCATATATCTATGAAAACAATGCTCACATTCGTCCAGGTGATCCTCCACCTCGATTCGCTCGCCATCGCTAAGTTCGTTTGCAAGATACATTTGAAGAACTTCCTGTGCTACATGTTTCATGTAAAATCCTCCTCCCGCCAATTTTTCTTCATCCACTTACGCGCTCGATACAACTTCATTTCCACTGTTTTCTCCGCCAAGTCAAAGCGTTTACCGATCTCTTGGTAACTTTGTTCATCTATGTAATAGGCTTTAACGACATCACGGTAGTTTTTAGGAAGCGCCTCGATGGCTACCCGGATGCTCTTCTGCTTCTCTTTTGCTATTACGTACTGCTCAATGCTTTCGTCATAAAAAGACGCCCTGTCAAAGTCCAGTGAAACAGGGTCCTCTGGCCTTCGCTTATCCTTCCTTTGCTCATCAATTGCTTTTCTAAAAGCAATTTTACTTAGCCATGTTTTAAATCCGGGTCCGCGGTAGGAAGGGAGGGCATCCATCATCTTAATAAATGTCTCTTGCGCAATATCTTCAGCTTTTTCACGGTCACGGATAACACTATAAGCCACTTTAAAAACATGGGCTTTATACCGTTCAATAATGACTCGCGCTGCTTGCTGGTTTCCTGCTAATATTTTTTTAATCAATTGTTCATCAGTAATGTCCGCCCCTCCTCTCTCCTGACCCTTTTACTAATAGACGAATAAAATTGCCGAATCCCTACAATAAATAAGCAAAAATGTAAGCGTCTTGACCAATACCGAACACGCGCCTTTACTATGATGAAGAATCGACTGCCTACATATCAAGGCGTTAAACTTTCATGAAAAAACCTGAATGAAGCCAGTCGCTTCATTCAGGTTTTACTACTATTCATTCGCATGTCCTGATCATCTGTCTATTGCTAAAATCCCAGCTTACGGTCAATACTTCCCTGATATTGCCGGTATGCGCCCGATTGCTGCCACTTTCTTTTCTCCATTAAAAGATTAAACCGTATACGTTTCTCGGAAAGCTGTTGCTTATAACAAGATTGTTGTTTAGGATCATGGCAATCAGCGAGCAAATCCTCCAGTTGAACGATCTCTTTCTTCATCTGCATTTCTTCTGGAAGCATATTGGCATTTTTTAAGATTCGATAGCTGTTTCGCATATCATCCGGAACATGAGCAAGTTCATCCTTTGACAATGGTTTCCCTTTCCCTGGAAGATGATCGAAGTCCCCACGTGCGATCGACTGTTTAATTTTCTCTTCAATGATATGGCCAAAATCCATGGTAATTCCTCCTCCCTTGTTACAAGCGCTTTTGAAGAGATTGACGCAAGTCCTCAGCGAGAGCATCTACCTGCACAATTCGAGAGATTTTTTCCTTATTATATTTATCTGCAAACTTAACTTCATTCACTTCAGCTACTGTTACCCTTGCTGGATTAGCTCGCTTCAAACGCAAGACATCTCCTTGAGCAACACTCCCTTCCTTCAGTACACGCAAATAAAATCCTGTAAATCCCGTTTTCGTTAAACGACCAGGGAAATCATCAATCCCATGAGTACGAGCAATGATATAACACGGCTTCCGCGGCTTGGTAACCTGCACTTCCGCTTCCCCCAACGAATACACATCACCAATATTCACCCCCCACTCATCAATACCTTCTACAGTTATATTTTCACCAAAAGAAGGATAAGGAAAATTCAGCTCGTACACCTTTTCAAAATGACGGTAATGCTGTGCTGGATAAAGACAAACTGCTTGATCAGGTCCACCATGGTGTTTTTTATCTGCTTGTTCATCACCAGCAAAATGTAAAAAGTTTAAATAAGCCGGTTCAGTCATAGGCTTTTTTCGATAGGCACTCGTTAGTTCTCCTTTATCGGTTGTATAAGTTTCTGGACGTCCAACATTCAAAGAAAGCAATTTATAGCTCATGCAATGTCCCCTCTCTCCACTTTTCTACCCATGCAGGCAAATAATCATAACTCCACACATCACTGGGGTAATCGACAAGTACATCTTCCCCATTTTCATACAATGCTTGAATTAATTCATTGATGGCGCCGAAATACAAATCATATAAAAATTCATAGCTGAAAGGCTCTTTTGGAAGATGATTCTCAGCACAGACCTTTGGATCCGAGTAATTTAAATAAGTACGACATGCGATCGGCCTAACTTCATACGCCATACATGCTTGTGTCTCCGGGTCAAGCATCGGGCAAGGGAGGTTAAGTTTTTTATAAGCCAGCTTAGTGTCATCGTCAGTATGGTCCATAGACAGTGCCAGATTCAGCTTGTTCTTGTATTGTTCATAATAACGGTCCCAATGGTTATAAATCTCTTGTCTTCTATCTTCCGAAAATTGATCGATCAAACGAAACATCATTTTGGCTTCCATTTTACTTAAAACAATAGGAAAATAGCAGCAGAAGGCACAACCTTTGAAGCAGTTCGGAGTCATTTCAGAAAATTGCTCCATCCGACCTATTTCTTGATCTATCTCGCCTAACAAACGTTGAAAACCGGTTAAAATTACATTCTCCGACTCTAGTTGACTATCTAATAGCTGATCAACAATTTCATCAAAAAATTGCTGATCTAGTGCATAGGAATCGTTAATTTTTTTTGATTTATCTATAATCTCTTGATGTTTTAAATACCTTTCCATTAGGAAAAAACCCCTTCAACTAACATTACCTTTATTATACACGTCCTGGGGTCTAAACGACTACCTTCAAAGGACCCCATTAAATTCCTATTGTAAGACCCCCAAAAAAAACTTAAAATGAAAGAAGAATTATATGAGAATCTGTCATCTTATGGAGGTACGTCTACATGTTATCAAATGCTGAAATTGGAATCGATCTGGGAACAGCTAATATATTAATCTACTCAAAAGCCAAAGGTATTCTATTAAATGAGCCCTCTGTTGTCGCCTATGACACAGAAACCAAAAATGTTGTGGCCGTCGGGAAAGAAGCTAAGGAAATGGTTGGTAAGACACCAAGGAATATTATCCCTGTGCGCCCGCTCAGAGATGGTGTGATCGCTGACTATGATATGACTGCACAAATGCTTAAGGAATTATTAAAAAAAGTAGCTAAGAAATCCGGAATGTCCATGCGCAAACCGACCGTTGTCATTTGTACACCTTCCGGTTCAACTTCTGTGGAAAGAAGAGCGATTCATAATGCAGTGAAGAGCTATGGTGCAAAAGCCGTCCACCTTATTGAAGAGCCTATCGCAGCTGCTATAGGCGCCGACCTCCCTGTTGATGAACCTATTGCGAACGTCATCGTAGACATTGGTGGAGGAACTACAGAAGTGGCGATCATTTCCTTCGGTGGTGTTGTATCATCTCGCTCCATTCGTACAGGCGGAGATGTGATGGATGAAGAAATTATCCAATATGTCCGTAAAGCCTACAACATTTTAATTGGTGAACGAACCGCTGAACTAATCAAAATGGAAATCGGCTATGCCCAAGGCGACCACCCAGAAGAAAAAATGGATGTACGTGGAAGAGATATGGTGACAGGACTACCTAAAACCATCGAACTTTCATCTACTGAAATACAAGGGGCTCTTAAAGAAATATTAGAACAAATTCTAGAAACCATTCGTGCTACTTTAGAAGAGTGTCCTCCAGAATTAAGTGGTGACATCGTCGATCATGGCGTAATTCTAACCGGCGGAGGTTCATTGCTTAAAGGTATGCAAGAATGGTTATCTGATGTCATCGTTGTCCCTGTTCACATGGCCCCATCACCACTAGAATCCGTAGCCATCGGAACAGGTCGCTCCCTGAAAATGATCCAAAAACTCCAAAAAGCTACTAAGTAATACAGAAAAGCGGAAAAGCCCGTTTAGCCCCGTACGCATAAGACAAGCGGCGCAGTGACAAGAAAATAACAAATAACCTCTAGAAAAGCTGCCCTTCGTTGGACAGCTTTTTTTAGTCTAAAATAAAAGGATTTAATCATATCATGTCGAATTAATTTTACATAAGGAATGAACATATTTTTTTATAAAAGAATATTCTAATGAGATAATAAACAGAGAGATACATTTACAACAAAAAGGAAAAGAGGATCAATTATGCAGCGAACAACATTAATGAAGTGGGTCACAGGGGTCGGCGAAGGTTTACTCGCCATCCCGCTTGCAGGGGAGCATTTGTGTTAAGTACAGGTTGGACAGCACTCTTAGTCATGTTCATCCTTCACACCATTACACTCATCCTCTCAATTAGAGATTCACAATTCAGCTCTGGAAGTATTGTCGGAATGGTGGCTAGTTTCCTCGGAGCTATCCCTATACTTGGTTGGATGCTTCATACTGCCTCAGCCCTTGTTCTTCTGATTGATGCTGGTCAGGAAACTGGGAAAGCCAAGCAGAAAGACAATTTTTAATTTTGTTATAAGAAATGGTTCAAGAGAGAGGTGGTTACTATCTATGTATTGATGTATATCTTCCGTGTAAAAGAAGATAAAGCTGACTTGTTTAAACAGCTAAGCAAGAAAGCGAAAGAAATCATCCGGTCTTATTCTGGTAAGGCCACTCTTTATCAGGGAGAAACATTAACAGGAAAACAGGGTTCGATGGGACTTTTAGATTTGTTCGAATTAAAGGATGAAGAGATCGTCTTCTTTGGGAAGATTGAATACCCTTCAAAAAAGATGCATACTAAGTCCGTAGAGCAAATGAAAAAGGATGACCTGATCACCCATCTTTATGAGCAAATTATCGAAGTAGTTGACATGAGTCATCTAGTTACGTCGACTTTTCTAAAAGTAGAACAATAAGGTGTGAAAGAAGACGTTTAGGGGAATTAGGATGGTGAACATTAAGAAGATATTTAAAAGTCGTCATATCACAATATCCATTGCAATGAATCGGTATTCTATTCCTTCTTTAAAGAGAGGTAAACAAATCCATATAAAGAGGTGTTTCATATGAAAATAGTTGTACTTGGCGCAGGTGCATTAGGTGCATATTTCGGTGCTCGCTGGGAGGAAGCTGGGCATGATGTTGTCAATCTAGTTCGATCAGGACGCGCTGATCAGTTAAGAAAGCATGGCTTAACATTACATAGCGAAATGGGAGATTACACAGTAAATGAACTCACCATTGCTGAAAGCCCAGAAGAAATTGAGGACCCTGACCTAGTTTTTCTAGCTGTAAAAGGGTATCACCTGCATGGGACATTAGACTGGTTGAAACAGCTTGTTCAAAAAGGGGCAAAGGTTTACCCTGTGCTAAACGGAATGGAGCATATCCCCATTTTGCAGAAGGAACTCGGTGAAGAAGCCGTGATCGGTGGTCTTTCTTACATTATTGCTACCCTTGATGAAAAAGGGCATGTAGTTCATTCAAGTTCATTTCACGATGTAGTATTCGGACCTCTTCACCCTTCACAGCAACAAATATGCGAGGAATTAGCTTTAGCTTGCAACCAGGCTAATCTAAGCGGTACGTTAAGTTCGAATATCTTAGAGGATATTTGGAAGAAATACATGTTTATTTCAGCATTTTCAGGGATAACAACAGCCACCAATTTGCCTATCGGCGAAGTGCGTAGTTTCCCACAAACCCTTTTGGTCACAAGAAGAATACTTGAGGAGATGAAAGAGCTAGCTAACACCCACCAAATCCAGTTATCTGATGAACATGTCGAAGCCGCTTTCAATCAGTTAAAAGGCCTTCAACACGAAATAACTTCGTCTATGCATCAAGATCGCAGAAAAGGCTTGCCACTAGAGGTTGAACACCTCCACGGCGGAGCATTACGGCTTGGTAAAGAGCATAACCTTCAAATGCCCTACACCGAAACCATCCACGCGATGATTAAACCATACGAAGCCTACCAGCAATAAGAAAAGCGTAAAAAACATAAAGACATTAAAGAAGCTCTCTAGTTTTAAGCTAGAGGGCCTCAGCTTGTAGAGAAACCCCTTGTTTTTCTCTACAAGCTTTTTTGTGTATACGTACGGGCGAATATCGCTCGCTTTCTCATGCGGTATATCGACTTTCCTTCATTTGAAAGCCGATTCAAGCGAACTTGTTCTTTATCATCCCCCAAATACATCTCTTTGGGTGAGGCCATGACAAATAGGAGTAGACAAGTATTCGGCATCTAAACCAACGGCTTCTACGTTAAAACCGATAACAAATGAACGCGGTAAAAAATAAAATAGAAGGTCCACTAGTTTTAAGTTAGAGGGCCTTCTATTCTTCTGCTAACGTTTCAGGTTTAGGACGCTTTCCCCTTTGCAATTCACGGATACTCAATCCAAAGTCCATCTGCAAGTGAGGATAGTCTTTAAATGATTGCCAGTCACCGCCCCAAGCAAATCCCAGGCCTTTAGCAATCTCCACCACTTCCATCCAATCTGCCTGACCGTTTCCGTTATCATCGCGCGTCAAATCCCAAACGACATCTCCATCATCAAGCTGTAATGCAAAATCAATGGCCAGTCCATAATTGTGATAAGACTGCCCTCCTGAGGCATAGGTTACAATATCACCTTCTGTTGAACGGCCTTGTTCATATAGGCGCTCTTGCTCCTGTTTCGTCCTTACTCCCTCCGTTATCACCACATCAATCCCACGTTCGGATGCCTGTGCAACTAAATGTTTTTTTCCTTGCTCAACAGCTGGGTGCAATTCAGACGGCGGATTTTTATCTTCCACGTAATATATATGAGAATTCCGTTCTTGGAGTTCTATTAGCGTATAAATTAAAGAAATCATAACTCCGCCAAAGAACAATGTCCACACGGCTCGAATAAATAGACCTCTCAATGGCAAACGACTCCTTTTTTATTTCTTGTTTCGATCATATCATAATGTCTAGATTGATAGAAAATAATCGTACCTTGGTATAAAAAGGTTTCTGCATCTTTTTTTACAATCATAGTATATTTAGGAACCTAACTCCCGAGAACTTCCGCCACCACAGTCAACTAATTAAATATAAGAAGGTCCCCTGTACGACTATCCTCATTTTGCATTCAAAGTCTATCTATCATCCAGAGAAAATGCTGATCGTTTCCTTTTAGAATGTACATTTAGATAAGTACCGGACCATTCTTATGGAGACTTCCATTTTAGGGAGGGTGCTTTTTTGCGTCAAAACCCATTTTCATATAAAAAGTTGACGAATGAGAAACAAGAAGTTCGAGGCGTGAAAGTTTTGAGGACCACAGCGTATGCCTTTCCTACGTGAGAACCGGAAAAACCGAGCAACGAAGGAATTCGCCGTTTATCATTTGGTGACTTTTTGGACATCCTCTATAATATGCATCGTTATTAAGTAAAGCCTTCCTCATGATATAATAGGAGACAGAAATACCTTAGGAGGAGAGCGAAGACGTGAAGCTATTTAAACGCAAGCCCACTAGGACAGTCTATGAACTTCTAATGGTAGGTCTGGCTACATTATCTGTTGCAACCATCTGGCAACAAACACGATATGATAGTTATCTCGTATGGATAACCTGGAGCATATTTTTTATAGATTTCCTCTATCGACTGTTCACAAGTGATCGTAAATGGTCATTTGTTAAAAGGAATCCGTTTATTGTTATAGCTGCGATTCCTTTAGATGCCGCCTTTCAATTTGCTAGATTTGCTCGAATCCTTCATTTACTTAGGCTTAAATCAATTACAAAATACTATACCAAACCGCTGATCCGTTTCCTACAGCGCCAGCACCTTTCGCTAGTGGCGGGAACCACGTTCTTTTTGATTTTTTTGTTAATCATTCCATTAAACCTATATGAAGATAAATTGACAAGCTATAATGAGGCTTTTTTAAGCACATTGACAGCCCTGACCTTTTTCGGAAAAACAGGATTTGAGCCCCAAACGACAATCGGTCAGGTCATTATCGTTATTTTTACTATATTAGGGGTCATCATCCATGGGCTGATCATTAGCACAGTTATTGACTACCTTATCCAACTGCCTGTCGTACAAAAATTCAAAAAGCGATTCGGCAATAGTAGCAACACTGAAGAAATGCGCGAGAAAGAATCCTAACGGTCAACTGTTCTTAAATAGTTGATCGTTTTTTGGTTTAAAAATTAGAGAAAAAAGGAACATAAAAGTTATGGAGGTGAAAAAATGCCTGCGCGTAATAAAAAAACTGACCAAGACAGCGAAAATTTTAAAGAGAAAGTAAAAAAGGAACAGCTTATAGATGACGACATCCCTGAAGAAGACCTCAAACAGGATGAACGTGATGCCAAACGAGGAGAGAAGTCAAAAAATGATTCTTCCTCTGAAAAAAAGTATGACGAAGATTTTAAAAATAAATGAGGCGATCTCCTTTGACTGAATTTAAAGCGTACTATATTGATCAAATGGAAAATGGCAAAACGAATGCCGAGATAAAAACCATATCTACAAGGGAGCTTCCTGCAAGCGATGTACTCATTCAGGTACATTATTCAAGTGTAAACTATAAAGACGGAATGGTTTCATCACCGGGTAACCCGATGGTAAAGGGTTATCCTATTATCCCAGGAATTGATTTAGCCGGAATCGTTGCCGAATCAAAGGATGACCGTTTCCATGAGGGCGATGCCGTTATCGCTACTAGCTATGAAATAGGTGTGTCCCACCATGGTGGTTACAGTGAATATGCTTCAGTACCTGGCGACTGGGTTGTTCCTCTTCCAGATGGTATAACACTTGAGGAATCAATGATTTATGGAACAGCAGGCTTTACCGCAGCATTATCTGTCCATAAATTAGAGAAAAACGGATTGACTCCGGGTGACGGTTCTGTCTTAGTTACAGGTGCAACCGGAGGAGTCGGCAGCATGGCAGTGGCTATGCTCGCTAAGCGTGGTTATGAAGTTGAAGCCAGTACAGGCAGTAAAGAACATAAGAACTACCTACTGGATTTAGGAGCCGCACGAGTACTTTCTCGGGAAGAAGTATATGACGGAAAGGTTAGATCCCTGGGAAAACAACGATGGATCGCTGCCGTTGATCCCGTCGGCGGCGAACCACTCGCTTCCCTTTTAACCCAATTAAAATACAACGGGGCAGCGGCTGTGAGCGGATTAACAGCAGGAACGGATGTACCAACACAGGTTTATCCATTTATCCTTCGGGGTATAAACCTCTTAGGAGTTGATTCTGTCTATTGCCCGATGAATACAAGAAAAGAAATTTGGTCCCGTTTGGCTGACGATTTAAAGACAACCGATGCATTCGAAAAAATAAAAGTAGAAATTTCGTTAGATCAGGTACCTGAAACATTAACAAGTATCTTAAAAGGGAAGACTCGTGGACGAACAATTGTTAAGCTAGGATAAAAATATGGTAGTTTTTTAAAAAGCAGAAACCTGTTATTGACAAATCACACAAACCGTATTATAGTATTATATTAGTGCCTTCGCTAAAGGTAACTCGGAACAATGAAAGAGTGATGTGTATGAAACTGGCATTCTGCTACGTTTTATCACGACTTAATCACACTGGATCAGCTTCGGAGCTGTAAGGATGCAATAGAGGTAGGGATTGCGTCGTTTAAGTTGATAAAAACTACCATGTAGAATGGACCGCGGCAATAGGGGTTCATAACAACTTGCAATGGAAACGCAAGCAATCAACGAAAATTATTTTTTTCATTAATCCGATGTATAATGGAGGAAAGCTTAAAATAATGCTTTCTTATTCATAATAAAGCGGGACAGACGACGGTCTGTCCCGCTTTTCCAATATTTATGTGTTTATTTAATTATTTATATGGTAATATATACTTATGTATTGGAGGAGGAAAATAATGTCTGATTATAAATACCTTAATAAACTTTTACCAGAAGATGTGCATTATTTATTAGATCTAAGTGAATTTAAAGAGCTTATAGAGGAAATGTTAGGGAAAGCCTCAAAATTGGTCACAGTAGAAGTAGATTGTGATCAAATTGAAGATAGCTATGATAATTCCAACTTCAGGCCAATGGTTATTTTGAAGGAAATCGCTAACCTGTCAGAAGAAAACCGACACACAATCTTAAATACGGGCTTCTCCCTTGGTCAGCCATTTGATAGCGGAGATTTTGCGATGAAGAAAGTTTTCGGCGACAACTATACAGTCATTGCTGCTACAGAAGATCAAGATGGCGATTTCTTTACTGTAGAAATTCCATACGAGGATTTTGCTAGATCACAGTAGTAATGATTGAAAAACGCCCCGTATCCTTTTGCTAACAAAAATAGGATACGGGGCGTTTTTTTATTTTTCATATATGCTTTTTACTCTTCCCACTTGCCCATCCGCAAGACGCACTTTAATGCCGTGAGGATGGCTAGGAGATTTCGTTAGTAGATCCTTCACAACACCTCTAGTTAAATTTCCACTACGTTGATCCTTTTTCAAAACAATATCAACCTCTAGGCCAGGCTTAATATCTTTTCGTTGTTGTCCGTTCATTTTTTAAACCTCCAAACTATTCTTCAACCTATCATATCATGTTTCCTTAGAATAGCAGAAGCAATAATTGGGGGTATATACTACAAATCCTATTTATTCATTATAAGACGTTTGGTCCTGAATGCTCCCGTCTTTTCGATGAATAATCATTCTTGTCCCTTTATTTTTCGCCACTTCTTTAGCCCGTTCTACCGCATCCTGTTTATTATCGAACACATCAGAAGGCTGCTTAGCATCCTCAGCTTGGACGGCCCAGCCATCTTCGTGAGAAACGACATGTTCCCCCTTATCTAACAGTTCCGGGCGGCTCGGATAACCATTTCCTTCCCCTCTGCTGCGCAAATCATAATCACTTTTATTGTTCATTTCCTTTATTTCATCTTGAGATGCATTATCATGCCATTCCTTCGCTTGCTCTGTGGCAATTGGAATTGCACGTCCTTCATCGTATCCCTCATCAACCATTGCATTTGCTATATCGATCGCTTTCTTTCTAACAACCTGATCTAGACTTTGTAATGAGCTCGGATAATCTGTAGTATCCCAAGGCATTTCTCCCACCCCTTTACATGTCTTTTTATACTATTTACCACAGCTAGGAGAAAATAAACATTCTTCTACTTTACGGGGAGATACGATAAGGTTAGAAGATGTCACTTCTCCATCACTTTTTCTTCACCAATTCTCCTCGGTCAGCAGCTTGCGGTGGTTGCTCCATCCAACCCTTGTTTATCATTATATTAGCTCCATCTTCCGAGTACATGGCAATCTCCGATGTCAAACGTGCGTACAGTAATCCTAAATCCCGTCTCGGGCTCGTCGACATAGTCGTACCATATTGGGCGATTCCCGAAGCTACGAGTCCGCTAATATGAAACATCATAAGTTTATCTGAAAAAGGGGGTACAGTAGAGTCTGTTACTTCTGAGGTTAAATTTTTTGCTGATGAGAGGTTTTCTTCGTGTAATACTGAACTAAAAACCTTAAAATGCTTCGCAGAGATTTGCTTACCTCTTTTCATGTATTTTGCAATTTCTTTAGATTCCACTGCTTGGCTAAATCCAATAATAACAGCCTCACCAAGTGCATTTCTTTCAGCATTAAAAACGAGATTCGTAATCTCAATACCAAGTAAGGGACGACGTTCACCAAGCCATCCTGTGAGAAAACTTTGATCTTTAACAAAATCTACACGTTGCGGTGTCGGGAGGTAGGGATACCGTAATAATACTCCTTTATCTAAGGCAACTTTTCTTGCTCTATTGGTAAGTTCCTTCATTTCCTCCAAGCATTGATAGTAAAACGCCGCTATATCATCTCTTGCCGAAACACCATAAAGAATGCTTTCCCCCGTCAAACTTAACCTTCCCATATTCAACATATACAGTAAAATCAAAGCATCGGAAAACAAACGTGGTGCTTCTTTATTAACGTCGTCATCTGTAAACCCTACCGGAACAGGATATTTTTCTTCCTGAAAGATTCGTGTGATCGTCTGTATTCGTTTTTCGGTAAATTCTAAGGTGTATTCCAAAACCGATTGAATGTCCGGGTCCTCAACCGTAGCTAGAAAATATGTTAAGCCGCATTTAATCATTGTACTAGCATGAAATGTTGTCCAAAGATTTGAAACTTCAGCCGAAGTTAATTTAGGGTGGTGAACGCTTTTCAAAGTTATCCCTCCTCGTATTCCTTTCGAAAATTCCTTTTAAAAAAATGATTAAGGCCATGTTTCGCTGGGGTGGGCCTATTAACTGCTTGAACTCAATCAAAGACCTATATCAATAACACCATCAATAATCATACAAACTAGAACAGTACTATTACCAGAGACATAACAGGGAACAAGAACAAGCATTGTAAGTTTGAATTTAATTTTGTAATTAGATTAAAAATAGTTTATGGGATTTTTCGTAATCTATACAATTTCCTACATTTCTTAATAAATAAGCCCCCCATAATATTCCATGGTTTAATAATCAAACGAGATGGGAATCTAAATTTAGGTATGATAACAAAGACACTGACAAAAATTATCCAAAAAGGTGAGGAGTAATATTGAATTACACGAAAGAGAATATCAAACAGATCGTTAATGATGAAAAGGTAGAATTTATTCGACTAGAATTTACTGATATGCTAGGCGATACAAAGAATGTGGAACTGCCGATTGAAGAAATAGAAAGTGTACTAAATGATGAAGCTATGTTCGACAGCTCTTCCATTTCAGGTTTTTCAGAAATACAGGAGAGTGACATGTATCTAGTTCCTGATTTAGATACATTTAAAGTATTACCTAAGAATGTAGATGAGGATTGTATCGCACGCTTTATTTGTGACATTTACACACCAGATGGGGAGCCGTTTGACGGAGACCCTAGGTATATATTGAAGAGAGCGATGAAGGAAGCAAAGGATTTAGGCTACACAGTAAATGTTGGTCCAGAGCCTGAATTCTTTCTATTTAAATTGAATGAAGAGGGGTACCCTGTTCGTAAGATGAATGATCGTGCCGGATACTTCGATGCTTCTCCAAAAGATAAAGGCGATAAAGTGCGCCGGGATATTGTCCGCACGCTTAAAAAATTCGGCTTTGAAATGGAAGCTTCTCACCACGAAGTCGCTGAGGGGCAACATGAAATTAACTTCCGCTTCGATGATATGTTAAAGACAGCAGACAATATTCAAACGTTTAAAAACGTTGTAAAAGATGTCGCCACAAACCATGATTATCATGCGACCTTTATGCCGAAGCCTATTACCGGCGGGAACGGTTCAGGTATGCACTGTCACCTTTCTCTATTTGCTGATGGCGACAGTGCCTTCTATGATCAACATTCTGAAGATGAAATTTCTGATACAATGAAACACTTTATGGCTGGCATTCTTCACCACGCGAATGGGATCGCCGCTATTACAAACCCGAATGTGAACTCCTATAAGCGTCTGGTCCCTGGATATGAAGCACCTGTAAGTGTTGCCTGGTCCCACTCTAATCGTAGTTGTATGATCCGTGTTCCGATGACACGCGGGATGGGAACAAGATTTGAGGTTCGTAACCCAGACCCAACAGCAAATCCATATTTAACCCTTGCCGTGCTCATTCAAGCAGGACTTGAAGGTATCCGTAAAAATATGGATCCAGGAGAAGCGGAAACACGCAACCTATACGAAGTAAGCGACGATAGCGTTCCTACTCTTCCAACAAACTTAAAAGAAGCCATTAAAGCACTGAAGAAAGACGAAGTGCTGATGAAAGCATTAGGGGATCATACTTCAAAGGTTTATCTTGAAGAAAAAGAAGAGGAATGGAACACCTACTCCCTCCAAGTCAGTCAGTGGGAAGTAGATGAGTATATGAATAAGTAAATGTATGATATGCGGCTCTCTCAATATATGAGGGCCGCGTTTTTTGCGGGACTCTCAATCGGTATTAGTGGTCATTCCAAAGCAAAAAGCCGCCTACTATAGACGACTTCTAAAAATTAAGGTTTTAGTATTAACTTCCCTTTCGTTTTTCGCGCTTGCAATGATTCATGTACCTGTGCCGCGTCATCTAAATTGTACACACCGCCAATCGTCAACTTTAACTTTCCATTGTTGACTAATTGAAGGAGTTCTTCCAAGCTTTTCTCGAATAAGATTGGCTTCTTCATGATCTCTGGTAAAAAGAACCCAATTACTGATAGGTTTCGATTCATGAGTCCTGATGGATACATTTTGGCTGGATTGCCGCTTGCGACCCCATATACGACGATACGCCCAAACGACTGCATACACTGAACCGTTTCGTGAAAAATGTCCCCGCCTGCCATCTCAAGGGCTACATCTACACCCTTGTCACTCGTCACCTTCATAACTTCGTCAGACCAGTTCGCTTTCGTGTAGTTCACGCCATAGTCCGCACCTAATTTTTTAGCTACAGCTAACTTTTCATCTGTGCTTGCCGTGGCAATGATCTTTCCAGCACCAAAATGTTTCGCCAGCTGAACGGCTAGCGACCCTACACCTCCGGCTCCAGCGTGAACCAATACCGTCTCCCCTTTTTCAAGGCGACCCATCGTCGTTAATAAATGATAGGCAGTCAACCCTTGAAGAGGTAAAGCTGCAGCCGTTTCATCATCACAATCATCTGGTAATGAAATAAGCGCATTGGCTTTAGCTACTACATATTCCGCATATCCACCCGATCCAATTAGCGTGACAATCCGATCGCCAACTTGAAAGCGATCGACATCTCCCCCAATTTCTTCGATTATCCCAGCCACTTCAGCTCCTGGAATAAAAGGAAGTGGGGTCGGTATCACATAGGCACCTTGCCGCCTCGCTGTGTCTGCATAGTTCACACCAATAGCTGTGACCTTAATCAAGACTTCACCAGATCCGGGCTTCGGTTGTTCTACCTCAGCGCTTCGTAATACCTCAGGTCCTCCATATTCTGTAAATTGAACAACCTGCATTTAAATCACCTTACCTTCCTACAAAGACAGGCTTACGCTTATCCTTGAAAGCCTGGATTCCTTCTTTATGATCGTCTGTTTGTGCCATCATCGTTTGCGTTAACCGCTCTTGTTCAAGGATCGTCGCTAAGTCCGATTGATCGGCTTGATCAACGAGTTTTTTCATCATCCCAAGCGCCTGTACAGGTCCTTTAGCTAACTCTAAAGCATAATTCATTGCTCCCTCTTCCAACTCAGTAAGCGGCATAACACGGTTAACCAATCCCCATTCTGCTGCCGTTTCTACTGGGATAGGCTCAGCTCTAAATAAAAGCTCCTTCGCGCGGTAAGGACCAAGGATTTTCGCTAGGAAGTAATGTCCGCCTCCATCTGAGACAAGTCCTACCTGAGCAAAGCTTAACACGAACTTACTGTCTTCAGCAGCGATGATTTGATCACAAGCCAGCGCTAAGTTGAACCCCGCTCCTGCTGCATAACCATGTACGACCGCAACTACAGGCTTTGCAAGATCCTTAATCATAAGAATGAGTTTATTTAACTCCCCCACATGTTCATAAAGATGGTTCGCTGTCGCCTTGCCCATGTTTTTGACGTCGCCGCCTGCTGAAAAAGAACGGCCGGCACCAGACAACACAACGACCTTGACCTCCGCATTATGTTCCGCTTCACTAAGTGCTTCCTGCAGCCCAGTAATCATTTCATCCGAGAACGCATTCAAACTGTCAGGTCTGTTTAACACGCAAGAAAGCACCGGTCCATTCAACGATACACTTAAATGATCATTACTCAAATTTTGCAAAACGATCAGCTCCTTATTAAGATATATAATGCTTTTTCTCAATTATCACATCACAATGGCACGATTTCTTTCAAACGTATCTTCCCATTGATAGCTGCTTAGCAAACCCGCTATGTTCCCTAGTACTTTTGCCCGCTCTTCTCCCTTAAGAAGGTTCGACAGGAGTGAGGTTGATCCCTGATGTACATCCCCCGCTGCCTCTTCGCCCATTGCATACGCGAGCTGAGCTTTCAAGTCTACTTCTCTATCAGATACCTGAATAGCTTTAAGGGTACGAAGCATGGCTGATTCGCTTGCATAGATCGCAATCGCGAGGTCGGCCAGCTTCATCAGTGTTTCTTGCTCTGATTAATAATCCCAACTCCGGCCTTTCTGATTTTTTCCGCTACTAGTGGAAAATTCCCTGCTTCCAGCTCCTTTCTGTATGGGAGTATTTCCCGGGAAATAAATTGTCGAGCCGTGTCAGCAATCATCTTATGCTCTTCACTTCGATCTTCAGGTGTAAAGATCGTTTTCGGTGCTATATCGATAATTAAAAAACCTCCACCTTAACACTGTTTTCAACAGAATACATTCACTGCACCCCCTTAATTTTCCCGCTTTCAGGATCATATTTTGCTATTGTAGATAACAAGCCTTCCTGTGCTATAAATTGAATTTCTTTTTCATCCATGCCTAGATCAACAAGAATTCGTCCAATTCTAGTGGAGCGGAGCGTTTCAAACGGAGCTGCACATCCTTGATAGAATAGCAGCGCAGTTCTAGCCGCATCCGAAAGTTCAAAATCCCCTTCCTCTACTAGAAAAGAAACTAGACTACCTGCCCCATAAAAATCCTCCATCGTATAATGCCCACTCGTACCTGAGCAAACGAGAACAATCGTATCGTCTTTGTGTTCGCTTGCTAAGTGACGCGCCATTGCCCGATTGTTTAATAGAGAAGAGGCATATAGTGAATCGGCCTGACTTGAACGATTGAGGGCAACCGTTCCATTCGTAGTCGATAAAACGAGGTGTTTTCCCGCTACAATAGGCTGTAAAAAGCTGCGCAAGGGATGCTCGAAGCCCTCGATTGTCCTCCCTTTGTCTTCACCTGCTAACACATAAGGCTCATGCAGCGACTTCGCTTTTTCACGAGCCTGGGCTTGATCGTATACAGCAATGACTGAGGCCGCTCCATCAGCAAGGGCTGCTGTGATTGTTGATGTCGCAAACAGAACATCAAAGACAACGGCTACTTTCCCTTTCATCATGTCCGGTTGAATATCTTCCTTCTTAAAAATAACTTGAATATCGCTCATGCTTACAATCCAGCCGTTTCTTCTGCATGTTTAATTAAGTTATTGACAAACATGTTCATATTGGCAAACCTCGGGTCATTTGTTTGTCCATTTTTGTAGCGGTAATAAATTTGTTGAATGATCCCGGCAAGTTTGAAATAAGCAAAGGTTACGTACACATTGATATTGTCAAGGTCTCTACCGCTTCTCTCCGCATACTTCTCTATGAATTCTTCCCGGGTGTAAAAACCCTTGTGTACAGTAAGCGGCTTTTTACCAAGTCCGGTTTTTAGAAGCTCAGGGTCATCCTTTTCAATCCAGTAGCTCATCGCAGCCCCAAGGTCAGCAAGTGGGTCCCCAACTGTGGTCATTTCCCAATCGAATAGACCTACCATATTCGCTTGGTCATCAAACATCGCATTGTTTAATTTATAGTCGTAATGAATAATTGACGCTTGACTAGAGGCAGGAATATGGTCAACCAACCATTTTTTCAATCGCTTACCACTGACAACATCATCTGTACGTGCCTTCTCATAACGCTTAATCCATCCGTGAATTTGCCGCTCCATAAACCCTTCTGGCTTTACCATATTTTTCAGATCGGTCGTTGTATAATCGATAGCATGCAAGTCAACTAATCGATCAACCATGGTGTTAGAAAGGGTTCGACCTAATTCAGGTGTCGGTGTCACCCCATCAGGAAATTTAGTGTCAAAAGTCAATCCACGGCGTCGTTCCATAACAAAGAAGGGGCTTCCAAGCAATTCACCTCGTTCAAATACATATGGCTTTGGAGCTAGCGGAAATACCGGATGAATCGCTTTTAAAACTCGATATTCTCGTTCCATATCATGGGCTTTTGGTGCAACGGGTCCTATTGGTGGACGGCGCAACACAGCCTCCCAGTCTCCGATGGTGAGCTCATAGGTTAAGTTGGAATGTCCTGCCCCAAATTGTCTTACTTCGAGTTCCTCGTCTGGTAGATTCGCAACCTCACTACGTAAAAAAGGTTCGATTTTTCCTACATCGAGCTCTTCTCCTTTACGAACTTCACGTGTATCTTTAGTTTGCACGATAAGGATACCTCCTAATTAGCTGCCATTTGATAAGTTTCCAGCTGCTTTCTCATATCAACTGTTAAGGAAGCACTCTTTTGCTGTTCAAAGTCAAACTGAACAATCACACTGGATCCTTTGGCTACAAGCTCTCCTGATTCCTTTTCATACATTTCCTGCTCCAAGTGAAAACTTGAATTGCCAATTTTAGCTACACCACTCTTAATGACAAGAGTTTGGTTAAAATAGACTTGTTTTAAAAAGTCACATTTAATGGAGGCAAGAATAAAATTCCAATCCTCTTTTACTAACCCCAGATCATTAAAAAAACGGATTCTGGCGTCTTCCATATAAACAAAAAAGTTATTATTATTCACATGCCCTAGTAAATCAGTTTCACAAAATCGCACCCATATTTCAATCTGATGCATCTTCATCGCCCCTTATCTGCTCTTCACTTTGTTGTTGTACGTATAAAATCCTTTGCCGGTCTTCCTGCCAAACTCCCCGGCCTCCACTTTTTTCACAAGTGTCTCTGACGGTTTATCCTCTGGATCCCCTGTTTCTGCGTAGCGCTGTTGCATCACATAATAGCCGACATCAATGCCAGAGAGATCCATCAATTCAAATGGCCCAATTGGATGACTTAAGGCTTTACGGGTAATTCTGTCAATATCCTTGAAATCAGCATATCCTCCTTCGTATAAAGCCATCGCTTCCTTCTGGATCGCAAATAGTATTCGATTCGCAATAAAACCGGAAATTTCTTTTTGTAAAAGAACGGCCGTACGATTCATCTGTTCACACACATCCATAGCCAGCTGAGCTGATTCTTCAGAGGTATGGTCGCCTTTAACGACTTCCACACAATCCATTACGAGCGGTGGGAAGAAGAAGTGAATGTTGCAGACTTTCTCAGGACGGGATGTAGCATCCGCAATTAATGAGCTGACTATTGTCGATGAATTTGTGGCAAGCACAGCATTCTTTGGCGCAATTTCATCTACTCGCGCAAACACTTCACGCTTTACCTTTAACTTTTCAACAACTGCTTCAATAACAAGATCAGCTTCACTGGCGGCCTCTTTCAAATCCGTCGTAAACATGATGCGCTCAAAGGCTTCATCCCGATCCCGAGCGGTGATTTTCTTTTTTTGGATCCATCTTTGCATAATCTCAGTCAATTTTTTCTTCGCCTGATCAAGCGAATCTTGACTCATGTCCTGCACACTCGTTTGAAATCCAGCTAACGCACTAAGCATCGCAATTTGATGTCCCATTGAACCTGCGCCTATTACAGTTACATGTTTAACCACCATATTATTCCTCCTTATTTTTATAAAATTAGTACGCTAACAGGAAGCATGCATGCCACCGTCTACGACTAATACGTCGCCTGTAACATAATTTGAAGCTCTTGATGCCAGGAACAAAGCAGCTCCCTTCAAATCCTCCTCTGTTCCGAATCGACCCGATGGTGTCCGGTCGAGAATTAAATCCCCACCTTGTTCAAGTAATCCTTTGGACATTTTCGTTGGAAAGAACCCTGGAGCTAGCGCATTCACCTGAATATTTTTCGGACCCCATTTTACTGCTAAATCTTTGGTAAATGTAATGACGGCACCTTTGCTCGCATTGTACCCGACTGTATCCATAAACTCAGGATCAGTACCCCCAATCCCGGCCACAGAGGCTATGTTAATGATCTTTCCCGATTCTTGCTTCACCATTACCTGCCCAACCTTTTGTGACATCAGAAAGGTCCCTGTTACGTTGACATTCATAACCTTTTGAAAAGCCTCAAGAGGCATCTCAAGTGTTAGAGCTCCCCATGATGCTCCACTGTTATTGACAAGAATATCAATCGAACCAAACTTTTCAATCGTGCGTTCTACGACATTCTGTAGCTACCTTATGTATGCTGCCTTGAGGGTGAGCAGTCGAGCTGTTTAGTTCAATCGGGCGTCGGGAATCCATTTCTGACGGCTTGTGAGAAGCTGTCCTGCCTGCACGCGCTTACATAGATTCTCAGGTCCCCACTCTACTGTCCTTGAACAACGGGGGTTTCCCCCAAAAAGGCTATCTTTTACATACTCATCCCCATCACGCTCAATCCGTCTTGTACATTCAAACATACCAGTTAGTATGTATTTTCTATTTTATATCGACAATTCTGAAAATTCAAGCCAAAAAGTGAGGGTTCATTCATTTTCATATTGTGAACTTTAATCAGGATCACGATATATTCGTTGAATAACAAATAAACACCTCAGTTCAATGTAAGGAACTGAGGTGATCATAATGATTGGTGATTTATTTCGACTTTACCATATAAGCATGCTCGTATTAATCAATAACTTCCTTTTTAGCCAAGGCTGTACGATCAGGAGCCATAGGTGGTTGTTCCATCCAGCCGTACTTTATCAGGAGATTTGCGCCATCCTCGGCATACTTGCCAATATCAGTTATCAATCTTACATATTGGAGGGCTAAATCCTGTCTTTGGGCGACGGACAGACCTTTCCCATAAAAGCCCATTGCAGCAGATACTAATACAACAATGTGGTACAACATAAGTTTGTTTGAAAAAGGAGGAATGGTGGAACTAGAAATTTCAGATTCCCATCTCTTTGGTGAAGGTAGGTTCTCTTCAGATAGGATATTGTTTATTATATTAACCTGTCTTTTACAAAGGGACACTCCTCTTTGAAAATACTTACGAATATCTTTTGATTGAACCACCTGACTGAATCCAACTTCTAACACGATTTTGACTATCGTCTTTTGATTAGACCAGTTACTTCTGTGGCATTCAACGGTCTACGTTTTCCAAACCACCCTGTTAAGTAACTTTGACTTTTCACAAAATCAATCCCGCTTGGAGCAGGAAAATTTGGGGGCTTACTAAATATTCCTTTAGTTAACATCACTTCTAATATTCGATCATATAGGTCCATTGTTTCGGAATTACACTCGGCAAAGTAACTGGTGATGGCTGATAACATGTACGCCCACTACTAGTTTGTACTTAGATAAGTTCTTTTTCCCCACAACACACCCGGAATGACTAGAACAGCGAGCGAAATTACTCCTATCCAGCCCCACCGACTCCATAAGAGACCTGTAATGGTGCCGCCCCCTGAAACGCCGATGTAATAACTAACGAGATATAGGCTGGAAGCCCCTCCCTTGTGATGAGTTGCCTGCTGATTAACCAGCCATGCCATCATCGAATGAATCACAAAGAAGCCGAGACACATGAGAATAAGTCCAGTATATACTAACGGCACAGTCGGTAATATTGTTATGACTATACCTGTCAGCATCACTGCTGCACTAATCATGATAATCTTACTTAAATCAAAGGTAAGGGATAGTTTACTGGCAAGCGGCGAACCGACCAGTCCCATTCCATAAGCAAAATAAGCTACCGTAATGGTCCCAATGGACAAGTAATAAGGATCACCCATTAAATAAAACGGCAAATAAGTCCAAACTCCTGTAAATGCCAATTGAATAACAACTCCCATATAAAAGGCTGGAATGAGGTTTCTATTTTTCAAATGGATAAACATCATAGCCAAGTCTTCTTTAACAGGGAGTTTACTCGATTCAAAATTCTTAGATTTTGGTAACAGAAATAAAAAAGCTAGGAAAAAGACTGTTTCTATTGCAAATAAGAACCAGATGGCTGTTTGCCAGGAACTCTGCTCCGTCAGGTAACCTACAAATACCCTGCCAAACATGCCACCAACAGCATTACTGGCAATATAAAAGGAGATCCCTATCCGAATACTTCGCTGCTCAAATTCTTCTCCAATATAGGCAATTGCAGCTGCGGGAAGTCCAGCAGCAAAAAAACCTTGAATAAAACGTAAAATCAAAATCATTGTAAACGATTCTAAAAAAGGAATAATGAGTAACGGAATAATGGAAAGCAGGATCGTTCCTTTCATTAACGCTACTCTTCCCCATCTATCAGACATGAGTCCGAAAAATAACAATCCTAAAATTAAAGAAAAGATCGTTAATGAAAGCAGCAAACTTGATACAGTCGCGTTTACACCGAACTCGTCAACAAATTGAGGTAGAATCGGCTGTACCATATATATATTGGAGAACGTCATAAATGAGGCGACCGTCAATGCCACGATGGCCATCCAAAAAGGCCTATCCTTTGGCGTGTATCCTGTTTCACCTATCCTATCATCGTTTGCTTTTGCCACAAGAACCACTTCCTATATCAACAATTATGTAAGCATAAAAAATAACTCTCAGCCTTGCCAGCACATGAGAGAGACTGTTTTTTCTGTATGACGGACTGTTGAATGCTCTGTTTAGGGTAAAAATAAATTATTATAACTCTTCAAATATTATATCTTAATTTATATAAAACCAAAACAAAAAAACTTCGCTCGCCCTATGCATATCTATTCTTAATTGGGGCATAATACGGCAGGACTAAAGTTTAAGGAGCTGAATACCTATGGAGCATAACAAAGTTACTGATCTACAGGCGTTAGGACAGGAAGCCTATGCGGACCTAGAGGATATATCAAAAGCCATGAGTCAGCTACAGGCAGGATATAGTAAGGACATATTGGAGCAAAAGAAACAACTTAAACTGGATGTACTGAAAGCTGTAGGAACTGAGTTAGATAGGTATAAGACATAAGAGAAAGAGCTTGATCAGCTTCCATCCCTCTTTTCGACACATCCATATGCACCCCTAAGTCTTTAACCATCTGTACAGCCTAAACAAAATTACAACAGTGCGAAAGAAATTGATAACCACTATTATCCTGCTCCGTTACAGTATAGTCTCGATAATTAGGCCTCACAAAAAAAGACAGGTAACATCATCTCTAATATAAAATGGTTCTGTTCAGGATTAATCCTAAAAAGGGAATATAATGACCTTTTACTTATAACTGTAGCCATATTCCATTTAACAGCTTTTTTTGTACCTAAGAGAGTGACATAGTTAGATATATATGGCACAGTCCTATTTTACCGTCTCTCTCCAACTGATTGTCGATACTTATCTTGATCCTAGATATAACCTATATGGATACTTTGACAAGGGGGCAGACTTTGAAACGCTTCTATTCATTTTTGGTGTCTATCTAGCTGTAAACATATTGGTTATAAATTTTCCCTAACAGTAAAGGGCTAACCACAAAATCTTTTTACATATTGGCTTGGTCAATCTTCTCAGTGACTTATGAGCTTTTACTTTTGGAGGTAGGGATTTTTTATCATAGTGATCAATGGCACATCTAGTTCTCCGGGCTAATCTACCCTTTCCTCATAATTATTTTGTTACTCAATTTGAAACTGATTAATATTATCAAAAAATAGGTTACTGAAAACTCACTTCGCAACTGTCTCACTTTTCAGTAATCCACCTAATAAGGGCTGTTTCAAAAGGACTGCTTTACCCCGTTTTGAAACAGCCCATTTTATAGCCAGTAATACCTTTAGGAAAGTTCCCCATATCTCTTTACCTACTACTGCTTAATGTTGGGGCACCATCTCGTACAGCGATGAATTCAGGACGCTTCTCCCCTCCTGAATATGGCTTAACCAGTTGGTTTTCCACGCTATTATAAACCATGAATAAGTTGTTGCGGCTATATGGTGTAATATTGCCGTTTGAACCATGCATGGTATTGCTTTCAAATAAGGTGATAGAACCTGCTGCTCCCGTGGGCACGGAAATACCACCGCCTTGATCAGCGAGCCATCTTAAACTATCATGATCAGGAACTCCAAGCTTTTGTCTTTTCAATGATTCTTTGTAGTTGTTGTCTGGTGTTTCTCCTATGCAGCTAACATAGTAGTTATGGGACCCAGGTATCAGCATTAAAGGCCCGTTGAATGTATAGTTATCAGACAAGGCGATTGATAGACTGACACCCCTCATCCGCGGCATTCCATCCTCTACATGCCATGTTTCAAAATCAGAATGCCAATCAAATTCTTTCCCTGTAAACCCTGGCTTATAATTGATTCGAGATTGGTGGATGTACACATCGCTTCCGAGAAGATGGTTTACGATATCAAGCAAGCGTTGATCGTTTACTACTTTCTTGAAATAATCATCATCTTGATGTACGTGAAAAATCGATCTGATTTCATCACTTTCAGGTTCACGAATCACTTTTTCTGAACTCACATCACTACTTTCACCTTGAAGCTCAAAAATGCCTTTTTGCATTTCAGATACTTCCTGTTCAGAGAAGAAATTCTCAATCTGTAAAAAACCATTTTCCTCATAAAAGTCAAGCTGCCTCTTTGAGATAGGAGCTTGAGCATCTTTAGATCGATCTGTGTGAATCACAGGATCCTTTCGTTTCATAATTTCCGGCTTGGTATTTTTTCTGGAAGGATAAAGGTCTTTCATTTAAAAAAACACTCCTTGTCAAAAAATGATCTCTTCGAAGCCGATTTCATGGTTGCTGCTATTATTACTGGGTTTCTGAGGGGAACTTTCCTACGTACAGAACCCATACCCATCTTAAATAAGGTTAAACACTACCATATATAATTTTTTCAAAAAAGGAGTTAAGCAAGAAATAGAAGAAAATAAGTGATACTTTACATAGAAAGCTCTTGTGGAAACCTCATTAGTTCTCATGGTATTTAATGAGGTTTATTTTCTGTGTTAGTAGACAGCCAACTGAGTTAGAATGCCAAACAACATCCAAACAAAATAAAACCCTGCCTCCCATCTAAGGGAAGCAAGGTTAACCAGGGTTAGACTTTCCGTCCTACATATTCATCTAAATCGATCTTAGAATTTTCAGCAAGCAATTTACCTAGACTTTCATCAGCCTGATAGAAATTGGCGATCGCGCGACCTACGATGTTGCGGTCTTTAATCTGGTCAAAATCACCAAGAAGGTTCCGGACTAATGCATCCTTCTTCTCCTGATCGTAGCTTCTATAAATACGTCCAGCTTGACCGTAATAGTTGGGTTTATCAATGATGGAACGTTCGATTTCACCGCTTAGCGGCTGGGCGGGCTCTTCATACCCTTCAACAGGCGCTGGTTCACCCTCGGCACTGTTAGGTTCATAGTTTGTATGGCCGATCCCAGTATCCCGTGCCATGAAGCCTTCCTGCTGATTATTACTCACATCAACTTTAGGTCGATTAATAGGCAGCTGCTGATAGTTCGGCCCAACGCGGTGGCGTTGCGTATCAGAATACGAGAATAAACGACCTTGAAGCAGTTGGTCTTCAGAAGGCATCATTCCAGGCACGAGTACACCTGGGTTAAAGCCGACTTGCTCTGTTTCTTCAAAGAAGTTATCGACATTTTTATTTAATGTCATTGTACCAACAAGTTCCCAAGGTATATCCTCTTCCAACCAGTCCTTCGTCGCATCAAGAGGGTTAAAGTCAAAGTCATCCAATTCATCAGGGCGAAGAACTTGAACATAGAGATCCCACTCAGGATAATCTCCTGCTTCAATGGCATTATACAAATCAACCGTTGCATGGTTAAAGTCCTTGCCTTGCACTTCCTGAGCAGCATCAGGAGTTAAATTTTTCATCCCTTGCCTCGTTACCCAGCGAAGTTTAATATAGAATGTTTCACCTTGTTCATTGTACCACTTGAAGGAATGGACACTTGATCCTCGCATGTTACGGTACGTTGCCGGGATTCCTTCATCAGTAAATAAATGAAGCATCATGTTTGTTGTTTCTGGGGACAAGGACATGAAATCCCAGTAACGTGCAGGATCTTGAACGTTTGTCACAGGATTCGGTTTTAAGGAATGAATAACATCAGGGAATTTAATGGCATCACGAATAAAGAATATTGGAAGTGTGTTTCCAACGAAGTCATAGTTCCCTTCATCTGTGTAAAATTTAACAGAGAAACCACGAGGATCACGTGCTGTCTCAGGAGAGTGTTTTCCGTGAATTACAGTTGAAAAACGGGTGAAAACGGGTGTTTCCTTTCCCTCTTCCTGTAAGAAATCGGCCTTTGTATATTTTTTCATACTATTTTTCGTAACAAAGACACCGTGCGCCCCTGCACCTCTGGCGTGAACGACACGTTCAGGAATTCGCTCACGGTCAAAATGAGCAATCTTCTCTATCATTTGGTAGTCTTCCATTAGAATAGGACCATTTCTACCTGCTGTTTTGGAATTTTGGTTGTCAGAAATAGGTACACCTTGGTTGGTCGTCATCCGTTTACGATTGTTTTTATCAGACATAATACCCTCTCTTTCCAAATAAGTAATAGGTGTAAATTCACAGTAAGCAATGAAATCCATACTCACGTTTCCTTTACCTTAATTCTTTACCCCTAAAAATAATCCTCAAACTTGTTTTTAATTATTATTATCTAAAAATCTTTAAAAATATTTCATAAATTAAGAAGCTGAAATTTTTTCGAATAGCAATAGAAACCAATCACCATTATCTCAATCCTATTTCTATTATTATGAGTTTTCAACAAAATAAGTCTATATAACTATATATTCGTCATAAAACCGTAACAATCAACAGTTTTATAAATCTTTTGATGCATAATTTTGGAGAATAATTGTTTATAAAAAACGTAGGAGGGTATATCCAAAATGTAGGCGGATAGGATTTAAATTTACTTCGGGGAGGTGTATTTGAAAAATTAAGAACAAATCCCTTACCGTTAGAGTACAATCATCACCCAGCTCAAACAAAATACAAAAATGGAAGAGAAACCTATCGTTTCCCTTCCATTTAATCAAAACCTTTATCGAATTTGGCCGTCGCCCTTCATTAGGAATTTAATCGTCGTTAGTGCTGGCAATCCCATTGGGCCGCGGGCATGCAATTTCTGGGTAGAGATTCCAATTTCTGCGCCAAAGCCTAGGGCGCTGCCATCTGTGAAGCGTGTTGACGCATTGTGGTAAAGCGCTGCGGCATCAACGAGATTCAAGAAGGTTCGCGATGCTTTTTTATCTTCAGTTACGATCGCTTCCGAATGCTTCGTGCCATACGTTTCAATGTGTGCGATCGCTTCAGTAATGTCATCAACTGATTTTACAGCGATATCTGTGCTTAGATATTCATTAGCCCAGTCTTCTTCGCCTGCGAGGACAGCTCCTGGAATAACTGTCATGACGTGTTCATCGCCATGAACACTGATGTTATTTTTTTGCAGGGCATCGACTAAGGCCTCGCTGTTTCGCTCAAGCCAGTCTTTATGAACGACGAGCGTTTCGGCTGCATTACATACAGCAGGGCGGTCTGTCTTGGCATTAACTAAAATGTTGATCGCTTTTTCTACATTGGCGTCCTTATCCACGTAAATGTGGCAGTTACCAACGCCTGTTTCAAGTACAGGGACTGTTGCGTTTTCAACCACCGCCTGGATCAGCTTTCCGCCGCCACGCGGGATCAGGACATCCACATGTTCTTTCATTGTAAAAAGTTGATTTGTTGCCGCGCGGTCAGTACTTGCGATGAATTGAACAGCTTCACTCGGAATCTTCGTTTCAGCAAGCCCTTTGTGCATCACGTCAACGATCGCCTGGTTAGAGTTGATGGCGGAAGAACCACCTTTAAGAATAATGGCATTGCCAGACTTAAGGGCAAGCCCTGTCGCATCAACAGTTACGTTCGGGCGTGCTTCATAAATCATACCGATGACACCAAGGGGCACGGTTACTTTTTCAACTTGGAGACCATTCTCTAGTGTCCAATCAGAAAGAATGCTGCCCGTTGGATCATCAAGCTTAGCTACTTCACGCAAACCTTTAGCAAAATCCTCCACGCGTTCTTTTGATAAAGAAAGTCGATCCATAAACGCTTCAGAAAAACCTTTCTCGCGCCCGTTCTCAAGATCTTTTTCGTTAGCTGTTAAAATCGTTTCATATTCTTTTTCTAAAAAATCTGCTAAGTGGATAAGTGCTTCATTCTTTTCTTCGGTGGAAAGTACCATTAGTTTTTTTGATGCTTTTTTCGCTTCAATCGCTTGTGCCTCAACGTTCACATTGCTTTTTGTTAGTGTCATCCAAGACCTCCTTGATATTTTTGAAACCGTTAAAACTTCCTGCGAGAAAAAGGTTAATTTTCCTAAACACCTACCGGCAATGAAACTTCTAAGTGACAGACTAGATCTTTACTTTCAATGGCTGCAAGTTCATAGGATTCAAGTTCTGGTTCAGTTAAGCCGATCATTTCTTTCATTTGTTCTGAAGAATAATTGACGACACCGAGTCCCACTTCTTCCCCATCCAAGTCATGAATACGCACGACGGCTCCTTTTTTGAAACGGCCGGTTACATGATGAACGTTCATTGGCAAAAGACTTTCCTTCATACCTACGATGGTTTCACGGGCGGTGTGATCAATCGTAACATCGCCTTCAGGTCCAGAGTTAAACGCAATCCATTGCTTTTTCTGGTTTAAGTTCTCTTGTTCTGAAGTTGGTTCAAAGTAAGTTCCAATTGCTTTGCCATAAACGGCATTATAAACAATCCCGTCTGTGCTGGCTTTTCCTAGGAAAGAGGAAATCCCTGAGGCCATTGCAATCTTGAAGGCATCAATTTTAGATTTCATGCCCCCTGTTCCTACTTCACTTCCCGGATCGCCAGCTGCAGCCTCGATCTCTGGTGTGATTTCGTGAACCCGATCAAGTAATTGAGCATTTTCATCTTTTCGAGGATCTGCATCATAAAGACCATCTATATCAGATAGGATGACCAGATCATCCGCATCAACAAGACCTGCTACTTTCGCGGATAACGTGTCATTATCTCCAAATTTCAATCGGTCGATCGTGATCGTATCATTTTCGTTAACAATTGGGATAATCCCGCGTTCGAGGAGTACATTAATCGTGTTACGTGCGTTATTATATCTGCTTTCATCAGAGAAGTCGCTGCGTGTAATTAGGATTTGCGAACCCATATACCCATGGGACAAAAAGAGATCGGAGTATGATTCCATTAACAATCCTTGACCTATCGAAGCAGCGGCTTGCTTTTCTGGTAATGACTCTGGGCGTGATAAGCATCCAAGTTTACGATACCCTGCTGCAACGGCTCCTGAAGATACCAGAAGCACCTCATGACCATCATCTTTAAGGCGGACAACTTCATCGACAAGCTTCTCTAGCTTACGTCGACTGATCTCACCATGAAGACTTGTTAATGAACTACTTCCAATTTTTATGACTACGCGTTTCTTATTTGTATCGTTAACCAACTTATCACTCCTATTACTACGTGTTGTTCTACCTGTATGGGTCGACGACTGATTTATTTATTTTTGTCCTACTAACATTCCTTCTAATTCTTTACTCATTTCCTTTGAACGGCCGGCAGCGCCTTTAATTGCTTCCGAGATGGCTGTTCCTCCACCGGCACGATTTAGGGCATCAAGCCCCGCTGCTGTTGTTCCGTTAGGTGAAGTGACATTCTCACGAAGCTCAGATGGAGTAATATCTTGTTCTAACATCATTTTCGCCGCTCCAAGCAGTGTTTGCGCACCAATTTCTCGTAATGTTTCACGATCTAAGCCCTCAGCACTTCCTGTTTCCTCAATGTGTTCCATTAAATAATAGAAGTAAGCTGGTCCGCTCCCTGCAATCCCTGTGAAAACGTCCATTTTATCTTCTTCAATCACAAACACTTCTCCAATTGATTTCAATAATTCTTTAGCCACGAGCACGTTATCCATCGCAGCAAAATGTCCTGGGCAAACAGCTGTTGCTGATTCCCTAAGCATGCTTGACGTATTCGGCATCACACGAATCACTTGCTGTTCTTCATTCAGACGCTCTTCCATATAAGAAGTGGAAATACCTGCAAGTACAGATACAAGCACTTGATTGGGTGTGATTTTATGTCTTAAATCTTCAAGAACCGCATCAATGTCTTTTGGCTTCATTGCTAAAATAAATTGATCTACTTCTGAAAAATTTAAGTCATCTTTTAAAACTGTCCGTACACCGTATTTATCTTGAATCTCATTTAGACGATCTTGATTACTTCTATTCGTAACAATAATTTGTTCTGCAGGAATGTTCCCGGAATCAACCATTCCAGAAATCATCGCTTCCGCCATAGATCCTGCACCTAGAAAAGCAATCGTTTGTTTGATCATATGAGTTAATCTCTCCCGTTCGCGTTTTTTGTTCGCTCTTTAATATGACGTTTTTCATAATAACACTTGCGAAATGTATATCAAGGGTTTAAAGGCAAGTCATGCTTATAAACTCCAATTAGTGAGCGTAAGCGGTTTCATGGAGAGATATTTGCGATTCATCCTCTCTCACCGCAAATAATTACGTCTCACGCGAATATATGGAGATTATTTTTTCTAATAACCATACAGTTATGTGAGTTATCCTAATATTACAAAAATTAAACAAGACCACAAAAAAACCGATGCTATTAGCATTCGGGTAATTGTTCTTACTCCTATATAAATTGACTGTATTTGGCTAATTGCTGGTTTAATTTTTCCATTGGCACAAAACGCGCTTTACGAAACAGTTCCTTTCCTTTTGAAAAGACGATCACGGCAGGAACTGTAAATACAATGTATGTTCCTGCAATAGCTTTAACCTCATTAGCATCCACATGGATCGATGCGAAACGAGGATACTCTTCAAGAAGTTTCTCAATTTGGGGGAGCAGGCTGTGGCAAACTGAGCAGCCTTGGCTGGAGATGTAAACGAATGAAAGCAGTTCATCATTAATGACAGCCTGAACCTCCTCGATCGTTTGGACTTTTCTCATACTCGTCACCTCATTCATTAACTCCCATTGTAGCAAGTCCTAATCGAGATTTCACCCTAAATAATGGCTAAAACCGTTACAATGTGCCTATAGGTGTACATATGAGGAATCTCGTTCAACCAAGGAACAATCTTATATTATAAGTGAGAGTTCAAAAAGTTGCCAAATTAGAAGATAGACAAAATCGCCACGACATGCGAGCAATGTCGACACTAACACGTCCTTGTGCGTCGCAAGAAGATCGAGGCGGCGTCGTTCCAGAGCACCAAGTAAAACCTTTACCGAATTGGCCTCGCACGCAGGAAACGTGTCCTTCTTTTCCAAGGAACGGACTTGCACAGGACCGGTTTTAGTAGAAGTTCCACTCCTGCTTAAGGATACGTGAGTATCGAGGCAACTTCAGAGAACATCCTTCTTCGCTGCCTTGCACCGAATTAAATAGGCTCGCAGACGCAGGTGCACTCGCTCCTCAAAAGCGAGCCAACGGAGAGATTCGTCTCTTATCATTTGGTGATTTTTTGTACAAACTCTATTAAGAAAAAACTTACGGCCATCACTCTGTTACTCTTATTTCTAATACATGCTCTGCCAAAATCGGTGCCGATGACCTGTTTATCTATCGTCTCTTCCATGACTATATATTTATATAGTAGAAAATAATCTGCACAATTGTTTACTGAAGCTGTTGTGGTGGATTTTGATTACGTCCTTTATCTTCTACTTCTTTAAAAATATCATTACCAGTTGATTTAGGGGACTCCTGCATACCAACATTTGATCCTAAAGCATTCTTGAGACTTAAAATTTCTTTCTTCATATCTTCTATGTCCTGTTTGGTGGCAGGTTTTTTGTTCTCCATCAGTTCATAACCGACTTGGCCATTCGGCTCAAGTGTCGCTGATTTCAAATCACTAATAGTCGAAACATTCTGCTGTCTTAGCTTCATTTCAAGCTGATCCACAGTAAACCGGAGCTTTTTTAAGTTTTTTTCGTCGAGCTGTCCATTCTTAATAATCGACACAGACTGTCCAGTAATAAACTTCTCAAACCAATTCATTTTCACTTGTCCATACTCAATAACGACTAATGTAAGCACAAGTACTGCACCAACGCCAAACGTTGTCCAAACATTTTTTCCTGCTACAGGCTGAATCAATAATGAACCAATCCCAATCATAATCACCGTTTGTGCTAACGTCATCTGAGATATCGACTTTCTCCCTGCGATTCTTAAAATTAAGGTACCTACAACAATAATTAAAACGGCTTTCCATATCCAATCCCAATCCATAAACATCCTCCTCGCTTTCTTAGTGTGCCAAAAGGTAAAACAACTATTCGAAAAAACATTGCATTCCACACAACACTCCGCTATAATCTGAACAATACCTAAATTCAGCGATAAAGAGAGTAACTTTTGGGAAGTCGCTTAGCGAGTCAGGAATGGTGCAAGCCTGGCCGACTATCCATCAGTGAACCGGACTTTTGAGAAGCCGCTCCGAAACATAGTAGGAGCACGCCGGGGATGATCCCCGTTACCAACTTCAAGTGGTTGTTTTGCAGCTATAAGAGTGGTACCGCGAGCCCAAACCTCGTCTCTTCAATGAGACGAGGTTTTTTTATATTTAAGAGGAGGAATTAACCATGGAAAAACACGTCCTTGCCTTACAGCTATCCCACCTACTAGGAGAAGAGTACAGCCGCGACTGGGTGCACTCGCTCATTGAAATTCCGAAGCAGGAAGAACTCGGCGATTTGGCGTTCCCATGTTTTCAACTAGCCAAATCGTTTCGTCAGCCCCCCGCCAAAATTGCTGGTCAACTTGCACCACGATTGAAACATGATTTATTTGCGAGCGTTCAACCAACCGGAGGGTATATCAACATCTTCCTCAATCAGCGCTTCGTTACTGAACATACGCTTAAACAACTATTAACATCAGGCACAGATTATGGCTCTCATGAGTTTGGGGCAAACAAAAACGTTGTGCTCGATATGTCTGCACCTAATATTGCTAAACCCTTTTCTATGGGACACTTGCGCTCGACCGTCATCGGTAATGCGCTTGCCAATTTAGCGGATAAATGTGGCTATGAAACGGTGAAAATCAACTATATCGGTGACTATGGTACGCAATTTGGCAAGCTGCTCGCTGCTTATAAAAAGTGGGGGAATGAGGAACTAGTACGTGCAACCCCACTCCCTGAGCTAACAAAGATTTATGTCAAATTTCATGAAGAATCAAAGCAAAACCCTTCGCTTATTGAGGAAGGCCGCGATTGGTTTAAGAAACTTGAACAGAATGACCCTGAAGCCATTGAGCTTTGGAAGTGGTTCAAAGATGCCTCATTAACAGAGTTCAACAAGATCTATAACCTGCTCGGTGTATCGTTCGATCTCACACGCGGAGAAGCCTATTACAATGACAAAATGGATACAACCGTTGATTTATTAAAGGATAAGGGATTATTAGCGGAATCAGACGGTGCTAAGGTGGTACCTTTAGATAAGGAAAGCCTTCCTCCTTGTTTAATTATGAAAAGCGATGGAACAACGATTTATGCTACCCGTGATTTAACAGCTGCCATCGATCGCTATCACAGCTATAAATTTGACGAAGCACTCTATGTGGTCGGCCATGAGCAGACGCTCCACTTCCAGCAGATCAAGCATGTATTAAAGAAATTGAACCTCCCTTGGGCCCAAGATATTAAACACATTTCGTTTGGGATGATGCTTCAGAACGGAACAAAAATGTCGACCAGGAGAGGTAAAACGATTTTATTAGAGGAGGTTCTAAAGGAGGCTATTGAACGAGCAAAAGCGAATATTGAGGAGAAGAATCCTGGTTTAGCTGATAAGGATCTAGTGGCAAAGCAGGTCGGGGCTGGGGCGGTCATCTTTCATGATTTAAAGCATGATCGTCGTAATGATGTGGAGTTTTCGCTTGAGGATATGTTGACGTTTGAAGGTGATACGGCACCATATTTGCAGTATGCGTATGTGCGAGCTCAGTCGATACTTGATAAGGGTGAGTTTAAGCTTGATAAAGCAGATGTTTCTCTTGATGATTCCGAGGCATGGCCTTTAGTAAAACAGTTGCGTCATTTTCCTGATATTGTTGAAAAGGCTTATACGGAATACGATCCATCGAAAGTCGCGAGATATTTGCTTGATGCAGCCAAAACGTTCAATAAGTATTATGCGGGGACACGAATATTGCAGGAGGATCAGCTGGATGCGCGTTTAACGTTGGTTCACGGCTTTTCACTCGTGATCAAAGAAGGGCTGCGTTTACTCGGGATTCAAACACCAAATAAAATGTAGAGGGGATCGTCTAATGGAGTGGTTGAAAAATAATAAGAAAGACCTCTTACTCGTTGGGATTGATGGCTGTGGCGGTGCGGGCAAAAGCACTATGGCTGCGCATTTTTTATCGATGGTACCAGAGGGGGTTGTCGTTCATATGGATGACTTCTACCTCCCTTCCCACGAACGCAAGGAGATACAGACATTGGCGGGCATTTTGATTGGAAACGTGTGCTCAACCAAGTGATCAAACCTTTGTCGGAAAAGTCCCCCACTGACTATCAGCGCTATGACTGGGATCATGACGAGCTTGCAGAATGGCATCATATTTCTCCTTCGGGCGTTATTGTTGTTGAAGGCTGCTATGCTGCACGTGATCAGCTTAGGTCTTACTATGATTATACGGTCTGGGTCGAGTGCCCTCGAGAAGTCCGGCTTAAGCGGGGACTTGAACGGGATGGACAAGAGGCATTATCTTTCTGGCAGGATTGGATGGAACAGGAAGATCGTTATATCGAAATCCAGCAACCGCGGGATCAGGTCGACTTTATTATAAAGGGGATCGAAAATAATTAAGCAAAAATGTATATTTTGGTCGTTGCTTTCCGTTATAATGGTATTTTGTTAGGAACCTAAATAAAGGAGCATATCTATGGAAGGAACAACGACTACAAAATATGAATTTCTTGCTGATGATCCAAACTTCAGCGTTAAACCTGTAATGATCTCACTAATTGTAGGTGCTTTTTTTGCCATTTTAAACGAGACATTACTTAACATTGCATTAACAACCTTAATGGCAGAGTTCAGCCTATCTGCAACAACCGTACAGTGGATGGTGACTGGATTCATGCTTGTGATGGGTATTCTCATTCCGATTTCAGCACTACTGCTGCAAACCTTTACTACGAGGCAAATGTTTATGGGGACGATGACAGTATTTACAATTGGAACAGTCATTTGTGCGATGGCACCTACCTTTTCTATCTTACTAACAGGTCGCCTTGTTCAAGCTGTTGGAACAGGGCTGCTCATACCGATTATCTTTAACACCTTCTTACTTATCTTCCCGCCTGAACGCCGTGGAACGGTTATGGGAATGATCGGTCTTGTGATCATGTTCGCCCCTGCGATTGGACCGACATTGTCAGGGATTATTGTGGAACATTTGGGCTGGAGATTTCTATTTATTACGGTCATTCCATTTGCACTGTTTTCCATGGTCTTTGCCTACAAATTTTTGAAAAATGTCGGTGAAGTCACAAAGCCTAAGGTTGATATTCTATCGATCTTGCTTTCAACGGTTGGATTCGGTGGAGTGGTCCTTGGATTCAGCTTTGCCGGTGAAGGGGATTCAGGATTTCTTGATCCGCAAGTATTGACCTTCATTGTTGTTGGTTTTATCTCCCTGGCCTTTTTTACAATCAGGCAGTTGAAATTAGAAGAGCCACTTCTCGATGTCCGTGTCTTTAAATACCCCATGTTCACGTTGGCCCTTCTGTTGTTTATTATTGTTATCATGGCAATGTTCTCATCCGAAATTATTTTACCGATGTTTATGCAAGGACCTCTCGCGTTAACTGCTGCCACGGCAGGACTTGTCCTATTGCCAGGCAGCTTATTAAACGGACTGATGTCCCCCGTGATGGGAAAACTTTTTGACAAATTTGGTCCTAGAAAATTAATGATTCCGGCCGCCGCTGTCTTAACAGCCACGATGTTTTCACTCAGTCGTGTCGAGGCAACGACACCGATTTACGTCATTGTTATTAGCTACATGCTGTTAATGCTATCCGTATCAGCGATTATGATGCCGGCTCAGACGAATGGGTTGAATCAGCTTCCAAAACAGCTCTATCCGCATGGAACCGCAATTATGAATACATTGCAGCCTGTATCTGGTGCGATCGGGGTATCCGTGTTTATCAGTATTATGACAACTAGAAAAGAAAGTTTTTTGGCCAACGCCACAAATCCCACTTCGGAGAACGCGATCATGCAATCTACCGTCGCCGGAGTTGAACTAGTTTATTTCATAGCTTTCGCTGTTGCTTTAATCGGCTTTATCATTACTCTTTTTGTAAAAAGAGCAAAACCGAGTGATGTTTCAAGTGAATCCTCTCCGTCATAAAAGAAAACCATACCTTGGGGAAAAGCATGATCAGGCTGTCGTGAAAGTCTCGACAGCCTGATTTTTTCCTCTCTATTTTTATTTTTTCACTGATCTAGAAGCCGTTGATTTAGATGCCGGATACTTGACCACTCCTACCTGTCATGGCCTCGCCCCAAAGAGATGTATTTGGGGTTATTGCCTATCCTCGCTTATCAAATGCAAAAAGGATTTCTATATGATGCGGACCGCGATGTGTATGTGTGTCCCCGGGGAGAAGAACTAACTTATGCCACTACAGATCGTGATGGATATCGCCATTACACACCAAATCCCGTCGATGTAAGGAATGCCTCTCTTCCCGTAGAGTGCACTCAAAATCAAAAGCATCAGAAAAACATCACACGCCATGTCTGGGAGGATAATAAACGTCAGTTAGGTGAAGGGGAGTCTTTTTCGATTACGGGAGGGTGAATACTGCGAGACTCCTACGGAAAAACGGGCGATCCGAGACCCCACAGTGTGGGTTTCACGAGGAGACTCGGGTGTTCGTCCGCAGAAAGCGAGCGGTATTCGCCCGTACGTATGTACAAAAAAGCTTGTAGAGAAGTTTCTCTACAAGATCTGACCATGCTTTGGTGAAAAGCATGGTTTTCCTGTTTACAAATGGGTATAAACGGTTTCATTTAAGTGATAAAATCTTAGTAGACCGACCTTATTTTAAGAGTCAAAAAGGAGTGGGGCAACTATGTATTCGATCTACTATATCATCGTGATTGTCGTTTGCCTGGCTGCTTTAATTGGAACCATCTTAGTGGCAAGAAATATGATAAAGGAAGAATCTGAAGAGACTTCAGTGGAAGAAGAGCTTTCAAGTTTAAAAAGCGAGGGCAAGAGCTCAAGCATCCGATTGTTGACAATCATTTATTCAATCACGTTCATTATTACCATTATCCTCATTTGGATATTTATTTTTTAATTGAAATGACGAACTCCCCTCTTTGGAGCTCGTCATTTTTAGTTTTTTCACATGTAGAAAAGGGAAATGAATATAGTATAGAAATGGATTCCCTCAAAACCCTGTTTTTCTACTCCACTTGAAAAGAGCTGGTTCTATTGAAACCCATCCTGTTTCAGAATTCAATCAAAAATCAGATGACCTACAGTGAAGTATTTTCCCATATCTATTCGTTCATGCAGAGTGATCCAAGAGGTAACTATAAGCTTATGCTAGGTACAGATTCTCAAATACATGAAACTAGCACGTTATTTATAACCGGAATTGTCATTCAAAGAATAGGCAAAGGAGCCTGGGCGTGTTTTCGAAAAGAGACAGAACCAAGGTGTATGACGGTCCTCCACGAACGAATATCCTATGAAACGACATTAACGGAAGAAGTGGCCTCGCTTTTCACAAATGAGCATCTCGACAAACTGATCAATGTCGTCCTCCCCCACATTTATAAAGGGGCAAGCTTTATGGTTGAGGGACACATCGATATCGGTGCCGGCGAGCGAAATAAGACACGAACGTATGTCAATGAAATGATGGCACGGATCGAATCATTAGGGTTTGATCCAAAAATAAAACCTGATTCTATTGCAGCTAGCAGTTATGCCAACAAATATACGAAATAGAAGAGTGCAGACTTTTCTACAGAAAATTATCCTTCTCCTGCAACGCGTTGCTTGTTCGTTTGTGACGTATTCCTTTTAGGCTTTCTTGTGGCTAAATAAACCCCTATAAAAATAATCACGAGCCCGAAAGCTAAATTTTTAGTAATCGGTTCATTTAGCAGTACATATCCCCACACCATTGCCGTAACCGGAACTAAATAAGTGACAGATGTCGCGAACTCGGCACTGCTATTCTTCACAATATAATAAAAAAGCAAATGGGCGATTCCTGAACCAAAACATCCAAGGCCGATAATGGACCATAGAACGAGTGGATCCGCAACTAAGTCAGCATTTATACGGGAAGTGGTTCCTGTTACAAGTGTGCCAATGAATCCGACCACTGATGCAATCGCAAGTGAACAGGTAGTAATCAGCAGGACACCCGTTGATTGTAGATGTTTTTTCGTATATTGGGAGGCAAATCCATAAGAGATGGTGGCGCATACCATTGTGCCGATTCCGACGAAACTTTCTTTAAATAGTTGCCCCACATTAAACTCTATAAGGACAAGAATACCTGCGAATCCTAAACCTATTCCGAGCCATTGCCGCTTTTTCAACACAATTGCGAAGAAAAGGAAACCTACAAGGCCAGTACAAATCGGGGTTAATGCATTTAGAACTGCAGCTGTACTGCTATTAATCTCGGTTTCACTTAAAGCAATCAGCCCCCACGGGATGCCGGCATTAAAAACCCCTACGAAAACAAGTGATCTCCAGGGAATCGGTCTTACGATGTTCCCTCTCCTCATCCAAAGGAACGGGAACAAAATCAGGACGGCTGCTGAACACCTTAGAAACACCGACCCCCACGCACCAACAGGATCGAGCAGCCATTTTATAAAAACAAACGACATCCCCCAAATTAAACTTAAGCTGATTAAAGCACCATATACTCTCATTCCAACTCCGCCTTTCTTTAACAAAAAAGCACACAGGGTATATATTTAAAGTGCGTGCTCACAATTCTATTAACTGCACATGATTACAGCTTTTCATAAAAATTCCTCAATGCTTTACATCGAATGGAGCAAATGTTCACCAAAAAGTACAATTTATTTCACCTATAGCATCGTTTTTACAACCACAAATAAGGTAAAATGAAGGTAATCTAGTAGAGGGAGTGGTGAGCATGTACCCTTTTTTAATGGCCGTCATTATTCTCGTTAGTATCATAGCATTAGTTGGGACACTCTATGTTGGAAAGAACGTAAACCAAACCATTGCAAAATATGAAGCAGAAGGATACTCTGCCGAGGATGAAGTGGCAAGCTTGCAAAATCATGGAAAAAAAACAAGCTTTCGCCTACTAACTACCATCTACAGCATTACCTTTGTTATTGCAGCCATTCTATGTGCCATTTTCATCTTTTAGTTTGTGTTCAAAAAGTTGACGACTGAGAAACAAGAAGTTCGAGGTGCGAACGTTTTGAGGACCACAGCGTATGCCTTTCCTACGTGAGGACCGGAAAAACCGAGCAACGAAGAAATGTGCCGTTTATCATTTGGTGACTTTTTGAACATCATCTTTTAGAAAATTATCATTTGGGAAACACCTAAAACCTTAACTTGACTGCTCCTTTAACCCATCAGGGCTGGTTGTTAGCCACGCGATCCAAGCAGCCAGTCCGCCTGCAACTAGCTTACCGATGACCACAGCCACAATCATCTCCTTATTTACACTAGCTACAAATCCTAAATGGCCTCCAAGCACAAATGCCCCGCTAACCGCAAACGCAGCATTCATCACTTTTCCCCTTGTATCCATATCCTTCATGGTCGCCAGCATAGGAATATGGTGAGCAAGCGATGCGATGAACCCCGTCATCGCTACCGAGTTAACCCCAAGTTTACCGCTCCATTTGTTCCATAGTCGCTGGCCCGATTGATTAATAAAGCTGACCATTGGATAGGCACCCGCAAGCATGATCGTGATATTTCCCACGATGCCTAGCCCCTCCTCTAAAGGAGCCATACCTTGAACTAAGGTAAAACCTGTTAATGTTTTGATAATAATTAAGACTAACCCACTAATGATTAGTAACTCGACTGATCTGCCAAACTTTGCAAACAAGTGAATGGTTAGATTAGTAAACTTCCATAACCCTAATCCTATTATGACTGCTACAACCACTGTAGGTATAAGGTTGCGGATCATCCACCACAGTTCATAGCCGGCTACAAACCCTCCGGAGAGGCAACCAATGGGAATCGTAATTAACCCGATTAATATCCCCTTTGCAAAATAAGGATAGTCTTCTTTTGCAATCATCGTTAAGGCAATTGGAATGGTAAAAACCAGTGTAGGTCCCATCATCGTCCCGAGAAACGCCCAAGAGAAAACCGCTGCATCGTCACTCTCAGCGAGGGCTTCTGCTAATTGATAGGCCCCCATATCAATCGCTAATATCGTTGATGCAAACATCGATGGATCAACCCCAAGCCACTGGTATAGTGGCGTAATAATAGGAGCTAACCATGCGGATAGAACAGGGGCCAACGAAATAATTCCAACCATTGCAAGCGCAAGCGGCCCCATCATCATAAAAGCATCGTAAAATCGCTCCCCTAAGCCCCATCGATTATGTAAAAGATAGTAATCTACTGCTCCAATGACCATAAAAAGTGTCATGATGATAAGTAATCCCTCATTAAACCACATGGTATCCTGTATCCTCCTAACCGCCTATAATTATACGTAACTATTAAAGATTGTGCTGTTTATAATCAAGTCTTCAAGCTTTTTTCGTTAATCATTGGCTTTAATTGAAAAAAGAGTGACCACCACCCTTGATTCATCTCAAGCTAGATCACTGTCGATCTATTTTAACACTCTATTCCATTTTAGATATAAAAAAAGAACCCTCCTTATTAAAAGGAAGGCTCACTCCTATTTTTAATTAGCTGATTCCGCAAGCAACTGCTCCATTCTTTTGTGAATATTTTTGATGGTATTCTTCCGCATCATAGAAAACTTCAGCTTTTGCTACCTCCGTTACAATCGGACGTTTAAAGATCCCTTTTGCTTCCCACTGCTTAATCTTTTCGTCCGCAATCGCCTGCTCTAATTCATTGGTATAAAAGATAGCAGATCGATATTGATGACCTACGTCCATACCCTGCTTATTGCGAGTTGTTGGATCATGCGCCTCAAAAAAGATATTAATCAACTCTTCGTATGTCAGAACAGTTGCATCATATTCAATCTTTACAGCTTCTGCATGACCCGTTGTTCCCGTTTTCACTTGATCATATGTCGGATTCTTAACGTGACCGCCTGTGTATCCAACCCGTGTTGCAGTCACTCCATCAAAACGCTCAAAAAAGGGCTCGACGCCCCAGAAACACCCTGCACCAAAAATAGCTGTTGCCATAACTCATCTTCCCTTCTGTTAATGCGGAACTTCTTCTTCAAAGAGAGTTTGACGGTTTTAAAACCAAAAAACCCCTTTTCTTATCCAGTATAAGAAAAGGGGTCGTAATATTCCGTACGATCCTCTCATCTCTTAGAATGTTACCATCCTACAGGAATTGGCACCGTTCTCGTCAATCTCGTGGATTGATTCGATGGTTGCCGGGCATCAAAGGGCCAGTCCCTCCGCCTCTCTGGATAAGAAGTTTCCATTATTTATTTTGTTAATTCACATGATACAACGATTTTCCAATGAAGTAAAGAGTGAAGCTTCAACTTTTTCTCCTGTTTGTTAAATTATGCTGAAGCCCTATTGAAGATGACTGATGGATTAATAAATTTCTTACGATCCGCTTCCCGTCGTGTACACTTCCTCAAACGGTTGAACGATGACAAACCCTTCACCTTTGAATTCCATTTGGATTGATTCCCCGCTTCCCCTTCCGAGAAATGTCTTAAAACTGATATCTGTTTTAAACTCTGGTTCGAGATGCCCGGACCAGGCTACCGTCGCATTAGGGTCCGTAATTACAGATTCTCCGGGGCGAACGAGTAAAGTTAACGGCTCATAATGGGAGGTAATCGCTACCCTTCCGTTGCCTTGAAGTTTAATATTGAACAGTCCACCAGACATCATTCCTGCTACTTTTTTCATTAACTTAACATCCCATTCGATACCTGGCTCAAAAGCCAAAAGGTCATTCCCATTAACGGTAATCGATTCGTTGGAGAGATCAAAAATTGTAATTTTCTTCCCTTGATCTGCTAGGTATAAACGACCCCTGCCCTGTGCTTTCATTAATGAGCTGCCTTCTCCTGAAAAAGCTTTCTTGAACATGCGGCCGACTCCATGTTCCAGTATCCCTTCGCGCTCAAACTTTATTTGACCATTGTAAGAGATCATTGAACCTGACTTCGCCCACACTTGATCCGTTAAATTAACCTCTAAAATACGAGGTGTTTCTAATTCAAAATAGTCACTTTCTGTCTCATCTTGTTTCGTTTGTTGAATGAATTGATCAATTGAATAATTGTCCATTTAAGAGTTCCTCCCCATTTCGTTCTGTTCTTGATACGAATGAGGAAGGCAAAGCGTTTCGTGCTTTCCTTCCATTTTAGAATATCCCCTCACTGTGGTTTGGGGAGATCCTACTTAGTTTTTTGATAGAATCCCTGGTCAACATTGAAGAACAAAAGGCACACCATCCTCTAAATGGTGTGCCTTATTTACGATCCTAGAAAAATAGCTCCATACATTAATGAACCTATTATCACAAAGGCTGGATGAACCTTCACACGTTCGAGTAAAAAGAAGCTGACAACAATCAGCAGAATGGTTTGCAGTGCTCCGGCAGAAAAGTAAGAATTCCGGAAGAACTGAAAAGCCATAATCCCTAGTAAAATAGCAATGGACGGACGTATTAGGGCTGTCATTGTTTTAACTCTAGGGGAGTCTTTGAATTTATACAAAAGACTTAGAAGCCCAATCATAAGTAGTAGGGATGGAGCTACTGTGGCAAATACCCCTACAAACGTCCCCAAAATCCCGCCCTGCTGATAGCCGATAAACCCAGCCATTTTCGTAGCGATTGGGCCTGGTAACGCATTCGCCATCGCCAGCATTTCACTGAATTCGCTGACAGACATCCAGCTGAACCGCTCAACCACTTCGTTTTCTACCAGAGGGATAGAAGCGGGGCCGCCGCCATACCCCACTATTCCTGGAATGAAAAATGCAATAAAAATCTTCCAATAAATCATGAGGATTGCTCCTTATTTACATATACCTTGGTGTCTTTCCCCTTTTTGCCCATAGGTCTAATTAAGGCAACTAGAAGAAGAGCGAAAATAATTAAGCCCGGATGGATGCCTGCCCATTCTATTAAAATGAGGGATCCTGCTCCCAGTAACAATGTTGTCAACCATCCTAAATTCACTTTTGCCTTCTTAAGAAAGTCGTAGGTAAGTGTTGCAAGCATCACACCAACAACAGGAACGACAGCTTGTGTCATTCCGTTCACCCATGGCTGTTCACGAAAGCTATTTAATGAAGTAATGAGAATAATCATGATCGCAATCGTTGGGATAATGGTAGCAAGAACAGCGTTTAGCATGCCAAGAATTCCAGAGACTCTGTATCCGATATACCCTGCCATTTTCGTAGCAATCGGGCCCGGCAGTGAGTTACCTAGAGCAAGGATATCGGCAAAATCATCGTCAGATAGCCATTTGTACTTTTCTACAACTTCTTTGTGCACGAGTGGAATAGAGGACGGGCCGCCGCCATATCCAAGCATACCTACCCGAAAAAAAGCCAGGAAGAGATTCCAATGCTGTATCATACTCTCATCCCCTCTCATCTCTATCCTTTCATAGCCTTAATAAGCGGATATGGTTCCATCTGTGCGCGATTCTGTTCCGCCAAATAACGTTCCGGTATGTTTATCACGCCAAATGATTTGCCCGCGGCCAAAAGCGCCGGTCTCGAGCTGCACTTCAATTTTATGACCTTTTCTTGCTAAAGCTTCTGCTACATGGCTAGGGAAACTCGGTTCCACCCACACCGTTTTATTCTCCATCCACTGCCAACGCGGGGCATCAAGTGCAGCTTGCGGGTTCAAATGGAAATCTATCGTATTCATAGCGACTTGCACGTGGCCTTGTGGCTGCATGAATCCTCCCATCACTCCAAATGGTCCAACAGGATCGTCCCCTTTGGTGAGGAAGCCTGGGATAATCGTGTGATAGGAGCGTTTGTTTCCGGCTAGCGCATTTGCATGATTCTCGTCTAATGAAAAATTATGACCACGGTTTTGTAAGGCAATACCAGTCCCTGGAACGACAAGTCCTGAGCCAAAGCCCATATAATTACTTTGAATAAAGGACACCATATTGCCTTCATCATCCGCTGTTGCTAAATAAACCGTCCCCCCTTTAGGAGGTTGCCCTGGCTCAGGAGTGAGTGCCTCCTCAGAAATGAGCTTTCTGCGTTCACTCGCATACTGATCATCTAAAAGGGTTTGATAATCAAATTCCATATGATCAGGCTCTGCAACAAACTTTTGCCCGTCAGCAAAGGCTAGTTTCATAGCTTCAATTTGCTTATGATACGTGTTCACGGACTCCTTTTCTTCTATTTGGAAACCTTTTAATAGATTTAAAGCAGACAGTGCTACAATTCCCTGGCCGTTTGGCGGAATCTCCCATACATCATAGCCCCTATAATTTACCGAAATAGGATCAACCCACTCTGGTTGATAGTTTTTCAAATCTTCCTTTCGAATAAATCCGTCATGCTTGATGGAAAACTGTTCGATTTGATCGGCCAGCTCACCATGGTAAAAATCTTCAGACTTTGTATCAGCAATTTTTCGGAGTGTATCGGCGTGACCTTGTGAGCTCCAATGTTCGCCGACCCGCGGCGCATGGCCGTTAGGAGCGAACGTATCAAACCAATGTTGAAATTCTTCTCCCTTAAGTGTTTCCTTGTACTTCTCGGCCGCTGAGTTCCAGAACTTTCCGAGTACTGGTGAAATAGGAAAGCCTTCTTCCGCATATTGAATGGCAGGAGCTAGCACGTCCTTAAAGGGTAGCTTGCCAAACCTTTTTGACAGCTCCGCCCAGGCTCCTGGAACGCCAGGGACGGTTACGGGTACGAATCCAAATTTTGGGATTTTATCATATCCACGCTTCTTAATCTCTTGTATAGACAAAGATGACGGGGCATGCCCGCTTCCGTTCAAGCCGTACAGTTTATTTTTCGTCCAAACGAGAGCAAAGGCATCTCCACCGATGCCGTTCGATGTAGGTTCTACTACCGTTAACATAGCTGCTGTGGCAATAGCTGCATCAATTGCGTTACCGCCTTGTTTGAGAATATCTAATCCGGCTTGAGATGCTAGCGGTTGGGAGGTTGCAACCATCCCTTTATGTGCGACAGTACTTACTCGATTGGTTGTATAAGGTTGATAAAGGTAGTCGATGTGATCCACATTCTTTCTCCTCTCTAAATTCAAATATTATCTGTGTTTGATCATGAAAAAAGATAAACGGTTATACTTCATGACAAGCTACAAAATGATTGGGTTTAACCTCTCTCCATTCTGGTCTCTCCTCACGGCAGCGGTCATGAGCAAGCGGACAGCGTGTGTGAAAGGGACAGCCGGACGGGTAATCAGCAGGATTCGGCAAATCTCCGTCTAATCGCACTCGTTCCTTTTTCTTTCCTGGTATAGGCCTTGGAATGGCAGAAAGAAGGGCCTGCGTATAAGGATGCAATGGATTAGCATACAGTTCCTCCGAGAAAGCAAGTTCCGCCGTAGCTCCTAAGTACATCACAAGGACTCGATCACACATATGTCTAACTACCCCTAAGTCGTGCGAGATAAATAGGTAGGTTAGCTGGTGATCTTGCTGAAGGTTCTTTAGCAATTGTATAATTTGCGCTTGAACAGAAACATCAAGGGCAGAGACCGCCTCATCACATACAATCAGGGACGGATTCAGCGATATCGCCCGAGCGATCCCGATCCTTTGCCTCTGTCCTCCACTGAATTCATGGGGATAACGTTCTGCATGTTCTTCCTTTAGTCCGACTTCGACTAGCAGGTCTTTTACCCGCTGCTCACGCTCTTTTTTCCCCACTTTTGTATGAATAATAAACGGTTCTTCAAGGGCATCCCCAACACGCTGCCGAGGATTTAGTGAAGCATATGGATCTTGAAAAATCATTTGCATCTCTTTTTTAAAATTTTTTAGTTTTTTTTCTGATAGTCCTCCAATTTCTTCTCCTCGAAACTTTATCGACCCTTCCGTAAGCTCCTCAAGACCTAAAATCGTACGACCAAGAGTAGACTTCCCACAGCCGGATTCACCGACAATTCCCATGGTCTCTCCCTCTAACACATCAACAGATACGTTCTCAACAGCCTGAACATTGGCTTTTGTTCTTTTAAGTAAACTGCTTTTAACAGGAAAGTATTTTTTAACTTGATTCACTTCAAGAAAGGGCTTTGTCGTAAGACTCATCTTTGGTCACCTCCTCTTCCTGTAACCAGCATTTCGATTGATGACTAGAAGAGATGGAAAAGTGTGGCGGATCTTCTTGTTTACACTTTTCTGTAGCAAATGGACACCTTGGATGGAATCTGCATCCTTCGATCTCTTCATTTATATTAGGTAAAGAACCAGGGATCGCTTCAAGTGATTGGTTTGCATCGTCAACATTCGGGACAGACGCAAGCAGTCCCTTCGTATAAGGGTGACTAGGATTTGAAAAGATTTCTTCTACTGTCCCTGTTTCAACAACATGGCCTGCATACATTACCATTACATGGTCAGCCACTTCAGCCACAACACCCATATCGTGGGTAACCATGACCACTCCCATCCCTAAATCTTCTTTTAGATCATCGATGAGATCAAGGATCTGCGCCTGGATCGTTACATCAAGTGCTGTTGTAGGTTCATCCGCAATCAGAAGCGAAGGGTTACAGGCAAGTGCGATCGCGATCATAACTCGTTGTCTCATACCACCACTTAGCTCATGAGGGTGTTGCTTTAATCTTTTCTCAGGATTAGGTATCCCTACTTTGTTTAACAAATCAATAGCCTTATGCTTAACTTCCGCTTTTGACAGTTTCGTGTGTATTTTCAGTGGCTCCATCAACTGATAGCCTACAGTGAATACAGGATTTAATGCGGTCATAGGCTCCTGAAAGATCATTGAAATTTCATTCCCGCGCAACTTTCTCATATCCTCTTTCTTTTTAGCAGTCAACTCTTCACCATTAAACTTAACGGATCCTTCTGATATCTCGCCATTGTTAGGGAGCAATCCCATTACGGATAATGTTGTGATACTCTTCCCGCAGCCAGACTCACCGACAATGCATAAGGTCTCACCACGATTGACAGAAAAAGAGACCCCTCGAACAGCGGACACCTTTTGGCCCGCTGTTTTAAATGAGGTAACTAGGTTGTTCACTTCTAATAGTTGTTCCATTGTCTCACCCCTACTCTCTGTGGACGTTATAAAGTGACCATTGTCCTGTTGGATCAATCTGCAATCCTTTCACAGATTTATCATAAGCTACAGTAACCACTCCGTGGTGCATAGGTACCCAAACAGCATCCTCAACAGCTATTTGATTTGCTTCTATCAGCTTTTGTCTTCTTACTTCTTGATCTACAGTCTCCCGCGATTCCTTAACAAGCTGGTCAAAATCACTATTACTGTAGGACATACGGTTAGATGAACCAATATTATCGGAATGTAAGTTCGGATATAGCAGCTCACTGCCGTCAGCTGTACTGTTTGACCAGCCAAGGAATGTCATTTGGAAGTTTCCTTCAGTAGTAGTATCTAGGAATGTTCCCCATTCCATTGTTTCAATCTCAACATTAAGTCCAACCTCCGTTAACTGGGCTTGAACTATTTCCGCCATCTTCATATAAGATTCACGATTTGCAGCAAGTAACGTAATTTCCTGACCTCCAAATCCATTTTCTTCAATAAGCTGCTTCGCTTTTTCCGGATCATAGCTATACCCTGCATCTGCAGCTTCCTCATTATAGCCAAATACTTTTGGTCCAATAAGGCTTTCATTTTTTATACCTAATCCATTCAGCTGCTTCACGTAAGCTTCACGGTCGATCGCATGAGAAACGGCTTTCCTAAAGTTAATATCATTAAAAGGTTCTTTATTCATATTGAAACCTAGATAATAAACAGGGGTTCCTTCCCTCTTTTGAACCTCTACATTTTTCAATGATTCAATACGCGGAAGCTGTTCAGTCGGGATCGCATCTATAAATTGAACTTCACCCGTCTGCAGCATGGAAACAGCAGTGGAATACTCAGGGACGACTTTCATTGTGACATTCTTAAGTTGGGGAGCTCCTTGCCAATAATCTTCATTTGCAGAAAGGGAAACATGGTCACCTTGTACCCATTCTTCAAAAACAAACGGTCCGGTACCAACTGGGTTTTGGTTTAAGTCCCCACCTTTATCAGCCTCCGGGCTTACAATAGAAGCGTTTGTATGGGACAATGCTGCAAGCAAAGGACCATAAGGCTCTTTCGTTTTAATAACAACGGTATACTCATCCTTCACTTCAATGGATTCTACAGGTTCGAGCAAAGAAGCACGCGGTGCAGCCCTCTCTTCACTCATAAATTGTTCAAACGTATATTTTACGGCTTCGGCATTAAAGGGGGTTCCATCATGAAAAGTTATATCTTCTTTTAGTTTAATCTCCCATGTGGTGTTATCTGGGGTTTCATAGGATTCTGCTAAATGCGGCTTAATTTCCATTGTTTCTGGATCCCTAACAAACAACGTTTCATATACTTGCTCAATCACTGCAGAGGATACAGAATCGTTCGTATCAATCGGCGAAAGACCTACCACATCTGATGTAGTAGCATAGGTGAGCTCTTGACTTACATCCGCTCCACTTTCACCGCTCCCCTCCTGTGAAGTATCACTACTACACCCCATTAAAGTTATAAGAACTAAAAAAATAAAAGCAACACATTTAATACGTTGTTTTTTCATACTAAAAACCTCCTCTTATTATTAAGTATCAAGATCCATATTAGGATCAAGCGCATCCCTTAAACCATCTCCTACAACATTAAAAGCAAATACTACAAGCATAATAGCGATACCAGGAATAATTGTTAAATGGGGGGAAGTAAACATAAAATCTTGTCCCGTGGCAATCATAGCTCCCCATTCAGGTGTAGGCGGCTGTGCCCCTAAACCTAAGAAACTTAAAGCTGCTGTTGATAAAATAGCCGTCGCCATTCGCATCGTAGCGAAGACAATGATCGGTGCTGTACAGTTAGGTAGAATATGTTTTAATAGAATTCGAGAACTGCTAGCTCCAAGAGATCTCATCGCCAAGATATACTCTTGCTTCTTTACGGTTAAGACACTTCCTCGAACAATTCTTGCGCAAGTTGGAATTGACCATATACTGATTGCGATCACTACGTTTACTAAGCTCGTACCTAACATAGCGATAATTAACATCGCAAGCAAAATTCCTGGGAAAGCAAATAACAAGTCAACGATACGCATAATCGGCCCGTCCAGTTTCTTATAATAACCCGACAGCAGCCCTAAAGTAACTCCTCCAATTAGTCCTAACGTAACCGAGGTAATCCCAACCAATAATGAGATTCTCGCCCCGAAAACAAGGCGTGACCATACATCCCTTCCATAATTATCAGTTCCAAGCCAATGTCCTTCAGCTCCAACTCCAAGCTGAGCACTTGGCAGATCCTGTTCCACAGGATCATACCCCGCGAATACAGGTGCAAATATAGCCATAATCACTTGTATTGCAATGATAATAAGTCCAAATACAGCAAGTTTATTTTTTAATATACGTTTAATGGTTTTAACTAACATTCGCTCTTTCTTGCTCTGTTTCATTCCTTGTTTTACTGGACTATGGCCAACAGATTCTGAGCTCGCCATGGTATACACCTCCCTTCTTTAATCGTAGCTAATTCTCGGATCAATAAGTGCGTAGATAATATCCACAAGCAGATTTACAACGACAAATAACGTTGCCACCAACAACACGGTTCCTTGTACGACTGGAAAATCACGAGCAGCGATCGCATCAATCATCAATCGGCCTACTCCATTAATTGCGAAAACCTGTTCTGTAATAATTGTGCCGCCAAGCAGAAACCCAAAATTCAACCCAATAACTGTAATAACAGGAATCATCGCATTTCTTAAGGCGTGTACCCAAATGACCGTCCAAGATTTTGCACCTTTCGCTTTAGCTGTCCGTATATAATCGGCGCGAATCACTTCCAGCATGGCGGACCGGCTCATTCTTGCGATCATCGCTGCTGAAGCTGTTCCTAATGTGATCGCGGGCAAGATCAGCTGTTTTATCCCTTCAATAGTCCAAAATGGGGCACTCAACCCACCTACAGGTAGCCATTGAAGTTGGACAGAGAAAATCAAAATCAGCATCGCGCCTAACCAGAAGTTTGGAATAGAAATTCCCGCGAGAGCAACGGTTGTACTCGAAAAGTCAAACCAGGAATTTTGTTTAATTGCTGAAATAATTCCAGCTGGGACACCGATGAGTATTGCTACAATCATGCTGGCAATAGCTAAATTCAATGTTTGTGGAAAGCGTATAATAATTGCTTCCGCCACCGATTGATTGTTTTGGAACGAATATCCGAGATCTCCTTGAACAACCCCTTTTATGTAGTCAACATATTGGACTAGTACAGGCTTATTTAAACCCAATTCCTCTCGGATCGCCTCGATGTCTGACTCTGTAGCTGTAGGGCCTCCAATAACTGTTGCCGGATCTCCAGGTGCAATGTGCATACTCATAAATACTAGAAAGGAAATTCCAAAAAGCAGAAGTAAAAGCTGCAAAAAACGTTTTATTATTAAACCTACCATACTATCCCCCCTTTATTAATATAATTATTTCGAAAGTGCATACTCTAAAGTTATTTAACTTTAAGAAGCTATCACCCGCTTTTTATTTACAATCGTTAATTAAATGTGCACTTTAAATTAACAATCGTTTGTTGTTGTGATGAGTATAATGCAATTTTCAAAATATTTAAACCCCTTTCAGCGAAAAAGGTCACATTTTTTTGTATTTTGAATAAATTCAGATTTCATTTGAAAGAAAATAATCTTCATGCTACTATTTTTACGAAAGGGTTTAAGTATGGAAAAAAATACAATGAATCTAGTAAAAAAGATTCTATTGATCATGTTAGGTGGTAACCTATGGAAGATGATTATAAGATGAAGATCGATGATACGGATAAACGTATCCTCGAGTTATTAATTGAAGATGGTCGTCTGTCTTATGCGGATATAGGGAAAACCCTTGGACTTTCACGTGTTGCCGTACGTTCAAGAGTTAACCAGCTCATTGACTGTGGGGTTATTGAAAGATTTACTGCGGTGGTGAATAGTGAAAAGGTTGGCAAAAAAGTATCTGCCTTTTTTGAAGTGGATTGCGAACCACGTTCACTCGTAGAAGTTGCTGAGAATTTAGCAAATAATCCTTATGTAGCAAGCTGTTATCAAATGACAGGACCAAGTACACTGCATATGCATGTCCTAGTCAATGACTTTAAAGAACTTGAATCATTTATTAATAATGAACTATATGCTCTTGAGGGGATTACAAGGGTTGAAAGTCATACATTGCTCCGTCGTTTTAAAAGCAGGAGCGGCTTGAAATTGTAGAGATATGGATCAACATGTTACGAATGGCGAAGAGATTTGAGCGACTTTATGAACAACTTAAAAAGGACAAGACCCCTGGTTATGAGATCTTGTCCTCTCATTAAACATAACTAGTCTTCCTTCTCAACTTTCATACCATCAGTACGCAAATAGTCCTCGATTATCTGTCGATGACTTCCTACCATCTGTTGTGGTAAAGCTGCAGGATTTAGGAAACAACATTGAATGGACTCTTCAAGGTCCACCTGTAAACAACCTGTGTAAGAAGAAGTTACATAGGCCATAGTCACAGAGTAGAATTCATCACCATTCTTTGCTATTGTAAAATAGTCCTCTCCAGAATAAACGTTGAGCAGCTCCAAATGATGGACATAAAGCTGAGTTTCCTCAAATACTTCCCTCTTCGCTGCATCTTCTGTTGACTCGCCAAGTTCCATTAACCCCCCGGGGAGCCCCCATGCCCCTTCAGGAAACCATCTCTGCTGAAGAAGAATTTCTCCCTCATTATTCACGATCACTACAACAGAACCGACAAGTATTAGCGGGCGGTGTCCAACCAGTTTTCTAAGGTTTTCTACATAGCTCATAACCAATCACCTCGTATGTCGTCCTCTCTATTTTAAACGATTATGTAATTATATGATTGGTCCCCGGCGTCCGGCAACACACAACTCCACTTCCTTTCAAAACTAATCCTCACAAACCTTTTACCATGGTATAAAAGCTTGACCCTGGTGGATAGTCCTTCAATTCACCAACGATTTTATACCCTTTCTCTTCATAAAAAGCTCTGGCCTGAAATTCAAATGTCGTAATCATTGAATAATCAGCTCCCCTTTTTCTGGCTATAGACTCTACTTTATTAAGTAACTCTGTTCCAATCCCTATCCCACGATACGACTCGGCAAACCAAAAGTCGACAATTTCAAGCCAGTTAGAATAGAGTTCTGCCGACATCCCACCAACCCATTTATTATGTCTATTCATCACAATCATATTAATCGGCTGGGTCGAGTCTTGACGTTTTATAAGACTATGATGCAAAGAAAATTCTTTGTTGTATTCCATAATCTTCTGATGAAGGTACTCCGTGAATTCATCGTTTCTTTCCATTACTACTTTCACCTTGTATTTCAACATGTCACCTCTATTTAGCTTGACCTTCTCGACTCCTTCGTCACGTATTATGCCTTAATTATACTGAAGATTCTCACCCTTTCCCCTGAATGACTATTCACTCAATAAATAAACACTACTACATTCTAACGAAAGTCGTTTGTAGAAAAAAAGCGAATTTTGTAATTAATCTAATATTATCTGTTGTTAAAATTTTACTGACACGTCAATGATCGTTTTTTGGGTAAAAGTGTGTGTTCAAACCCCTCCTATGCGTGCAAGAAGTTCGAGGCGCGAACGTTTTGAGGACCACAGCGTATGCCTTTTCTACGTGAGGACCGGAAAAACCGAGCAACGAAGACATTCGCCGTTTATCATTTGGTGACTTTTGAACATCCTCTAAAAAAAGATTACGAGCCCTTCTTGCTCGTAATCTTTATAGGGAGCTTATTTTGTCAAGTTTCGAGCGTTGCCGAATTGCTTAATCCAATAGCGAATTCCTTTACCTGCATAAGGTTCATCTTGATACCTTGGTATAACATGTAAATGAGCATGGGGGATCGATTGTCCCCCTGTTTCACCTGTATTCCATCCTACACTGTAGCCGTCTGGAGAATGTAGCTCGTCTAACCTATCTTTTGCTTTTTTCAACATTTCCTGTGAATCGGTCCACTGCTTAGCAGATAGGTCAAATACTGTTTTTGTATGTATCTTGGGAATAATTAACCCACTTCCCTCTAAAACACTTTGCTCTGATTCCTTCTGAATGAAGTAACATGTCTCATTTTCAAAAATGATCTGCTGCTCTGCATCATTTGTAAGTTGACAAAACGGACAAGTATTTTCCATAGCCATAACAATCACCCTTTCTTATTGAATGTCATACTATATGATTTTTTTCATTATGTATACGCATCATTCCACAGATAGTTTCACAAGATTTTAATAATTGAATCAATTTCATAATTTAAGCCCCTTCTGCCCCAAGGGATTCAAGACGCAAAAAAGGAAGTACCTCCCCAAATCTAGTCAAGTAGGAAATTTGAAATCATTTTTATTAGGTTAAAGGCAGTAATCTGGAAGACTCCATCTCGAGATAGGTTTCCGTTTCCTTGGGTGGAGAAGAACGGAAACACTCCAGGTGCACAAGTCCACCCAAAACGACATAATAACCGTGTCACAGAGAGCTGAAAATCTCTCTGTGACACGGTTATTATGCCACATCATGATGGATGAAACATTGGAGACTCATTCGGAATACGAATGGCTCCGTTCATCACAAAACAGGTGGGGTGGCTGGGGAAACGGCGAGCCCCCGGAAGGCTTCGCCTGAGGAGGCTTGCTGTTTAGAGGATGTTCGACTAAGTTCGGCACGTCTGTGGGGCCGCAGGAAAGCGAGTCGTTTCTCAGCCACCCCGAGCCATCATACCGTAACGGACCTAAGTGTCTCGGAGCTGAGTCTCCAGGATAAGGGGGGATGTGAAGCAACATGGATAGAAAGTGATAAAACTTCTTTATAAAACGGAAACTAAAATCTGCTGGATAAGAATCCAGTTTGAACCTTTTCAGAAAAGAGCCTTATATTCTGCCAATCTTTGACGTTTTAAAAAAAGCAATTATGAAATTGATTCAATTGTATTATTTAAAGAGGATGTTCAAAAAGTCACCAAATGATAAAGTGAAACTTCCATCATTCGGGTTTTCACTGATGATTCGTTGAGACCTACACGACGTGGGTCACACAGACATTGCCACAGGGAACTTCTTGCGACGCACAGGACGTGTTAGCGTCGTCTTTGTCACAGGATGTGACGATCTTTGTCGACGTTCTCTTTCGTCAACTTTTTGAAGACACACTTAAAGAGATAAAACTATCTATTCATAATACAAATCATAGAAGTATATACTCATATTTTATAAGAAAAATGTGGTTTTATGAGGAAAGATATAACTTTGGAAATATTTTTGTCTTTATCTAATAGATTACTTATGGTAAGTTATAAAAAGGGATAGTGTCGATAAGTTGTGTTTGCAGTCATTATTCTATACTTGTATGATTGTGAATCTATGTGAGTTAATTTGGAAAAATTATTTTTTGTTTATTATTTATATACCGTTTATAAAAGTTGCATCCTACAGGGATCAGTCGCAGAAAATATTGGCATCTGAAAACCACCTATACTTTTATAAGTATAGATGCCAACCCTCGCTGCGTCGTCCACTTTACATGTTTTTCCTACATTGGAACCACTAGTCAAGCGGTTTACTTTTAACAAAATATTTAACTTAACTCCATGACACATATAACCAGCCGAGAGACAGTATAATCGGGATAAGTAAGCGCTCTCATTAATGATACCTAAGGGGGTAAAATGTATGAAATTAACATCAAAGATTTTGATTGGACTTGTTCTTGGTGCTATTGTCGGTTTAGCTTTACATTTCTTAGCTCCGGACTTATTTGATATTTTGGATGCATACGTGTTTGGTCCACTTGGAACAATCTTTCTCAACTTAATTAAGATGCTTGTTGTTCCTATTGTATTCTTCTCCATTACTCTAGGTGTGGCTGCATTAGGAGATCCAAAAAAATTAGGACGTATAGGTGCAAAAACAGTTGCATTCTTCTTAGCCACTACCACTATCGCTATCTCAATCGCCATTGGTTTGGCTTATCTTTTCCAACCAGGTAATACTGGGATAGACCCATCTGGTGCTGAATACGAAAGTGAGGCAGCTCCTTCAGTAGTTGAAACGTTTACAAATATTATTCCTACGAACCCTATTCAGTCCATGGCTGAAGGAAATATGCTGCAAATCATTGCCTTCTCTATTTTCATTGGATTTGCACTTACGATGCTTGGTAAGAAGGTTGAGGGTGTAACGAAGGTGATTGAACAAGGTAATGAAATTATGATGTTCCTTGTTAATTTAATTATGCGCTTCGCTCCTTATGGCGCCTTCGGTTTACTAGCTTCTGCCATCGGTGAAATGGGGCTTGACGGTGCAAAAGCTATGGCAGCCTATATGCTTGTCGTTGTCCTCGGCTTGTTCCTGCATGCTTTTGTCGTATATGGTGGGGCTGTGTCTTTAATTGGTAAAATGAATCCGATTCGATTCTTCAAAGGATTCTTCCCCGCTGCAACAGTCGGATTTAGTACATCAAGCAGTAGTTCAACATTACCGATTTCCATGAAAACGGCACAAGAAAACTTGGGTGTACCTAAACCGATTAGCGGCTTTGTCCAGCCATTAGGAGCAACCATAAACATGGATGGTACAGCGATCATGCAAGGGGTTGCAACGCTTTTCATTGCTCAAGTATATGGCAGTGATCTAGCATTCACACAGCTTATTATGGTTGTCGTTACAGCGGTGTTAGCAAGTATTGGTACAGCAGGTGTACCAGGTGTTGGCTTGATTATGCTTGCCATGGTGCTTAACCAGGTATCTCTGCCAGTAGAAGGGATCGCTCTTATTATTGGGATCGACCGTGTCCTCGACATGACCCGTACAGCCATCAACATTACAGGTGATGCAGCTTGTGCAGTTGTTGTAGCAGAAACAGAGAAGAAACATGGTTTACCTGAAGAAACACCGGAAACGGACATTAGTCACGTAAGCAGCTAAGTACAACCTACGAAGGAGCAGGCCACTTAAGGTCTGCTCTTTTCTTTTACTTTTTTTACAAAAAGAACCTGACCTTTATGGATCAACTCGAGCAGCACAACTTTATCGAAAGCTATTTATTCCAAATCCTTTATACGCGGGAGCTAACCGTTTCGTACACTTTGTTTGTTAAATAAAGATGACCATGATCATTGATTTTACCAACACCCAGTTCAGCGACCTCACCTTTGATTTTGGAGGATTCTATTGGCAGCACGGCGGCCGTTTTTACAAAAGAAATGCTAGACCATTATGATACATATGAATGGACGACCCGCATTTATAAGCGGGTCCCTAAATTTTTATGGCCTGCAATCGATTTTTCATGACATGTTGTACGCCTCGATAATCACTTGGAAAAAAGCAGGATAAGGAAACCCATAACAAGGATAATGAGTCCATCTCTTCACCCCATAAAAAAACGAACCCACTGTTCACTTAAATGAACAGTGGGCTCGTTGCTATTATCATGTTTGGTATCCTGCTAAATCTGCAACCATATCACCGACAAGTGCTTCCTGATAGCCAGCCTTTTTGTTGAAGCTCATTCTATCCAATACAGGTTGTAAAAGACATCGTCAATCGATGCAAGCTTATTCAACCGCTCCCCATTCAAGTGTACTTCTGACAGGGATTTTTCATAGGCCGTGACATCCATCCTCCAATAATGAACGGAATTTGGATAGCGGTTATAGAGTCGATTTGCCATTCGCAGCCCTTCTGGATCGAGGTCACTGGAGTAATAAATGGTACAGCCATTTCGTACAAGCTGGTCCAATAATTGTAGGGCCGCCAACTTGAATTGGCCATGAGTACAAATCAACGGTGCGTTCGGTACTTGATCCAGTAAACTTGAATAGAGCAAGAGACCATTCATCGCAGCTGGTTCGATGTTAATATATGATCTTCGAGGATTTTCGTGGAAAATTTTGAGTTTTGCTAGTAAGGGGGAAAGTTCTAGTGAAATCTATTCGTATGGCTCTGAAAGGAAACGCTCTCTTTTTTATGGTAAAATGAAATTATCCTCATATTAGAAAGGATGTAAATATGTACGGATTAGATGAAAAGAGACAAGAAATTCTTGATTTCGTTGACAACATTTCAAATGAACAAGCGAGCGTAAAACCTGATGAAGAGTCCTGGTCGATTCTAGAAGTACTTGAGCACCTATACTTAATGGAACAGCTAGTCGTTTATCAAATAGGGAAAGCCCTTAAAGAAGGCGATGAACAAGATGTGAGCGAGAAGCCGATCCACCGAACTCCTGACCGCAGCCGTAAAGTAGCAGCACCTGAAGCGGTCCAACCTAAAGGTGAATTCAAAACATTGGAAGAGGCTAAGGACGGATTAGCAAAAAGCAGGGAAGCAACGATGTTTTTAGTTCATAACAAAGAGGAAGAAACATTAAAAAACCGAGCTTTTCCTCATCCTGCTTTCGGGGATATGAATCTAGTACAATGGGTTGAGTTTATTGGCTGGCATGAGTTGCGCCACTTGGATCAAATGAAAGAAGTACAAGAAAGCATTTCCTAGCTTAAAAGGACCGGGCATCTAACAGCCCGGTCCTTTTAAGTGCTAATTGTAGTTCATGTTTCTCGTAGTAAACTTCTGACGACAGTCTAGAAAAAATAATTGCACGATTTCAGCCATAATTGCATGAAACTTTCAATATATGCATATTTAGGGCCTTATTACACCTTTGCAAGCTCCAGGTGTCTCTGACCAATCCCACTCGATCACACGAAAATCAGCCACAGAATAGATGTTACTAGAATCGCCACAACCCCTTGCAGAAGAGTTGCCATTGTTTGCGCTTTGTATGCTTGTGTGATCGACATGCCACTGAACTCTTTGACTACCCAGAAGTAGCTGTCATTCACATGTGAGACAACCATTGCTCCCGCACCAATAGACATGACGACAAGAGATAATGGAACTGCCCCTTCAATCCCAAGCTGCGGCAGTAACGGTGCAATCAATGTGGATGTGATCACAATGGCTGCTGTCGAAGATCCTTGCGCACTCTTCAATGCAGCCGCAATGATAAATGGGATGAAGATAAATAGGGCACCCGTAAATAGCTCACTTCCCGCCATTCCTTTAATGAGGTCAGCAATATTTGTTGAACTGATGACCGATCCAAATGCACCGCCTGCCCCTGTGATTAACAAAATTGGCGCCGCTTCCTTCAAGGCAACTCCCACCCAGTCAGTTAGTGTTTCCTGACTAAATTTTGGAAGCAATAAGAAGGAAAAAAGTACACCCACTAATAAAGCAACAACTGGTGAACCGAGGAAGAGGAAGAAGTCAAACAAGCCTCCGGACCATCCAGCAAAAGTGATGATCGAACTGAACCCGATTAATAGAATAGGCACAACGATCGGTGCGAACGATTTAAAGGTTGATGGCATTTCACCGAAGCCTTTAATAATTTCATCGTAATCATAGTCTTCTTCGTCACCCTCCTCTATTTCAATCTTTGTCCCAGCTTTCATAGCCCAAATATATCCGGTGATGATAACAGGTATGGCAACAATTAGTCCAAACAGAATAACCGTACCTAGATAGTCATCCGCTCCAATGTTTCCCGCTGCTGCGATCGGTCCTGGTGTCGGCGGTACAAGGGTATGCGTCGCAAACAAGCCTGTGGAAAGAGCGATAGCCATCGATGCGACAGTCACTCCAGTCCTCTTCGCAAGCGCTTTCTTAAGGGACGATAAAATAACGTAGCCTGAATCACAAAATACAGGGATACTGACAATACTCCCAATTGCACTCATCGCGAGCTGTGGTCTTTTTTCACCGACCATTCTTAACACAACCTCTGCCATTCTTAGCGCCGCTCCCGATTTTTCTAAAATAACCCCGATAATCGTACCAAAAACGATCACCAGTCCTATGCCGCCCATCAGACCACCGAAGCCGCTATTTACCGCTTCAACGACATCAGCAAGTGGCAGTCCCGCTAGTATTCCGATAGCAAAAGCGCCAAAAAGCAAAGATAAGAACGGGTGAAGATTAAATTTTGCCGTTGCTAGAATAACGAATAATACCCCTAACACGATCACGAGAATTAATCCCATACCATCCATGGTCTCACTCCTTTTTTAATCTTATCAATAGATGGGTTAATTGCCTGCATGCCTCATACAGATACACCTCGCCTTCAGCCATACATTCTGCTAATGTCTTCGGGCCCGGCACGATCGAGAAACAGCCGGAAAACATTTCGTTCATTTCTCTTAAGTCCCCGTCAAGACTCCCAGATAGTAGAATCACAGGCTTATCAAAAGTTTCAGCCAGCTTAGCCACATAACCTGGGGCCTTGCCATACAACGTCTGAACATCGCTTTGCCCCTCACCCGTTATAACGAGATCGGCTTGTTGAATGGCGTCCGCAAGCCCAATGGCATCCGAAACTAGCTTCGCACCTGAATGCAGTTCAGCCCCGATCGCTAGGAAGGCAAATCCTAATCCGCCGGCTGCCCCAGCGCCTTCTTCATCAGCAAATTGCCGCCCACAGGCCTGTTCGATTAGCCTGCCATATTTCCCTAAAGCTTCATCGTAGGCTGCAATTTGATCAGGAGTTGCTCCTTTTTGCGGACCATACACGTGACTGGCTCCACGCTCTCCTGTTAACGGATTATCGACATCGCAAGCAACCTTGATCGTGACATCCTGTAACCGAGGATCCACAGAGGTAAGATCAAGAGCATCTACTTGGAAGATATCTTTTCCAAAAGACCCCACAGGTTTACCGTTTGCATCGAAGGCTTTCATCCCCAAAGCTTGCAGCATCCCGAAACCGCCGTCGTTGGTCGAACTGCCGCCAAGACCGATGACAAACTCCTTATTCCCCTTATCTAATGCATAGAGAATCGCCTCCCCGATTCCATAGGTTGTCGTCAGATCAGGGTTTCTTTTTTCGCGTGGAACCATGGGCAAGCCAGAAATGTTCGCCCCCTCAATCACAACCCCATCGTTTTCTATTTCAACAAAACTACTTTCTGAATCATCACCTAAAGGGCCACGACATGTAAATGAAACACGTTTTCCTTTTGTAGCTTTTAACAATGATTCAAGAGTTCCTTCTCCTCCATCAGCCATCGGTTTAATGATAGTTTCAATGCTAAAATCAACGGAGTAAATCGCTTTTGCCATAGCTTCAGATGCTTGAGCAGATGTTAGACTTCCTTTAAATGAATCTGGTGCAAGTACAATTTTCATAAAAAAACTCCTCAAACTTTTGTTACTTCTATTCAATCGAAAAATGACAGATAATACAATTGGCTGTCTACACGAAATTTTCTGATTAATGAAAACGTTTTCTAGTGCAAATGCACAATTCTAATTTTTTACTAACAAAGCTTGAAGAATAATCGCGTCCTTAAACACTCTTGGATCCAGTCCTACTTTTTTATGAACTTGCTCTAAACGATAGACAAGGGTATTCCGATGTATATGCATGTCAGCACTTGTCCTATTCACTTTCAAATTGGAGGCAAAATAACATTCAAGTGTAGCCACGTAGATATCTTCAAGCTTCCCGAGACAGGTTTGATATTCTTTCGTCAACTCTTCGAATATCATCGGATCAATGTGATAGAGCAACCGTTTCATTTGAACTTGTTCACTATAGGAAAACTTGTCACGACCTAACTTTATCGCATCAACCGCTTGGAAATAGGAACGACGCAGGCCAGCGAGTCCATATTCATAACCTCCCACCCCTACAGACACGTTGGTTCCCTCCAATTCTTTGAAAACCTCTTCCACGACTATAGTCTTACCTTCATGGGGAAAAGCCACAATCACCTCGTACTCTTGATGCGGAACAACAAACAGTGGTTGATAGCCCTGGGTGTTCAGAATTTGCCGAACCCGCTCACTCCATTCAAAATGATTAGTCAGATGGAGAATAACCACCTGCCAGTTGACATTTACGTTAACGCCAAGCGTATAAGTTGCTTCATTAAGTAAATAGTCCTCGTCCATTTTTATTGGGTGAAGCAGCTGTTGAACCCAATTGTTCCACTGTCTTTCTTGGTAAAAAGCTTGACGTTGAATGTATATTTGCTCAAGGGCAATCTCAACAGATCCTCGCGTCATCCCGGCCGCCTGCATAACTTCATCTGGATTTCCTGTCAACCCTACAACCCCTGCTAAGAATCCTCTATGAAAAATCGGTAAGTTTACCCCAGGTTTAACATTGGAAAGTCGCTCCACGTCATCGTCATGTATGATTTGGGGCTCTTGGCTTTCAATCACATTCTGAGCGCCCCCATGCAACTGATATAGACGAGAGTCATCGGTGCTGGCTACGATTTTTCCACTGGGGTCCATCAGGTTTACGGGGACATCGATATATTGTGAAAGCCGGGCAATGATTTCTTCTCCGAGTTGCTTTGTAAGCTCCATACCTTACTCCTCCTAATGCTGGATCTTCATTTTAACGTATTAAACTAAAAGGAAAGCCAGAGAACGGTGCCCCGTCGTTCTGGCTTTCCCCCATAGGTTTATAAAAAGCTTTATCGAAAATTCTCTTCCAACACTTTTATACTCAAGCGAACGGAACTCTATTCTTCGCCCAGTACGAGTGAGGATTTTTTCTTAGACCTGAGCCAGGAGACAGTTACTGCTCCAATTAACACGAACCCGAGATAGCCCATTAATGGGTAAACAGTGCTGACTAGATCCGTAAAGCCTACAAGACTTGCTCCAAACGAGAGAAGTCCGACGACAACTACTGCCCCCTTGAACCTGGTTGTATCTGGTTGTACAAAACGGGCTGTAAAAGAATATAGCATGCCTACCGCCGTATTAAAGATCATCGCAAGCAACGCAATCGTCATCAGAATGCCTACTAAAGGTGAAATATCCGAAGCCAATATCAGTGTCGGCATATCTATCCCTGCAATTTATTTATATTTGCATAGATACCTAGATTAATGAGTACAACTAGAATTCCAAGACAAACTCCGCCGATGATAGCCCCTTTGCCGGCAGATTTTTCATCCTTGGTGGTTGCGCCGATAAGTGTCATCATCGAAAAGCCGACCCCGATGTTAAAAGCAACATACAACAACGCACTTAGCAGCCAGTTTGAAGCGGCAGATGCTTGTGTCAAAGCAACGCTCTCTAATTCAGCTAAATTTGCATCACTAGTGAAAAAGGAATAAATGGTGATGATAATAATCAGCGCTAACATATAGGGACTAATTAAACTTATCACCGAAATTACCTTGTCTGTATTAAGACAGAGCGTTAATATTGCTAGAATCACCAAAAGGATGTTGCCGATAAGAGGTGCAATGCCAAATTGCTGCTCAAATATCGACCCACTGCCTGCGACCATGATCGTCGCTACCCCAAATAAAAAGAAGGTCAGCATAATATCAACAACGGGTCCTAAATATTTACCGCAAATATGGCGAATGACTTTTTTATGGGAGGTAACTTGTAAATGTGCCCCTAGTTGTATAAGTTGCATCCCAATAAAGGCAAACAAAAATATCGTGATTACCGCACCGAAAATCCCCCATAAACCAAAGCTTGTGAAAAATTGAACAATTTCCTGCCCTGAAGCAAATCCTGCTCCAATAATGATGCCGACATAAGCACCGGCAATTCGCAAAGTGTTTTTCATAGTTGACGTTCTCTCCTTTGAAAGGCCTTACATCTATTATCACGAATTAAGTTTATCAGACTTATCATTTTTCGACAAAATTAATACGTCTCGTAAGCCTTTTTTTCCGAGAGCACACCTCTTGATATTCCGGTGCTTGTTCTATATTACCAATAAGTGCATCAATCTTAATTACTCACAGGGCTATCATAATTTTCCATACGATTGACGATTTCCTTACCAATTTCTATTGATGCCGTGGCAGCTGGTGAAGGAGCATTACACACATGGACAGCTCGTTTATCTTTAATAATCATGAAATCATCGATTAAACTTCCATTTGAATCAAGTGCTTGAGCGCGAACCCCTGATTTTCCGGGAACAATATCTTCCGCTTCAATTTCAGGAATAAACCGCTGGACGTCTTTAATTAGTGCCTTTTTGCTATAGGAACGGTACATTTCCTTTAACCCTTCCGATAGATTTCTGCCTGCTAGTTTAAGAAAACCAGGATAAGTCGTCGCTTCCATAAAATCCTTGATTTGAAAGTCCGTTTTATTATAACCTTCCCGTTTAAAACTCAGAACGGCATTAGGTCCGATTAGTACTCTACCATCCATCATCCTTGTAAAATGAACACCCAAAAATGGAAAGTCAGGATTAGGAACGGGGTAAATCAAGTTCTTCACGAGGTGGTGTTTCTCCGGCTTCAATTCAAAATATTCACCACGAAACGGGACAATCTTCATGTCGGTCTTAATATTGGCCATTTCAGTAATACGATCACTAAACAAGCCACTGCAATTGATTAAAAAACGACTTTTGAACACTCCGCGAGTTGTCTTTAGCTCCACGCTCTTCTTCTCCGTATTAATGTCCTGAACCTCCGTATTTAGGGAAATCTCTCCTCCATTCTGTTGAATCTTATCGGCGAAAACTTCTGCAACTTGCCGGTAGTTCACAATTCCTGTACTTGGAACGCGAATGGCCGCAACCCCTCTTACATGCGGCTCGATTTCGTTAAGCTCATCCATTGAAACCTTTTCTACATCCAGTTGATTTTGCACGCCTCTGTCATAGAGATTTGCAAGTAAGGTCAATTCATCCTTATTAGTCGCAACAATCACCTTGCCGCAAATGTCATGTTCAATCCCATGTTCTTTACAAAATTCAACGATTTGCTGATTTCCTGTACGAGCCAATTTTGCCTTTAGGCTTCCAGGTTTATAATAAATACCAGAGTGGATCACGCCGCTATTTCTACCAGTCTGGTGAAGTGAAAGTTCCGATTCTTTTTCAACGATAACAATTTTAGCATTTGGATAACGCCTGCTAAGCTCCATCCCAACTGATAGACCGACGATCCCGCCTCCTATAATAGAATAATCATACATCATTGCCATTTAGCTCCCTTTTTTAAAACAAATTAACCAATTCAATAATGCCTAGATACGTGAATAATAAAAGGCTGCCTATTAGGACTCCATTCGTTATCCACCCATTTTTATACATGTTATCTACTCGTTTAGAGTTCAATAAAGTCAGTAAAGATATCGCCAGGAAAGGCATAAATATAGCACCTAGGGCCCCGTAGGCTATAACAATTCCTACTGGCTTGTCCATGAACAAAAGCAGCATCGGCGGAAAAGTCAGCCATAACAGGTAGAAGCGATAAGCAGGCTCCTTCTCAGAAACCGGCTGATCCATATTCCGTTTGCGAACAAGCCTCATAAAATCAGCAAATAAGTACGGCACCCCATTCCAGACACCTAACAATGAAGAAAAGGCGGCTGACCAAGCGCCAATTAGGAATAACCAGCGAGCTACACTTCCAAATTCTTCACTAAACATCGTTCCAAGTGTAACGAGTCCCTCTTCCCCATTAATTTCAATACCTGTACCGTATAAAAATTCTGCACCGATAATCAGTAAAGACAACGTGAAAATCGCTGTAATTAAATAAGCAACAGATGTATCAAGTTTCATCATCGACACCCATGACTTGCCATGCCAATTCTTCTCACGAATCCAATATCCGTACGAGGCCATCGTAATGGTTCCACCAACTCCGCCTAGCAATCCTAGAACCAGCAGAAATGAACCGCCATCCATACGCGGAATAGTTCCGCTCATAATATTACCGAGGTCAGGTGTTAGCATAATGGCCGATCCGACAACGGTGACAAACATAACCCCAACTAACACGGTCATAATACGTTCAAATACATTGTAACGACCCGTCAAAACAAGCAGAAGCCCGACGACCCCGTGAATCATGGCCCAGGCCCATAAAGGCATAATGGGAAACATAGTGACCATCATCAATGCTGAGGTTGTCATTGCTGCAGCCCCATAACTGAATCCCCATAAAAGAGAATAAACTCCAAAATAGCCTGTTGCCCACTTCCCCATGGACCGCCATCCTTCTAGAATCGTTTTGCCCGTCGCCAGCTGCCATCGTCCCATCCCTTCCGTCAAAAAGAATTTAAGAATAGAACCTACGATAATAGCCCAAATAAGTGTTGTTCCAAAAGAAACCCCGCAACGAGCGCCGCAACTAAGTCCCCAGTACCGACGCCCGTAGCCGCTGTAACAATACCCGGTCCGACAGTTTTTAATTTTCCGCCGAATGTAGTTGGTGGTGTGGGAGTCTGCGTTTGAACTGACTCTTGAGGTTGTACTTCTTCAGTATTCACAATAACTACCTCCTATGAAAGCGTTTTAAAAATTTCCTATATAAACAGAAATGAGATGAAATCATAAATACCGCTGTTTGACATTTTGAAGATGTTCTCTCATCGCCTTGCCCGCTAAATGAGGACTGCCATCCCGAACTGCCTTGTAAATGTTTCGATGTTCCTCCAAGATCTCCTGGCTTTTTCCTGGGACAGCCAACGATTGAGCACGGCTATCCTCTAGTCCAACTAAAACTTGATCGGAAACCATGTTCATCACTTGAGCAATGACCCGGTTCCTCGCTGCTTTAGCAATTAACATATGGAAAGCCAGATCCTCCTCAGCAGCCAAACTTTTCTTTGAAACGGCTTTTTCAAGTTGATGAAAGGCTCTGTCCAATTGTTCAATATCCTGCTGCTCTCTTCTAAGGGCTGCATAGTAAGCTATATCGACTTCCACAGCCTGCCTTAATTCCATAAGTTCAACCATATCTACCGTTTGCCCGCGGATGATCGCATTAAGTTTCGAAATGATATCCTCTGTATCATTTTTTAACAGATAAACCCCGCTTCCTTGTCTAATTTCTACAATTCCAGCAGACTCTAGAACACTATAAGCCTCTTTAATAGATGTTCTTGACACAGCCAATGTTGAAGCTAAAGTCCTTTCAGAAGGCATTTTCCCCCCTGGAAGAACCTCTCCTTTTTTGATCGTCTCTTTGATTTGATGGACAATCCCATGATATATACGTTTTTTTCCGACATTAGATAACATTAGCTTAATTCCTCTTCTTTTATGAATTTGACAGACAAGTGGTTGGTCCAGTTAAGCGTACAATAAATGTTTTTTTAATTCAATGATTTTTCTGAATAATACAAGTTTTTCTATAAAAGTGGTAATTTCATATTTCGGAGCTTTAAGGAAAAGAAAAATTGATGAATACCCTCCTTAAGGACAAGGAGTTACGTATGTTTCCGAATTCAACTAATTAAACCCGTGAAAATTATCAGAAAATTCTTTGCACTTAATGTTGCTTTATGATAATATAACGTTTATAATACGTAATTTTATTTTTCGTACCATAAAGAGAGGGGGGCTAGGAAATGAATAACCAAAAGATATTTAATAATTTTAATAAACCTTAATGGAATTGTTAGAAAGAAAAGGATCCATATTGTTTTAAATCTGCTTTGGATGTGACAACCCTTTTACTTATTACATCACCGACAGCACACGACAGCGCCACCATTATATAACATAATTTCAGCCAACGTTTATTTAACGTATAAACATAAGTGTAAGGGCTTACACCATAATACCGTGGATGCTATTAGTCCAGAATAGAACTCCTTTTAAAAGAAACAATCAAGAGTTAAAGATCAAATTTATTTGTGTTGAATATCCTTTTATATTTTTTAACATGGAAATGAGGAGATAACAGTGTTAGAAATGGATGGTATCATTATTGAACTTGCCTGGATTGGAACGGTATGCGCCGCTCTCTGCTGCATCATCTTTGGAGTGATCACGTGGAATAAGGGGGGAGATGATTCTAAATGAATCTGTCAGTGCTTATTCCACTGTTAATCGTTTACATCGCCATCATGTCCGGACTTGCCTATTACGGTTACCGAAAAACAAATACGGAAGCGGACTACCTAGTTGCAGGACGTAATATTAACCCAGTTGTAATGGCACTTTCCTATGGTGCTACTTTTATCAGTACATCTGCTCTTGTAGGTTTTGGCGGCGTTTCTGCTATATACGGATTTGGCATGCTATGGTTGGCCTTTTTAAATATTGTTTTGGGAATTTTTGTAGCGTTTGCCCTATTTGGCACAAGGATCAGAAAACTTTCAGCTGATATGGATGTGTTTACTTTTCCTTCTTTTTTAGGGGAGCGATTTAATTCTAAATTCATCACTGTATTTTCAGGGATTATGATTTTTGTGTTCATGCCGGCCTATACGAGTATTGTTCTAATTGGCGGCGGTCGATTTTTAGAAGAAACACTGGCGATTGATTATAATATAGCCCTGTTAGTATTGGCGTTTATTGTAGGAGTTTATGTAATCAGCGGCGGACTTAAAGCCGTTATGTACACGGACGCATTTGCGGCAGTCGTTATGTTGGTCATGATGGTCATCTTTTTGTTTGGAACTTATCAGGCAGTTGGCGGTTTGACAGCAGGACACAGTGGGTTAACAGCCTTGAAAGAACTCGTTCCTGATGCACTGGCAGAGCAAGGGCATCAGGGGTGGACATCTATGCCGGTCTTGGGTTCGTCAATCTGGTGGACGTTGGTCAGTACATTGATCATGGGGGTTGGCATTGGTGTATTGGCCCAGCCGCAGCTTGCGATGAGATGCATGACCGTGAAAGATGATCGCGCCTTATATCGTTCAGTACTTGTTGGGGGTATTTTTATATTTTTTATGACAGGTGCTGTCTTTATGATTGGTCCGCTCAGCAATCTTTATTTTTACAATGCGACGGGTGAGATCGCTTTGAGTGTTGCGGGGGAAATGTTGATCTTGTCATCCCGACATTTATCAATAACATGATGCCGGATTGGTTTGTTTATTTGTTTACATTAACGGCGTTGTCAGCGGTCATTTCAACGGTAAGTTCGTTGATTCACGTCCAGTCCGCTTCTTTCAGTGAAGATATCTTGAAAAACATCGGGGTCACCTCAATCTTCGGCAACAAGATCAGCTTATCTCGGTTTGGTGTGATCATCGGTATGTGTGCTGCCGTCATATTGGCCTATATCTTACCAGGCGGGGTTATAGCTCAGGCAACTTCTTTTTGGTTTGGTATCTGCGCAGCCGGTTTTTTACCGGTGCTCGTCGGTGGATTATATTGGAAAAACGCCTCAAGGACTGGGGCCATTGCAAGTATCGTTGTCGGCTTCACAGTAAGTATTATTGGTTTTCTATTTTTCCATCTAAAAGAAGCTGCAGCAATTGGGTTATCCAACGCATTGTTCGGAGTGGATACTTTACTAGGATTTCCGACGACTCATATTAATCCGTTATTTTACGCTTTGCCCCTTTCAACCGTTGTATTTATCCTTGTAAGTTTGAAAACGGGCGAGCAGGTGGATGTAGAAGTAACCGAGGAATCCGTAGTTTCAAAATAAATGAGATGTAAAATGGATGAGGATTGAATATAAAAAAGATGGGAGGATCTCAATTGCTATTGAAAAAAACGATCTTATTTTTATTGATGAGCGTCATGTTTTTTTCGTCAAGTCAAGTAGAAGCTAAACAACAGACAAAAGACAAAAACGTAACCGTTAAAAATGGTACCGTAAAAATTGTTAGAGATGATTATGGGGTCCCGCATATTTACGCAAAGTCTACGGATGACTTGTATCGTGCTTATGGCTATGTTACAGCTAAAGACCGCTTATTCCAACTTGTTATGTTTCGCCGCAGCAACGAAGGAAATGTATCGGCCATTTTTGGTAACAAGTATTTAGAGCACGACATGAGAATGCGGAGAGACGGTTATAGTGATAAAGAAGTAAAGAACATGATTTCACAAATGGACCCCTTTTCCCAAAAAGTAATTAAAAATTATGCCAAAGGGATTACCAAATATATCAAAGAAGCTAATCAAGAACCCAATCGTTTACTATCAAAAGAATTCCACAAATACGATATCAAACCTAAATCTTGGACAGGTGTTGACGTACTAAGGTTATACATGGCTTCTATGACGGTCTTTATGGATCAGGAGCAAGAGTTAAAGAATGCGGCAACCCTGGCGAATTTAAACCAGCAACATGGAGCTGATAAAGCTAAAGAAATATTTAATGATATTTTCCCGAAAAATAATCCGGCCTCTCCTACTAGCATTATGAGTGATGAAGAAACAGGTCAAAAACAACAATATGGTAACGGAAAGGTCAGACAAATCTCTGAAGCCGCGATTGAAGCTGCTGACCAAATCACGGATAGACGTAAAGAATTCGAGAAAACCTCTCACGAGTTAGGGGTCCCGTTAAAAGTCGGCAGCAACGCCCTAATTGTTGGCTCAGAAAAATCTGAATCTGGTAACGCCATGGTGTTTGGAGGTCCACAGGTCGGGTTAACCGCTCCGGGTTTTATGTATGAGGTGGGACTGCATGGTCCAGGGATTGATATTGAGGGATCTTCATTTATTGGATACCCATTCATTATGTTTGGGGCAACCAATAAATTCGGCTTTTCATCCACTGCCGGCTATGGCAATCAAGTCGATATATTTAAAGAGACCCTAAACCCAAATAACCCTCACCAATATCAGTATAAAGGCGAATGGGTAGATATGAAAAAACGCGTCGAAGAGTTTCAAGTCCGTGATGAGAACGGAGACATCAAAGAGGTTGAAAAGGTGTTTTATGAAACTGTTCACGGTCCTGTAATTTACCTGGACGAGGAAAAGCAAGTAGCCTACAGTAAATCGTGGAGTTTTCGTGGAACAGAAGGGCAAAGCTGGTCCGCTTATTTACAAACCAATTGGGCACATAATCTAAATCAATTCAAGAAAGCAGCCCGAAATTTTACGATGTCACTGAATTGGTTCTATGCTGATAAACAAGGGAATATTGGTTATTTCCATGTAGGTCAATACCCTAAACGGGATCAGAGACTTGACTTTAGACTCCCAACTCCTGGAACCGGTCAATATGAATGGGACGGATTCAAAGATACAGCAAATAATCCGTCTGAGATCAATCCGGACGTCGGCTTTGTTGCTAATTGGAATAATAAACCTTCTCCAAATTGGCAGAATGCTGAATTAAGCTTTAATTGGGGAGCTGACCATAGAGTCCAACAGTATATTGATCAGGCGAAAAAAGCTGACAAATTAAACTTACAGGAGATCAACGACATTAATTACCACGCAAGCCTTGTTAATTTAAGAACAAAATGGTTTAAACCTTACCTACTAGATACTCTGGAGGAGAACATTGACAAAAATCCAGAATTAAAAGAGGTTTACCAGTATTTGAAAAACTGGAATAACCTCAATGAAGATCTAAATGATGATGACTACTACGACAGTCCAGCTACAACTATTTTCGAAGCTTGGTGGTCCAACGTTCCAGCTAATCTATTAAAAGACGACCTTGGCAAAAGCTACGGAGACCTAAAAGGAACTATTGACCATCGCTATGGCTGCAGTTTATGTTTAAGAGTATTTCGCGGAGATGAAGCACAAAATGCTGTTCAATATGATTGGTTAAACGGAGAAAGTCGTGAGCAAATTATAATGGAAAGCTTACATCAGGCGCTAAACGAACTAGAAAAAGATTATAACGGAAATATGGATGACTGGTTGACAGAAGTGAGGACAACAACGTTCGGAGCACAGTCACTGATCGGAGCACCACATGGATTAGGATCAGATATACCAATCCCCGTTATGAATCGAGGAAGTGAGAATCATTACGTGGAATTAACAAAAAAGGGACCAGAAGGCTTTAACATCACTCCTCCAGGTCAAGTTGGTTTTATTAGTAAAGACGGTTCTGTTCACCAACATTACAATGACCAAATCAAGATGTACGCCAACTGGGAGTTTAAACCGATTCTTTTCACAAGACAGGACGTTATCAATAATACGGAATCGACCCATTACCTGCAATTCCCGAAAAAGAACTAATGGAAAAAAGCGGCTGCCTCAAGTGGGCAGCCACTTTCTATTACTCTATAAATTAGTATTTTTTTCAAGTGTTATATAATAGAAATAAGGAAGTTAAATTATACGTAAAGTAGTGAAAAAACGAACTATAAAAGTTGAATAGTATAAATGCAGATCATTAGCGTAGTCAAAATACGTAGACTCCTGCGGGAACAGCGCGAGCCGAAGATCCCACAAGAAAGCGTCCTTTGCTTTCCGAGGAAGCTCGTTGTTTAGAGGATGTTCGGTTAAGTTCGGCACGTCGTGTGCCAACACCGAACGACCCCACGTCCTGCGGGGCCGCGGAAAGCGAAGTTTTTTGACGGAGCGATGGTAGACACCCTTTCTTAGCACACAAATAATCCGAACTGACCTCAATAAAATCGTTCGGATTATCGTATGCTTTAATCAGTTTCGTTCTCGTCCCAGCACCTTTCCTGAATGGTGGTCATTAAATTGTCTGCGTTTAGATATAGCTTCCTAACTTGAAGCGATAACGCCCTGTCTCAAAAATATATCGACCGATCTCAGGCATATACCTTCCTAACTCACAGTCATTACGATTTAACGAACAACCATTACGCCCTAACGAAGAATTCCTTCGTTTACAGTTACCCCGCTTCAAAAAACTTACGATTTAATTGAATATAGTCATTTTCTTCCTCAGGAACTTCGTCTTCCATATAGATCGCTTCTACGGGACACGCTGCCTCACATGCCCCGCATTCAATGCATACTTCCGGGTCAATATGAAACATGTCTTCCCCTTCTTCAATACAATCTACCGGACAGACTTCGATGCATTCGCCTGCCTTTTCATCTTTGCAAGGTGATGTAATCACAAAAGCCACGGTGAAGACCTCCTTCTTAAGAAAAATAGTCGAAACCCAAAGAATTCACTTTAATCCCTTTTTACAATCATCGAAATACCTTGACCTACGCCGATACACATCGTAGCTAAGCCGCGTTTACTACCCCTCTTTTTCATTTCATGCAGCAATGTCGTTAGAATTCTTGCTCCGCTGGCTCCTAATGGATGACCGTAAGCAATCGAACCTCCATTGACATTGACAATATCCTGATTCAAGTCCAACTCACGGATACACGCGAGCGACTGGGAGGCAAATGCTTCATTTAATTCGATCAAGTCAAGATCATCAACATTCATGTCAGCCCGTTTAAGCGCTTTTTGTGTGGCATGAATGGGACCAATGCCCATAATTTTGGGTTCCACTCCAGCTGTAGCTGAGGTAACATAAGTAGCAAGCGGTTCTAAGCCAAGTGCCTCTGCCTTTTTCCGACTCATTAATAAAACAGCCGAAGCTCCATCATTTACCCCGGATGCATTGCCAGCTGTAATACTTCCATTTGAAAATATCGACGGGAGTTTATTTAATTTTTCCAGTGTAGTGGACGGTCTTGGGTGTTCATCTTCAGCCACCTCATATGTACCTGCCTTCCTGTCATGAATCGATATGGGTGTGATTTCTTCCTTTAATCGTCCACTTTCCATCGCTTCTTTGGCTCGCATTTGACTTTGAAACGCAAACTCATCTTGATCGGCACGGGAAATGTTATAGGATTCAGCCACATTTTGAGCTGTTTCAGGCATCGAATCCGTTCCATACATTTCATCCATGGACGGATGAGTAAAACGCCAGCCGATTGTCGTGTCCTGGAGTTGTTGATCACCGCGTTTAAATCCTTTGTCTGGTTTCCCCATAACATAAGGCGCGCGCGTCATACTTTCTGTTCCTCCGGCGATCATCACGTCTCCCTGCCCGACAGCAATCGCCCGGGCAGCGTACGTTACCGCGTCCAATCCGGAACCGCACAACCGGTTAATCGTCGTGCCCGCTACTGTAGTTGGATATCCAGCAAGTAATGTGGCCATCCGGGCAACATTTCGGTTCTCTTCCCCTGCCCCATTGGCATTTCCAAGGATGACCTCCTCGATTTCGTCAATCGGAAGCTTTGGATTGCGTTCTCTTAAGGAACGAAGAACATGGGCACCCAAGTCATCCGGGCGAACGCTTTTTAAAGCACCATTATATCGTCCAATCGGGGTTCTCACTGCATCCACAATCACAACTTCTTCCATGAACGTTTAGCCTCCCTTACTCTTGATAGTTATATATGCCGCGGCCGCTTTTTCTCCCTAACCTGCCTGCTTGAACAAGTTGTTCCAATAACGGAGCGGGACGGTATTTTTCACCTAACGTTTCGTGTAAGTACTTTAAGTTATTCAGGCGTGCGTCTAATCCGACTAAATCTCCAAGCTCAAGAGGTCCCATTGGATAGTTCAAGCCTAGTCGAACTGCTTTATCAATATCTTCTGCAGTAGCCACGCCTTCCTGCAGCATCTGAAACGCTTCATTTCCGACAAGGGCACTGATTCTACTCGTCACAAAACCAGGAAACTCATTCACTTCAACGGTTTCTTTCCCCATTTTTTCTGAAGAATCTCGAATAAGGTCAACCGTTTGATCACTCGTTTCCAACCCCTTCACAATCTCCACAAGCGGCATACGATGGACAGGGTTGAAAAAGTGCATGACGACTACTTGCGGCGCTCGTTTTGTATACGAACCGAGCTCTGTAGGACTGATCGTCGACGTATTCGAAGCAAAAATCGTATGCTCCGGTGCATGTTCATCCGCCGTCTCAAGGATTTGTTTCTTCAACTCACGCTTTTCCGGCACAGCTTCTATTAACAGATCAGCCGTACTTACAGTCGACTCAAGTTGTGAAGATGTGTAGAGATGATCCAGTAGTTCACTCGCCTGCAGTTCCGTGATTTTTTCCTTTTCAATCCCTTTTCGCGTCGTCTTTTCAGCAAACGTATAAGCTTCCCGCAACTGATTTTCCGACACATCGATTAATGTGGTATGAAAGCCGGCAAGGGCGGAGACATACGCAATGCCTCGCCCCATCACACCAGCCCCTACCACGGACACATTTTGTACAGCCATGGTATAAGCCCTTCCTTTCTTTTACACCCCAAACGGATTTAAAGGTTTTGGTCCGTAATAGGAAAGAACACTTTTATCTTCCATATAAAGATCTAGCGTTTCTACACAAAGTTCTCTGCCGAATCCAGATTGTTTATATCCTCCGAATGGAGTACCAGGAAATGCCGAGAATGGAGTATTGACCATCACGATTCCGGCTTCAATCTGATGGGATACGCGAGTAGCTCTGCCCTGGTTTGTCGTCCATACCGCCGACCCTAATCCGTACTCTGTGTCGTTGGCACGTTGGATAACATCTTTCTCATCAGTAAATTTTTCTACCACAACGACCGGCCCGAATATTTCTTCTTTCACAGCTTTCATATCTGGTGTTACGTCTGTAATAACAGTAGGTTCATACCAGTGACCGTTTTCAAACCCTTCAATATTCATTTCTTTACCACCTGTAGCAATGGTAGCTCCTTCTTCTCTAGCGGACTGGACATATCCATCGATGACCTCTAGTTGGTTACGGCTGATAATCGAACCAAGGTGCGTTCCTTTGTCAAAAGGATCACCGGACTTCAACTTCTCTGTTTTCGCAATAAATTGTTCCATAAATTCATCATAAATCGATTCATGGACAAACATGCGTGAACGCGCTTCACAGGATTGACCCGTGTTAAAGAAAATACCAAATAAAGAACCTGGTACAGCAGCGTCTAAATCTGCATCTTCAAAAACGATATTTGGTGATTTTCCGCCAAGCTCGAGGGTAAGGCGTTTTAACGTCTCTGAAGATTTACTCATAATATCTCTTCCAGTCGGCGTTGAACCTGTAAAGGCAACCTTGTTGATGTCTTTGTGTTCGACGAGATAGTCCCCGACAACTTTACCTGACCCCGGAATGGTGTTAACGACGCCTTCTGGCACACCCGCTTCATGGCAAATTTCATTAAGAATGATAGCTGTAATTGGTGTCAGACTAGCTGGTTTGATGATCACCGAGCATCCAGCAGCAATAGCCGGGGCTATTTTCCAAGCTGCCATCATCATCGGATAATTCCAAGGGATAATTTGTGCACAGACTCCAACAGGTTCTTTATGTGTATAGTTAAAGAAACCATTAGGCATATTATTTACTGCACCACGGTGACCTACAATCGCCCCAGCATAAAATTCAAAATCCTCGATGGACTGATTAATTTGAACTTGAGCCGCTCCCACTGATTTACCACTGTTTAGAACTTCCATTTCCACTAGTTCATTAAATCGTTCACGCATTATTGCTGCAATTTTATTTAGCACCCTTGAACGTTTACCTACAGGATACTTATTACGCCATTTTCCTTGATCGAATGATTGCCTCGCCGCTTGTATGGCTTTCTCTGCATCTTCTTGATTCGCCTTTGCAACCGTTGCTACTCGTTCACCTTTTGCCGGATTATAGGTTTCCATTGTTTCATTTGAACGGCTTTCCACACGCTCACCATTAATAATCATCGCATAATGATCACGTTTCATTGCTCCAACTTCTGTTACTGCTTCTGCTGTTACTGTATTTGTCATGTTTCCACACTCCCTTTATTAGTTTCCAATAAAATCTGGTTTGCGTTTTTCTTTAAAAGCCTGCAGTCCCTCTCGATGATCATGGGTCTTCCCAGCTATACGCTGTGCTTGCGCTTCTTTTTCAAGCATTTCTTCAAATGTTAAGTTCATTCCATCCATCATATAACGTTTAATTAATGCCACAGATTGAGTTGGAAGGGACGATAGTGTTTCGGAAAATCGGCTTACTTTCTCCTCCCATTCAGACGGATCGATCACTTCGGTTGCAAGCCCCATTTCATGCGCTTCTCTTCCAGTAATAGGCTTACCGAGCACAGCTACCTCCAGTGCTTTCGCATAGCCGATAAGACGGGGCAGAATATATAGGAAACCCGAATCAGGTATTAAACCTATATTAATAAAGGCACTTACAAATTTGGCTTCTGGCTGCACTAAACGAAAATCAGCCGCTAACGCTAAACTCATTCCTGCCCCCGCTGCAGTACCATTAACTGCAGCAACAATGGGTTTAGGTGTCTGTTTAATCGCTTTCATCATGGGATGATAGCGATTACGGAGAAAGGTAGCATGATTGGTATGTTCATTCACTCCACCCAAATCTTCTCCTGCACAAAATGCTTTTCCCTCTCCAGTGATAACGATACTTCTCACTTCATCATCTTTGCTTGCTATCCTTAGAGCTTTGATCATCTCTTTATTCATTTGCTCTGTAAATGCGTTGTAGGCAGATGGACGATTTAATCCAATTCTAGCGACACCCTTTTTCAGATCGTAAGAGATTGTTTGAAATGTATTTCCCATTCGTTACACCCCTTTGAAAGAAGGGTTCCGCTTTTCTGTGAAAGCTCGCATTCCCTCTTTTTGGTCTTGAGAGGCAAAGGCCAAATAAAAGTTTTTTCGTTCTAATTTCAATCCATCTATTAAAGGTGCATCCACAGCCTCGTGGACTGCCTCTTTTATAAGCCGAATGGCTACAGGTGCCTGTTCAACGATTTGACTGGCAAGCCTCATTGTTTCCTCTTCTACTAACTCAGGTGCAACAACCCGATTAATTACACCGTACTGCAATGCTTCCTGGGCATTCATTGTTTGACCTAGCCAAATCCATTCGAGTGCTTTAGCTCGCCCCATTGCTTTTGTTAAAAGTTGTGTCCCCCCTGCTCCGGGCATGACTCCTAATGTAACCTCCGGAAAGCCAAATTTTGCATTCTCAGCAGCGACAATGAGGTCACAGTGAAGGGCTAGTTCAAAGCCTCCCCCTAGAGCAAATCCATTTACCGCTGCGATAATCGGTTTTTTAATCAGTGTTATGCGATCCCAGACGGCAAAAGGATTTGTAAGCTCCAACGATAACGGGGAGTCTTCCATCATTTCCTCAATATCAGCTCCCGCAGCAAACGCCTTTTCGTTTCCCTTCAATACAATAGCTCGAAGCGAATCATCCCGGTCAAACGCTTCCATTTGTTCGACTATTTCATCAACCATTTTCCGATTCAGAGCATTAGCCACCTGAGGGCGGTGAAGCTGAATGACCCCTGCTTTATTTTCTGTAAAAGCTCTAATATAAGTGTTAGTCATTCAGTTCCTCACCGATCATTAACGTAACAATGTCACCCGCGAATTTCATTACGTCTTTTCCGGAGGCCTTCCCCTCATCCGTCTTCATTCCCTTTTGGAGAGATTCATGGTCATCGTAAAACATTTCACAAAGCAGGTAATACTCACTCTCTCCCATTGGTGAGCCGACAATTTTTGTTACTTTCATATCTCTTAGACCAGGGATCTCCTTTGTAATCGGGGTATGTGTATTAAAATAGTGCTCATCAAACGCCTCTTTATCCTCGGGTTGTTTGTATAATGCAATTAGTTTTACCATATTAAAAACTCCTTTCTTTAGTAAACAATAGAATAATTAACCACTGGTTTCATGGCTTCAAATGGATTCTTACAGGATCCGCAATATAAAATGCTGCGGCAAGCCGTAGGTCCAAACACGTTTTCCATAGATGTAAAAGCTGATCCACAATAAGGGCAATTTACGGACCACTCCTCCCCGGGTCGATAGTTTTCAGGGGGTGGCGAGACTCCATGTTTTTTTAATTGTTCTTTTCCTTCATCTGTAATGGCATCAGTTGACCACTTCTTCTGAAAGGAAAAAGCAACCAGACAGTCCTCTACCCAATCAATATTCCCAACCGCTGATTTTACATTTTTCTCTATGAAATCAAGGGCAGGGCACCCTGCGAAAGTCGGCACCATGGTAATTGATACCTTGCTTTGATCTATCGTAACTTCATGGACCATCCCGAGATCTACTACACTAACCGAGGGAAGCTCTGGATCATCAACTGTTTTTAAAATAGCATGAATCTCCTCGTGCTTTTGTTCATCATTCACGTCGATCCCCTCCTTTAAAGGACTTACCACACCGCATTCCGGTCGCTATCATACACTTCAGCAAGGGTTTGTAAAGCCTGCTCTAAATCAACGGTATGCTCGCCGTCTCTCCCACTACCAAACTTTTTATCTAGTGGTTGTGACGGTGGAGTTTTTATCGTAGCCTCTACTTCCTTCAACCATTGCTTCTTCAAAAAGTCTTCCCCAGCGATTAAACGATATTGTTCCATCTCTTTTGCTTTAGGTCCCAATTCTAAAACGTCTTTACATTCTTTCCACGCTTCCTCTAAACGTAATTGAATTTTTGTTTGAGCCTCTTCCGTGGATTCCTGAAGTTGTGCAATCCACATTTTCCAATGCGCCAGATGATAGGGCTGTTCCATTAATACTTTTTGAGCGGTATTTGCCAGTGGTTCAAAGGAGCTTGTCGCAAGCGCCTCTAATTTAACTTTTTTCATAGTTTCATATAAAAATTGACGGACGACAGTTAGTGCCCAATCGTAATACGGCTCTTCTAAATATGACCCATCTCCATTTCTCTTCTCAAAATAGACGGCATTTCGTCTATTCTCAGGAGGGCGTTCGTGAGCAAGCGTATCAATCTCACCTTCCCCTAACTCTTCTAACAATTGATAATAGAGAAATGCGTGACCCATGGTGTTTTGTGTAATAGATGAATAAGCAACATCCGCTTCAATATGAGGGGCTAGCCCCAGCCATTCAGACCCTCGGAATGAAATGATAAAGTCATCATCGGCTAACTGATAAAGTAATTCAGCTAATGCATTATAATAAGAAGTGTCTTGTTTCGCTTGGTCCGCTGTTTCTACAGGTTTCATGATTTTTTCACCTCTTTCCAGGACATGATTTCTTTTTCATCTAACATCCCCTGTTCTTTTTCGCCCCATTTTTTCCTTAAGTAACCATAACCTTTTGTGTTGCGGTAATCTTTATTATTTAAACGTTTGGTCCATTGTTGTCGTTCTTCACTAGTCATCGAGCGAATATTATCGCGCTGAACCACCCAGACATCGAGCACTTTTTCCCGACGCATGAAGTTTTCCTGCGCCATATTCAGCGCCATCTCCTCATTTGGAGCCAGTAAGCTAAACTGGTGTTGGATTGGCGACTTTTCATTTTTTTTACTGAACACTTCATATTCTTGGTAAAAGTTAGATTCATCCTGTTTTTCCATCATCATTCTCTCCCTTCCTATACCCTATGAGACGACAACCTGTGGAGCCAATGCCTGCCTGACCCAACGATTGTTTTCATAGGCAATTTCCCTTAAACGCAAACGTTCCTTTGATCGTGGTCCTTTATTGCTAATAATTTGCTTAAATTCATTCCAATCAGGCTGTTGGTACAACCAATGGCCTTTTGTTTCGTCGTAGTGGACGGTTTCATCTGGAACAGTTAATCCTAAGGAAAAAACCCGCGGTAAATATTTGTCTAAAAAAGCCTGACGCAATTCTTCATTGGAACTCTTACGAATGCGATATTTAGTTGTAACCTCTTGCTTTGAGGAACCTGTGGTTGATGCAGACTCAGGACCAAAAAACATTAAGAGTGAAGGCCACCAACGATTAAGTGATTCTTGTAATATTTTCCTTTGCTCCTCAGTGCCTTCGGCTAACGCCATAATAATCGCTTCACCATGTTGAGCGTGAAATACTTCTTCTTGACAAATGCGTTTAAGAGCCCTTTGGTATGGTCCATATGAGGCGTCTAACATATTTGTTTGCGAAATAATCGCTGCCCCATCCACCAACCATCCAACCATGCCAGCATCTGCCCAAGTTTTAGTTGGCATATGGAACACGTTATGGAATTTCAAATCTCCATTTAATAGATCCTCCATTAAGTTTTCTCGGGTTTTCCCATAAGGTTTCATTAAGTCCTCAGCCACTCGCAGAAGAAGCTGTCCGTGTCCCATCTCATCCTGTACTTTAGCCATAATTCCCAGTTTTCTTTTTAAAGTAGGTGCTTTAGGCACCCATTCCTTTTCGGGCAACGCTCCCATAATTTCACTTATACCATGCATGGAGATGAGTTTAATAAGCGTTTCACGGTACTCTTTCGGCATCCAATCATCCGCTTCTATCTTTTCACCTGCTTCAACACGCCGCATAAACTCAGCATATTTATCTTTATCTTCATCAATATTCTCTGTGGCTAAGGTTCCTCCATAGTTATACATCATATCATCCTTTAATTACGTTTGTTTAACGTCATTATAAATAAACGTTATATAATAATCAAGACTTAAATATTTATCCATTTGGATTCCACTGCTTAAAACGCTCTAAATACAGTGTATATAATGAGTTAAACTTATTTGTGAATTTTCCTAATATATTGACAGCGTTTTCATAAACAGATATCTTATATATGACGGTTTTTAATCTTACGTATTTTATATATCATGAAAAGGAGATGCTTACATGTCCACTTTTTCACAAGAAGAAAACTGGAATCGCTCAAAAATGGAACGATTGCAACAGGAACGTTTGAAAGAGACGATAGAGCGCGTTTATCACCATGTCCCTTTTTATCGCAAAGCTTTTCAGCAATTGAATGTCACCCCTGACGACATTCAATCATTAGAAGATATTCAACAATTACCGTTTACAAAGAAACGTCATTTACGTGAGAATTATCCTTTTAGTTTGCTTGCTACTCCTATGGAAGAAGTTGTCCGAATACACGCCTCTTCTGGTACTAGCGGAAAACCAACCGTAGTGGCCTATACAAAGAATGACATGGAGCATTGGGGTGAAATTGTGGCCCGTTCTATCTTCATGGCCGGAGGACGAAGAGGTGATATTCTTCATAATGCTTTCGGTTATGGTTTATTCACGGGCGGATTAGGCATCCATAATGGCTCTGAACATCTAGGATGTGCCACCGTTCCTATTTCAGGAGGAAATACAAGTAAACAGATCACACTTATCCAAGATTTCTGCCCGCGTGTAATCTGTTCTACTCCTTCTTATCTATTAAACATTGGAGAAACTATGAAAAGTAAAGGGATTGATCCTGCTTCCACTTCCTTAGAATTTGCTATCCTTGGTGCTGAACCTTGGTCCGAAGAAATGAGGAATAATATTGAGGAAATGTTCGGTATTAAAGCAGCAGACATTTATGGCCTAAGTGAAGTGATGGGGCCCGGGGTAGCCATGGAGTGTATCGATTGCCAAGAGGGCCTTCATATAGCAGATGATCATTTTCTTGTTGAAGTCATAGATCCCGAAACCTTAAGACCTGTGCCAGACGGAGAAGATGGAGAACTAGTATTCACAAGCCTTACGAAAGAAGCACTGCCCATTATCCGGTACCGTACAGGTGATATTTCCTCTATTACACGTGGCAAATGTGCTTGTGGCAGAACAACGACAAAAATGAGTCGTGTAAAAGGCCGAATTGATGATATGTTGATTATACGCGGAGTAAATGTTTTCCCCTCTGAAATTGAGCGTTACATCTGTGACATGGACGAACTCGCCCCTCACTACCAAATTCATCTGCAAAAAAAAGGAGTGATGGACCATGCAGAACTGCATGTCGAGGTTTGTGAAAACTTTTTTGAGTTACTGCCTATGGAGGATTTCAACCATCCAACAGCTCAAGAACTTACAAAAAGAATTCAAAGGTCTATTAAAATGGAGGCACTTGTATCCATGGATGTATACTTAGAGAAGCCTAAAGCCATTCCTAGATCGGAAGGAAAGGCCAAACGTATTGTTGATTTGCGTTCAAACGTTTCCACTCCCCTTTAAAAAGATAATATTTTTTACAAAGCGAAGGAGATCCTTCGCTTTTTTCTTTTAAAAATATTGTGATAAAAACTATAAAATAGTATGACGTTTTTTCATTTTGTAGTAAAATATTTATCAGATCAATTTCACTTTACTTTTTCCTTTGTTGTATAATTAGGGTGAAAGAGTGTAAATAATATCAATGTATAAAAGAAGGGGCATCATATGGATAAACTATTTAATACTCGTTCAATGATTTTCACGTTATATGGAGATTATATTAGCCAGTATGGCAATGTGATCTGGATCGGGAGTTTAATTCGGTTACTTAAAGAATTTGGTCATAATGAACAATCCGTTAGAGCAGCCATTTCCCGTATGAGCAAACAAGGATGGGTACAGTCCGAAAAAAAAGGAAATAAAAGTTATTATTACCTGACTGAACGTGGCAAGGACCGTATGGATGAGGCTGCGAACCGAATTTATAAAATAGAATCGCCTTCCTGGGATGGAGAGTGGAGATTGCTCCTTTACACAATTCCTGAGCAAAAGCGTCATCTGAGAGATGAACTGAGACGTGAACTAGTGTGGAGTGGTTTCGGCCTTTTGTCTAACAGTTGTTGGATTACCCCTAACCCCCTAGAGGAGCAAGTTAACAAACTGATTGCCAAATATGAAATCGGTTCTTACGTTAATTTCTTTCGTGCCACATATGAAGGAATGAGTGATAATAAAGAGCTAGTGGAGCAGTGTTGGGACCTTGACGAAATCAACGAACGGTACTCTCAGTTTATCCAAGATTATAGTCAAAAATATATCATAGATAAGAATAAGATCGAAAAAGGGGACCTGACTGATGGGAGCTGCTTCGTGGAACGTACCTTGCTTGTACATCAGTACAGAAAATTTCTATTCATTGACCCTAGCCTCCCTAAAGAACTTTTACCAGAAGATTGGCTAGGAGACTCAGCGGCTTCTCTATTTAGAGATTATTATCAAATGCTCAGAGAACCTGCTACTCGTTTTTTTGAATCTGTGTTTGAACCAGGAGAACTAATAAGTAAAAAGAATTCATAGTTGTAGCTACCATTTCATGAATAAAAGAGAAGGGCACGCGGATTAATCCGCGTGCCCTTCTCTTTTATTCAAAGACCTTTTCAAGTACCTCTATTTGTTTGAATTCTTGACCCTTTTGAACATAGGTGCTTATGGTTTCATCAATCATTTCCATATCTTTATCCGATAAGCTTCTTACAACTTTACCAGGGGACCCTAACACAAGAGAACGAGGAGGAATAACTTTCCCTGAAGGCACCAGACTGTTCGCTCCAATAATAGAATATTCTCCAACCTCAGCCCCATCTAAGACAGTTGCCCCCATCCCAACGAGTGCCCCCTTTCTTAATGTACACCCGTGTACGATTGCATTATGGCCAACTGATACTTCATCCTCGAGAGTTAACGGGAATTGCTCGTACAGATGACACATCGAATTTTCTTGTATATTGCAACGTTCACCAATACGAATTGGCCCTTCATCTCCCCTTAATACCACGTTAAACCATATACTTGATTTAGCTCCAACCTCAACATCTCCAATAACTTTAGCGCCGTCTGCAATATAAGCGGTGTCATGAATAAGCGGTGAAAAATCCTTGTAACGGTAAATCATATTTATTCCTCCCCTTTATTCGTGTTATACTTTTTAATATAACATAATTTTAACGGAGGTGTTTAATTATGAATGATTTAACAAAAAAACTAGGAGTGAATCTCCCCTTTATCCAGGGAGGGATGGGGAATATCAGTCATGCGTCACTGGCAATAGCTGTCTCAGAAGCTGGGGGATTAGGCACGATCGGCGTTGGTACATTAAATCCTGATATTGTCGAGCAAATGATTCTTGATATTCGCCGTAAGACCTCGAAGCCATTCGCGGTCAATATTCCCCTCACTGTTCAACCCTACGTAAAAGAAATTCTCTCTCTAATTATCAATCACCAGGTACCTGTAGTCTCTTTGTCGGCAGGGAATCCCGTACCTTACATTGAGCCGTTGAAAGCGGAAAATGTTGTTGTGATGTGTGTAGTCGCAAATGACAAACAAGCCAAGAAAGCTGAAGCGGCAGGAGCTGATATCATCATAGCTGAAGGGTATGAAGCGGCAGGAATTAATTCATTAGAGGAGCTCACAACATTCACATTAATTCCTAAAGTAACATCATCTGTGAATATTCCTGTAGCAGCTGCAGGCGGCATTGGAGATGGACGAGGTGTTCTAGCCGCTATGACTTTAGGAGCGCAAGGGGTGCAATTAGGCACAAGACTAATTGCTACGCAAGATGCTCAGGTACATCCAGCTTATAAGGAAGCTTTATGTGCTGCAGGGTCTGACGGTACAATGATTGTTGGTCGACATTATAAGCAAATCAGGCGTATTTTAAAAACACCTTACGGGGAGCATTTACTTGCATCGGAAAAAGAACAATTGCCTCTTAACACTTATCTAGAAAAAACAGATGAAACCCATCATATTAGGGGAGCTATCGAAGGAAAACTGAATGAAGGACATGTGAATGCTGGTCAAATCTCCACCATTATCGAAGACATCCCCACTGTTCGAGACCTTTTCACACGATTGATCCGAGAAGCACAACAAGCATCGGAAAATAACTTTCCTTTTCATCAAATGAAAAATTAGATTGGTAAAAAGCGATTAAAAGTCTTTTTAGAAGTTCAAACTCTTTTTTAAAATTGAAATCGTGTGGATATAAAATCCCGTATCATTTTTGATATGGGATTTTTTAGATATTCATTACTCAAAAGAGTTCACCCTTTTAGAACAGCCACCAATAAGTTTGTTTAAAATGATTGCCTTTTTATATTGACAGAATATTATTAATTACGTATTCTTTATATAACAAAATAAATACACAACGTATTATTTACGTTATATTATTGATTAATTAGACTGCACAAATTGAAAGTTGTTCACCCATACCATTAAAGAAAATTTCTAGATCAGGTGTTAAAACTTGAAGAGATAGGAGAGATGAGATTGATGTCTGAAAAAAAGACTTATGATATTACGATAATTGGTGCAGGTCCAGTTGGTCTTTTTACAGCTTTTTATGCAGGAATGAGAAAAGCATCCGTTAAAATAATAGATAGTTTACCTCAGGTTGGCGGCCAATTATCAGCTTTATACCCTGATAAACATATTTACGATGTTGGTGGTTTTCCAAAAATTAAGGCCCAAGAATTAGTCAACCAATTACATGAACAGGCGCAAACTTTTTCACCCACTATTAGCTTAGAGGAATCAGTAGAAAACGTGGTTCGTTTAGAAGACGGGACTTTTAAACTCGTTACTCCATCACATATTCACTATTCACGAACGATTATTATTACGGCTGGTGCTGGGGCATTTCAACCTCGAAAATTAAAAGTGGAAAGGGCAGATAGTTACGAAGAAAATTGTCTTCATTATGCCGTCAAAGACCTAGACCGATTCAAAAATCGCAGGGTTCTTGTTTGTGGCGGTGGCGACTCTGCAGTAGATTGGTCTCTGGCCTTAGAATCAATTGCTAAGGAAGTCACACTTATTCACCGTCGTCCATCCTTTCGTGCTCATGAGCATAGCCTCTCCTTGTTAGAAAAATCTAGCGTAGGTTTGAAAACCCCTTTTGAAGTTAGTCGATTAATCGGCAGAGACGACGCACTCGAACAAGTACTAATCCAAGAAGTTAAAGGGGATAACACTCATTTACTTGACGTTGACGATCTTATTGTAAATTTCGGATTTGTCACTTCTTTAGGTCCTTTAAAAACATGGGGGCTTGATATTAAAAAAAACGCGATTGACGTTAGTTCACGAATGGAAACAAACATTCCAGGGATTTTCGCTGCTGGAGATGTATGTACCTATGAAGGCAAAGCTAAGTTAATCGCAACTGGCTTTGGTGAAGCTCCTATTGCTGTCAATCATGCTAAAAAACTGGTGGATCCTAAAGCAAAACTTCAAGCTGGACATAGCACGAGTTTATTTGCTTCTTCCAGTAAATAAATCATTCTGTAGAAAGGTCACAGAATTAGGTTCCCTCTTCCCCATTTATGAGCATCAAATCCTGACTAGGAAAACCATGTTGTTTTAGGAGGAAAATCATGACTAAGGTTAATACGGAAATTAAAGGGGCCCTGGCCACGATTACGTTAAATAGACCCGAACTATTAAATTGTTTTGACTATGATATGCTTCAGCAATTAGAAGAAGCGCTTCAAACGCTTCAACTTGACGGAAATATTCGTGCGATTATTTTTACGGGGGCAGGTGAAAAGGCTTTTAGTGCCGGGGCTGATTTAAAAGAAAGACAAACATTGACTGAACAAGAAGTCAGGCGAAATGTAGCCAAAATACGGAATGTGTTCACCCTTGTTGAAGAAATGCCCCAGCCTACTATAGCAGCGATTAATGGGTACGCATTAGGAGGTGGATTTGAACTTGCATTAGCTTGTGATCTACGTTTAGCCTCTAATCACGCAAAAATGGGATTAACGGAAGTTAGTTGGGCCATCATCCCGGGCGCAGGGGGAACTCAACGCCTTACAAAGTTAATTGGTCCTGCCTACGCAAAAGAACTCATCTTAACTGCTCGGAAGATAGAAGCTGAAAGAGCAGAAGAATTAGGAATAATCAATAAGATGGTGTCAAAAGAGGAGTTACTAACTCAAGCAATTTCTCTTGCAAATGAAATAATGTCTAATGGGCCATTGGCTGTGACGCAAGCTAAATACGCGATTCAACATGGAAATGATGTCGATACTTACACTGGCTTAGCTATAGAAGCTAAAGCCTATGAAGTTGTTATTCCTACTGAAGACCGACTTGAAGCCTTAAAGGCATTTAAAGAAAAACGACCAGCCCATTTCGAAGGAAAATAAATATTAATTATATGAAAGGGGAGTTTGGCAATGAAGAGCGGACTGCAGGTGGGAGATACAGCTATAATAAAGGCAGAAGTAACCTCGGATATGTTTGCACAATTCGAGGGAGAAATTGTCCATCCCGCCTATTCTACAGTAACAATGGTATACCACATGGAATGGGCTTCTAGAAAACTAATTCTTCCGTATCTAACTCCGAAAGAAGAAGGTATGGGAGCTTCCGTACAGGTTAAACATTTAGCCCCTTCTGGACAAGGGGAACAGTTAGAAATTACAGCAACTGTAACTGAGATTAGACAACACTCTATTCTATCTAAAGTTATTGTTACAAATGAAAGAGGAACAATTGGTGAGGGTTACGTTAAACAAGCGATTCTATTAAAAGAATACATTAGCAAACAATTAACGGCAAAGTAAGGGTCATACTTCATTTAATATTTGACGTCCAACCAATAGAATAGGAATCCTTCAGGAAAATGAAGTGTATTCAAGCAAGGAGGAACAGTCTTGAAACCTGTAATCAACGAAAGTGATCTGCACCATCAGTATAAAGCAGAAATAGTTAAAGTGATGGAGAATGAGCCTTATGCTCAGTTCTTGGGAATTAGATTAATGGAAATCAACGAAGGTAAGGCTATTGCCGAATTAGATGTCGAGAATCATATGTTAAATTCACATGGAACCGTTCATGGAGCCGTTACATTTGCTATTGCTGATTATGTATTTGCAGCAGCGTCCAACTCTTACGGAAAGACATCTGTCGGGATTTCAAACACGGTTAACTATATGGCAGCCGGAAAGAAAGGAACACGGCTTCAGGCAACAGCTATTGAAGAAAAGAAGAATCATAGAATGGCTTGGTATAAGATAAAAGTCGAGAGCGAAGATGAATTAATTGCTACAATGGAAGCATTGGCCTACCGTAAAAACCATTATTTCGTGCCAGTAGATTAAATAGGAGCAAGTTGTTCCCCTTAACCGACATACTGAAAGAACTTGAAAGGAGCAAGAACCATGAAGCATACTATTGTTGAGAGAGATGCTTTTCAAGTCGCAGGCATTAAAAAAGAAATTTCATGTGATAACGAGGACAAGGATATCCAACTACTCTGGGGAGAGGCCACCAAAAGTGGAATCGCCGATTTACTGGTTCAATTAAATAACGGACAAATTAACGGTCTATTAGCAATCTACGACAACTATAATGAAACGCAAAACACATGGGACTATTGGATCGCTACACAATTCCATGGTAACGTCCCCGATGAATTATCGAGCTTTGAAGTTCCTCCTTCAAGGTGGGTTGTATTTGAAGTACACGGACTCATTCCAGAAGCTATAGAAAATGTATGGAAGCAGATTGATTCAGGATGGTTGCCCTCTAATGGATATGAAACAGCGGATATAGCATCACTCGAAGTCTATAAAGAATTTTATCCCTACCATTCAGATTCGTATTCTGAAATCTGGGTTCCAATAAGATAGGCTCTATAAGGAGTACTGATTAACATTAGAAATAGAATAATAATTAATTAACTTTAATACAAAGGTATTGGCATCATTAATCAAAAATAGCGGGACTCGATGTCTCCTGTCTGGCGATGTCTGGTATGTATTAAAAAGTGATTTGTCACAGGATACCTCCGTAACTCAACAAGATACCCCGCCATTATTTAAGACGCCCATTTTCAGAATTCATTTACTCTTTTCAAAAATTACCTTGACATTATTAGGAGAATCATATTAAGATTAGACTCAAATTTAATAAGCTTATCTAGAGAAGCTGAGGGATCTGGCCCTGTGAAGCTTCAGCAACCTCTGATTGATGTCAGAAAGGTGCTCCGTCCAGCAAGATCTTTATCTTGGGAGATAAGAGCGGCATTTTTATAGCTAACCCTCTTTTCTCATTAAAGAAAAGAGGGTTTTTATATGTGTGGAATAGTTCCAACCAATGAATAAAACGTAGAATAGTTGAGCATTTATTTTAAGAAAGGGAGAGGTCATATGAGTGAAATTGTACTGTTATCTGGAAGCCCTTCTGAGCAATCAAGGTCAGAGCTTGTATTAGATTATTTAGCAAAATTGGTCGATCAGGAAGGACGATCTACAGAGAAGATTTCCGTACGCAATGTGTCACCGGAAGATTTATTTTATGCACGCTATGAAAGTGAGGCGATTGAAGAAATTGCAACGACGATTCAACAGGCAAAAGGAGTTATTGTTGCTTCCCCTGTATATAAAGCGTCGTACTCTGGAATTCTTAAGGCTCTAATTGATTTACTGCCACAGGATGTGTTAAAGGACACCCCCGTCTTCCCAATTATGACCGGTGGCAGCAAGTCCCATTTGCTTGCGATTGAATATGCGTTAAAACCATTACTGGCTACGTTAAAAGGACAAAATTTAAAGGGCGTGTATTTGCTTGACAATCAAATTAATAAGTCTAGCCGAGCACGACCGATAACGAATGAAGATTGTGACCAACGCCTGAAGAAACAACTTGTATACTTCCTTGAGATGATTCAAAAGCAAGTCCCTCTAGCCTTTTAAATTTGGGAAGTATTTTCGCCAGCAAAGATTATAGCCAAACAACTGGATGTCGTCATCATTTGGTTGTAAATAAGCGCTTCCCCTTTAACGGGTAAATTGCCCCCCTAATCCATAGCCCCTCACGTAACCACTGGTCTATGCAAACGCCTATTTTTTGTAAAAATGGTGTGCTGTACCTTCCAATAGGTGATGTTTTAAATATGCTAACTGAAAAGGGGGTGTAGTTATGAGTGGATATGCTGGTGGAGGATTTGCTATGATTGTAGTCCTCTTCATCCTACTAATCATCGTTGGAGCAGGTGGCTTTGGCGGATATGGTTATTAGGTTTAAATAGAAGAAGCTGTTAGGATGGCCCCTTAGGTTAATAGTCCGTGTAAAAAAGGCTGCATATCTCCTGGCGAGGAGTATGCAGCCTTTTGATTATTTATTTGCAAAGATTATTCTAGCTATGATTAGTTTACTGTCAATATTTAGTCCTGCTACAACCTCTTTATTTATGTCCATTTGGTATAAAGCAAAATTGTCATAGAAATGAACGATAAGAAGGTCCCCAACGAATTTCAAGGGTCAATCATGTGTAATAACCGAGAGAAATGTGAAAAATTACAGTTGAACATTCCCCTTGATTTTCCAACCATGCTTGCGGCTTTACAAAAGACTATAACGATGGCTACCCGGATCTCGATTATATATAGTAAAGACGAGTAAAGTTCTTATGCTAATAAACTAAACCCATTAGAAAGAGCAAGCTTCATTATCATTCATGTGAGCGTGCTCTTTCCTTGTCCATACTCATTGCTGCGATTCTGTTTCGTTCTATATGCAAAACAATACTTCAGCTACTTTCTCCCTGTCCAATAGGCCCCTTCATCCGTGTGAACAAACGGGATATCTGTATCTACTTCTCCAGTAATCCGTTCCAACTTCACATCATCACCCAGCAACCATTTTGCAAAATCAAATTCGACTGGCTCCGCGTCTCCACCAAGCGCGAACCAGGTCTTCATTTCTTTCGGCAAGTAACCAGATGTATGAATCGTTCCTGCCCAGTTGCTGTATTGTTTCGAGAAAACACCTTTATCTGTATCGTTCATCAGACGAAAGGCATCGTATGCTCCATTCAGCTCATCTCTATGGTCATTGATTGCATCCATGCGCTTCACCGAATCAACGAGATGGTTACGGTTTTCTTTGGTCATGATTTCAAAGTGGTTCGTGCATACGTTAGATTGACGTACTTCTATTCCTCTTGGGGAGGCTTCGATTACATACGTTTGATTGCTTTTGTCAAAAACGGTATAGCTGAAAGAGTGACGGTGCGGAATGTCTTGAAGCATGGTGACCGCTTCCTCTACGTTCGCACATGATTCTAATATCATTCGCCCGATCGCACAACAGATAAAGCCATCACCTGGTTTTTTCCGATGCATAAAATTGTAGCCAAGCGTCAATCCGTGTTCATTCATTCCATCCATACGACCAGTAATGCGTTGTGTAGGCCCAGCTATAGCATAGCCCACGTCGGTCGGCTGGAAGAAACTGTAGCGTCCTTCATAGGTTTTCGGCATATAATCATAGTTACGAATCATATAGCCGTCTCCTGTCATAATTGAACAGCCCGAACGCTTATAATCGACACGATAACCGCCAAATTCCATCATCACCCGCTTCATCGGCCATTCTAAGGCGTCACGCAAGCCAAGCAGCTCGTCCCATAATCCAGGGGCAAACCTTGTGATCGCCTCCTTCACCTCTATTTCTTCAACGATAAACCTCGGCTTCCTGACCTTCCACTGCTTTTCGCGGTTTTTAACAGTTAAGGAGTTTTTGAGCAATTCTCCTTGCTTATATCCGAAATTATAATGAGTACCTCGAAATTGTAATAGATCGCTGTGTACTTTCTTCAACTATGATCCCTCTTCTGTTGTATGTCCTAGTCGTATTCAGTTTAAGGGAATTGTCAGGGGCGGTAAAGTGATGTGCACTGGATCAGTATTGAGGGAGCAAGCATTTGTCCATAACCCCGCTCAACCCTGTCCTTAAATAAAAAGACATCTTTGTTAAGATGCCTTTATTGATTAATCAAATTAAGAAACTGTCTTGTTCGCTGTTCTTTTGGATGTTCAAATAAATCGATCGGTGCCCCCCGTTCGACGATGGCTCCTTCGTCCATAAAAATAACTTCATCTGCTACTTCTTTAGCAAAATTCATTTCATGTGTAACGACGACCATGGTCATCCCTTCGTTCGCGAGTCCCTTCATCACACGTAAGACTTCGCCGACCAGTTCAGGGTCAAGGGCTGATGTTGGCTCATCGAAGAGCATCACTTTTGGATCGATCGCCATTGCGCGTGCAATACCGACACGCTGCTGCTGACCACCTGATAGCTGATAAGGATAGACGTTCATTTTTTCTTGCAATCCTACTTTAGTTAGCAGCTCTGCAGCTTTATCACGCGCTCTCGCTTTATCGACTTTTTGTACAGTTACAGGCCCTTCCATCACATTTTGTATGGCGTTGAAGTGTGGGAAGAGATTATACGTTTGGAAAACCATCCCTGTCTGCTTGCGAAAATCACGAATTTGTTTTTTACTCACTCTTTTAGAAAAATTAAGGGTTTGATTGTCGATTGTTACAGAGCCGCTCTCGGGTTGTTCGAGTACATTTAAACACCGTAGCAATGTGGTTTTTCCAGAACCTGAGGGTCCGACGATGACGATTACTTTTCCTTGCTGGACATGTAAACTGATGTCTTTCAGCACTTTGAGATCGCCAAACTGTTTATTAACATGTTCCATGGATAACATAAATAGATCTCCTTACGTTTTCACATACCGATTTAATCGATTTTCGATTTGATCTTGAATAAGGGATAGGATGAAACAAATCACCCAGTAGATCGCGGCCGCCTCGACATAAACGAGGAGCGGCTCATATGTTGCAGCGACGATTTCTTGTGCTTTTCTGAACATCTCACTGACAAGGATTGTCGAAGCTAGTGATGTTTCTTTAACAAGACCGATAAATGAATTGGACAAAGGCGGGATCGATACGCGTGTCGCTTGTGGCATGATCACACGGCGTAATGCCTGGAAATAGGACATCCCTATCGATGAGGAAGCCTCCCACTGTCCTTTTTCAATCGATAAAATCGATGCTCGTATCGTCTCAGATGCATAAGCCCCTGTATTTAATGACAGAGCAATCAGGGCACCAACAAAAGGATCGAACTTTAAGAACTCAATACCTAAAGACCCTAAACCAAAGAAGACGATGAATAATTGCACAAGCAGCGGAGTCCCGCGGATGATCGACACGTAAACACGGGCGACCCCGCTTAACACCTTAATTCCCGATATCCGGAAAATAGCCGTCGTAATCGCTAGAACCAATCCAATAAAAAAGGAGAGAAATGATAATGGAATCGTGTAAATAAGAACTCCTTTCAACAAGGGAAGAAAGGAGTCTTTTAAGATTTCGATTGATTCTGGACTCAGAAGTGTACTACTTAACTGAAACATCTTCATTAAACCATTTGTTTGAGATTTCTTTCAGTGTTCCGTCTTCTTTCATGCTTTTCAATGCTTCGTTAACAGCATCTACAAGCTCAGGATTATTTTCACGGAACATCATGGCCGTTTCTGAGGCATCTTCCTCTTTATCCACGATTTCAACTGGTACGTTTTCCCCTTGTTGATTCAAATAATCAAGAACAGACAGTCGATCATTGACAGTTGCATCTACACGTCCATTAGCAAGAAGCTGCATAGCTGGGTTAAATCCTTCCACACTCTCAACTTCTGCCCCATAGCTTTTGGCTATCTCAGAATAGTTACTGGTTAATGACTGTGCCGACGTTTTACCTTCTAAATCTTCAAAGCTGCCGATTTCTTTATTATTCTTATTCGTCACTAGCACGGCAGCAGTGTAGGTATAAGGAACAGAAAAGTTGTATTTCTCTTCACGATCCGGTTTAATCCCCACCTGGTTTGCGATCATGTCAAAACGCTCGCTGTTTAACCCGGCAAACATCGCGTCCCATTTCGTCTCTTTAAATTCCGCTTCAACGCCCATACGTTTAGCCACTTCACGAGCGACATCAACATCATAACCCGTCAGTTCATCCTGATCATTATGAAATGTATATGGGGCGTATGTTCCTTCTGTGCCTATCGTTAGGACGCCTTCCTCTTTGATTTGATCATATAGAGATTGATCACTAGCCGCTTCATCTCCACTCGTATCTGACTCACTTGATCCACAAGCAGCTAAAATTAAAATAAATAAGGACACAACCATCCATCCAACAAATTTTTTCATCTTTTCCCTCCTCAAAATATTAATCCCTATTATCTAAGTCGGATTACTCGCCTTTTTAAGATCATACAAGGTGAATCAATCCTCGTCAACAAAATAACTCACCATTAGTATGGGGCTAAACTCAGTAAAAAAACAGGTTGAACTAAAAACCTCCAGACTTCTATATTCAGAAATCTAGAGGTTTGTTCCCATACAGTTTACTTTTCCGATACATAACATATAACTATAGATTAATCATATGACGCAAACACATGGCCAGTTATTACATCCGGGAAGGAGTCTTTACTGATCTAAAACATTAGTTTAAACTTTATGGCAAACTGCATTAAACCCGCATCTCTTCCCATTTTACCAGGGTGATTTACATAAGGTCTAATCCGATTTAAAAATAGCTGATCGCACATTCTATTCGGGCCGAAATTCGGATAACAAAGGTCATGTTCCATACAAATTTCATCTAGCTGATTTACAGGAGCACCCGGCCCACTGCATACAGGTCCTCAGTATCGATAACCAGGAAAACAAGGCATACCATCCCTCTCCTTTACAATATCCTCCCTACTATACTATGTGGCTAAAAGAGGAATTGCTTAGGATAGATGCTTAGAACCCAAGAGGTTTGTTCCTACATTAATACAATTTACCTTGTCGGTACATGACCGTAGAAAGCTTCATAACAGAATGGATGTAGCAATTTTGACGAAGGGCGAAGGGGTCGCCAAAGAATTGCGGCAAAATTGTATCCATCGTCTTCTTCATTTTATCAAATAGCAGGTCGTATATTTCTTCTTCCTTATAGAATTGTGTCTCACGGCCTTGCATCCACTCCAAATAAGAAACAATTACACCACCAGCATTAGCAAGGATATCAGGAACGATGAGCACACCTTTATCACTTAAATACTCATCTGCTTCTTCTGTAATTGGCGCATTCGCCCCTTCAATAATCATTTGCGCTTTAATTTGTTCCATATTACTCACATGAATTTGATCTTCAAGCGCCGCCAGCATGAGCACATCAACATCCATTTCTAACAAGTCGTCACGATTATGGAGGGTTGCTTTTATATTCTCTTCAGCAAGGTTTTCCTCAGATGCTGGAAGGTCCCCATCATGCCCTTTTGCATAATTAATTAATCCTGGGATATCTAAACCATCCGAGTTATACAGCATCACATTATGGTCACTGACGGCAACAATTTGATTTTGCAGGTAATTACATTGATAGGCTTCTAGAGCTGCCACAGACCCCAGATTCCCAAACCCTTGGACGGCAATGGTAAGTTTACGGTCGGTGTGGACTAGTGCCGTTTTTGCAAAAATATTGTCTGTGTTTTTTAGCCACTGTTCATTATCGTGTAAGAAATCGTGCATCATATAACGGAAGGTAAAATAAACACCTTTACCGGTGGCTTCTCTGCGTCCTAATGAGCCGCCATTAATAATGCTTTTACCTGTAAAACTTCCTCTGTACGGTTCTCCTGGGTGAGTATCTTTGTACTCTGCCATCATCCAGTCCATTTCACGATCACCCGTACCTACGTCAGGCGCTGGGATATCCTTATCTGGTCCGAGAATATCATTATGATACTGGACATATTTCTTGCAAATTAGATTTAACTCTTTAGGGGTGTACTCTTTAGGATTAATCACCACACCTCCCTTGCCACCGCCAAATGGGACCTCATGCAACGCATTCTTCAAGGTCATCAGCCTAGCAAGGTTTGACACTTCTTCTTCATTAACTGAAGGGTGGAAACGGATCCCGCCTTTATAGGGACCCAGTGTATTATTGTGCTGGATACGAAAGGACGGAACCCTAATGATCGTTCCATTTTCTAAGGCGACTCTCAAAAACGACTTATGTATTTGGTTCGGTGTTGAAAGAATAGCTACGAGCGATTTAAAAGCTTGCTCTCTCGTTTGTGCCTTTAAATCAGGGAGAAACTCTTCATCTTCAAGCAGCGCCTGTAACGATTGTTCAATAACGTTTCTTTTTTCACTCATCAAAATTGAGCCTCCATTCTTTTTGACTCATTCCATTTTAGGTCAATTATACTATAATGTATTCCCGTATTTATGAATTTAAAACAAAAGACATGAAATAATGACTATTAAAATACGGAATTTCATAATTCAACGAGAAATAGCCAAAAAACTTTGCACTTCCTTCTAGTTTTCCTCCCTTTAGTTTGGTAATCTATAACTTGCCAACATAACTTGTACGTGAGATTCATTTTTAGATTTGATTTATATTAATGATAGCAAGGAGCGATTAACATTCTTCTTAAGTACCTGTCTATGTTCCTGCTTCTGCTTACTATGATCTGTATTTACAGTCTTGTTTTTGTAGAATGGGGAGAATACAAAGAGATAGAGCAGGACAATTCCCTTGAGCCTCAAACGTCTGAATCATTGATAAAGCTGAATCAAACCGTAGTTCAAGACGAAAAAGCAAAACCTGAATCCCTTCTCGATGTTCCGCTCCTCAATCAAATGGATGCACCTCGGCTTTATAACGGCTGCGAAGTGACCAGCATGGCGATGATTTTGAACTATTTTGACATAAATGTTACTAAAAATGAATTGGCCCAAAAAATAACTTATGTTCCACTCACTTATGAAAATGGTCTTAAAGGGAACCCTAATGAAGGATTTGTTGGTAATATGAAAGACGGTCCAGGTCTGTCGATTTATCATGGGCCGCTGGCAGAAGTAATTAGAAATTACGTGGGAGACCGTTTAATTGACTTTTCAGGAAGTGATCCCGATAAGCTATTTCATTATCTCGATCAAGGACTGCCTGTATGGGTGATTGTTACTTCAACATTCGGTCCCGTCAGCAGTTTCAAAACGTGGAATACACCGAGTGGGAAAATGAATGTCACATTTGATTTACATAGCGTGGTATTAACTGGCTATGATAAAAACAACTTCTATATTAACAATCCATATGGGTACAAAAACCAAAAAGTAAACAAGGAGGAGTTTATTAAAGGCTGGAAACAATTAGGTAGCCAGGCGATTGTAATTACGCGATAAACTGACATTTATTATAGTCTTCTTCTCTTATTTTTGGTAATGTTTAAATAGAGGTATCCGAAAGCGTTTTCGATTGGAGATCCCCTCCCCACGGACTAGTCTTTTTGTGTCTTTAGACGATTAAGGGAATATCAGATCGAGCCAGGCGTGATTTCTTAGGATAGTAATTGATTTTTAAAAAGTGGGTGTTAAATGATGAAAAGATTAGTTATATTGGGCGGCGGCTATGGCGGACTTAAAATATTGATGAATTTAATTTCAAATAATCTGCCTGACGATGTACATATTACCGTTATTGATCGAAATCCATACCATTCCTTAAAAACGGAATTTTATACCATCGCGGCTGGGACGGTTGCCGACCGAGATGTACGGATGGAGTTTCCTTCAGATGACCAAGTCGACTATGTGTTTGGCGAGATCGAACAAATTGACATTGAGCAACAGCAAATTTCCATAAAACAATCTAGCGAAGCGATTCCCTACGACTATTTAGTCCTCTCCCTTGGCTGTGAGGATAATTACCATGGCATTGAAGGGGTCGAGGAATTTACCGAAAGTGTTCAAACCTTCGACAAAGCGCGTAGTACTGGCCTCGCAATCGGGAATTTAAAAGCCTATGGAAAAGTGACCATTGTCGGTGCTGGGTTAAGCGGCATCGAAGTGGCTTCAGAAGTAAGAGAAAGCAGGCCAGATTTGAATATACGATTACTGGACAGAGGAGCTTCTGTTCTGAAGGCATTCGACTCAAAAATCCAAGAGTATGTGGAAGAATGGTTCGCCAAAAACGATGTAGAGGTCATCCACCATTCTAATGTTGAATATGTAGAAAAAGATGGCGTTTGTAATAATGGGGTCTGCTACCTTAATGATGTTACGGTTTGGACAGCTGGTGTCAGACCAAATTACTTAGTACGTGGACTTCCTTTTGAAAAAGATGAGCAAGAGAAAATTGTCTTGAACGATTATTACCAAGTTCCCACCCAGAAAAACGTCTATGTCGTAGGGGACTGTGCTTCATCCTACCACTCCCCAAGTGCCCAGTTAGCCGGCCAGCAAGGTGAACAAATCGCTGAGATATTAGGGTCTATCTTCAAAAACGAAGAGCCGGTGAAACCAGAGGAAATTAAGCTGAAAGGTACACTTGGCTCACTTGGTAAGTCTGATGGATTCGGCAATATGATGAAGCAGCCTGTAACAGGTAGACTGCCTCGTTTAGCGAAATCCGGGGTGCTTTGGCTTAGTAAACGACACTAAAAAATGACTCCTTATTAAATTGATAATGTAGCCCGTTATCGTGTTAACATAAGTAGAGATATCGTAGCATAAAAAGACCGGGTGTTGATGCATTCGGTCGAAACACTATTTGCCGCAAGAAGAGCGGCTGACCAAACAAATAGAATTTAGAAAAAAGTAACTGTCCTATCCTTAGTCGGGCTGGACGGTTGCTTTTTTCTTGTTTCTACACGAATTTAAGTGACTGAATCAAAATAATTATTTTTGCCCACAAATTTTTGATACATCTATTATCCTACCCTACTGAAAAAACCTCTATTGATGAACCATACCTTTGCTAATCAATCCAATAAATGGTTCAATTATCCTACACGTTTTCAATTAAGAAATAGAGCATTATTTCTGTTCAATACTCTCCATCTCTCTATCTTCAAATTAGTTAAAAACCTGCCAGTTATGATTAACTTGCTTTTCACCCGTCTACAAACAAACTTTAAAGCTTTAACCTTCTACAGGCTCCTAAAATTTTGAATTTACTGATAAATCTGTTATTATAAAGATTGTCTTTTTAAAATACATAAAATGGAGGTTGGTTGGAAGTGATGATGCTCAGAATTCTGTTATTCAGTTTGTTAATAATGGGGACATTTCTCTCAGCTTGTTCAGGAGAATCAACGTCGTCAAACTCCGTGATGAGCTCAGATGAAAATGGAGAGCCGGATGATAAACAGGTCCTAAATATCTCGGAAGAAAGCGAAATTCCTACTATGGATCCATCAATGGCTACAGACGTTGTCGCCTTTCAGTGGCTTGCGTCTACCATGGATGGCTTATATCGATTCGGTAAAAATGGCGAAATTGAATCTGGTATTGCAAAAAGTCATGAGGTTAGCAGAGATGGGAAAATTTGGACATTTAATTTGCGAGAGGATGCCAAATGGACGAATGGGGATCCTGTGACAGCCCATGACTTTGTGTATTCCTGGAGGCGCGCGGTAAATCCGGAGGTAGGTTCGGAGTATGGTCCTTACATGTTTAGTGGTGTTGTGGAGAACGCTGAAGCTGTATCTAAAGGAGAGAAACCCGTTGAAGAACTTGGTGTAAAAGCTATTGATGACACCACCTTCGAAGTCCAGCTTGAGAAACCAATTCCTTACTTTAAGGAACTTACGACGTTCACTACGTTTCTCCCCTTAAACCAGAAATTTGTCGAGAAACATGGGGAGGATTTTGCTTTAACAGCAGATGCCCTTCTTGCAAACGGTCCGTTCACTTTTACAGAATGGGAAGCTGGAGAAGGATGGGTTCTTGAAAAAAATGAAGATTATTGGGATGAAAAAAATGTCAAACTAGAAAAAATCAATGTAAACGTAGTCAAAGAAGTATCTACATCCGTTAACTTATATGAATCGGGGGATCTAGACCGAACAGGTTTGACAGCTGAATTTGTAGATAAATATGGGTCTTCTCCTGAATTTTCTACGATTAGAAAACCTAGTCTATTATACATTAAAATGAATCAGGAGAATGAAGTCTTAAGCAATGAAAATGCTAGAAAAGCGATCCAACGTATTATTAACAAGGAAAACGTAGCTAATGTTATTTTAAATAATGGAGCTACACCTATCGGCGGGACGATGCCTGCGGAGTTCGTCTCCCATCCAGAATCAAACAAAGACTTCCGTGAAATTAACGGAAACCTAGTTCCATACGACACTGAAAAAGCTAAAGAACACTGGAAAAAGGCAAAAGAAGAACTAGGAATGGAAGAAGTAGAGTTAAATCTCTTAGGGGATGATATCGGAGTTTCCAAAAAAATGACGGCCTACTTCAAGGATCAGCTTGAACAGCTGGAAGGATTGACGATTAATGTTCAATCCGTTCCTTTTAAAGAGCGTTTACGACGTAATTCAGAAATGGAATACGAACTGCAAAACTATGTCTGGCTGCCGGATTATCTTGATGCCAATACATTTATGAATTTATGGGTCACAGATGGGGCCAATAACAAAACAGGATATGCCAGTGAAGAATATGATCAGCTGATTAAGCGCGCAAACAACGAATTAGCTCAAAAACCTGTGGAACGTTTTGAAGCCTTCTTAAAAGCTGAAAAGTTATTAATTAAAGAAGATGCCGTTATTGCGCCAATCTACCAGAAGGGTTCCGCTAAGCTGCAGAAACCTTATGTAAAAGGGACGTACCGAAATCCTATGGGGTCTGGTTATATTTATAAGTATTCATATATCGAAGCGAAATAAAGCTATCCATTCAAACTGAAAAAACTTCCTAGTTCCGCGTCGCAAGATCCATAAACCCGAGCTTAAAGAGGTGAAGGAACCTCTCTCTGCTCGGGTTTTTGCTTTAAGACAGAATCTAGTTCGAGAAGAGTCTCCTTAACTTGGTTAGAGTCCTCGAGGGGTTGGGAAGAATTCTTTTGATTTTAGTAGATTTTTCTCAGGATATAACGGCAGAATAATTTTCTAAAGAAAGGAACGCACCATTAACCAAACCTGGTACGTTCCTTAGGGATCGAAAAAGACCTCTCTCCTCTTTTGCAAATCAATCATTCTTTTTTGTTACTGCTGCTTTTAGGTTTAGGTTCTGAGATCTTACCTAAAAAGAAACTGTCTACTTCACTTAGTTTCCCTCTCCAAAGAATTTTTCCCTTTGAAGGTGTCGGTTTGCTGTCACCACAATAAACTCGTGTATTTTTCAAATGAATAAAATGAGCTTCCCCGTCGCTATTGGACTGGGCAGATTCACCAGCTTGAGCAAGCTGATCACTCAACTCCTGAGATAGGTCACTGCCATCCTCAAATGATTCGCTTAGATTCTCAAAATATTCCTTAGCTGAAACCATTGTTCCGGAAACAACTGCCCCGTTAACAAGTAGTGAAATATCCAATTCAAATCCGTGCTTATTGGAGGCCTTCACAAAGAATTCCAGTATATTGTCTTTTGCTGCTTCACTCATGGTTATCTCTCCCTTATCGAATACTCAGGTCCTTATGCGGATGTGTCATCATTACTTGATAATCCTGTCTCTTCATCATTCGTTTCCTTATCTTGATTATCTTTTTTCTTCGCTTTAGGCTTTTTGGTACTAGTGGATTTCTTCGTGCTTTTCTTCTTAGGAGTATTTTTCACTTTAGCATCTTTACTTTCCTCTACGCTTTCTTCCTTTTGTTCATCCTCATCCTTCTTCTTGCTTTTGCTGGATGATTTAGTTTGCTTGGAGTCTTCGTCTTGCTCTTCTTCTTCACCTTGGTTCTCTGCGTCTTCTTCCTCCCCTTCATCATCGTCGTCTTCCTCTTCATCAGAGACATCGGAATTGCTCATCTCAAGGAACTTATCCATCTTTTCTTCTAGACTCTGCAGTCGTTCTTGAAGCATTTCGTTTTCTTCTTTTAGGTTCTCATAATCATTGTCCTCATCTTCGTCTTCACTTTCATTCTCTTCATCTTTGCCTGTTTCACTCATCTCAGGCTCGTTATCCACATCTTCTGAGATTTCACTGTCTTCTTCATCCTCATCCTCAGAGACATCATCATCCCGATCCTTTTTTAGAAGGCTTGATGTGGATGATTTCAAGTTCTGATAAGCTTGGTTTGATTTTTCCATCCCTGAATCTTTAACACTAGTAAACGTGTCCTTAGCCATGTTACCAAGCTTCGAGCTCTGACCCTTCAAAGCCTCTTTGCTAACTTTTGCTATGAGCTTTTTCCTGTGTTTAGGTGTGGATAAATAACCGACGGTCGCTCCTACAATTCCGCCCGTTGCTGCTCGTCTAATAGGCCCACCTTTGGTTGTACTATTTGTATTCTTCGTTTCATTTGTTTGCTCAGCCATGGATGATCCCTCCCTGTTTATTCTTTTTCAGTCGTATTCAAACGGTTCGTGCCCATCTGGCTTTCCAGTGCATCGAGCCGCTCTTTTAATTTCTTGTTTTCTTCTTCTAACGCCTGATTGTTTTCCGTAGCTTTTGAACTCAAGTAGGGGTCTGTTTCCCACCAATCCATCCCAATCTCTTTCGCTTTATCAACGGAAGCAACGATCAGACGAATTTTAATGGTCAAAAGCTCTACATCAGCAATACCTACTCGTATATCACCTGCTATGACGACACCTTTATCTAATACTTTTTCTAGCACATCTACAATCGTGCTGGATTGCATAGGTTGTTCTACTGCCATAACCTTGCGCCTCCCTTTCTCGTACTCTTTACAATCGAAGGATTCCTACAACAGGTTACCTAACGGGCCAAGATCTATATTTAAATCTTCAGCATCAAGGCCAAAGACCTCTTTCAGCTCTTCCATTTTTTCTTCTAAATTCATTAAAGCGACACCAAGATCCTCAACCTGTTCGTCTGTTAAAGTACCGCCTTCTACACGCCTCATCGCATGCCGTTCAACAATTTGCCGTAGTAACTCAATGACAGTCATGACAAGCTGGGCAAGTCCATCTTCTGCGCTATCCGGATCAAGATTAATCCGTCCATTTGTTTGGTTGGCCGGTTGCATCGACTAGATCCCTCCTTTGCTCATCGAAGTTGTCTGATGTTACATCCTTTCGATTATTCTCATATGATTGAACCAGTGTTTCGACTGAAGAAATTAACACTCGTAAATCCAAATACACAAGGTCAACCCCGGCAATCGAAATAATTAAATCCCCTTTGATCGCCACTCCTTTATCAAGAATGACATCTAAAATATCGATCAGTCCTACCTCTTTATTCTCAACGGTTTCTCTTATTGATGACATTTAACCATTCCTCTCATGTTAAGAAAAACTGGAGAAATGGTAAGCTGGCCATGGTCCTGAAGCCTCTAGCCGTAAGCCCGAACCATCTAATTCCTTCTCCTGAGATTCTATCTCTTCTAAAAAGGATTCCACTTCAGCTACAGGAAGCAGATAGACACTGTTCCAGCTCATATTCTCCTTAAGACCTGTGACGTCTTTACCCCAATTTTTTTTCACATCCGCATGGACGGAATAGGCTTTTAACTGTTCATGAACGTGGTCACATATGCGGGTCTTTTCTTTTTCGAGCTCTTTTTCAATGAGATGATCAATCTTCTTTCTTTCAAAAAATTGTCGACCTGGGGGCAATTCTTTGATCTCATTTCGTTTCTCTTCAATCGCAGCATTGTTTTGACTGACTTGCTGTTTCAACTGATCTTCATCACAGTAGATTTTCAAGTTCCATTCTTCATTACCTTGTAGCAGCTTGAATGAACTTTCAACCTTATCTTCATTCGATTCAATCGATTGTTGTAAACTCTCTTCACTGTTGTAAATCGTACAAAATTTCAGGGGAATAACAGTATAGTTCTTATAAAGTAATGTTAATGTCTCATGATGATGAAAAGCCTTCTTCTGCAGCCATTCCAAATCATTATTGATCTTTTGTTCAATCGTTTCTTCAGCATAATCATTTGGATCAAGATCGCAAACCACCGCGATGATCTTATCATTGATTGAAAGGGTGTAAAGACTTCCTTCACCATCAAAACCTTTAATCGACGGAAGTGGTTGTTGGTCTGCTTCTGCTGCTGGTATTAAGCCATATAAATAGATCTTCTTATCCATTATTGATTCACTCTTTCTTTTGTTTCGTCAGCTCTTCCCACTGCTCCATTTCTTTACGTTTAGCAATTTCGTATCTTTGCAGCAGTTCCTCTTCCTTTTCTTTATAAGCGTCTTCTGGAATTTCCTCCAATTCATACATCATTTGCAGTTGCACGAGCTTCTGTTGAATGGTTGGAAGGTCATACAATTCCTTATCGGCTTCTTCCTGTACCTTTTCACCGATTTTCTTGACTACATTCATTGGCCCGGTCACCAATTTATGCAGCATCAGGTTTCCTCTACGCTCAACCGAATATCGATGAAATTGTATGCCGGCCATGGACCCGTATAATTAAACTCGACCTTATCCTTCCATTCCTCATGAGCTTCGTTAACCTTCTCGTCGAATGCTTCCTCTTTGTCCCGATCAACTAGAAAGGATGCATTGAGAAGCATCTTCTCTCCAATCGGATCATTTGCTTTAGCTGCCTCAGCTGTTTCTTCCAGTGGTGTATAAACACTTGATTTAACTTCATCTTGCATGCTTGCAAATATCTTTTGAGCAGCCCCACCGAGTTTGATGCGATCATAATAACCAGCCGCTTCGGATTTGCCGCGAACCGTTTGGGCCATTTCCTCCACCTCCGGATTATCATTCACCCTTGACTCCAGCCAGTCTTTTTTGCCGACGACTTTTAAGCCAAGTTCAATTTTGCCTTTAATCTCGGGGAAAAGCTTTTCAAATTGCGGGTACAAGTTTTCAAGCAATACAGCTACGTCTTTTTTTGAATGAAAAACATTTCCGAAACTAATCGGAATAACCGTATCATTGTGAGACATCACAGTCGAAATGACATTCTGATGCATCATCAAGTTCTCCCGGTTGGGATGATAAATTTTCATCGGAACTTCGGCTGCAACCATTGCCGCATCTTTATAATGGATCGTAAAGGTTTCCCTTTCTTCTCCCTCAAGATCAATCGTTCCAAATTGCCCCTCCTGGTTGGTTTGAATGCCACAAAAAATATAAATTCCGGTTTCGCTTTGTTGATCCATTGCTATCTCTCCTTTAATTGCTTCCTTTAAATATGGCTGCACTCACTAAGGATCAACTTCTCAGCCTCTTCCAAAGGGTGTTCAGTCTCTAGACAACGGCTCACTGTATGACTTAATAGATCAATGCACAATTGTTGGAACTCCTTGTCCTCACCCTCTACTGGAATGGCCTCTTTTGAAGACAGCCTTGCAATCATAAGCGAGGATCGTAGGCTTGGACCATTACTGTCAGCCTTCGTGCACTGCTTTCGTAAATTTGCTACAAGTGTAGTAATCGCCTTTGCTTCACTTTCCTCGACACCTATTTTTTCGGAAACTATGTCTGCTTCCCGATCAAGATCTTGATAATCTACAGAGATCGTTATTAACCGATCCAATAAGGCATCCTGTGTTTCATAAACCCCCGCGTATTCCGACGGGTTACTCGTGAAAACAACCGAAAAATCCGGGTGTACACGAACGAAGGGCTCCGTTAATTTAGACCCGTATAAAGGAATCACGCCTTCTTCTAAAATGGAAAGAAAGATGTTATTTGTTGTCGGAAGGGAGCGAGTAAACTCGTCATACACAAGGGTGTACCCATTCTTGGCCGCTTCAAGTAACCGTCCATCCCTCCATGTTTCTGTAACGTTTTCATCCTTTTTATAAACAGATCGCACATATTGGTCGACAACTTTTTGACTCGTATAGCCTGTAAAGTCACCGATCAAATCTTTGTTATTCAACTCGTGATTCCCGTGCATCAACATGACTGGCCGCTTTCGTTTCTTAGCAAGTGCCAGAGCCAAGGAAGTCTTTCCTGCTCCGGCAGGTCCTGTGAAATGAACCGGATAACCAGCTTTTAAATACCTTAACGAACGAGATAAAAGATCCTTTGTCTTAGCGTCCTGTATCAGTGCTTTCGAATCATGATTAATCTTTTCCTTTAAGACAGTCATTCAGGTTTCCCTCCAGTCACCTCTTTAGCTTTCGATTTTACTCCGGTAACGGATATCTACTCTCTTAAATGAGGTGACTTCTTTGTCTTGATTTACTAGGACATCGTACGTTCCAAGCATTTCGTCCTTTGCGTACTTCTTCATATATTCTTTCTCTTCAATCACTTCTACTGTAACCCTAAAGCCCTCTTCCTCTGCCTTCTCAACAGATGTGATTTTATGAGGCGGGGCTATGTGTTCAGCAAAAAACTCATTTACATTCTGCATGATTTTTTTAATTTCCATAGTCTGCCTCCACTTGGTCCATAGTAAAAGGGAAGGGGCCCTTTTAAGATAGGCGCCCTTCAAAAAAGTTAAATGCTAAATTGTGCATTTCTTTCGTTCGGTTGTGCTGGGAGACCTTCTTCTTCCACGTCATCCCGGAGCAACCCAACAGCTTCAGCGTAACGTAACCACGTATCAACACTGGCAATTACGACCCTTGCCTCAACTGTTAGAATTTCGATTCCTACAACAGACACTCTTGCATACGCATCAATCACAATACCTTTGTCGAGAATTCGGTCAATTACCTCAGCTAAACTTGAACTATCAGCAGTCTTTTGAACAGCCACTTTACATTCTCCTTTCAAATTAAAATAAGAATCAGCCTATTTTTTTAATATCGTTTACCGACTTCAAGTCGGTTGATTTTTTCACGTCGGCTGGACCTTTAATATTCGTTGCGCTTTTAATATCCGAAACGCTTTTAAGATTTTCTACACCTTTTACCTTGTCACTTTTATTGCTTGAAGAGATTTTCTTTTGAAACTCTTCCCCAGCTTCCTTTACGTTGCTAAGCTTGTCACGAACAGATAGCAAAACATCCTGGACCTTTTCTTTCGCATCGCCCGCCTTACCATGAACATTGTTCGCATTGTTCTCTTTCACTTCTGCCAATTTCTCAGAAGCTTGATTTACTTTTGATTGAACCTTTTCTTCCATCTTTTGTGTTGCTTGATCTTGAAGTTTATCTTTCGCCTTCTCTTTCCATTCAGATGGAGCTTTCTCCACTGCTTTTTTCGCTGCCTTGAAAGCAGCCTTTTTAACTGGTTTAGCGCTCATTAAATCCCCCCTTCCCAGGTGTGTATGAAGTTTTTGGTGACTATCCCTTGGCCTCAAGCAACGCGTTTAATTTTTCTTCAATTCGTTGTAAGTTTTCGTTCAGGTTTTTGTTTTCCTCTTTTAATTCCTTGTACTGCTCTGAATAGCCATCCTCATTATTTTCCGTACTTGATGTCCTATCTTTTGTTATCTCTTCTTCTTGGCCTTGACCTAGCAGCTTACCTTCGTATTTATTCCAGTAACCTGTGGCTGTTTGCCGTAACGTGATCATCGCCTGCTCGGTAATGATTTCTTGTGCGGTTCTTCGGAGCTCCCTCCCAGCACCTCTGATCACCTCAGATTGTCCAATACGTCCGGCAACTTTTTTCCCTGTATCAGGGCTTGCCAACAAACCCACGCTAGCTCCGACAACCCCACCAATCAAAGCTAGGTTCATAGAGTTTTGGCTGTCAGTGGATTGCTGCTGATCATTTTGCTGCTCATCATCATTCGAGTTTTTATCCTCAGTTGTTTGCTGTTCGCCCTTTTCTAGATTTGCCACTTGGCTCACCTTCTTTCAACTTTTGCTAGGTATGAATTGTTTGATCGTTAGAAGCTGAATTGTGCATCACGCTCGCCTTTTTGTTCCACCATACCTTCCTCTTGAGCCTCATCACGCAGTAATCCAACGGCGTTTGCATACCTTAGCCACGTATCTACACTAGCAATAACAACTCGTGCTTCAACGGTAAGGATTTCTATTCCTACTAGCGAAACTCTCGCATAAGCATCAATGACAATTCCCTTGTCGAGAATTCTGTCAATGACTTCGGCAAGACTGGAACTATCTGCAGTTTTTTGTACACTCATTTTTGATTCTCCTTTCAGAAGTTTGGTAGTGAAAAGTTTGGCTTTGTCATTTATTAATTATAGTTGGATAGTAACACTTATAATTAGACTTAAAACATCAAATGAATTAAAATGGTTTTTATATTCCATAATTTTCATTAAACATTATTTATTACTTGCCATTTGTAACATTAAATCACTGTAGAATAGGTTTATTTTGGGATCACATTATTTAATAAGACAAATATAACAATTGGATTACATCTTGCTAAGATTCCGCTTTTAATTTTCCTTCTAAAGACCTCATCTCTCTAAAAGAACCGTTCGATTAATCGAACGGTTCTTACAACTCACTAAGTGTTTAAAATGTCATTTTTGCAAGGCTTTAGAATTCAACTTCATCTTGATTCGTTACGACTAATAGACTCTTACCCTTATCTAATTCCTCTTCTAGTTGTTCAGCCTTAGAGGCATCAAAGCCGATTTCTTTCATTTTGGAACGCAATTTATCTCCTTTGCCTCTGAACACATTCTTCATAGCCGTGCCTACACCCGTGACCTTGACGCCAATCTTATTGGCATCTGTTTCTTTTCTGTTGCGTCTGTCATGATCGTTATCATGGGCTAGAACAAAAATATCTTCATCCCGAATCCCATTATTTCTAAGTTTATCAATGGATTCGCTCAACTGATCATCGTCATGGAAAACTTTAAATTTTGGTGTTGTCAATTTAATCGCCTCCTTGAAAATGTAGTTACCCTGTTTAAAAATAACTTAAACAGACCCAGTTGAACGATTACTAGATTATCGGGCATACAAGTTCAACTCAAGAAAGGAATGAGTAAGGCTCGACAGGTCAAGTATGATAAATCCTCTCTCTACTTTACTGTTTTTATTACGTTTGCTTCCCTTATAATCGCATTGATTTCACCGCCGATTAAGATCATCAAGGATGAAAGGTAAAACCAAATCATCAAAATTACAATCGTTCCAAGGTTGCCATAGATAATAGAATAATTACTAAATCCTACATAGTATGAAAACCCTAGTGAAGCCAGCTGCCAGCCAATGGTAGCAAATAGGGCCCCTGGGATAATATCCTTCAACTGTAGCTTTTCGTTTGGAGCAATAACATACAAAAAAGCAAATACCACGAGTAAAATGATAAAGCTAACCGACCAACGTAGAATGTCCCAGGGCAGAAAAGAAGTAGATATTCCTAAATGAGAGAACACGAAAAGACCTATGGATCTCCCGAATACCGATAGTAGCAGGGAAATAATTACTCCAGTAATCATTCCCATCGTCAACGCAACCGCTACACATAGAGAATGGATCAGTGCCCTGCTTTCTTCAACACGGTAGGCACTATTTAGTGTTCGAATAAGCGCACTGGTTCCCATCACTGAGAGCCATATCGTTATCACCATACTAATTGATAACAAGTCGCCCCTTGTCACCTCAAGGACGTGATACAAGTTCTTCTCAATTAATTGCATCGATCCTTGAGGGGCAAAAGGTCTGACAAGATTCAATACAGATTGTGTCGAGACCGGCAAGAAGCTTAACAAGCTGAACATTAGTATTAAAAATGGAAACAATGCGAGTAACAAATAATAGGCCAGCTGTGCAGCCATATCAAATATTTTATCTTGGAAAGAACGGCCTATTAACCTTTTGAAAAACCAGCGTATTCCTACTGTATATTGCCGTGTCATTAACTTCCCCTCAATATCCTATTTTAATGAAAGCCTCTTTCTACGAGATATATTCACCTTTCTAGAAATTATTCGAACCCGTATGTGGAAGTAAAAAAATCCATGAGGCAACTAGTTGCCTCATGGATTTCCATCTTCATACTTTCCCTTACTCGGGTAATAACGATCATTTTGTACTGGCATTCATGTGCTTATCTTCACACTTAAGAAGTTCATGGCAGCCGGTTATTTTTCTCTACTTTTGTGATCACCTGATGAATTCTGAGCGGATCCCTTTAATTTATCTTTCTTGCCGTCATTCTGCATTATCTGGTTATTCGTTGCGTTTCCTACTTGATCCTTCATTTCGCCTTTTGCCTTACTTACGGCTCCTTTAACTTTATCTGAATAGCCTTTCCCTTTAGTCATTTTCTATCGCCTCCTTGCAATCTATATAAACGTTTTCGAAGTTTATTAAACTTCTTACAGAAAAACTTAATAGGATTTGATTATTTACATTCTTTTATACAATCATTACTTACTATTTCCCCCTTGATAAATACCTTCATCTATGGCACAGTTTAAAAGACAACGTGTTAACTAAAAATGAATAGATTCCATGTAGGGGGACCAGTGCAGCTGGTTGAGATTGTATCCTTTTCAGATACTGACCCTTAGAACCTGATCTGGGTTAAACCAGCGTAGGAAACATATATGAAACGACCTCCGTTTACTAAGATATGCACCCTAGGTATGGTACCAGGGTGCTTTTTTGTGTACCCGGACCCTTGATTCCTGACCCACTTAAAAGTCAGCATTTCCGTTAGCACACGATTAATCTTTTGGAGGGAACGAAATGAAGAAGCTTCTACTATCGATCTTTACCCTGTTTGTATTAACTGCCTGTTCGGGTGGCGAGGAAGAACAGACTGGTGCGTCGTCAAGCGAAAATACAATTCAAGACATTAAACTTGTGCTGGACTGGACACCAAACACAAACCATACAGGGCTTTATGTGGCCAAGGCTAAAGGATATTTTGAAGAACAGGGATTAGATGTCGAAATTATGCTGCCTGGTGAAGCTGGGGCAGACCAACTCGTCGCCTCTGGCCAAGCTGATTTCGGTATTAGTGCCCAGGAAACATTAACAGAGGCCCGTGTTCAGGATATTCCGATTGTCTCTATTGGAGCGATCATTCAACATAATACGTCTGGATTCGCTTCACCAAAGGAGAAAAATATTACATCTCCTGAAGACTTTGAAGGCAAAACATATGGCGGCTGGGGTGCCCCTGTAGAGAAAGCTGTCCTCTCGTCTTTAATGCAAAAAGAAAACGCAGATGTTGAGAAAGTCGACATTATCAATATGGGGAACACAGACTTTTTCACAGCCATCAAGCGAGACGTTGACTTCGCCTGGATCTACTACGGCTGGACAGGTGTTGAGGCAGAACTTCGCGGACAAGAATTGAACATGATGTACTTAACCGATTATTCCGACAAACTAGATTACTATACACCCGTTTTAACAACGAATGAAAAAATGATCGCAGACAGCCCTGAGACCGTGGAAGCGTTTATGGCAGCTGTATCAAAAGGCTATCAATATGCGATTGATCAACCAGACAAGGCTGCTGATATTTTGATAGAATCCGTTCCCGACCTTGATCCTAAACTTGTGAAGGCAAGCCAGAAATGGTTGTCTCCTAAATATCAGGATGATGCAGATCAATGGGGGCAGCAGGATTTAAGTGTTTGGGAGAATTACGCTGAATGGATGTATAACCATGATTTACTTGATAAGAAGTTGAAAGCAAAGGATGCTTTTACGAATGAATTTTTGCCCGAAAAATAAGTGTTAAGCACCTATTTCGAAGACTAATGGAATAAACCGTTGTCCACTAGCTTGCAATCCTAGCAACGCGGCCCCACATTATATAAAGGAGGACGATAAAATGACTAATTCACTAGTAAGTATTCAAATTCTACCTAAGACGAAAGAGGGGGAAGACGTGATTCCATATGTTGATCACGCTATCTCAGTCATTGACGCATCCGGACTGAAATATGAGGTTCACCCACTGGAAACCACGATCGAGGGCAACCTTTCAGAGATTTTACCTTTAATTGAAAAAGTAAATGAGGCGATGGTGGAGAAGGGCTCAACCAATGTCATCTCACAAATTAAAGTACTATACCAACCGATCGGGGCTTCTATGGACTCATTGACGGAGAAATACCGTTGATGAAAAAGCTCATTCATAAAGGATGGAGACCAGCATTGGTCCTCATCCTTTTGCTTATCATTTGGGAAGGAAGCAGTCGTATGTTCGATGTGCCTGAGTGGCTGCTGCCCGCTCCCTCCTTAATCTGGCAGGAAGCCATCAGTGGCTGGTCTCAGTACAGCCATCATCTGTTCTCAACCATTCAACTAACGTTACTAGGGTTCGCTATCGGCTCAAGTTTTGGGTTGCTCGTAGCAATCCTCCTGCATATGATCCCTAAACTAAGGGAAGCCATCTATCCCCTTCTCATTTTATCGCAAAATATTCCGATCATCGTACTTGCTCCGCTGCTAGTGATCTGGTTCGGCTTTGGCTGGCTGCCGAAAGTGATCGTCATCGTGCTCGTCTGCTTCTTCCCAATTGCCGTAGCCACGATGGATGGATTGAGACAAACCAATCAAGAACTCATGCACTATATGAAAATGGCCGGAGCTTCAAAAGCACAGATTTTTCGTAAATTACAATGGCCTCATGCGATTCCGTCGATTTTCTCCGGGTTGAAGATCTCCGCTACGTACAGTGTGATGGGTGCCGTCATTTCCGAATGGCTCGGAGCTAATGAAGGGATTGGTGTGTATATGACACTTGCTTCTTCCTCCTTTCGAACAGACCGCGTATTCGTAGCGATTTGTTTAATCATGGTGTTAAGCTTATTATTATTTGGCATCATTTCCCAGATTGAAAAAGCACTCACCAAATGGCAGTCAAAGGAGGCCGATCAGCAGCATGGCTAAGCTTTCGATCAAACATTTATCAAAAACATTTGGTTCCCAGTCCATCATTGGGACCTATCCCTTACTGTCGATGACGCTGAATTCGTATCGATCTTGGGACCATCTGGCAGCGGAAAGAGTACTCTTTTCCATATGATTGGAGGTCTTTATCCTCCTGATCATGGCGATATCTACCTTGACAATAAGTTGATTACCGGTGAAAAAGGAGCCATCAGCTATATGCCGCAAACCCCCTCCCTTCTTCCTTGGCGAACCATTTTAGATAATGTGCTGCTGGGCGGAGAAATTGTCGGGAGACGCGATTCGGACAGGGCCATGGAGATGATTCAAAAAGCCGGACTGAGCGGATATGAATCAGCTTACCCAAGCCAGTTGTCTGGCGGCATGAAACAGCGTGCTTCCTTTATCAGGAGCCTGCTTAGTCCTCAATCTCTTATCTGTCTGGATGAACCGTTTTCTGCACTCGATGAATTTACGAGACTTGAAATGCAAAAATGGCTGTTGTCCATTTGGGAACAATATAAACGCTCGATTTTATTTGTTACCCACAATATTGAAGAAGCTCTCTTTTTATCTGATCGCATCATCGTACTCTCGGATAAACCCGCTCATGTACAAAAAGAGTACACCATTCCTTTTAAGCGGCCTAGAGAAGAAGCATTAATGCTCAGCCATGAATTCTTGGAATGGAAGAAAACAATTTTCAACGAACTGAGGGAACTTTAGTGAAGCAACCTATCATCGATGCCCACATTCACTTAGATATGTACAGCGAGGAATCACGGAAGAAGATGCTGAAGGAGCTGGAACTTTTCCACGTAGACAGCCTCCTCTCCGTATCTAATCACGCAGAATCCGCACGGAAGAATTTGCAGCTTGCTCAAAAAGACAAAAGAATTAAATCAGCAATTGGCTTTCACCCCGAGCAGGAATTGCCTGACAATAATCAACTTGAGAAGATTTTTACACTTATTAAAAAACATAAAGAAGAAATAGTGGCCATTGGAGAAGTCGGTCTCCCTTACTATTCCCGAAAAAAAGACGCAACCCTATCACTAACGCCTTATATAGAAATGCTTGAACAATTTATAAGGCTTGCCGTCAAGTTGGACAAACCTATCATCCTTCATGCTATTTATGAAGATGCGGATATTGCTTGTGACTTACTAGAAAAATATGCTGTGAGAAAAGCTCATTTCCACTGGTTTAAGGGCTCTGCTGCAACGATTCAACGTTTGATCGAGAATCGCTGCTACATTTCTGTTACACCCGACTGTTTATATGAATTAGAAATTCAGCAGCTTATCGAGCAATATCCTCTCGAGTTAATGATGGTCGAGACAGACGGACCTTGGCCATTTGAAGGGAAATTCAAAGATGAACGAACACATCCAAAAATGATTCATGAATCCATTCGTAAAATAGCTGAGATTAAATCTCTTCCATTGAATGAAATGTATAAGCAGTTGTACCAAAATACAGTCGATTTTTACGGCATTGACAGCAGCTTTACTCTTAAAAATTAACATTGGTCTATCCCGTTGGATTTAACATTGATCAAAAATGGGTATAGATAGGTATAACCTTTAAAATAGGAGGCTCACATATGAGCGTTTTTAAATTAGGAGAAAAAATACCAAATTTTAATTTGCCTGCTGTTTCAGGAGAAGAATATTCATTTGAGGAGTATCGTAATGCTAATGAAGGAAACTGGCATTTACTCGTTTACTTCAGAGGATCATGGTGCCCGGCATGTATGGAAGAATTAAAAGAATTTGAAGAAAGCAAAGGCTATTTCGAAGATAAAAAAATTAAACTAACAACGATCTCAACAGATAATATGGAAAGTCTGAAAAAGATGGTCGATGAGCACGGATTTTCATTTCCAGTGCTGGCTGACGAAGATCTCACTGTATTAGCCCAATACGATGTCCACTATCACGGGGCGGATGATCCGTATGAAGATCACGGCACACACGGGGAGCCAGCCTATTTTTTGACGGATAGCCAAGGAAACCTTCTTTACCAACAGCGGCAAACTAGCCCGTTCGGCCGCCCTCATCCTAAGGAAATCCGAAAAATCATTAAGTATATTAGCGAGAACTTAAAATAGTACAGATTTTGAAATGCTAAGCTAGGACCCGATAAATGGATAATCCGTTTATCGGGTTTTTAATGTTCAAGAGGACCTTTAATCTGGGGTACCATGAGAGAAATGATTCGGGATTCTACCCAAAAGCTAAATGGATTCTATTTCTGACCTAACCTCCCTGATTCTATCAAAAAAGCTGAGAATTCTACCCAAGATCATTAAGATTCCTCCTAAAAACAAGCTGATTCTTCCCTAATAGCAAAAGATTCTGACCAAAACGTTTTTTGACGAAATTACAGAAATAGTCCCTCTCTTTAATTTTGACAATAAAGATGGACCACCGAGTCTCCCCTTTTTTTAAAGAGGAAAACGATACTGATAGGATTCCCTGCTATTATGATCTATCCCAAAGAGTTGTAGTCCTCATTATGCCATTCCATTGATGTCGCATATTCTAAAGATGCATCATCACCCGGCAAGTAACCAGGGATCATTTCATTCAATACGAAACCGTTCTTCATTTGAAACGTCATCACAGGGTCGTAGATGTTTTTCTTCATCACTTGGTCGGCGTACTCCTGCGCCGACATCTGATCGGCATACTTGTGGTAGTATGGAATCCGACCGCCGATGATAATACTTTTCAGATTCAAATCCTTACACAGTTGTTTTCTAGCATCATATAGACGGCGCCCTAGCTTCAATTGTCTGTAATCAGGATGAACACATACTTCAACGCCATAGAGGTTGACCCCGTCTGGATTATGATTACGAATATAGCCATGGTCCGAAATTTCAACATAGGAATGTTTGTCTGTATACTCGTCAAAATTAACGATCAGGCTCGAAGAAGAACCGACGATTTTCCCCTCGAACTCCACAATGATTTGTCCTTCTGGAAAAATTTTAGATTGGCTCGCAAAATGTTCCCGTTTGAACGCTATGTCCGGACCGAAACTGTTATCGGATAGGGCAGCAACTTCATCAAGATCTTCCAGTGTGGTGTTGCGAATGACGATTTTTTTCTCTGACCTATTCAGGTTGATGTTTGACATGAATGTTTTCTCCCCTTTCAAAATTTCTTTCCCTGTCACTCTCCTGTATGAATAGAGACAAACTTCTCTTCCAAATACTCCATCATTCCAGATTTTCCACCTTCTTTGCCTATGCCGCTTTCCTTAATACCGCCAAAAGGTGCTTGAGCAACGATAGGCAAGGGATCATTGATTCCAACGATGCCATACTCCAGTTCACGCATCATCCGGTGGCCCCTGGCCAAGTCTTTCGTGAAACAGTAGGCGGCTAGTCCGTAGCTAGCATGATTGGCTCTCTCAATAATTTCTGCTTCATCTTTAAACGTAAATATCGGTGCCACGGGCCCAAAGGTTTCCTCTTGAGCGATCTTCATTTGATCATGAGCTTGATTGATCACGGTAGGCTCATAGAAATGGCCATTCGGTAAGTTTCCCGTATATCGCTTTCCTCCACAAAGAACAACTCCATTATGCTTACGTGCATCTTCCACATGACTTTCGACTTTCTCCAATGCCTGCTCGTTGATGAGCGGACCGACATCCACACCGTTTTCTATTCCATTACCAACCCTTAACTGTGACACTTTTTCAGCTAATTTTTGGCTGAAATTCTTCGCAATGCTATCAGCGACATAAACACGATTGGTACTGATACACGTTTGACCGGAGTTTTTGAATTTCGTCAGTAAAACACCTTCTACAGCAGCATCGATATTGGCATCCTCAAATACAATCAGCGGTGCATGCCCGCCAAGCTCCATCGAAACCTTTTTAACGGTGTCTGCAGAGTCGCGGAGCAGCTTTTTCCCGACATGGGTCGACCCAGTGAAGGTCAGCTTGCGCACGTCAGGATGCTGGGTCAGTTCAGGTCCGATTTCCTCAGCTTGACCGATGACCAAGTTGGCTACACCCTTCGGAAGCCCGGCTTCATGAAAACATTCAAACACCTTGATGGCCGATATCGGGGTAGAGGGGGCTGGTTTCAATACAACGGTACATCCAGCCGCGATGGCCGGAGCAATCTTACGAGTAATCATCGACGCCGGGAAATTCCATGGCGTGATCGCAGCGGTTACACCAATTGGCTCCCTGAGAACCATCAGCTGTTTGTCAGGATGGGAGGCAGGAACGATTTCTCCATATCCCCTCTTCGCCTCTTCTGCATACCAATCCACGTAGCTGATCGCCCCAAGGACTTCTCTCTTTGCGTCAGGGAAAGGTTTTCCCATCTCAAGTGTGATGGTTTCTGCAATTTCATCCAGCTTTCCCCTCATTTTCGAAGAAACTTGAGCCAAATAATTGCCTCGCTCTTGGCCAGTTACTCTTTTCCATGTCTTGAAGGCTGCTTTCGCTGATTCTATGGCCTCGATCGTCTCCTCACGGCCACCTGCTGCTACTTTGTCGATCAACTCACCTGTTGCCGGGTTCGTTACCTCGATGGTTTTCCCGGAGTTTGCTTGTTTCCATTCTCCATTGACATAAAGCATGTGATCCCCTCCTTACTGTATTTCTTCAAATTGTGCGTCAGACGGATGCCCGACACAAAGAAATACTTTTCTTTCTGATAAATTCATAATGATAGAAAACACTGTTTCCATGCGCCGATGTTCAGGAGCACGCAAGTTTTCATAATGATCGATGGAATTCGGTGTATTGAATTGATCTGCAAGCCATTCCTTAAACGCTGCCTCATTAATTGGTTTTTGCTGGGCAATCTTTGAATCTATTAACTGTTCGGCCCTCTTTTTACGGATCATCGAATCATCGAAGACAAATTCGCTCATGTCTTTAAGATTTTGTTTAAGGTCAGAAGAGACTAAGTGATTGGTATGGACTAACTTACCTTCATTTCCTCCTACCATATCAATCCCAAATGGCGAGACCTCCACGTTCAAGGCCATGCCATTCCCCTCTCCTTCGTCGATTCCAATTAAAAAACTAGCAGCGGCGGCTATTTGGCCACCTTTAATCTTCGAGATGGCTTCATGTAAAGAACTCGAATTCAACACGCTGCGCAACCCAAGATGGATGGGAACTTCACTCGACTTTTTATCTGTCAACAGTGCATTAAAGCAAAGACCGATTCCAGCAGAATTAAAGCCGATTTTCCCGATGATGCCCCCTCGGTCACCATAGTTATCACAGGCTTCGATTGATTGTGAATTTCAAGCAGCAGAAGGCTTTCCTTTTGCTCAGCTTTCCAGTCCCAATTTTGCCCGATGATCGTTTCCATCGTTAACGGGGCTGTCACAGCGATGGCCGTACAACCATCAGAGAAATTTGCTCCTCTATAGTTAGCTAACGCAATTTCACTTCGCGCGTTCAGTGCTAGAATATCTTCAAATTCCACCCCTGCTCCTTCAGCGACCCCCTCCATTTCCTCAATCAGCTGCTTATCGTACTTCTCGATTGCCGGTAGATGCTCACGCGCAATTTCCCTGGCTTCCTCCCAGCTGATGCCTTTATATCCGTGAAACAATTTCTCGTACGTCTCCAAACTTTTCAGCACTTCCGCTTTTCCCTGATTTCCATGCTGCTTGCCTATTTCTCTTGGAGAACCTTGAAGTATCAGCTTCTTAATCATTAATGACGGCTCCTTTCAATGCTAGTTTTAACAAAATTTCTTTTCAAATACAGTGATAGAATCGTCTATAATATTGATCATGTCGTCCATTTGTTGTTTGTTAATGATCAGCGGCGGTGCGATGGCAACAATGTTCCTTCCTACATTTGAGGAAAGTGCTCTTAGGATTAGTTTACGTTTGAAGCACTCTTCCACTACCTCGGCCGACGGATGAATCGATGAGTCGAAGGGGATACCCTTGTCACGGTCGGCATACAGTTCAAAACCGGCTAACAGTCCCAGTGCTCTCGTTTTTGTGACAGTAGGGTGTTTAGCTTTTAGATATTCAAACCCTGCCTTTAGTTCATGTTCCATGTTTTTCGTGTTGGCTACAATTTGGTCACGTTCCAAGATTTCAATATTCTTCAACGCAACCGCACAAGCCGTAGGATGACCGCTGTAAGTGAAGCCATGAGCCAAAACTTGATCATACCGGACGAGCACATCCCGGATACTTTCTTTGATCAGAACGCCGCCTAGCTGAGAGTATCCACTTGAAATCCCTTTGGCCACACTCATCAAATCAGGGACAACATCCCAGTTTTCCACACCGAACATTGTTCCGGTACGTCCGAACCCACAGATTACTTCATCCGCGATAAACAAAATACCATATTCATCACAAAGGTCTCTGACCGCTTCCAAGTAACCTTCCGGAGGAACATGTACGCCACCAGACCCTTGAACAGGCTCGATGATGACAGCAGCAATCGTGTCTGCCCCTTCTTTTTCAACGATATCCCGAATACATCCTTCATAGTTCGGATCACTTTTGTCGCCTCGTTCACAATTCGTCAGATGTGAATTGGCATGGAATACTTCGGATATCTTTGAACCGGAAAACTCATGGAACAATGGGATTGAAGTAGCTGTTTGAGCCGCAATGGTCACCCCATGATAAGCCTGCTTGATACCGATGATCTTTGTTTTTTCAGGCTTTCCTTTCAATGTCCAGTAAAAACGAGATAATTTGAAAGCGGTGTCATTTGCTTCCGAACCGCCAGACGTATAAAAAATGGAATTCAAATCACCAGGAGCCATGGATGCAAGTTTCTCAGCCAACCTGACAGCAGGTTCATTCGAGTATCCGGCAAATGACGAGCTGAACGCCAATTTAGACATTTGTTCTTTCGCTGCTTCAGCAAGTTCTTGCTGACCATGCCCAAGATTGACATTCCAAAGCATCGAAAGTCCATCGATATATTTTTCACCATTCAAATCTTTTACATAGATCCCTTCACCTTCCGAAAAAGTAAGTTTAGGACCTTGATTGACATGGGTTTTAGGAATGGTTGTCGGATGCAGATAGTGTTTCTTATCCAACTCCTCTAACTCTGATTGTTTTGAATTTTTAAAGGATAGTTGATCAGTCATGTATAAAACCTCCAGAATTTATAATTGTTTCACTATTATTTAATGCAAGTTCTATGCCATATTCTTATTCCGTAACATTCCGATTGGATCGGTGATCAGAAAAGTAACCGTCATTCAAATGTTATGAATAAATGCATAGGGTTAGTATAATCCGCATAAAAAAGCTACCCTTCTAAAAAGAAAGGCAACTTCTATATATTAATAAAGGAATACTAATGAAGTGCTTCCCTATCCACTTTTTTCTGGAGGATTTTCTGATACTTGCGGCTTACGGCAGATTGACTGATCTCAAGTGCCTTCGCCGCTTTTGTCGTTGTTTTATATTTTTTCATGGCGAGCATGATCAATTGTTCCTCCACATACTCTTGTGCTTCGTGGTAAGGAAGGATGCCGGTGATCATCGGTTTCGAATGCTTGCTTTCCCCAAACTTCAAGGATTGATTGACGAAATCAGCACTAATGACATCATCATCAGCTGTAACGACAAGCCGTTCTATTAAATTCTGCAGTTCCCTGATGTTCCCAGGCCAATCGTACACTTCCAAAAGATTAAGAGCTTCTGGAGACAGATGATAGCTTTTATTGTATTGCTCATTTAATTGCTGGATGAAATGAAACGCCAATAATGGCACGTCCTCAGGTCTTTCCCTTAAAGGTGGAACTTGAATGGGAATGACATTGATTCGGTAATATAAATCTTCCCGAAACGAGCCTTCCTTCACCATTTTCTCTAAATCCCGGTTTGTTGCAGCAATGATTTGCACATCAATCGGAATAGGCTTCGTGCTGCCAACGGGAGTCACTTCTTTTTCTTGCAAAACCCTTAACAATTTCACCTGAAGCCGCAACGGGATTTCACCGATCTCATCTAAAAACAATATCCCCTTGTCTGCTTGTTCAAAAAAACCAACTTTGCCTTTTGTATCTGCTCCTGTAAAAGCGCCTTTCTTATAACCGAACAGCTCACTTTCCAACAATTCTTCAGAAATGGCCCCACAATTAACTGTCAGAAAAGGTTTTTCCACACGGTGTCCTTCTTTATGAATGGACTTAGCGATCAATTCCTTACCGACGCCGGATTCACCTAGTATCAAAACCGTAGAATCAAAATCGGCTAATTTTTTTGTTTTAACCATGACTTGTTCCATTTGAGGGCTGCAATAAATGATTTTTTTCATAACATGATTGCTATTTTTCAATTTCTCTAATTCTTCTTTGTAGTTTTTAGACATGCGTTTGGTTTCTCTTAATTCAGATTTGAGTTTCTTCGTTTCAGTGATATCCCTTGATGCAACAATGATTCGATGAATGTCACCATTTTCATTGAAAACAGGATTCCCTACAGCCAATACACTTTTCCCCTTTGGTGTCGTTTGAACGACAGAAACTTTCTTCTTCTTATCAAGTACCAGCCTTACGACAGATGGACTGAATACCCCTTGCTTTTCAAATTCAAGCAGGTTTTTCCCGACCATTTCTTTTAAATCAGAAACACCCCAAAAATCGGGAATAAAATTATCGCTGTACCGAAGCAGCTCCCCCTCACGATTCACTACTAAAATTTCGTCATACATCGTAGCTAGGATCGCATTCAAATCGGTATTGAGATCTTTGACATATTCAATTTCCATCGCCATGTCTTCGACCATCGGCAAGTCCTGGACAATAATGATCATCCCATCGACTTGCTTATGATCATTTATAATCGGGCTATAATCGACAAGAACGCCCATTTCGTCGGTAATGTGGAGTTGGTTGAGCAAGGTTTCCCCTGTCGATAATGCTTGGTCTATGTGTGCTTGATTAAATACTTCTCCAGCATCTACATTGATGACTTGTTGGTTGGATGACTTGATCATTTTCAATCCAGATTCATTACAATTAACGATCTTTTTCTCACGATCAACAACGAAAATCCCCATTGGAATGGAAGATAACATCACCTTTAAAAGGTTGATATTATTATCCTGACGAAACAACTCAACAAGAGCATCCTCTCTTCGAATATAGCCGCTATAGTCGTTTTTATCATTTTTAATCAATGTAATATGTTCCCCAAGTATCTGGAAAATGAATGGTAAGGAAGCTGAATGACCAGGCTTTAACTCGCCGACATTACTGATAGGAATGGCATGAAATTGAAGAGATTCAATCGTCAGTTCCGAACCGCCCTTCCCATCGACAGTCAGGTCATCCAAATAAACATAAGCATAAACTTGATTGTCCTTTTTCAGAAATACGAAAGGTTCTCTTATTTCAGCTAGCTGCCGTTTCCAATCTTCTCCCGGGGGTCCACAGATATACAAAAAAGGGGACTTAGTTTATCGCTTATTGTATGATTCATCTATAACGCTCCTTCCCATGGCAATACACCTACCTATTATAGCAAATTTAGAAATTTTCCGGAAAACTCTACGTTTAAATCAGATGTGTCATTCTCAATTAAAAATGGAGAAGATAAAATTTCTCCATCTTCTCCATTACTCCTTCATATTTTTAATCACTGCCACTAACAACAAGGTCTTCTTCAATATAGGCCAGTACCATTCCTGGTATAACTTCCTCGCCTATCTTGACTTCTAATGAGTGGACCGATCCACTCATTCCTGTAGCGACTGTTTTAATAGTGTCCTCATCTGTTCGAACGATAAACAAAGACTCCCATTCATATATTCTACTATTTGACTGAATGCATATCTCTTCAATGATGCCGTGATAAGGGCTTGTAATCATTTCCTTATAGTTCAATTCAATTTACTCCCTCCATTTAGTGTAATCGCTTTCATATATGAGTGTATTAGGCTTCTTCTCTTTTCGCTGCTTGATTGGCAATATCATATTCTGCATGTTGGTCTTGGGCAGCTTCTTTAGATAAGTATTCAATTTTAACATTTGCGTAACCGTATATGACCGCGATAATTGGGCTGATGAGGTTTAAAAAGGCGTAAGGAGCATAGCTAAATGCGGAAATACCTAAGGTTGCAAACATAAACGCCCCGCACGTATTCCAGGGGACCAGCGGAGAAGTCATGGTTCCTGCATCTTCAAGTGTTCTGGATAAATTTTTGGCGTGAAGATTTCGATCTTTATAGGCCTTGGAATACATACGACCGGGTAGAATGATTGATAAATATTGGTCACAGGCAATAATATTTGCTGTAATGCATGTCCCGACTGTAGCGGCAATCAAGCTTCCTGTTTTTTTAGCAAAAGAAAGTAAGGCAACAACAATCGCTTCTAAAATACCAGCTTTCTCTAATATTCCGCCAAAAGACATGGCGATGAGGATCAGAGCGACTGTGTACATCATGCTTTCCATGCCGCCATTGTTCAGTAGATTATCCACGACCTCAATGCCGACCTCTTTTGAAAAACCGTAGTACATCACACTGAGAGCATCTCCCGTGCCCATTCCTTGAAATCCAATGGCAAAGGCCACACCAATGAGTGAGCCGATGGTAAGCCCTGGAATAGCTGGCATCTTCAATATCATCATTAAAATTACGGCTGCTGGACCGATCAACAGCCAGGGTGTGATAACAAAGATGTCGCTCAACTGATTTTGGAGCGTTTGTACTTCAGCGATACTTGATTGGGTTTCTGAAAATTGAAGTCCTAAGATCGTGTAAATAACTAAGGCTATCAATAGCGCCGGAACCGTGGTAAACATCATATGCTTGATATGTTCAAACAACTCTGCCCCTGTTATCCCAGGTGCCATATTAGTTGTTTCTGACAAAGGGGAAACTTTATCTCCAAAGTACACACCTGATATGACGGCGCCTGCCACCATTGCCATGTCAACACCAAGCCCTTGCCCGATACCCATGATGGCAATTCCAATTGTACCGGCCGCTGTCCACGCGTTTCCGGAGGCTAAAGCCACGACACATGAGATCGCACAGGCTGATACTAAGAAATAGCCTGGTGATAATAAATCCAATCCATAGTAAATCATCGTCGGAACAATACCGGCAGCAATCCACGACCCAATGATTGCCCCGATAATCAATAAAATAACGATGGCTTGTAAGGACAGTCTAATCGTATCCAAAAAACTGCTTTCTATGTCTTCCCATGAGTATCCAAGCCCCATAGCGACAATTGCGGCAACAACGCCGCTTAACAGTAAAGGTATGTGTGGATCCAATCCAAACATAGCAATGCCTAAGTAAAGCGCCACAATCATGAATACAATCGGGATCATGGCCACTTTTAAGGATGGCCTTTTAACCGCCTTCTTCACATGATTTCCCTTCAAATTCATCCCTCTCTCCCTGAATATTGTTTCCGCCGTCTCAACGGAAACGTTCACCTTTATCAATTGCAAGTTCCATGCCAACTCCATTTGTTGGTTTATTCGTATAATTCAGACTACTATTTTTAATCTTTTACCCGTATTTGCATAATTTATTTGTTTTATCATAATGAATCAATTTCATAATTGCTCTTTTTAAAACGCCAAAGACTGGCAGAATATACGGCTCTTTTTTCGAAAAGTTCAAACTGGATTCTCTTATCCAGCAGATTTTAGTTTCCGTTTTATAAAGAAGTTGGATCAGTTTCTATCCATGTTGCTTCACATCGCCCCCTTATCCTGGAGACTTAGCTCCGTTACGGTATGAGAGCTCGGGGTGGCTGGGAAACGACTCGTTTTCCTGCGGCCCCACAGGACGTGCCGAACTTAGTCGAACATCCTCTAAACAGCAAGCCTCCTCAGGCGAAGCCTTCCGGGGTCCTTTTTTGCGTTTTGAATCCCTTGGGGCAGAAGAGGCTTAAATTATGAAATTGATTCATAATAGAAAGTAAAAAAAGCTGATTCTCCATCGTTTAGGAAAAATCAGCTTTTCATTCATTATCTAATGGTTACTTTAACCGTGTTTGCTAAGGTTCTCCTCGATAATAGGTTTGACCGTTTTCTTCATATAAAAGACAACCCCGATCAATAGGGCGATCGATGTTGCAAAGCCGAGGATGGTGCTTCCTGTAAAACCGAGTACGAGATAACCAACTACAGCGATGCCCCCGGCTACGATCGCATAAGGTAATTGCGTATTAACGTGATCCATATGGTCGCACCCCGCTCCAGTAGAAGACAGGATGGTCGTATCGGAAATAGGCGAACAGTGATCACCTAACACCGAACCTGCAAGAACCGCTGCAAGCATAGGCAGCATGTAAGAAACATCCGTATTCGCCGCAACCTGCCCAGCAATCGGAAGCATCAAACCGAACGTTCCCCACGAGGTACCGGTTGAAAAGGCCATAAATGCTGCAAAGATAAAGATCAACGCTGGCAATAAACCGAGAGGGATATTCCATGCTTGAACCAATCCCGCCAAGTACGTTCCTGTCTCCAATTCGCTGATGATTGTGGTAATCGTCCATGCAGTAATGAGTATAAAAATCGCTGGGAGCATAGATTTGATCCCACTTTTGAAGCCTAGCCTCCAGTCCTTGAACGAAAACCCTTTCGGCAAAAATACAAGCAAAGTAACGATCAAGCCGGCTAAACCGCCGTATACGAGTGATTTAGCAACAGCTGTATTTTCAAAAATGGCTAAGATCGTTACACTATCACTAGCGACAGCCTGGTACCCCGTGTAGACCATTGCGCTGACCGTGCCGATCAGAAGTGCTATGATCGGCCAAATCAGATCGCTGACTCTGCCTTTATGACTTTCAGGAAGGCTCGTTAAAACTCCGAGTGTATCACCTTCGCCTCTCACTTCACCTGTGTTCATCGCTTTTTCTTCATGCTTTCTCATGAAACCGAAATTAATGTTGAACCAAGCCGTTGCAATCACGAGTAAAATGGCAACAACCGCATATAAGTTCATCGGAATCATATAGAGGAAACCGGTAAACGCACTGTATTCTGTCACTTGATGCGTGACTAGAACCGTTCCAATTAAGCCAATAATATAGGCTCCCCAGCTGGATATCGGTGAAACGACACATATCGGCGCCGCCGTAGAGTCAAGATAGTACGCGAGTTTCGCTCTGGAAATACGGTGACGGTCTGTTAAGGGGCGGCTGACTTGTCCGACAGCCAAAGAGTTAAAATAGTCATCAATAAATACGATAATTCCCAGGAAAACGGTTAATAATTGAGCACCTTTACGCGATTTCACACGCTTGATTGCCCAGTCACCAAACGCTCGTGTGCCGCCAGCCATAGAAATGAAGGCTGTCATCATTCCTAAAATCAATAGGAATAACAAGATGAAAATGTTCCACGTGTTAAACTCCCACGTGGATTCGTTCACGGTCACAAAAATATCACGAACCGTATTGAATATTTTGGCAATGGCTCCTGCGAAATCAAATTGATGAAGCATCAGGGCACCAAGAAAAATCCCTAGGCCAAGCGACAAGAGTACTCGGCGGGTGAGGATGACCATGACAATAGCTAACAATGGTGGAATTAACGAAAACACTGAATTAACATATTCACTCTCCATGTGTCGATCTCCTCCTTATTAAAATAGTTGTGTCTTCTCATATGATCAGCCCCCTCCCTTACTCTGTATTACTAATTTATTCAAGAGCGTCCAAGTTCATTTCGGGGGCTGAGAATATTCCAATCAAGGTTAACCTGTTCAGACTAGCAAAGGACATATAAGGATTTCATCGTTTCGTCGGAAGGACCTTGGAAATATGCCCCCATTTCTTTAAGCTGGCGAATCGTTTTTACGTGATTAGCTGTGATCTTCTCCCCAGGCGTCAATAAAGGGATGCCAGGTGGATAGGGGAGAACCATCTCTCCGCAGATAGCTCCAATTGCTTCTTGTAAAGCAGCCCGCTTACGAGGCTTGTGAAAAGCCTCATGCAACGATAATGCTGGCTTATAGAGGGTACCTTCTTCTTCAAAGAGAACCATGTCAGATTTGTCAGGTGGATCAGGCACGGCCATTTTTTGCAGCTTTTCATCCATCTCCTTAATCTTACGGACGACTTTCTCGATGTCTTCCTCCCTTTCATCTATTGAAAATAAGAATCCAACATTCCGAGGATCACAAATTTCCGCTGTGCAATCTAGTTCATAAAACATATCTAATAATTGAAAACCCGAAACGGCATCATTTTTACTTGATATAATCCACTTCAACGGATCTCTATGATCAACCTGCTGGCTTCCTTCCCAAATGGAAAGGGCTTGTAATTCAGAGGCTAGAGCCGCCCGCTTCGTGTCTAAACGTTTTACCGTCTCTTTTATTTGCGCTCGCCCCTTTGTCACTAAATAGCGTCTTGCAAGATCTAAAGAGGCTAGCAGCGGGTAGGAAGGACTCGTTGATTGAATCATTCCGAGCACTTGCGCTAGTCTTTCGCGGAAAACCATGTTTCCTTTTACATGAAGCATCGAAGCCATGGTCATCGCTGTTAACATTTTGTGTGTGGACTGGACTACGAGATCCGCTCCTTGAGATAGAGCTGAAGGAGGAACCTCTGCTGCTTGCCCGAAATGAGGGCCATGAGCTTCGTCCACAACGAGAGGCACCCCTGCTTGATGACAAGCGTTTGCTAAGGAAGTGATGTCCTGACTCATTCCATAGTAATTCGGATTGGTTATCCATACCCCCTTCACATCGGGGTTTTCCTTTAATGCTTTCTCGATAAAAGAAAGATCCGATACCTTAGCCACTTTTGTTGTAGGTTCCATCGATGGAGCGATAAAAATAGGATGAGCACCGGCTACCATGAGGCCATGGAAGACAGATTTATGCATATTGCGCTGAACGATAATTTTGTCACCTGGGCTGCATAGGGTAAGTGCAACTCCTATATTTCCTATCGTACTTCCTCCCACAAGAAAGAACGTATGATCGGCTCCAAAGGCATCAGCCGCTAAGGTTTGTGCTTCAGCGATAAAGTTCGTCGGATGATGTAAACCATCAATCCCCACTGATTCAGTGGCATCAATCTTTAATATGCTTGAAAAGCGGCCTAGGGCTTCTTCGTCAAACACACGTCCATCCTTATGTCCTGGAACATGTAACGACGTACGTTGACTCCTTTCATACAAGCAAAGCGCCTCATATAGCGGGGCAGCGCTATGATCCATTGTTGAATGAAGTTGTTCTTGATGTGTTGTAGCTTTAAAAACCATTACATCCTCTCCTTCTCCTAACATCATTTGCGAAGTCCCCACACGTCCTTTTTCTGAAACATCATCTGAACGTATGCAGATGTATTAACTCTCTCACTGTTTTAGTAAAGCAAGATGCGTGCCAAAACTTTGTTTTATTTATAGAAACCCCTACAACACACTGAAAATTGGGTTAATTTAAACTATTCACACTTCACTCTATAGGTGATTTTGAATAGAAAAACACGAAAAACCGCCGAATTTTCGGCGGTTTTTTAAGATAGCTTTAATTTATTGGATTTATATTGTAAGGTTTGCCGTGGAATCTCCAACAAATTAGCTGCTTGTTGAATGTTTCCATTGGTTTCCTTCAACGCCTGGGTAATTAATCGTTCTTCGGTTTCCATTAATACTTTTCGCAGTGGTTGTAAGGGCGGTTGTTTCGTCCTTTTTAATGAGGAATAACTGTCAATGATATGAGGCGGCAAATGTTCCGTTAAGATCCGGTCCCCATCGACCATGTTCATGGCTGATTCGATCGCGTGCTCTAATTCACGGACGTTGCCTGGCCATTCATAAAGGTGAAAGATTTCCTTCACTTCCTCTTCCACCTTTGTAACAAGCTTTCCGAATTGAAAATTATATTTTTGTACAAAGTGATCAATTAAGAGCGGAATATCGCCCTTCCTATCCTTAAGCTGAGGAATGTGCAGGTGAATAACATTTAAACGAAAGTACAAATCAGAACGCAGCTTCTTTTCACGGACACAAGTTTCTGGCGGCTCGTTCATCGCGGCAATGATTCGAAGGTTCAAGGTAATTTCCTTCGTTCCGCCGACTCTTCGTATCACTCCATTCTGCAGCACCCTCAATAGCTTGGCTTGAATATCCAACGGCATGCTGCTTAGTTCATCTAAAAATAAGGTCCCCCCGTCAGCCAGTTCAAACAAACCCGGCCGGTCCGTTGCGCCGGTGTAGCTCCCTTTGGTAGTCCCAAATAAAATACTTTCAAGCAACGACGAAGGGATCGCCGCGCAGTTCTGAGCAATAAAAGGCCTCTTGCAACGAGGTGAAGCGTTGTGAATGGATTGTACAAGCAATTCTTTTCCTGTCCCTGTTTCACCATAAATTAAGATCGGTGAAGTAGTACATGCCACCTTTAACGCTTTTGATTTCAGTTCGTTAAAGGTAGGGTCGTTTGTAATCATATCCGTCATATGATAAGTAGCTCCTGTATTTCGGTTAGGAGATTTTTTTTGATTGTTCGTTGTCTCTATCTTTGCCTGTAAATCAAGCAGCTTTTCCGAAAGATGTTTAATTTTCGTTAAGTCTTTGGCAATTTCTACAGCCCCGACTAATTTCCTGTTGACCTTAATAGGCAAAGTGGTGTTCACGGTATCCACTAAGACTCCGCGAATATTACGGTATGATTGATGTTGATTATAAATAGGTTCTCCGGTTTGACAAACCTTCATTAATGTACTTGTTTCTGTAGACAAGGAAGGGAAATTATCTAATAAAAGTTTCCCTAATACTTCTTTTCTCTCTAAGCCATCAAGCTTGGATGCAATATGATTATAAAAAATAGTGACTCCATTTTCGTCAACTGCATGAATGCCTTCATCAATACTGCTTAAAATGGCCTGCAGCATTTCTTTCGCATTTGCCATCTACATCCCCCTGTTACTAGTTAGGAAAAACGCAAGCACCCTGGCTGAATCCTGCGAGTCTAAAGCGCTGAATTTTCGTCACGTTGCCGCCGAATTTTCGGCATCATCGTAGTTTGGATGAATGATGACTGTGGACTAACAGGAAATAGTTTCTATCCATTCCATCTCAGTGTAAGTCATGTAAAGAATTAATGGCGCTCCAAAACGGGCAATAGTTCTAGGGCTCCCAACCAGTCGTACCAAACTTATATGGCCCCCTTTTCCTTGAGTTCATGAATCTCATCGTCTGACAACCCATATTCCTTTAATAAATCAACGGTGTGTTCCCCGAGAATAGGAGGATGTGATTTTGCTTCGATATTTGTATTCCTGAATTTAATCGGGTTTCGAACTGTCCTTACTTCCCCAAGAGTAGGATGATCACTTACCTGCACCATATCACGCGCTTTTACTTGCGGATGATCAAACACCTGCTTCACATTGTTTACAGGTCCACACGGGATGTCACTGGAAGACAGTAATTGTTCCCACTCATCTGCCCCCTTTTTCAAAAACTCTTTCTCTAACTGGTTCCTTAATTCCTGCCTGTTTTCGATACGATTGGCATTTGTTTTAAAACGACCGTCTTCCTTCCACTCTGGATGACCCATCACGTCTGCCATGTTATAAAACATACGATCATTTCCAGCCGCTACCATAATTGGCTTATCGGCACATTTAAACGTCTCGTATGGGGTAATGTTTCCGTGAGCATTTCCCATTCTTTTTGACACATGCCCTTTTAAAAGATAGCTGCTTGAAATGTTTCCGAGCGAGGCTACTTGAATGTCGAGGAGCGACAAATCAATGCGTTCGCCTTCCCCACTCATATCACGCTTTCTCAAAGCTGCTAGAACACTGATCGCAACATAATGAGACGTCATAATATCAACGACTGGTGTTCCGACCCGTGTGGCCTCAGAATCTGACTCCCCGGTAACATCCATGAGTCCTCCCACCGCTTGAATAACGGGATCGTAGCCAGGGAGGTGTTTATAAGGGCCAGTCTGTCCGTATCCTGTGACAGAACAAAGAATGAGATCTTCATTTTCTTGTTTGAGCACTTCATATCCTAATCCAAGACGATCCATCGTCCCCGTTTTAAAATTTTCAATAACTACATCCGCCTGAGCTGCCATTTTTTTAAAAAGAGCTTTTCCCTCTTCCTGCTTTAGATTAATCGTGATCGATTTCTTATTGCGATTCGCAGAAAGATAATAGGTACTTTCTTCTTCAACGAAAGGCCACCAGTGCCGTATGTCGTCCTTTCCCCAGGGGCTTCGACACGTATCACTTCAGCCCCGAGATCAGCGAGCTGCATCGATCCGAGCGGACCAGCCAGCACACGAGATAAATCGAGAATTTTTATTCCTTCCAACGGTAGATTCATTACAAGACACTCCTATTTATAGATTTGCTTTTAAAAAGCTAGTGTTTTTATGCTTTTCCTGCGAGAACAATTCTAGATAGTGCTCGCAAAATGAAAGTTAGTCTACTTTTCATTGACCTGTGTGAGCGTGTCAGGTTCAGAAGTTTGTTGATCAGAATCTTTCATCACACGATCGATCTCTGCTTTCATATGTTGTTCTGAATGGTTTGCACCGTACTTTGAAATAGAAATTTTATAGAGAATGGCACCTAGAACAGCCCATGATAAAATAATGATCCACTCATACGGCCACACGAGTGCAGACGGCATACCCGGCACGTAAAGCACGCAAACCCCAAGCGACAAAAGTGCGGCTATCCAGCCAAGTGTTGTTCCTCCTCGAAGACGAAAAGGCCGATTCATTTCGGGGCTCTTTTTACGGAGAATAATAAAGGATATCGCTACCATTAACCAGGCCACAACCAAGCCGAGACCGCCAGCATTGACTAACCATACGAGGGATGGCCTCCCGAATAACGGTGCGATCGTTGATAGAACTCCTATCGATAGAATAGCTTTATACGGCGTGTTATATTTTGGGTGCAGTTCACTTAAGGCCTTAGGAAGCATTCCAGCTTTCGCAAGTGCATAAACAGCACGGCTCCCTCCTACATAAAAGCCGATCCAACTTGTCAAAATGCCTCCGATCCCGCCTAGGACGAGAATATTTCCCATCATCGGGCTGCCTCCAAAGGCTGTGGCCATCGCATCAGCTGTCACTAATTCTGATCCATTGATAGCGGCTGGGTTCAACACACGTGACACGCCAAAAATAATTAGAATATACCAAACCACTGCTAGAATGACAGACAAGATTAATAGCTGCCCAATCTTCTTACGTGGAAGATTGATCTCTTCAGCTGCCTGTGGAATCACATCAAATCCAACAAACATAAATGGAGTCATAATGATAACGGTTAATAATCCAGCCATCCCCTGATCGAATAGCGGCTGCATGTTTTGCACGTTACCCGCTGCTGTGCCGCCCGTGATCAATAAAATTCCGGCTATAATAATCAATAAAGTTAAAATGAACGTAATCGATGTGGTCAATTTAATTCCGCGATAATTAATCCAAGCTACAAGAATCGAACCTGCAATCCCTACTCCCGCCCATGTAGCCGTAACATCCCAATCTGCTATGGTATAGAGGTACCCCTGACTATAACCTGAAACAAGGTACTCAAATACGGTCGGAAGAGCCACCGCTTCAAAGGCTACAACTGATACATAACCAAGAATAATCGACCACGTTGTGATAAAGGATGCCACCCTCCCCATCGCCTTAAAACTGTAGACATGCTCTCCCCCAGTGAGCGGGAGGGCTGAAGCTAGTTCAGCATACGTGAGACCGACGAATGTAACAAGAAGACCGCCAATCGCAAAGGCAAGGATCGCACCGAGCGACCCTGCTTCCGTAATCCAAAGGCCTGCGGTGACTACCCAGCCCCACCCAATCATGGCACCAAAAGCAAGAGCGAGAACGTCCTTATTCCCAAGCACCTTCATTAGTTTTTGATCAGTAATGGTGATGACCTCCCATATTGGATATTTGAGCAGACCAACATACTTATTGCGACACGCGGTCACCGAGCTGCTTTTGCACAGCCAATACCGCATCATGCAATTTTTCCAGCAATGTTTGAATTTGAGTTTTATTAATAATCAACGGTGGCGCAAAACAAATAATATCTGTACCTTCGTAGGTCACCGCCCGGCATATGACCCCTCTTTCATGTAGCGCCTCAATCACTTCCGGAGCTACTTTTAAATCAGCAGAAAATCGTTTGTTGGTTTCAGGATCCTCGACCAGTTCCATCGCCCCAAGTAGGCCAGTGGTGCGCACATCGCCAACAATATCCAATTGCTGTTTCATTTGCTTAAACCCTTTTAGCAGTTCATCCCCCATGGCCTGTGAGTTGGCAACCAAGCCTTCCTGTTCAATGATCTCGATATTTTTCAAAGCTACTGCCGCCGCTGTGGGATGGCCGCTATACGTAAAACCGTGGAAGAGCGTGCCCGTTGATTTTTCCTTCAACACGTTATGAATCGGATCTGAGACCACTACACCGCCAAACGGAATATAGCCGCTTGTTACTCCTTTAGCAAACGTCATCATGTCAGGAACCACGCCACAGTGTTCCAAACCAAACATTTTCCCTGTACGTCCAAACCCCGTAATGACCTCATCGGCAATAAACAAAATTCCATATTCGTCACACAGCTGGCGGACTTCTTTAAAATAATCATCAGGTGGAATCAAAACACCGCCCGCACCTTGCACTGGTTCTGCTATAAAAGCGGCGATGTTCTCCCGGCCTTCGCTTTCAATCTTTTCACGAATCGAACGGATTGATTTTTCCGTACCTTGTTCATATGGGGACTCGGCATGGATAAAACCTGGCACCGTTAAATCAGCCATTTCCCAAAACTCAGGAATTCCTGTCGCACTTGTGGACGCGCTAGCTACACCGTGATATCCCTTTTTAAGAGCAATGATTTTATTGCGCTGGGGCTCCCCTTTTAGTTTCCAGAAATGCCGAACCAATTTGAAGGCCGAATCATTGGACTCAGATCCTCCAGACGTAAAAAATACAGCATTTAAGTTGCCCGGAGAGATCGCTGCGATTTTTTCTGCCAACTGAATAGCCGGTTCATGACTAAAGGTTGAAAACGCCGAGCTGAAAGCCAACGTTTCCATTTGTTGTTTGGCCGCTTCAGCCAGTTCTTTTCTTCCATGACCAATATTGACATTCCATAAGGAGGACATGGCATCTATAAAAGTCTTTCCGTTAAAGTCTTTTAGATAAATACCATCTCCTTCCTTAATAATAGATTTTGCTCCTTGTTCCTGTTGCTGTTTAATGGAAGAAGTAGGGTGAATAAAATGCTTTTTGTCCAAATCAATTAATTGTTTCAAAGTAATTCCTCCTTCAATAGATTAATGTGCTCCCATAGTGAGGGATTCTTTCACAAATTTACTGAAATCGCTTTCTATGCATTTGAGAAAAATACCTGGGACTTGTTTGTGGAAAGTAAAAAGCCAGCTATATCGACAGAGAAATCCACAAAGAAGTCCCGTCTATATAACTGGCTCTAATCTAAGGTTTGCTCTACTTCTTAGGTAGAGTCTGTTAGATTTGACAGTTAATTATTAGTTTAAAGCTATATTAACAATAATTTGAAATGGGTGTCAACATGAATTTCTGAAGTTTCAAAATTATTTGTACTCAATACATATTATACTATAAAGCCGCTTTCCTTATGAGTTTTTTTTATAAAACAGAGGCCAAGCTGCGAAAGACCAACTACCTGATAACGATAATAGGTTTCTCTCCAAAAGTTGAATGATTCTGCCCAAACGAACTGTGATTCTTCCCAGAAAACGAGGATTCTACCGAAAATCATTAGGATTCTGTCCAAAACCAGAACAATTCTACCCAAATGACAACAGATTCTGCCCAAACCACTTTTTAGCTTTTCCAGACTTTTAAAATAAAATTGTTGAATTTTCGTAACATTGGTAAAATACTAGAGTAGGCAAACACCAAATGATCCACTCTTATTGACAAACAACGGAGGTTCTTATGGAAAAGCTTCTAAGAGTTTCACTTCAGATCAAAATCTTAGGATTAGTGATCGTTCTACTATTGCTTGTTTTAAGTCTAGTTACCTTCATGGTCGCCTATATGGAGTCTAATGAGGATGTTGAAAACGCGGAAAACTTGGCACTTCAAACAGCCCAAACCCTTTCTTATATGCCTGTGGTCCAGGACTCGTTCCTATCAAACAGGCCCACAGATGAAATGAACCACATTGCCGATCAGATTAGGGATCAAGTGGATGCCTCAGCTATTAAAATTGCCAATCGAACGGGTGATATCTACGGCTATTCTGGTCAAGAATCTACCTTTTCTGCTTCTAGGGAGGATTATTACCGCGCCCTAGTGTTCGGAAGCAATTATGTCATTCACACACAAGAGGATCATCATAAAATCCTCAAAGGAATCTCACCGATTATCGTCGATTATGGGGATTACAGGCAAGTAGAAGGCAGCGTGTCTGTAGAGTTTCAAATGGAATCAATACATAATGAAATCGCTGCAGATATTAAAAAAATTATTATGGCTTCCGGTGCTGTTTTCCTTTTTGGAATTGCTGGCAGCTTTCTCCTTTCCAAAAGCATTCGAAAAGACACGCTTGGACTTGAGCCTTTTGAAATATCTGCCTTATATCGGGAGAGAAATGCAGTATTGCAGTCTGTCAAAGAAGGGATGATTGCCTTTGACCACTACGGCACAATTACGATGATTAACCTCTCAGCAAGGGAGTTATTAGATCTACCTCGGATTGTTGAGGGTCAAAACGTATATAATGTAATCTCCTCACCAAAACTACTTGACTTGGTTAATGCAGATAAGGGGTTAGTGAATAAAGAACTTCAATATAAGGATAAGACTGTGATTATTAACAGCAATCCGATTACCGAAGATGGGAAACGAACCGGTACTGTCGTTAGTTTTAGGGATAAAACGGAGATTAAAAAGATGATTGATGCCATTTCCGAGGTCAGACAATATTCAGAGGATCTTAGAGCACAGGCTCATGAATTTACGAGCAAACTGTATGTCATTTTAGGGTTGATACAATTAGGAAAATATGAGGAAGCCATTCAATTGATACAAGAGGAAGCCCATACACAAGAGAAGGTAACCGAAATGTTCTTCAAAGATATTCGCGATGAAAAAATTCAAGCAATTTTGCTTGGCAAATTCGCTAAAGCGTCTGAGAAGAAAATCAACTTCACCATTGAAGATGGCAGTTCACTGGACCCATTGCCAGAGCATATTCATTTATCACCGCTGATTGTGATGTTAGGGAACCTCATCAACAATGCTTTTGAAGCTGTCTCTGATCAAAAGAATAAGGATGTTTCTTTCTTCGTAACAGACTTAGGAAACGATATCGTTTTTGAGATTGCCGACCGTGGCAAAGGACTCAAAGAAGGAATGGAGCAGCATATCTTTCAAAAGGGGATTTCCTCTAAAGGCGATAATCGTGGATATGGTCTTGCCAATGTAAGAGAGGAAGTGGACATGTTAAAGGGGTCTATCGAAATAAGCAGTCGCGAACATGAAGGAACCATTTTTACAATAATCCTTCCTAAAAGTGTGTGTTCAAAAAGTTGACACATGAGAAACAAGAAGTTCGAGGCGCGAAAGTTTTGAGGACCGCAAGCCGTATGCCTTTCATACGTGAGGACCGGAAAAACCGAGCAACGGAGAAATTCGCCATTATTATTTGGTGACTTTTTGAAGAAAAAGATGGGATAAAAGGAAATAGAAAAATACCTTGGAGAGGATGGTTGGATGTTTCGTGTAGTCATTGCAGAGGATGATTTCCGGGTTGCGCAAATTCATGAGGAATTCTTAGCCAAAGAAAAAAAGATGCAGTTAGTAGGTAAGGCAAGTAACGCAAAAGAGACCTTGCAGTTATTAGAAGAGCATTCAGTCGACCTGCTGTTGCTCGATGTCTATATGCCTGATGAGCTCGGAACCGAATTATTGCACAAAATTAGAGAACGGCACCCTCGTGTCGATATGATTATGATTACAGCTGCAACAGACAAGGCGTTTTTAGAAAAGGCGATCAATTATGGTGTGCAAGATTACTTAATAAAGCCAGTAACGATCCAACAATTTCAAGAATCGCTGGCTCGTTATCAAAAGAAGAAAAACATGCTCCAATCAACGGAGGAAGTCAATCAGGACATTCTTGAACAAGTATTCGGTTCTGGCTCGGGGCAAAAAGAACAAGATGTCCCTTCCCTCCCTACTGGCATTGACTTTAGAACACTAGAAAAAATAAAGACCATTCTTATGCGGGAAAATGATGGAATCACTTCTGAAAAAGCTGGAGAAAGAATCGGTGCATCGAGAACAACTGCCCGAAGATACCTGGAGTATCTAGTAGGGATAAATGAAGCATCTGTTGAACAAGTTTATGGAATTGTTGGCCGTCCTGAACGTCGCTATTACAGCAACCAACAAATTGATTAAATCTTATAAATACTAGAAACATTTTGTGAACTTAATGCACAAAATGTTTTTTAATTATATAAAACACATTATTTTGAAAACGTTTACACTGATTTACTTGTAAGGGTAAGATGAATTTAATTAGTCATTCACACCGTTTATAAACACAGTACTGTTAGGTGAGGCTAGACTAAAAAATTTTAAAGGAGTGTTTGTATGCGAAAGTTTGGAATGATTCCTCTATTATTACTTCTTCTCTTGATGACAGCCTGTTCAGGAAATGCTTCAAGCAGTCAGGAATATCCTACCAAAAATCTTGAGATTGTAGCACCCGCTTCACCAGGCGGCGGATGGGACTTAACTGCACGTTCACTTAAAAAAGTTCTTTCCGGACAAGGTTTGGTTGAAGAGAACATTAATGTCATTAATAAACCAGGCGGCGGTGGAGAAGTTGGATGGAAATACTTAGAAAACCAGGATGCCCACTCCCTAGCTGTTAACTCAAGCCTAGTGTTAACAAACAATCTTCTGGGTCAGAGTGAGTTGACTTACAAAGATTTCACTCCAATCGCTACACTAGCCACAGAATGGCAATCCCTTGCTGTTCCTAAAGATTCGAAATTTAAGTCAGCTAAAGAATTCATGGAAGCATTAAAGAAAGATCCTAGTTCTATCAAAATCGGTGTAGGCCCTGGGCTCGGAAATGATGACCACCTCTCGATCGTCCAAGCTGCCAGCGAATATGGCATAGACCCCTCCAAGTTGAACTTCCTTGTTTATGAGGGTGGCGGAGATGTCGTAACAGCCCTGCTTGGTGGTCATGTTGACGCAGTAACTACCTCACTATCTGAAGTAAAAGATCAGCACATTGCTGACAAACTTGAGATTTTAGCCGTGTCCTCTGAGAAACCAATCGAAGGAATCGAAGATGTACCGACTTGGAAAGAGCAAGGAGTCGACTTGGTCTTCCCTCACTGGAGAGGTCTGATGGGACCACCTGATATGACAGAAGAACAAATTGCTTTCTGGGATGAGAAATTAAGCAAAATGGTAGAAACAGAAGAATGGAAGAAAGTCTTAAAAAACAATGACTGGGAAGGTTTTTACAAAAATAGCGAAGAAACAAAAGCCTTTTTACAAGAACAGCATGATTTATACAAACAACTCATAGAAGACTCTGGATTAGTTAACTAATCAATGGATATTGCCTGTTGTCGGAGTATATGGCAGCAGGCATTTATTTCTAATAAAAGAGGTGAATAGTTAGTGAAAACCATTAAAATGGGCGTCCCTACCTTCTTAATTATATTCAGTATCGTTTTCCTAATCGCCTCACTCAATCTACCAAAGGCGAACTTAGGTAACCCAAATGCACCTATTTATTTTCCGGCAGGATTAAGTATCATCATGTTAATTTTTAGTGTCATTTATTTCTTTCAAGAACTGAAGAACTTTCATAAAGAAAATGAATATATCAAACAGATCCTTTCTGGAAGAACACCTAAATTGATTGGATTTACTCTCCTGTTCGGTGGGATTTATGCCTTAATTTTTGACCGCATCGGTTTCCTATTCTCAACCATCATTTACTTAGGTGCCCTTCTCTTTTATATTAATGGCCTGAAAAAATGGCTGGTTAATATCATTGTTACTATTAGTTTCTCATTTATTTCATGGTATGCATTTAGTGTATTACTTGGAGTCAGTTTACCTTAGGAGGTGATCAAATGGATGTAAGTAGTTTTGTGGAAGGACTTTCGATTGCTTTAGAACCTATTAATATTATGTGGATTATTATTGGTGGGTTTCTAGGAACTGTTGTCGGAATGCTTCCCGGTCTAGGTCCAGCGACTGCTGTTGCCGTATTAATCCCCGTTACGTTTGGGATGAATCCAGTCAGTGCGATTATTTTAATGGCGGCTATCTATTACGGTGCGATGTATGGAGGCTCACGAAGCTCGATTCTCCTCAATACACCTGGTGATGGATCTGCGATTGCAGCGACATTTGATGGCTATCCCATGGCGAAAAAAGGGCAGGCCGGGCAAGCATTAGCGATATCTGCTGTTGCCTCCTTCATCGGGGGTATGATTGCCGTTGTCGGTTTTATCTTTCTCGCTGAACCCTTAGCCAACTTTGCTCTAAAGTTCGGCCCGGCAGAATATTTTCTATTAATGCTGCTCACCCTGTCAGCCATTGTCGCTCTATCGATTGGAAAAATGGTCAAAGGGTTTCTAGCTATGATGATTGGACTTGCCTTAAGTACAGTTGGTATCGACACCCAAACAGGTGTATATCGATTTACAATGGGCTTCCCCCATTTAAGTGAGGGCATCGATTTTCTAATTGTCATCATTGGTGTGTATGCCATTGGCGAAGTTCTCTATAATTTTCTTAACATTGACCAACAAAAAAAGGAAAAGAAAAAAGTTGGCAAGGTTTGGTTTTCAAAGGAACAATGGAAACGATCTAAATGGCCAATCTTGCGGAGCGGTCCTTTAGGGTTCCTGGTCGGTGTACTACCTGGAGCCGGGGGTTCGATCGCATCAATGATTGGTTATACCACCGAAAAACAAATTTCTAAAAAACCCGAGGAATTTGGGGAAGGTGCTGTTGAAGGCCTAGCAGCGCCGGAGTCAGCTAACAACGCTGCCTCTGTAGGTGCCATGATCCCGCTTCTTACGATGGGAATCCCTGGTTCCGGAACAACGGCCGTCATGCTTGGTGCGCTCATTATGCTTGGTTTAAGACCGGGCCCACTATTATTCGAACAACAGCCCGAGACAGCTTGGGCATTAATCAATAGTATGTTTATTGGAAATATAGCCTTAGTTATTATCAACATCCTTCTTGTAGGGTTGCTTGTCAAAATCCTTGATACACCGGCAAAAGTGCTCTACCCAATCATTGTCTTGTTAGCTTTTATTGGAACCTACACATTAAGCTATTCAACGATCGACTTTTTCTTACTCCTTGTATTTGGAATTTTCGGTTTAATGATGAAGGTTCTTGATTTTCCGATTGCACCACTTGTGCTTGCCTTAATCGTCGGAGTTGATATGGAGCAAAACTTTCGGATGGCCCTATTATCATCAAATGGAAGCATCGGCATCTTCTTCTCTTCTGGAGTAAGCATTACCTTGATCATACTTACATTGTTGTCACTGTTATATCCGCTTATTATTAAGCTCGTTAATAAAAAAAGACAAAATAGCCAAAAAGATCAAATCACAAAATCTTCCTGAGGAGGAACCATTGATGTCAAATCACTCTACACACTCATCAAGCTATGATTTAGTTGTCGTTGGAGCAGGAAATGCCGCCTTGTGTGCGGCCATTTCCGCCCGCGAAGCTGGGGCAAATGTATTAGTTCTTGAAAAAGCACCAGAACATAAACGTGGCGGCAACTCGTATTTCACCGATGGCGCGATTCGTTTTGCCTACAATGACCTTAGTGACATAAGAAAGCTTATGCCTGATTTATCGGATGAGGAAGCTGCCAACATTGTCATGCCTGAATATAGCACGAACAATTACTATGATGATTTATTGAGAGTGACTGGTGGGAAAAGTACCCCAGAATTAGCGAACCATTTAGTCAACGAATCTTATCAAACGATCTCCTGGATGAGAGAGCATGGTGTTGAATTTGAGCTAAATTACAACAATCAATCTTTTGAAAAAGAAGGACAATACCACTTCTGGGGCGGGCTTCCTGTAAAAACGAAGAACATTGGTATGGGATTGATGAAAACATTATTTGAACGAGCTGAGAAACTAGGAGTTGACGTTTGGTACGACTCACAAGCGATTGAACTTAAAACGGAGAACAATCAGATCACATCTATTGTTCTCGCACAAAACGAGCAAACCGTTGAAATATCTACAGCCAGCGCTGTGCTTGCGTGTGGAAGCTTTGAAGCCAATAAACAGATGCGTGCAGAGCATATAGGTAAGGAATGGGAAGCAGCGATTGTCCGGGGCACGGAATTTAACACAGGTGACGGATTAACAATGGCCCTTGCGATTGGCGCCCAAAGGCATGGCGAATGGGCAGGTTGCCATTCGATTGGAACAGACTACAATGCTCCAAAGGTGGGGGACTTCACGAAGCCTGGGGACATTTTTAAAAAACATTCCTACCCATTAAGCATTATGCTCAATAAAGAGGGCAAACGATTTGTCGATGAAGGAGCCGATTTCAGAAATTATACCTATGCTAAATATGGCAGGGAAATACTAAAGCAGCCTGATCACGTTGCTTATCAATTCTACGACCAGCAAGTCCGTCCGATGCTGCGTAAAGAATACAACCTTGAGGAAGCCACCTATTATCAGGCCGACACACTTGAAGAGTTAGTGGAGAAACTAGATGTGAACAAGGAACAGTTTCTCAAAACAATCTCAGAATATAATGATGCGGTAAAAGAAGGCTACTACAACCCAACCGTCAAAGATGGAAAAGGAACAACAGACCTTACACCGCCAAAAACAAATTGGGCTCTGCCCATTGAGCAAGGACCCTTCTATGCCTTCCCTGTCACATGCGGCATTACCTTTGCGTTTGGGGGATTGCACGTTAACACAGAAGGCGAAGTGTTAAATGAAGATCGTGAGCCGATTTCAGGATTATTTGCTGCTGGGGAAATGGTCGGCGGCATCTTCTATGGGAATTATCCTGGAGGATCTGGATTAATGTCAGGAGCGGTTTTTGGTAAAACGGCCGGTGCTTCCGCCGCCTCTTACGTACAAAACAAAAATACAAACATCACTTCTTAAGCAGACTAAAGCCACCTAACTCATGGTGGCTTTTACTCTTACATAGGAGCATGCGAAATGAACAAAAGACCACTATTATTAGCGCTAGCATTCATCATCTATTTATTGTTTTTTACGCCGATTTTCATCTGGGATATCAAACTGCAGGCGATCGCGGCCCTAGCCATCATTCAAATCCTATGGATCGGCCGCGTTTTCCCATTAGCGTATAGCTCCCTATTATTTTTCCTGCTGCTATCGTTTCATTTTTTTACGTACTCGGAAACCTTAGCCTACTTTAGTTCGGAAATTGTATGGCTTTTATTTGCGACCTTTATTATTTCACACGCTTTTATCGAAACAGGACTCGCAAGCCGTGTTTCTTTTCAATTGTTAAAAATATCTGGAGGCTCCGGCCGAGGCTTGATTCTGATTTCTTTTTTCCTAATGCTCGTTCTATCGGTTTTAATCCCATCAAACGTAGGCAAAGCCAACCTTGTCACGTCAGTACTTGATCGCTTACTTAAAAATTTAAAGGAAATTAACGAAGGGAAAAACTTAGCAAAAGCCTTATTTATTGGGATAAGCTATTTAGCTGCTATTTCAGGGGCCTTTGTCGCTACGGGAGCAAGCTCAACGATCTATACATTTGGCCTTTTCTCAAGTATTTCAACGAACCTGAACTATCTTACGTGGATCCTGTACTTCGCTCCCCCTATTCTCGTATTTATCATCTTGTTATGGCTTATCTTTCTGCATTACTTTCCACCAGAAAACATTGATAAACAGCATTTGCTGCAATTACTAGAAGAACGATTAGCAGAATTAGGCCGACTAAGTCTAGCAGAGAAAAAAGTTATTACTATTATGGGGTTAACGTTAATTCTATGGGCCACACAAACACTGCACGGCTTCTCCATCCCTCTCGTCGGTTTGTTAGGGGCCGTATTAACCATCTTCCCAAGAATAGGTGTTTGGAAATGGGAACAAGCTAAGAAATCTATCAATTGGGACATGATGCTGTTCTTTGCAAGCACACTCATGGTATCAGGTATGCTGATCAAAACCGGAACGATTGAATGGATCGCTGACTTTCTTGTCTATTCCGTATCATCACAATCAGCTATTCTTGTCCTATTGATCTTAGTTCTATGTACCGCACTGATTAGAATTATTTTTGTGAATATCCTAGGTTTTCTAACCATAATGATCCCGTTATCTATTAATATAGGTGAGAGTCTGACTGGTTTTTCACCGTTGGTTGTAGCGATGGCTGTATTCCTGACTGGGATACCAGGATTTTTTTTGATTACGCAGTCACCTGTGCATTTGATTAGTTATTCTTATGGATATTTTACGGATCGGGATTTGCTTAAAGTAGGGATCCCCTATCGATCGTATGGATAACATTAATCGTCTGTTCTATTTTATTTTTCTGGAGGTATGTTTTATAAGAAGGGATTGCGGAAATAAATACTTAACAGTCGACCCCGCATTTTCGTTCGCCAAATGTGGGCTCTTCCATGTTATTAAATAATCCATACATCAAGAGAAATTGTAAATATGAAGGGATCATAGGAACAAACATCCCCTTACAGTCGCCCCTATCCCCAAAACTCTCCCGCAAACCAACAATAAGCTTAGCAAACGTTCTTCAAACAGAAATAAGGACATTTCCTGAGGCATAGATTATAGAGGCAAAAATTGTGGTTTGTCACCAACAGGAGGATGCTGACTATGGTCAAAAAAAGATGAACATTATTAAGGGAAACCCTATATCCTTACAAGGGGTTTGTGTTTCCCGATGTTCAAGGGCGACGGCTTCGATGGGGCGCACACAACCCTTAGAGGCTTTCTGGAATAGAAAGGGATATGGTTATAACGCTATATGTAAGGCTGATATTAAAGTAGAATAATTAATAGAATAGCTTTTTAGGTCATCTTGTTTAATAGTCAGAAATAAAATTGGCCTATTCCAAAACCGATAAAAGCCAATAAAATGCCGCCACCGTAACTTACAACATTATAAAGTATAAGCACTTTCCAACGTTTTTTTATATGCAGCTGTATCCCCTCAAGTTTAAACGTTGAAAATGTGGTAAATGACCCCATCAGTCCAACCCCACACAACAGGTAGATAGGCTCCGTTACTTCTGAACCAATAAGAAATCCTAAGAGAAAGGATCCGACTAAGTTTACAATTAACGTGGCAACAGGCAGATTCAATGAGTACTTTTTATTAACAAATTGGCTGATTGCAAACCGTAATCCAGCTCCAACAAAACCTCCCACTCCAACTAGAAGCACTTTAATAAAAAAACTCATACCCTTTTCCTCCTTTTTGCCACAACAAAACCTACATTAGTTAAGAGCAATCCCCCACTAATACTGGCCAACACATAAATCACAGCCAGGATGTAATCCCTTTTTCAAGCATTAAAACCGTTTCAATACTAAGAGTGGAAAATGTTGTGAATGATCCTACAAATCCTGTACCTATAGCGACTTCCATTTTCGATGATAGAGAAAACTTATTAAATAATTCAAAGGTAAACCAAGCAAGAAAAAAGCTTCCAAGTAAATTTACAAATAATGTTGAAAACGGAAAATATACATCTGCATCGTAGAGCACTATCCCAATAATATACCTGAATGAAGCTCCTAGAAACCCCGCCATCCCTACAAAAAAATAAGCCAATATCTTGCCTCCTTCATGTAACTGTTCTTCCTTCCATATGAATCATCGCTAAAGACTTTTAAAAAACATCAAAACATGGGGTCGTTTTTCAAGAAAAGACAATGATGATCATCATTCGCCTATATTAATTTAGAATATTCCTTTCTTGAGTCGAAATCAAAAGTGACATTCTTTTATGATTTTTTGTTGAATACCTACACAACACTCACATAAATAAGATCCTTTTTGTATTGATGGTTTGAAGTATCTCCCTCCGTCCCTCTAGTAAGCTATCGCTCCATCTATTCTCGTATTTATAAGTATAACCTTTCCTGCTAATGGTTAGAGTGTTACAAACAGGTATTTAACTTATTGGAAGGAGGCACGAAGATGGCAGAAAACAACGAACGTTCTACCATGTCTCGTCGCCGGTTTATCAAAAATTCAAGCTATGCAGCCGGGGGAGCAATCGGTGGCGGATTCATCGGTACTCTTATTGGAAGAAATCTCTTAGGTGATAATCAAGAGGTGAAAAATGAATCACAATCCGATGCTCCACCTGATTTCAACCATGCCTTAATGCATTTTACTAATCAAAAAGAATTTGCGGTACTAAGCGCAGCAACAGAAAGGATCTTCCCTGAGGATGATAACGGCCCAGGCGCCGTCAAGCTGGGCGTGCCATTTTTTATTGATCACCAGTTGGCTGGATCCTATGGCCATAATGATAGAGAGTATATGCGGGGACCATTCTATCCAGGTTCTGACTTCCAAGGCTATCAAACCAGGCTTAAACGTCATGAAGTGTTCGATGTCGGCATTAAAGCGATACAGAATGAAAGTAAAAATGACTTTGATGCCAATTTTGTTGATCTTGAAGGGGAGCAGCAAGACAAAATCCTGCAAAAGTTTCAAGATGGCGATGTGAAATTGAAAGGTGTTACACCAACTACCTTCTTTGAGCTTCTGCGTTCGGCTACGATTGAAGGCGCTTATTCAGATCCGCTTTACGGAGGCAATGGCAATATGGAAGGTTGGATGATGAAGGAGTACCCAGGTAACTATATGAGCTATCTTAATGAGATTGGGAAAGAAAAATTCATTAAAAAAGAACCGAGAGCTTTGAGAGCACATCTGAAATCGTAATAAAGGAGTGTAGGATTAAATATGGCTACAACATTAGATAAGGTCGAGATTGTTACAGTAGGAGTCGGATGGACAGGCGGTATCATTGGAGCTGAGCTTGCGAAGAAGGGGGCTCAAGTCGTTGGTCTGGAACGTGGAAAAGCCAGATCAACAGATGACTTTCAACATATTCATGATGAATATCGATATGCAATCCGTTATGAATTGATGCAAGATTTATCTCGAGAAACTATTACATTTAGGAATGATAGAGATACCCGTGCTCTTCCGATGCGTCAGTTAGGTTCCTTCCTGCTTGGTGAAGGACTTGGCGGGGCAGGTGTCCACTGGAATGGACAAACGTGGCGTTTCTTACCCTATGATCTTGAGATTAAATCCATAACCGAAAAGAAATACGGAAAAAATAAGCTAGGTGACGAGTACACCATTCAAGATTGGGGCATCACATATGATGAACTGGAGCCCTATTTCTACAAGTTTGAACAGACGACTGGTATAAGCGGTGAAGAAAATGAGTTTAGTGCACCAAGAAACAACCCATATCCAAACCCGCCAATGAAAGAAACACCTATCACAAAGCGGTTTAAGGATGCAGCCAAGAATTTAGATCTCAGCCCTTTCCATATGCCATCAGGCAATATGTCTCAAACTTATGAGAACCCTGACGGCCAAACGATTGCTCAATGCCAGTATTGCGGTTTTTGTGAACGTTTCGGCTGTGAATACGGTGCCAAGTCTTCGCCAAACGTTACGGTCATCCCAACCGCTCAAAAAACAGGGAACTTTGAATTGCGGACACACGCTAATGTCACAGAAGTCATGTATGACGGGAATAAGGCAACAGGTGTCAAATATGTTGACCTGCAAACTGGGGAAGAATTTATCCAGCCTGCAGATATCGTTGTCCTCACGAGCTATGTGATGAACAACGTCCGTTTGCTGTTGAACTCTGGAGTGGGTCGCCCTTACGATCCCGAGAAACGTTCAGGTGTTATCGGCAAAAATTATTGCTATCAAATTTTACCTGGGGCTACGGCTTTCTTTGAGGAAGAAAAATTCAATTCCTATATGGGTGCGGGGTCGCTTGGAGCCACTGTTGATAATTATAATGGTGATAATTTTGACCATTCCGATGTAAACTTCATCCATGGCGGATCTGTATCCATCACTCAAACAGGCCAGCGCCCGATTAATAACAACACAGTACCTAAAGACACACCGAACTGGGGAAAACAGTTTAAAGCTGAGTCGATCAAATATTATCATCGTAACTTATCGATAGGGCCCAGGGTGCATCCATGCCCCATCGTAACAACTATTTAAGCCTGGACCCGGATTATAAGGATATCTTTGGATACCCGCTTCTCAGATTGACGTATGACTTTACAGAACAGGATAAAAATCTGCACAACTACCTTAGTGAGAAATGTGCAGCCATAGCAAAAGAAATGGGTGCAAGTAAGGTAGAACCAAGGGAAATCAGTGACCACTACAGCATTGTCCCTTATCAAACTACCCATAATACTGGCGGAGTGATCATGGGCGGCGATCCTGAAACATCGGCTGTCAATAATTACTCACAAATGTGGGATGTGGACAACTTGTTTGTGATTGGAGCTTCCTCTTTCGCTCATAACGGCGGCTATAACCCAACCGGTACTGTCGGGGCTTTGGCGTATCGTGCAGCCGAAGGAATTGCTAAGTTTAGAGAACAAAAAGGACAACTGGTGAAGGTTCAAAGCAATAGCGAACATGTATAAGGTATGGATTGGCCAATAAAGTAACATGCTAAAAAAGACAAGCTTTTAGGGTCAGCGTATCATTTGAACCACGTGCCCTGGCCCTACACATCCACAATACAAAAGGAGCGATCAAGATGGGCATAGCGAATATAGGTATTCCGGGTTTAATTATTATCCTTGTTGTAACTTTAATTATTTTCGGGCCTAAAAAATTACCCGAAATTGGCTCAGCATTCGGGCAGACTCTGTCTGAGTTCAAAAAGTCAGCCAATAGCCTGATGAATGATGAGGATAATGAACAGAAGAAGATTGTTGACGCAACGAAAGACGAGAATAAAGATCATCCATCTTAACGTTCCGGGGGGAATCGATGATGCACGAAGCACACTTGGATAAGCAACTGCTGAAAGAAGAAGAACAGACACTGGTCGAGCACATTACCGACCTAAGAAGGGCGATTATTAGCTCGGCCATCTTCTTCATCGTTTGTTTTGTTGCCATTCTAGTTTCCATTAATTACGTAATCCCTTTAGTAACTGACGGAAACAAACTCGTCATGCTCGGACCACTAGACGTTATAAGGTTTTATACCGGGATAGCAGGAAGCTTGAGTCTTGGACTATCAGCGCCATTTATTGGGTACCAAGCCTGGAAGTTTGTCAAACCTGCTATGACAACGAAAGAAAGCAAAACAACTTTATCGTTTATCCCAGGTATATTGATCAGCTTTTTGGCGGGTGTCGCTTTCGGATTTTTCATAGTATTCCCAACGGTCTATGGGTTTCTCATGAATATCGGCTCTCAAAATTTTGAGATGATGATCACAGCTAAAGAATACTTCTCCTTTATGTTGATGACATCCATCCCACTTGGTTTCTTATTTGAAGTACCATTGCTACTGATGTTTTTGACAGCGATCGGGATCGTGACACCGAGTAAATTAGGAGAAATCAGAAAATATGGGTATCTTCTGATGGCCATTGTTTCTGCTCTCATCACACCACCCGATCTGCTCTCTCAAATCATTGTTCTTGGACCTTTGATTGTCTTATATGAGCTCGGAGTTATCCTTTCGAAAATGGTTTATCGTCGAAAGTGGGAAACAGATGATCAGACAGAGAAACTATGAAGCGGGTAGGTTTAATACTTTGGACTAGAAAGCTGAACATTTTATGGGCGTGATCCTTAATAGGGATAGCGTCCATTTTTGTGGTTAAAAGATGCTGACCTATTAGGTTCTTATAAATTCTCTGTTCTTGGCTTCCTATATATTCATTAGTGTTCAAAAAAAGCAACCACACTCAGCGTTTGTCAAGGCCGAGTACGGTTGCTTAATTAATAGCATTGCGAGGTAAGTAGGTTATTCCCTCTCAAAATTAGTCCGTCTGCTGCGGTTTAAAGTTTTCTTCTATTTCATTATCTCCATCATAGTTTTCACCAAAGATCTTCCTCATTCGTTCATCCGCTTGTTGTTTAATCGAATCATCAATATATGGCTTTATTTTAGATAGTGCATAAACGATGACCATCGCATCATCTGCAAACCCTGCGACTGGAATGAAGTCTGGAATAAGATCTATTGGCAGAATCAAGTATCCTAATGCACCCGCTATAGTCACTTTAGTTGATTTAGGAGTGGCCGGATTTTTAAATGCATAGAATAAAAGTAAACTATAATAGGATATTTTGACTCCCATTTTCTTGGCATATTTCAGTAACTTTGCAACATATTTATTCTCAGAAAAATGCTTTTCCTTCCCTTTAATAGCTTCAGAAGAATCAAAGTTCTTTAATTCTTTTTCATAGTCTTTTTCATTAGACATGTTATCTCCTCCTCCTTGACAATTCATGAGCATCCTATGTGTACACTTCGATTCAAACCCCTTGTGTTGGGGCAACTTTCTACCTTAAAGAGGATGTTCAAAATGTTTATGGACTAGAAAGGTCCAATTGCAGTTTCTAATATTTCCTTACACTACTAGGGATTGCCTAATTATACCTGATCTATTCCTCTGTTGCCAAGAAAACCATATAGCCTAGCATATATTATTGTAGAAGTAGATTCACAGCATGTCCTCAAGTTATGCATATCAAAAAGCATCCACACTCGGGCTTATTATTCAAAGCTAAAGTGTGGATGCTTGCCAAGGAATGTTCATTTCTAATCACAATCTATATTCGTCACGCTGCCTCATCAAGATCAGAATTTGACTCCTGGCTAGAGGATTCTATTATAAGTGGTTTAAAATAAGGGGTTTGCCGAGACTGCAGTAATTTTTCTTGATTAAACCACCGATCTGATTGCAGTGTGTCAAATTCCGCCGTAATTACTTCTTCTTCACCCATCGAAGCCACAACTGGTTGATCAAGACCATATAGTGGATCAAGGGTGTATAGACCAGACCCGCCTAAGTAATCTTTATCTGTTCCGATAAAGTTTGCTACAACCGTATACGCCTGGGCACCGATGGCGACAGCATCCCATGTCACCATTGCGTTATCAGGATAAGGGTTCTTGGAAATAGCTCGGTTGATTTCCATTTTCCCGCCATATTGCCCGTGCCACGCTGAAGGAATAGCAATCATATCGGCCCTATTAACGGCCAGGACACCCGCGGTTTCAGGGAAAGCAGCGTCTTCCCCAATTAAGATTCCGATTCTTCCCAGATCTTCCGTTTCAAAGACAGGCAGCTTTGCTCCAGCTTCGGCCCACGCCTTGTCACTTTCGTTTAAGTGAGTCTTTCGGTATTTTCCAGCCTTATTGCCGTTTTTATCAATAAGCATTGCCGAGTTATACAACTTATTCTCTTCTTTTTCAACGAAACCGTAAACAATGGCTATATCATTTGCTGTGGCCAGGTCAGCCATAAATTTCTTTGTTTGGCCTTGTTCCGTCTCTGCCAATGAACGAATGTCTTTTTTGCTTTTCTTATCCACAGGTCCGATTAACGAGGTTTCCGGCAGGACGACTAAATCCAAGGATTGATTTTCACGTGTTGCTTGCTCGATCAAATGAGAAACCTTCTCCATATTTTTTGCTTTATCCAAAGCGACAGGTTCATATTGTAGAGCTGCTACATTTACATGATGGGATGTTGTGGTTTTTGTAGAGTTCCAAGGAGCGACTTTGTGCATTAATTCTTTATACAGTTCTGGACGTCTACGCTCTAATCGCTCCTTATTTTCGTTTTCATATTGTTTCAGATCGATTTCTGCGTATTCAATAACTGTTTCTTCAATCGCTTCTTCTTTTGTCATAGCTATGGGAGCTTCAGCCAGCTTTTCACCTGTGGGAGACCAAACTGCACTTCCCCCTATCATGTGAAACCCTTTTTCTGTATTGGAGCGGTTTGCGCTGACAATATACATCCCGTTCTGCTGTGCTCTTGCGGGGAGAGCAGATATCGTTTGGGCTGAGGAATTTGTAGGGAAAGCCATAATATCAGCTCCCTTAATACCCGCTAGTCTTGCCGTTTCAAAGTAAGCTGAGTCCATGCATATGTTAATGGCAATCTTTCCAATAACCGTATCAAATACAGGTACACCCATATCTCCCCATGCAGCCCAGTGCATTTCCGTTTCCCACATCTGGGTTTTTCTATATTTGCCTATGTACCCGTCTGGACCGATTAATACCGCTGAGTTGTAATAAAGACCTGTTTTTTCATCTACTTCTGCCATGCCAAAGACGATATATCCATGATTCTCTTTGGCTATCTTGGCGAATGTAGCCGTGGTTTTTCCTGGTATTGTATCAACGAAAGGTTCGATGGCTTCCCGATCTTCATACATATAACCTGTTGTAGCCATCTCTGGTGCTACGACCAATTTCGCACCATTTTCAAAAGCTTTTTCAGCCACACGTGATAACTCTTTAACGTTCTTTTTCCTTTCGTTCAAGGTGGGATTAAATTGGAGAGTCGCTACTTTAAAGGGAGAAGTTTGCATCTCTCCTCTTTCCGTTTTCGTATCTTGGCTACCAGTTGCCTGTTTAATAGAACCGGATTGATAGAAAAAAATGACGAAAACTGCGGCTACTATGGACAAAACCGTTATATTCAGCGCTTTTTTACTCATTGTGAGCCTCCCTTTCATAAATTAAACCCAGACACCGTGCTGTTATATGTGCGGTATCTGGGTTTGAAGTGAAATCTATGAAGTTACAAAGTTTACTGAGTAACATATTGACCTTACTCTGATCCCTTTTGAAACGGCGTCTGTCTAGGCCCATCCTGCCTGGCCACAGGGGATGCTTCCATTAATAGATCTACAAGATGAACAGCTTCCATTCCGTCGCTGACCTTTTCCCGCTCAATCCCTAGTTTCATCTGCAGTAGGCACCCAGGGTTCGTTGTTACAATGGAACCTGGATCAATCCTACATACATCTTTCATTTTTACATCCAATATATCCATTGATTCTTCGTAATTAATGATGTTATAAATGCCTGCTGATCCGCAGCAAAAGTCAGGACGGTCTAATTCTTTTAACGTAATCCCGGGGATTTTCCTTATCAGCTCCAATGGCGGGCTTTTTACACCTTGTACGTTTGTCATATGGCACGATGGTTGGTAGGTAACCGTATAATCAATGGGTGTTGTGAATTCTAATTCGTCTACTTCTACCAACACTTCTGAAATGTCTTTCACTTTGGAAACAAACTGCTTGGCTCGCTCATGCCATGAGGTCCCTTCTTCAAATAAATGATGATATTCGATCAACCGCGCCCCACAGCCTCCCGCATTGTTTACAATATAATCCGCCTTCTCTTCCTCAAAAGCTTCAATATTGCGTTTGGCTAATTCTCTAGAATCATTGATCTTCCCTGAGTGTGCATGTAGAGCACCGCAACAGGTTTGCTGTTCAGGAAGAACGACTTCTAGCCCACTTCGCAAAAGCAATTCAATCGTGTTTTGGTTGGTCTCAAAAAACACACTATCCATTACACACCCTGTAAAGAAGGCAACCTTAGCCGTCGCTGGCCTTTTACGCATATAACGTTTGGCACGTTTGGCGCGTTCTTTTGGAGAAGGCTGCACTGGAATCACTTGTTCAAACTGGTCCAAATGAAGCGGAGCTAATTTTGTTAAAGACAGCAAATTTGCAAAAGCCTGCAGACCTGTTCTTTGATAAAACCAAGTCAAGTTCCCTAACGTATTCATCCATTTGCCAGAGGGGAAAAATGACTCAAACAGGAAATCTTCCGTTTTTTTCTGCCATACAGATTTCACTTGATGATCCTCGATCACCTCTTTGGCTCCTTCTAAAATTTGTCCATACTGAACATTCGTAGGGCAGACCGTTGTACAGGCCATACATCCAAGACACTTTTCAATTGGTTCTTGTAAATCCTTGATAGATGCTTTTCCCTCCGCTACAAGCTTTACAAGATTTATGCGTCCACGAGGAGAATGAGTTTCTCTCTCCATCGTTTCATAAGTGGGACAGGCAGGTAGACAGTACCCACATTGGACACAATCAAATGTTTTATCATAGTTGATTTTTTCTTGAAGGGTTTGAACATCACTCATCTGTTAACACCAGCTTTTGGCCTTTCTCAGGGAAAATTTTCCCTGGATTCATAATTCCATTTGGATCCCAGCTGTCTTTAATCCGTTTCATCATGTCTAAACCAACTTCTCCAAGTTCTTTTTCCATAAATGGCGCTTTCATTGTACCGATTCCATGTTCGCCAGATAAGGTGCCTCCTAGGTCGATAGCTGCTTGAAAGACTTCTTCTACAGCTTGCTCTACACGTCCCATTTCTTCTTGATCCCTTTTATCACATAAAATATTTGGATGAAGGTTTCCATCACCGGCATGACCAAAGACAACGACTTCAACATTGTACTTATTCTTAATATCATGTAATCGATCCATCATCTCAGGAATCTTACTGCGAGGAACCGTTGCATCTTCAGATACCTTTGTCGGCTTAATTTTAGCGATGGCAGGTGATACCTGTTTTCTTGCATGCCAAATTTTATCCGCTTCTTCTTTCGTTTTCGGAATGATTAAATTCGTAGCACCAATGGAAGACATAATGTTTTGGACGAGTTTCGTTTCCACATCAAGCGTTTGTGGATGTCCGTCTAACTCAATAATTACAATGGCTTTTGCATCAACCGGGAGTCCCGATGGCTTAAAATTCTCAACAGCTTGAATACATGCCTGATCCATAAACTCCATTTTCGAAGGTAAGATCCCAGACGTTAAGGTACGCGATATCGCCTGCCCGGCTGTTCGTACATGATCAAATTCAACCATAATGGTTTGTACAGCAGGAGGTTTAGGGATAAGTTTTAAGGTTGCTTCCGTAATGACACCCAGCGTCCCTTCAGATCCGACAATCAATTTGGTCAGGTCAAAGCCGGTTACATTTTTAATCGTTTGACCTCCTGTACGAATGACTTCACCCTCAGGCGTCACGAGTTCAAGACCTATGACAAAATCTTTGGTCACTCCGTACTTCAGGCCACGAGGGCCCCCGGAGTTCTCTGCAAGATTTCCTCCTATTGTTGCTACATGAGCACTGCTCGGATCAGGTGCATACATAAGACCATGTTTCTCAGCTTCTTCGTTTATACGGGCTGTCAGAACGCTCGGGGATACGTTAATAGTTAGATCTTCAACATTCAAGGTGATCTGTTCAGGCCATTGAGAAAGATCAAGCACCATTCCTCCGTAAACTGGTAACGGCCCGCCACTTAAACATGTCCCCTGTCCCCGGGGATAGATAGGGATACCGAATTGATTGGCCACTTTCACGATATAAACAACTTCCTGTTTATTTTTAGCTTGAACGACGACGTCTGGAAGATATTCACCAAAGGAAGCATCAAAACTATAACTATATCGATCAGCTAATTCGGTCATGATTTGACCCTCTGGTATTTCTTTTTTTAGAGCTTCGATCCAATTACTCACTTATTTACGCTCCTTTTCATCCTCTTCACCTCAAAACAACAAATATTCAGGGTTCGTTACAATCATTTCTCTCACACTCTCTTCCCCTATTCCTTCCTTCAGTAACTGTGCAACAAAGTCACTTAGCCCTTGAACAGGTGTAGGGTTATGAGGCTGCCCGAAGTCAGTAACTAGAACACAAGATTTTGACCCAATGGTTTGAATAGACTGAGCCATTTGTGAAATCGTCAGGTTATTAAAGTCTTCTCCACATGCTAAATAGCACTTTTCGATCAGGCACCCTTGATTCGCTAACTTTCTTTGTAAATCGATCGGAATTTGGGCAATTCCTAAATCGGCGTGTTGAATTAGGATTCGTTTGACACCGATCATTCGTGCTTCTTCTACTAAAAGATCCACTTCATCAGGAGATAAATGGCCCGTTGCAAGCACAGCATCGTAGGAAGCGATCAAATAAAGGATCCGTTTCACTTCATCTTTGACTACGCCCTTTTCATTTAAGATGGTTAAATCGGAACCAGAGTTATCCAGGGATGTTTCACTATTGAAAAAGCGCCCCTGATCATGATCGGAAAAATAGTTGGCATGTTGTTCCGCCGATATCGTAGGCATCCAGATTACTTTTGCCCCATACGTAATGCCATATCAACCGAATGTGAAGATAACCCTCCTGTAAACAAATTACAAACTAAACCTCCATAAACTTTCATCTCGGGAATTTGCTGACGAATAAGGGTTGCTCGATCATGTGTAGCCCCCTCATGTGCCTTAATCACCAAACCTTTCATGCCAGCTTGTTTAGCCTCTGCTACCAGTTCCCAATCGGTCTGTTTTCTAGGAAAAGCACTAGGGGAGCTATGAACATGAAGTTCATAAGCCCCCTCTAATAGTGGATGGTACAGACCCTCGTGTTCGCTTAAGTGGTTCATGACAGAAGAGCCTCTTCAAAAAACGTTCCCAGCTCCTCCACTAGTGCTTTAAATTCATAATGGTCACTATACATAAAATCATTGTGCTTCCCATTGATTTCATAAAAAACTTTCGGACTTGCTGCATTATGGAAAAGAAATACAGACTCTTCAAACGGATGGAGAATGTTATCTTTTCCATGAGCAACGAACAAAGGCGTATCCTCCAATTTTTGAGCTGCCTTCTCGGCATCCATTTCTAGAATTGAATCCGAGAATTGAATGCGTGTCTCTCCACCAAAGCCTTTCTTAGCAGCCAACTCTTTATCAACATAGTCCCGAGTTGCCGGATCTAGTGGGTAATGCAAGAAAGGATCAGCTGGCTTTGATTCCCCAGTAGTTACACGAAGAATACGATCCTCATATACGGTCTCTAGTACATTCAACCAATTTTCATAGGAATGAATCGTCTTTAACCAGCGTTCGCCGTGATAAAATCCATTTAAAGCAGCAACGGCTGCTACATCTTCCTTTTCAGCTACACGGACAACGTTTGATCCGCCCATGCCCCATCCAATTAAACCAATTCGCTCATGATCGACTTCACTTTGGGTACGTAGGAAGGTTAGGGCATTGCGGATATCATCTACCTGCTCATCTAAGATAACGCGTGCCGGGTCTCCTTCACTGTCAGCAAAACCGCGATAATCAAATCCCAAACAAATATACCCCTTTTCCGTCATTGCCTTTGCAAACATACGAGGATAAAACTCGTTCACACCTTGATAACCAGAGTTTGCTATAATCGCAGGATGTTTTTCCTTATTTTCATAGTCTTCTGGGAAATATAACGTGCCTTGTAGTTTGAAACCTTCACTGTAAAATTGTACGGATTTTTCAATCATTGTAATCTCTCCTTTAGAAATTTAAGAATTGGATGCTTGATTAAATGTATCTTTAAATTTTTTACACGCATTACTGAGATGGTGGTGCATTTCATCTCTCGATTGTGCACCATCGTTTAATCGAATAGCTGTATAGATTCGCTCATGTTCACTGAGCACCTGGGCACGCTTTTCCTTAATCCCCATGTTCTTTGTAAGAGAAAATCGTATAGCTTTTTCATAGAGGTTCATGATATTCTCGATTGTTTGGATGAGTATAGGATTATGAGAAGCTTTGACAATGGCATGGTGAAACGCAATGTCTTCTTTGTATCCGACTTGATTATCATTCTGTGAAGTACGGAGATCTTCCAATCTTTCTTTGATCATAGCTATATCATTTGCAGTGGCTCGAATAGCAGCCAAACGTGCAGCTTCTTCCTCAAGAATGATTCGTGTTTCTAGTAGATTAAGTATTTCATCTGTATCAACAAACTCAAACTGGGTTTCTTCCATAAGATTGGTTAGGGAGGTGACTTGGATAATACTTCCTCCCCCTTGCTTAGAAACTGTTAGCCCGCTTGCTTCTAGAACACTCAGCGCTTCTCGCACAGGGGTTCGACTAACCCCAAACATTTCTGATAATTGCTTTTCAGTGGGAAGTCGATCACCTGGCTTTAACTCTTTCTGTTGAATGAGATCTTTAATACGATCAAATACCTGCATCGATATCTTCTTCCGTTCAATTTTCATACGAAACTATCATCCTTTCCTAGGAAACGTTTGAGTCTCTATTAAATTTCTTCGTGTCTTGAATAGAAGCCAGCCAGCCTGACTTAGCGGCAATGATTATAAGTACAGCGCTTGTCCCTAGTAAAATAAGCGAGAATATTCCGCCGAATCCTGCCATCATCATTATAGGGCCAAAGGTTATGACCATAATCTCTACTGGAACCATCCCGACATAACCTAAAGCATAGTCGTCCAAGGTAGTACTTTTCGATTTGGGATCGACTATGCGCAGGAGGGCAATTCCCATTGCCACAGTACCTGTACTCCATCCCCATCCAAAAATGGCATTTTCAAACCAGTGGCGATGGAACACGCGTGGAGCAATAAAGTGGAAAATGCAGTACGCCCAGATAACTCCAAAAACGAATAATGCCAGAAGCGGCCAAGCATATGCTGCCACAACAGCAAGATTGATAGAAGTAATACCAAAAGCAACAATTAAATCTGTAGCGGTTCCGGCTAAGCGATCGATCACTCTTTTATCCACATAGTGATTACCTTTCGTTGTGTTTAATACGAACTGCATCAGCAAACCAACGACAAATGACAGACTTAATAGAGGAATGCTGACCTGAGGAAAGGTGGCTTCAATCCCTACTTGTAAAAAGTAACTTACCATGACAACAACCGCTAAAATGGCAATATGAAAAAATAATGGATCGACGGTGTTGCTAGATACCGTATTCTCCCCTGAAGAAGGACGGTTTTCTTTAGGGACTAAACCTGTACGTAATTCATTAGGCAGCTCTTCAAAGTCGGAAATAAAATTGGTCTGGTTATTACGTGTATTCTTCTTAATGAGCAGCAGTCCACCAAGGATAGCACAAATTAAACCTATCGTTGCTGAAGTATAGCCTAATGCTGTGGCCTCCTCCCAGCCAAGTCCACTGAAAGCTTCGCCAACTGCTGCTGCTGTACCGTGCCCCCCGAGAAATCCAGCCCCAAGGACCAGTCCAAAACCTGTTGGGATATCCCATACCCGGGCTATGATTAAGTATGTAACCATCGCACCCCCACCCCACATAAGTAAGGTTAACAGCATCGAGTACACCCACATATTTCTCACTCGTCCAAAGGTCTGCTTCCAATTCACTTTGGCAGCACCGATCGGGATCGCACCAAAAATAACCGCGATTAAAACCGTAGGATATTCACTTACCAAACCGGAAAAGGGTAACCAATCAAGACCGTTAGGACCTAGGGTTAGACCAATACCCCCTGCTATGATACTAGCCGGAATAAATAGCCTTTGGACGATTCCCACTTTCGCTCGTAACACTACACCAACTAACAATAAAACCGAAATCAATCCCAAATCAATAGCTAAATCCCATGCTGACAATGTCATTCCTCCCAAAAAAAACAGATTTTAAGAAAGCGCTATCATAATTTGTACGACAATTATACAATACGATAATCGATTATGGGAAGGGTAAATTTTAAAAATTGTAAAAAAACTTCGTAGAAGAATGAATTTCATAATTTAAGACCCTTGTGCCCCAAGGGATTCAAAACGGAAAAAGTACCGTCGCAAGTCTTGTATAATGATTCGCATCTGCCAAAAAGTTTATAAAATCAAAATTACGACAGATTTACGTCGATACACAGCGGCAGCTCGCGGGTCAAAGACTTGGAAAACCATCTTTAAACAACGCACTGCTGTTGATAGAATTGTTTCAGCTAAACAACGCTCGTCATCGAACTGAAAAACGCGTGAAAGTCCATTTTCGACATCTTAACGCTTATTTATAATGCTGCAAAATTAGCTGCAGACCGTATCCAAAATTAAATGAACAACAAGCTGCATTTAGACTCTCTTATAAGAGTTTGGCAAATGACTCCATGTCAGCAGTGGAAATATGCGAGACTCCTGCGGGAAGAACAAGCTAGGCGAGGAACGAGCTGAGGAGGCTCGACACTTGCCCGCGGAAAGCGAGTATATTTCCACTGCGGCATCACGAATACTGATTCAGAAACTAATTTCTATCCATTTTTGAAACCTTAGCTATTCCCTTCTATAGAACGGTTCCTGTTTATTAGCATTACTAGAGCTCGCAAAAAAATCTCAGAAGGAGTTCGCCCTCTGAGATTTCTTAAATGTATTTACTGTCTAAAAGTGTGTGTTCAAAAAGTTGACGAATGAGAACGTCGACACTAGCACGTTCCTTGCGCGTCACAAGAAGTTCGAGGCGTGAAAGTTTTGAGGACCAAAGCGTATGCCTTTCCTACGTGAGGACCGGAAAAACCGAGCAACGAAACCATTCGCCGTTATCATTTGGTGACTTTTTGAACATCCTCTAAAAGATAATTTAGAAGGAGCTCATGGTCTTCACAAAATCATTTACAAAGTATTCCACCTCGAAATCAAAAATAATCTTGTTTATTGGGTAGTGTGGAATAGTTTCCGGAACAGGACGAAAATCAGCATAGGTTAATCCTCTTGATGGGCCGTCATCGACAACAAAAACTTGCCGACTTATGAGTTTATAATGATCTTGACTTGTTAGAAATGAAAGCAAAGTGACATCGTGTAAAGGAGCACCGTTAATACCGGGGATAATGGATTGATATTGGATGCTATAGTAATCCATGATGGGGTTAAGAATAGGAGAAAAGTATGTCGATGTTTGTTCTGAAAGATAGTGAATCATGTCAAGAGGGATGATGGCACGGTTACTCACATTAAGCGGTACAAATGTGATTCCCCTTCCACGGGTAGCAACAATTTTTGCGGCTTGAGGGTCACCATAAACATTGGCCTCCGCTAAAGGACTGCTATTTCCCGGTACAAAAAAGGCTCCCCCCATGACAATGATTTCTCCCACCTCATGGATATTACTTCCTGCTTGAACAAAAGTAAGAGCTAATGTTGTGAACCGGGACAGATTCACAATCGTAAGCTCCTTACCATAAGTTGAAATTAAATCAAAAATCTTCTGAAAGGGATAAACCTTAGCAGGCGTAATATGCTCTGTATTCACTCCACCTATGCCATGGTAACCATGAATCTCATAAAAATATTGAGGGGGAAAAGAAAGGGGGGCTTCTGCTCCATTGATGAGTGGGATGTCTTCTCTACCTGCAAGCTTAAGTAAATAGGCGCTATTCCTTAGTGCGTCAGCTTGACTGACATTCCCATATCCGCATACAATCCCCACCACTTCGATGTTTGGGTTTAAAAGGGCATACATAATAGCAAACGAATCATCAACCCCAGGGTCTGTGATTAATAAAATCTTCCTCAATTCAACGCCTCCCTCTTTAAATTATTTTATATGGATTGGAACGTCTTTATGCCCGCATTAGTTCGTTATTTTCTTTATCATCTCAATAAAAAGACATCCGCGCTCAAGCATTTGTAAAGCTTGAGCGTGGATGCTTGAACGATCAGTCATCTCACTTTAAATCTTCTTTCGGCAACGAGAAAAAGTCCCTGCTTTCACTAAAACTTGCTGCCAACCTTCCCAAGGGACGCAGTTTCTCAAAGTTCACCTTATAATTTTCAAGATAATAGTCTTCTTGAATATGATAAAACACCATTTCCCCAATAATTAAATGGTCGCTGCCAAGTTCAATGATTTGGTGCAGCTTACATTCCATTTGAATTGGTGCTTCCTTGATTCTCATCGGTTTAACTTTTTCACTTGCAACCGGTGTGACCCCCGCTTCCTCGAACTCATCCACTTCGCGAGCCAGATTCTCAGAGGATTTTTGAACCTCATTGCCAAGCGGTGTCGATGAGATGTTAATAACAAATTCTTTTCCTGTACGGATGTTTTCCAGTGTGTCTTTAACGGTTCCTTTTCTAGCCCCAACGCCTAGTCCAATCGAAATACAGAGCATCGGCGGCTGTCTTGATGCCACCGTAAAGAAGCTAAATGGAGCCAAGTTACGAATTTCGTTTTCAGATGTCGTGGAAACCCAGGCAATCGGGCGTGGAACAACCGACCCTGATAACAATTTATAAACGTTTTTTGTCTCTAGTTTTGAAGGATCAAACTTCATGTCAACTTTCTCCTTTTAAAATTGTATCGATGTTAGTTGGAAGAAACGTTCTCTTTTGCCACAACATATAAGCTGGCTAAGACGAACAGCACGCCGATCATGATTCCGGAAATCAGCAGCCAGCCAAATGTGTAGCTTTGGTTTTGGTCAACTAAAAAGCCGAACAGTGGCGGAAGGAGGATAACGCCCATCGAACCAAGCGTAATACTGAATCCGCTTGATAATCCTGTTTGCTCTTTAGGAACGAGTTCTGAGGCTAAATTCATCCATATCCCATTAAACCCTGAAACGGAGAAGCCAAATACGAGAAAGATGGGGACGAGCACCCAAAACGGGGTTCCCACTGGAATAAAAGCCACAACAACACTCATAAGCAAGGTGATACTGACAATGATAACGAGGATAATCAGCCGTTTTCCATCAAACAGACGATCACTAATCACTCCCCACCCTACTCTACCAAGCGAGCCGCCAATTTCAGAAATTACGAGCAGCATCCCTGCTAATACTAGACTAATGCCAATCTGTTCATAGGCGAACAATACGAGATACGTATTTAAGCACATCTGAGATCCATTAACACCCATGGCACTAAAACTGACGAGAAGTAAGGCCTTATTTTTAGCCATACTGAGAATGGAAGAATAAATCGATCGAAATGTCGGCTTCTCCTTAGCCACTGCCGCCTCTTTGGAAGGGTCGCGATAGAGGTAAAAGGCGACCAAACCCGTCGCAATTAAACCCAGGCATGCAATCAACATGACAGGTCTCCAGCCATAACTTGCAGCAAGCGGCAATAATAAAATTGCTGAGAGAGCTGAGCCAAAAGTAATCCCCATTTGTTTAATTCCCATTGCTGTCCCTCGTTGCTTTTGCGAAAACCAATAAATAATTCCTCTATTGGTAGTAGGATGCATGCCGCCATACCCCAACCCGCCAATCATCACTAGGAATAGTACAAACCAAAAGGCGGATTGGAACGTCATAAATAGGAAGCTTGTTCCAAGGCATAGGGATAACAACAACAATAGCGGCCTTGAGCCAGTTCGATCAGCAACAAAACCAGAAGGGATCGATGCCATGGCTTGACCGAGGAAAAGCGCCGATGGCAACAATCCAATTTGGGCCTTTGTTAGTGATAAATCTTCTCCAATCAGTACACCAAGCGGCCCAAGGCTCCGTCCAATAAAGGCGACCATAATTTGAGCCATCAGCAGCCATAATAACATTTTCCACGGATAAGCCATGCTCGCCGGTGTTGTATTCACTGCAACTGTTCTCATTCCAAGACATCCCTTTTCTAATAACTCTTTTCGTAAATTTTGTTGCTCTTACCCCTCGCAGTTAATATAAACCTTCGCCATAAAAGCAATGTTGATTTCCGCTTCGGGCCGTCGCTTCAATCAACCGCCATAACAGCGAAGGAAATATACGAAGACTCATTCGGAAAAGCGTAGTGTATTTCCGAAGCCGTATGTTATGACGCCGTTTATAGTTTTTGTGTCAAAAACAACAATCTTTTAGAAAACAGCCTTTCTAATAATAGTAGACTAGGCTTCGACTCTACTCAGCCTGCACCCATTCATAGACAAACCAGTCAATCGACCCGATTGACTGGTTTGTCTATGAAACGGGTCGTTACATACCAATCACTTGATCTGCTTCTTCCTCTTCAGCAGCCGAGACACTCATAAACAGGCTGCCAATCACACAAATTAAGAGGTTAATAAGTAATCCCCAAAGACCACTAAATATTCCTAAAGGTGTAATGTTGGCAAACGTCATATACGAAGCGAACACCGTACCAACGAGCATTCCTGTGAACACGGCCTTCGGATGAAGGCGATTCCAATATAATCCGAAGACTAAAGCCGGAGCCACTTGTATTAATAGCTCAAATTTTAACACAAAAATCTGATAAAGCGTGGCTGGAGGGAACCAGGCAATAATGACTAGAAGCACAACAGCTGCCACACCAACAAGTTTACCGACGAGAATTTTCTTGTTTTGTGATGCTTCCGGATTGATGTATCTTCCATATAAATCATTGGAAACAATCGATGAGAACGTTAATAGTACAGAATCAGCTGTTGATACAATAGCAGCAATAACACCGCCGAATAGGAGAACCATTGCCCAATAAAACAGAGCATTCTGGTTAGCAACCGCACTCGCCATCATCCCCACCAATTGTTCAGACTCAGCCGTATCTAATCCGGGAAATGCAGCAATCCCGATAATTCCTACGACAAACACAACCCCTGCAGTCAGAAAAGGCATCCAAGCCATTTGTGTAAAAGAACGTTTTAACGTTTTTTCACTTTTGGCAGAAAAAATCCTCTGGACAGCATGAGGATAGACGGCTGCACCAATTCCAACGAGAACTAATAAACTAAACCAATTGACGGTACCAGGTCCATCCGGAACACCTAATTTTTCCGGTGCATAAGCTTGCATATAATCTGCCGCCGTTGGCAAACCACCAAAGTAGATAATGGAACCGATTAAAAGCATGAACACACCGAACAGTAACGCGATCCCCTGCATGGTGTCTGTATAGGCGACAGAACGCATACCGCCAAGCCACCCGTAAATAAGCATAATGGTAATGAAGAACACAACACCTACTTGATAAGGAATCGTTCCTCCTGTTAAACCAGAAACACCTTGGCCGATGGCAACAAACTGTTCCAATAAATAGTTTCCGAGCGCATAAAGCATTAAAAAAGCAGCTAAAATGGAAACAGGTTTCGACTTGAATCGCTTGTCAATCCAGTCAACGGGGGTGAGCAGTTTGTACTTTTTCCCCATCAGATACAGTCGGGGCGCAAACATCAGGTACACCATTATAATTAGGATAAAGTAAGGCACAGATACGAGATACTCATACCCCATTCGATAGGCTGTCGGAGGATAGCCGACGACTGTATTTCCACTGTACTGCGTCGCAAAGAAAGTAAAGAACAATACCATGACGCCGAGCCCGCGCCCACCAAGATAATACTCATCAAGGCTTTCGTGAACATTTCTGTTTTTCCAATACGTGGCCACACCGACTCCAAGCATAATCGCGCCATACATTAATAAGATTAAAACTCCTGACCAACCTGCAAATGCTAGTTCCATGGGTTATTTCGCCTCCTTCTTTTCCTTCTCTTCCTCATCCTCTTCCAAGTTCCATTGGTATTTTAAAACATAGGTTAAAAATGCTGATAGCAATAATGAAGCACCGATGATAATTAATGCCCAATAGGGAATTCCCAAGAACAATGGTTGGTAGGACCCGGTCGGGAAATACCACGGGTTGATCAAGACAAACAGGATACCAAACACAATCCATAACTTGCCGTTTTTGATCGGTTCTTTCTTTGGTTTGCTCATACGTGATTCCTCCTTTGGTTTCACAATATTCAGACTAAAAATGGTAGAAAAAGCAGGGGCAGGACATCATTTGATCCGAAAACAACCCCTGCCGCAGCCTTAAAAAACGGTCGGATTCATATGAGAAGGTCTACCCTTTTCAAAGCCCTTAATACTGTCCTCTGCTTGTAAAGTCAGAGCAATGTCATCCAACCCATTCAAGAATTTATGGCGAGTGTTTTTTTTGCAGCCAATGGTGATTCCCCTTTCTATGAATAAGATACGGAATGCAGGTCGGTGATTTTGCCAGCTTTAATAATTTGTCCAGGCACTTCGCGTTGCAGGATCGTTTCCAGTCGCTTAGCCGTATCGATTAACTGATCAAGATCTACTCTCATCTCATAGTCCATAAAGGCGAGCATATGAACGAGATCCTCCGTACATATATTGCCGGTTGCACCCGGGGCAAATGGGCATCCGCCTAAGCCGCCTAAGGAAGCATCGAACCTTATTACACCCGCGCGAATCCCTTCGATAACATTGGCTAGTCCCATTCCTCTTGTATTATGGAAATGCAGTGTAATCGGCAGGTTCGGCCAACGGGTTAACACCTTTTCACACAATTTATAGACTTGCTTCGGTGTGCCCATCCCAGTCGTATCAGCGAGGGTAATCCCGCCAGCTCCAAGTTCTAAATACTCATTAATCAAGGTCAGCACTCTGTCTTCTGAGATTCTCCCCTCGAACGGACAGCCAAACGTCGTCGCGAGCGTACCGTTAATCTGGATCCCCGTGCCTGATAGAAAGCTCGCAATGTTTTTGAAATCGGAAAAGGATTCGTCTACCTTCCGACGAACATTTTTCATATTGTGTGTTTCACTGACAGATGCGACCAGATTGACTTCGTCTGCCTCACACTCTGCTGCTTGTTCTGCCCCTTTCACATTAGGAATTAACGTGGTATAAGTGACGTCAGGCTTGCGGTCAATTCCTTCGATGACTTCCTTGGCATCCTTTAAGTTAGGAACAGCTTTTGGTGAAACAAAGGAGGTCACTTCAATTTTGTCGAGCCCTGAAGAACCCATCCTATTAATCAAATCTATCTTTTGATCTGTCGGCACAAACTGGTCTTCAATTTGAAATCCATCCCTCGTAGCCACTTCCTGGATATAAATTCTTTGCAAAATGACTTCCCTCCCTTAAAGTACGTGTTCAAAAAGTTGCCAAATTAGAACATCGACAAAGATCGGCACGTTCCTTGCGCGTCGCAAGAAGTTCGAGGCGCGGAAGTTTTGAGGACCGCAAACTGTATGCTTTTCATACGTAAGGACCGGAAAAACCGAGCAACGAAGACATTCGCCGTTTATCATCGCCGTTTATCATTAGGTGACTTTTTGAACATCCTCTTAAAGATTCTGTTATATGATCCCTTTATCTTTTAACTGCTGAATTTTCTCATCATCATAGGTCAACAGGCTTCTCATCACTTCATCCGTATGCTGACCGAGCTCCGGGCCAAGCCATTTGGTTTCACCTGGTGTTTCACTCATTTTCGGCACAACCCCTGGGATTTTCAGTGATTCTTCTTCATTCATTTGGAAATTCTGAATCATTTCCCTGCTCAAGTAATGGGGATCATTTACGATATCTTCAATACTGTAAATCGGTCCAGCCGGAACTCTCGCCTCGTCAAGTACAGTTAAAGCGGTTTCAAAATCAACCGTTTTTGTCCAAGCTTCAATCAGTTCATCTAGATAGTCCGCGTGTGCAGATCGTCCGCTATTACTTTGAAAACGCTCATCCTCGGCCAAATCCGGCTGTCCAATCGCGTTCATTAACCGTTTGAAAATGGCATCCCCATTTCCGCCGATGACGATATATTTGCCATCATTGCATTGGTACGTATTCGAAGGCGCGATCCCCGGCAAGGCCGATCCTGTCCTCTCCCGAACAGCACCAAGCTTGTCAAACTCAGGAAGTGACCCTTCCATCAAACTAAATACAGCCTCATAAAGGGCTACATCAATGATTTGTCCTTTTCCACTACCTTTACCATCACGGTGGTACATCGCCATCATCGCACCAATCACGGAATACATCGCTGCAAGGGAATCTCCAAGGCTGACCCCTACCCTTGATGGTGTACTTTCAGGATGACCAGTGATATGGCGAAGCCCTCCCATGGATTCACCGATACTGCCAAATCCAGCCTTGTCCCGATAAGGACCTGTTTGACCGTAGCCGGAGACCCTGACCATAATCAGACCGGGATTAATGGCAGATAGTTCTTCATAGCCTAAATTCCATTTTTCCAATGTACCCGGCCGAAAATTTTCAATGAGAATATCACATTCCTTGATCAGTGATTTTATGATGTCTTGCCCTTCTTCACTTTTCAAGTCAACGGTGATCGACTTTTTATTCCTTGATTGAAGCCGCCACCAGAGTGACGTCCCCTCATAAATATGACGCCAATCCCTCAGTGGATCTCCTTTCTTCGGCGGCTCAACTTTTATCACATCTGCCCCGAATTCAGCCATTAACCTCCCAGCAAATGGACCAGCAATTAAACTTCCTAATTCTAAGACTTTAACTCCTTCTAAGCTTTGACCCATGGTTACCTCACCTCTTGTTGTATTTTTAAAAACGGATAAATGATCTGGGGGGATGAATTCAATCCGCTTTGATAGCGCTCTCCTTCATGCGCTTAAACCATTTCATAAAGGTAAATCTTCCTAAACATTTTCGTTAATTGATCATAAATTTCTGAATCTTGTGTTTTATCCTAGCAATTTGTATACAAAAAATCAACCTACTTACTAAAACAGGTGTACTTCAGTATATAATCGCCCTTAAATACCGCCCTTTGTATACAGTGATGTATTTAGCATTGAAGCATTTATTCCATTTGTATACAATAGAGTTGAGGTGTTCAAACATGACTGCATATGAATATATAAAACAAGCCATCTTACATGGTGAATTTCCACCAAAAATGCGATTAACCGAAGAATTTTTAGCAAAAAAGTTACAAATCAGCCGAACGCCGATCCGCGAGGCTTTGAAACAATTGGAATCAGAAGGACTAACGGTGTCGATGAAAAGAGGCGTACGTGTCCGTCATTTCACGAAAAAGGATGTTCAGCAAATTTATGACTTAAGGACACTTTTAGAGGGGTACGCAGCTGCCCAAGCCGCCATCCATCGCACAGACTCAGACATCCAAGAAATGAAAACAGCCAATGAAGTGTACGAGCAAGCCATCAACAGCTATCTTGAATCTGGCGAGACAACCATTGAATATATTTTAGAGATCAATCACAGATTCCACGACACCATTATAAAAGCATCGCAAAATCAACATATTCATTCTCATATATCTAAAGTTGTCGTCGTTCCGTTAATTTTCCGGTCCTTCTATTGGTTTAACGAATACCAGTTAAGACACTCGCTGGATGTTCATAAAACGATCCTTCAGGCCATAAAGGCACAAGATACGGAGCGGGCTCGCGTGGCGATGCATGAGCATATTTACCATGGAAGGGATCAGGTGCTCATTCACATTGATGATATTGACCACCATTATTCGACGAATGAAGAAGTCCAATGAGTGAATGAATAGTTTTTCCCTAAATATAAAATCTTCTCATTGCTAACAAAAGCAATGAGAAGATTTCATGTAGCTCACTGTTTATGTAAAGTGGATTTGTGCTCAAAGTAGTGGTGCAAATCTACTTTACATACATGACAGAAAAATTTATTTATTTTGTATTACCTCTCGTTTATTCAGCGATTGAATAGGACGGTTATTATTTGGAAAGATTTGTTTGAACTCTTCAATCTGTTCTTTAGACATTTCAATTGGGTTCTCAAAGACAATCCATTTTACACCCTCGGAACATGGTGGTGTTGTTAAAGACCCACTATAATAGAACGTTGAACTACTTTCCGGTATAAGCTTCATTAACTCAATAGATTCTTTCATCTTTATGTCCTTCTCCATCGTTTCCGTTGGAAGTTCACCCCAAATACTAGAAAGCTCCTTGTTCTCTGTCCCTTCTTCTATCATGAGGGTAATCACGGCCAATTCATCATTAGCACTTTGATGAACCAAATGCATTTCCATCGGCAAATTTTCGCCATTAAGCTGGTGCTCACTTGGTGTATGGAAATGAAATTGGTTCAGCTCATACTTTGCCCCATCCATTGTGATAAAATTACTCTTTTTTTCAGCGGGAAGATTGAATTGAATACTATGGCCATTATTGATCACACTTGGTGTGGCTTGTTCATACTGAAATTGGACTTCCGGTACGTTCTGATCTTCCTCCACCTCTGAGAATTTAATGTTTACCGGCGATTGTTTATCACCTTCTTCACATGCAGCAAACTCATTTGATAGATTCCCCAATGTTTGGGACCAGTATCTCCTTCATATGCCCAATCGACTGGTTTAGGTTCTGATGCCTGTTCCGTTTGCTGATCCGTTTGAGCGTTTTCTTTTGTTTCAGCAGGTTCCGTTTCTTCCTCTGTAGTTGTCTTGGAAGAACAAGCTGAGATAACCAAAACTAGGACTAGAAAAATAGTGTAATAATAATACTTTTTCACTTTCCTTTTCCTCCTTCAACAGAATTTAAAATCACTTGAAGGGGTTACTCCTTGAATACTCCATCTATTATAGAACCCCAACCTGATCCCCTAATATTTTCCCATATTAGAAGCACCTCTGAAACCGTGTATTTTTAACTACGTTTCAGAAATGCTTCTTCTACTCTCATTTTTATTTTATTCACAGTCACTTGGATATCACGGCTCAATCACTTCCAGTTATGTTGAAGTCATCTTTCACCGTTGCTAGTACGGTATGTGTGTTTACTTCTTGATTCTCAAGCACTTCCAAAGAAGCTATAAGACCGCTTGTCCCTATTTTTATTTCCTCTAATAACCCATCCTTGTCTTTAACTACAAATAACTTTTCCCACTCATACACATAATCATTTTTCCGTATGAGGATTTTTTCAACTTTACCATTACAAGGACTGTAAACGGTTTCCATATTCTGTTTCAACTCTTATCTTCCTTCCTAATCTATTTATCACAAAATCTCTACCGTCAGGGATGTTGAGACTTAATTCAAGTCGTTTTCAGATGGAAATCACTCCTGTAATCAATGCGACAATAGTCATAACAACAGTTACCAAACCTGCCCACTTTAACATCATTTTCTGGAGGTCACCAAACTCAACACCGGCCATCCCCACTAATAAATAAGTCGAAGGCACAAGCGGACTCAGTAAATGAACCGGCAAACCAAGAAGAGAGGCTCGGCCAATTTCTTCTGGACTAATACCATAGGTGGCCGCCGCTTCTGCAAGTACCGGGAGTACTCCGAAATGAAAAGCATCATTTGACATGAAAAAGGTAAAAGGTGTACTTGCAATCGCTGTTATTACGGCAAAATACGGTCCTAATGCATCCGGAATGACTGTAATTAACGAGTTTGCCATGGCATCGACCATCTTCGTCCCTGTAAGGATCCCCGTAAAGATACCTGCAGCAAATATCAGGGACACAACAGACAGTACATTACCTGCGTATGTCGAAATCCTTTCTTTCTGCTCTTCCATGTGTGGATATCATGAAAACAGCGATCATTAAAAATCCAAGTAAAGCCGACATTATTACTTATTGCTATTCTAAGCGCTTAGATTCCGAAAAATCAAACAACTGCAGTTATTCACGAATGGTTGGTACCGTTTTCAAAGCTTAATTAATACCATAAAGCATCTTTCCTGTTATGTAACGGTTTTGATTGTATTGTCTTTAAAAACTGTTTTGGTTCTTTTTTGTTAATTTTGGCCACAAAAAAGGCACAATGGCTAAAAATCCATTGTGCACATAAAGCAAGTGCTTTGTGCCCTAGCTAAGGTACTTACGTTCTGGTCGGCCCACTGACCCATACTCGACTTCTGAGCGACACTTGTTGATGGAAATTAAATATTCTAAGTACCGTCTCGCCGTAGTCCTTGAGGCCCCATCCTTTTTCCGATTTCCTCTGCAGACAAACCATCCTGACTGTTTCTGAGAACCTCCAATATTTTATGGAGGGTCTCCGCATCAATTCCTGTCGGCAAATCCTGAGACTCTTTTGGCTTAGCTTCTTCCGAATTCTTGAATAGTCTGTCCACATCAGTTTGATTTACTTCCTCTTTGTTCAGTAATACGTTCCTGCTTTGAATATACTTTTTAATCATATCTGTAAAGCGGTCCAGGGGAACGGGTTTAATTAAATAATTTTGCACGCCGTTTCGCATTGCTTTTTCAAGAAATGCTTTATCTGTCGCCGCCGTAATCATAATGACATCAAGGTCTTCAAAATCCTGCCGTATCCTACGGAGAATGTCCGTCCCTAGCTGATCCGGCAAATAGATATCAAGTAATAAAAGGTCTGTTTTGTTAGTACGCAAAAGTTCCAGGGTTTTCTCGGCATTTAACGCCTTGCCCACAACCTCAACCTCAGGTATTTTCTTAAGAAATTTTTCATGAACATCGGCTACACGAAAGTCATCTTCTGCAATTGCCACCTTCACTTTTTTCATCATGATCCTCCTATGATTGTTTTTGGAAGGTATACCGTAAACACTGTACCTGTTCCTATTTCACTGTGAAATTCAACCATCCCTTGAAGTTGATTGACGGCTGCCTTCACATTGGCAAGCCCATACCCTCTCGGCTCAAGAGATTCTTTATCTGTAAAACCTCTGTTAAAAAGTAAGGCCTTATTTTCCTCGGGAATCCCCGCTCCATTGTCGTGGATTTCGAAAATAATATCATTCCCGAGATCAGTAGCAAAGAACGTTACTTGTGGATGTTGATCATGATTCGCAACCGCTTCAAACGCATTGTCTACAAGGTTCCCAATGATCACGATGAGGTGGGTCAAGTTAATATGACTGGGCAGTCCCTGCAGTGAACTGTTTGAATCAATCTCAAATCCAATTTTCTTCTCTGAAGCCTTCCCAATTTTCCCTAGTAAAATCGCTTGGACCTTGCTATCTTCAATTTGGTTAAAAAGAATACGATTTTTCACCTCAACATTCGCCGTTTCATTTTGGATCATCTCAACCGCTTCTTCATACTCACCGAGTTGCAATAAACTTGACAGCACGTACAATTTGTTCGTAAATTCATGGGTTTGGGCTCGTAAATCTTCAGAATAGCTTTTGACTTCAGAAATCGTATGGAGCATTTGTTCGATTTCTGTTTTATCACGAAAAGAAGCGACTACCCCTTTCACCTGATCTTTATGGAAAATCGGTGTCCGGTTTATAATTAATGTCTTATCTTCCAATAACAATTCCTGGTCCATTTGAGGTTTTCCCGTCTTAAAAATTTGATAAAGGTGGGAGCTGGGCAAGAGGTTTTCAATTTTCAAGTGACGAAAGCCTCCAGAAATATTCAATAGCTTTTTCGCGGTCTGATTCATCATCGTTACTCTTCCTGCTTCGTCATAGGACAACAAGCCTTCCCTAGTAGATTGCAAAATGGCATCTTTTTCTGTGTGCAATGTAGCAATTTGGTAAGGTTCCAGCCCCATTGTATCCTTTCGAATATTCCGTGATAACATGACGCTTCCGGCAACCGCTAAGAGGAGTACGATCAATGATTTAAATGAAACCCTAAGCACATTATGAAAAATTTGCTCTTTAATATCCTTCATGAGAAAACCAACCGATACAATCCCAATGACTTGACCATTTTCACTAAAAATTGGGGATTTCCCTCGCAGCGAAGGTCCTAATGATCCTACAGCTCTTGACGTATAATATTCCTCTTCAACAAGAGCCCGGTAATTATCCTCCCCGACCATTTTCTCCCCAATTCGTTCAGGTACAGGGTGGGAATAACGAATGCCTTCTTTATTGCCAACCACAATGAACTCCGCCCCGATTTCCTCTCTAATTCTCTCTGCTGTGGGTTGAATGATTCCTTCAGACCCCTTCGTTTGAAGGGCTTCAATAACTTCAGGCATAAACGAAATCGTCTTAGAAATTTTCAAAGCCAACTGGGCTTTCTGTTTTTCAATCTCTTTCGCCTCCAAATAAGTAAAGGAGGCTGTCAATAGAATGATAATAAAAAGTACAAGTGACAGAACCAGAACTAGTATTTTAGTTTGCAGCGATAGTCTCAAAGATTTCAACTTCCTCCTGCGTCTATATTTCCCTTTTTTCGTTTAATCGCAATTTTGGCAACAGGATTAATTTTTCATTTTTCAAACTCGCTTTTCAAATCCATATTACCATAGAAGAGCAAATGAAGTGCGCACAGCTTTTCATAGAGTTAGATAGACTTTCACTCAGATGTGCGAATCAGTGAAGCTCTACAGAGCATTTATCATAACGCTTTACTCTTTTATGTTAGCTAAAAGGGAATGTTTTCGTTTGTAAATGTACACAAGGCCACTGGATGTAGCGAAAGAAGAAAGCCAAGTTCAGGCGTATTTACACAGAAAGAAGTCTTATAAAGAGTTTTGTGGAAGACAGCAAGTAGCTTCTTCAACATCTTCACATCACAATCAGCTCGTGTTGTTTTCAGTACATAAGCTGTTTCATGAGCAAAATTCCCTCTGGGGACCGGAAAAACCGAGCAACGAAGAAATTCACCGTTTATCATTTGGTGACTTTTTGAACTATTAGTCTAACTATTGAGAAAGTTAAACTAACTAAAGTAATCGAATTAGCACGATGTTGTTCCTTTAAATAAGTACCTTATTATAACAGGACCCTTCTTCATTAACACAATGGCTTTCATGCTATTGTGCATTTTGTGTACACAAAATAGTCAAAATAGTCAAATCATTTTATTAAGCCAATAAACTCACAACCGTTACATAACTCGTGCAATGTTTTATGATCAAAAGAGAGATTAGAATAAAGTAATAGTAGGTTACTCACACACATTTATGTAAGCGTTTTAAGTAACTGTATTTTATCACTAGTGGTTCATTAAACCTCTTTATCAAAAAAATTCGCGTTTTAGAAAGGAGACAATTTATGCTTAGTTTAATTGGATTTCTTACCATACTAGCTATTGTTCTACTCTTAATTAGCGGGCGAATCTCACCGATTGTCGGATTAGTGCTCGTGCCAATAATCGGAGCAATCATTGCTGGATTCAGTGTAGGGGAACTGGGCACCTTTTTTGAAGAGGGTATCGGTTCTGTTATGGAAGTTGTTATCATGTTCGTATTTGCGATTTTATTTTTCGGTGTTATGCAAGACGCCGGTCTTTTTGATCCTATGATTAAAAAAATGGTGGCGGTTTCAGGCGGAAATGTTATTTCAGTAGCTGTCGGAACAGTGATCGTGGCAGCGATCGCTCACCTGGATGGATCCGGTGCTTCAACTTTCTTAATCACCTTACCAGCATTATTACCATTGTATAAACGCTTAAATATGAGTCCTTACTTACTGTTATTACTAGTAGGGACAAGTGCCAGTATTATGAATATGGCACCTTGGGGAGGGCCAATAGGTCGAACAGCTTCAGTCTTAAATATGGACCCAACTGACTTATGGCGCCCTCTCATCCCTCTTCAAATTGTGGGCATGGTGTTGTTAATGGGGATGGCTGTCATTTTAGCGATTCGCGAAAAAAAGCGTATTGCCAGATTCCAATTAGTAGCAAGTTCCTCAGAAGTGGCGGCAGCAACGGAGGCCCCACCTGTTATTGATGGTGGTCAAAATAATACCAATAGCAAAAATAGCTCGCTGTTACGTCCCAACCTAATATGGCTGAACCTCGGCTTGACCTTAGGGGTCATTGGCGTGCTCGTATGGGGTGTTATCCCGGCTGGTTTTGTCTTTATGATAGGGTTAAGCATTGCACTCCCGCTCAATTATCCGCAAGTAAACGACCAAATGAATCGCATAAAAGCACACGCTCCAAGCGCTCTATTAATGGCAGCAATTATCATGGCCGCTGGCTCGTTTTTGGGAATTTTAAACGGAACGGGTATGTTGGAGGCAATGTCAGAGGATCTGGTGAAAATTATACCATCTTTTGTTCTCCCTTATTTACATCTGATTATCGGATTACTCGGAGTGCCGTTTTCCTTGTTGTTAAGCACAGACGCTTTTTACTTTGCCCTATTCCCAATCATTGAACAAATTACTACTGACTTTGGCATTACATCTATTACGACGGCTCACACTATGATTATCGGTAACATTATCGGGACCTTTATCAGTCCATTCGCACCAGCTCTTTGGCTTGCTCTTGGTCTAACTGGCTTAGAGATGGGACGCCATATCCGCTATTCCTTGTTTTGGATGTGGGGATTCAGTGTTGTCTTATTAATGGCGGCTTTTCTAATGGGAATCGTTCCCTTTAGCTGATCGTAAATGAACACAATAGTCAGGGGCCACTGTAAAAGAAAGCAAATCGTCATATAGTGTAATGATTCCACTCAGTGGCTCCTTCAATGGGTCGATTAACCATATTATCAAATTGAAGTTGTATCATCTTCGGGCCTCGATGGCATGCATATACAGGAAGCGATAGCCATTTTCACAGTCAGCATCAAATGAATACTGAAGCTCATGAAGTAAAAAAGGAAGAAATACCTCCTCAAATATGAAACTCCGGTTCATTATTGGGAAAAATATTCCAAAATGAACCAGGGTTTTCGTTTAATTCAATTAACAATCAAACCAAAATCCTGAACGACTCAGCTTTTTTAAATAGAGCCATTATGAAATTGATTCATATATGTCCAAACAGAAAAAAATAAAATGTAGATACCCCTCTTATCTAGAAACATAAAAGCTCACCATTGCTTAGGAAGGCAATGGTGAGCTTTTAATGGTCTGCTATGGATAAAAACTAAATAGAGTTTTAAGTAAGTTTAATCGTGCAGTCCCCCAGTTTTCCTTCACGCCATAACAAAGACAACTCATCCCCATCAGACACCTCGCCCACACCTTGAGGAGTCCCCGTAAAAATCACATCTCCCTCTCCAAGACCTAAGTGCAGCGCAGTATAATCGATCAATGTCTGTAAATCAAAAATTAAATGTTGGATCGTACCAAGCTGAACCTGTTCCCCATTTAATAAAAGGCTGAAATTGCTTTTTTCACATTGCTCCACACCAGGAAAATCAATAAATTCACTTAAGACGGCCGAGTTTGAAAAACCCTTTGCCAATACCCAGGGGTGACCTTTTTTCTTCAAATCACTTTGGACATCGCGTAAGGTAAAATCGATACCAATTGCCATACGATCAACGAGTTCATCAACTTTCATCCCTTTTTTATACGGTTGTCCAATCCGAATCACTAACTCGGCTTCATAATGGACAGCTCCCCGATCGCCTGGAAGAGTAATCTCTTCTCCGTTTGCTTTCACAAGGGAGTGAGTAGGCTTAGAAAAAAGCAGTGGAGATGTGGGAACTTGATTATTGAGTTCATGAGCATGTTCGACGTAGTTTCGGCCAACACAATAAATGTTGCGGATTTCATCCATTCTTATCATCCTTTATTCTTTTACATTCTTTCAATCTACTTTAGCGCTTTTAGTCTAGTAACGATTGCATCTGAAACTTCCGTCGTACTCGATGTTCCGCCAATATCAGGAGTCTTAATCCCATCCTGTAAAACTTCCTCAATCACTTGTAGTAATGTATTTCCTAGTTCATGTTCACCAAAATGATCCAACATCATTTTCCCTGTCCAAATTTGCCCGATTGGGTTAGCAATTCCTTTACCATAAATATCAGGCGCCGAACCATGTACAGGTTCAAACATCGAAGGATATTTTCCATTCATATTAATGTTTGCAGCTGGCGCAATCCCAATGCTTCCCATAATCGCCGCCCCCACATCTGTTAGAATGTCTCCAAACAAATTACTTGCAACAATCACATCAAATTCTTGCGGACGCGTGACAAAGAAGGACGCTAACGCATCAATATGATTAGAAGCCGTCTTCACATCCGGGTATTTCTCTGCAACACTCTCGAAAACACTGTCCCAGAATGGCATAGAATGAACAATCCCATTTGACTTGGTGGCACTCGTCACATGGCCTCTACGACTTTGGGCAAGCTGGAAGCCATACTCCACAGCCCGCTCAATCCCTTTTCTCGTAAAAATAGCATTTTGGATAGCCAGTTCATCTTCCCCACGATGGATCCTTCCCCCAGCTTCACTGTACTCCCCTTCACTATTTTCACGAACCACCATTAAGTCAAAATCATTGGGATGCACTAGTGGGGACTGGATCCCTTTCATTTGCTTAGCCGGCCGAATATTAATTACTTGCTCAAACTCGCGTCTAATCTTAACGAGCAACCCCCACAAGGAAATGTGATCAGGTACCAGATTAGGATCGCCTACAGCACTTAAAAATACGGCATCACTTTCTTGCAACTGATCCAACCCATCCTCTGGCATCATTTCGTTATGTTCTATGTAATAATCACAGCTCCATGGATAATGCTTAAAGGAAAAGGACAGTCCACCGTGAACGTCAGCGACGGTTTCTAGTACTTTAAGGGCTTCCGGCATGACTTCTTTTCCAATTCCATCACCTGCGATAACAGAAACGTCTATCTTTTTCATACGATTCACTCCTCCAAGAAAATTAAATCTTCTTTTATATTCTCATGTTTTCTCAAAATTTAAAAATATTATCTAATTAAAGAATACCAATCGATGCCAACAGAATAACAACAGCAACAGAAATGACCGGGATAAGTACGGCTACAACGAAGATATCTTTGTAGCTGTCTTTGTGGGTCATACCAGTAATAGCAAATAACGTCAATACCGCTCCGTTATGCGGCAGGGCGTCCAGTCCGCCGGATGACAGAGAGGCGATACGGTGGAAGGCTTCTGGGCTAATCCCGGTATTCTGGGCAATTTGATAATATTTGTCCCCTAGTGCTTCGAGGGCGATCCCCATCCCGCCGGAAGCTGAACCTGTTGCACCTGCGAGGACGTTGACGGCGATGGCTTCTGAGATCAGTGGGTTTCCTTTTACGCCCATTAATAATTCCGTTAGACGCTGGAAACCTGGGACTTCTTTTACAACTGTACCGAAACCGACGGCTGCGCTAGTGTTGATAATCGCAATGACTGAGCCGTTGGCGCCGCTGTTGATTGATTTGATGAAGCGTTTGAATTTGGTGACGTTCAACAGCATAATTAAAATGATTCCTGCTATGAGAGCGGTTACAACATCCCATCTAAAAATATTCAATATAATAAGTACGGTTAATAGTGGCAGGATCGACAATAGGAAATTCGGGTCGTCTCCGTCTTCCACTTCAACGATTTTTTTATCTTTTGGTTCTGTGAAGACTTCACCTTTGGCTGTGAGTTTCTTTTCCTGCCAGCGTAAATACAAGTACCCTCCGACAGCCATTATAATCGCAGCAATGATCCCCATGGCTGGTGCGGCCGTCGGATCTGTTTGGAAATATTCCATTGGGATCAGGTTTTGAATTTGTGGTGTTCCTGGAATAGCGGTCATGGTAAAGGTGAAGGCACCTAATGCCACTGTCGCCGGGATTAGTTTTCTGCTGATGTTCGCCTCACGAAAAAGGGAAAGGGCGAGTGGGTAGACAGCGAATACGACGACAAACAGGCTGACCCCTCCATAAGTAAGAACGGCAGCGGAGACGAGCACACCGAGAATCGCTCGACTTGTGCCAATGACTTTTGTCAACGCAACGGCCACCGATCGGGCCATCCCGGTATCCTCCATTAATTTTCCAAAAATAGCTCCAAGCATAAAGACAGGGAACCAGTCTTTCGCAAATCCGACAAATCCGCCCATATAGGTGTCTGTATAGGCTTCTAATAAATCGAGTCCGCCTGTGATCGCCACAACTCCTGCGGCGATCGGAGCCACCCAGATGATGGACCAGCCCAGATAGGCGAGTACCATCAACACGACAAGACCTAGTAAAATTCCAAACATTACGATTCCTCCAATCGTTTAATCGTTGCTAGTAGACCTTTTATCTGTACGATTCTTATAACCGTTACGCTTATGACCTCCCTCGATTCGCGGGGAGATCAGGGGTGGCTAAGTTATTGCGCCGTGTACCCGCCATCAATCACAACAGCCTGGCCCGTGACTCCTTTTGACTTGTCACTTGCCAGAAACAAGGTATAGTCTGCAATTTCCTGAACAGTCAACAGCCGCTTTTGCGGAACGAGCGGGTAAATAACTTCTTCCAGCACCTTCTCGATTGACACGTCGCGATTCTTGGCCAGATCCTCCAGTTGGTTGCGGACGAGCGGGGTGTCGACATAACCTGGGCAGACGGCGTTTACAGTGATGCCATGTTCCGCTCCTTCTAATGCCGTAACCTTGGTTAATCCGATGACGCCATGCTTCGAGCTGTTGTAAGCAGCTTTCCCAGCAAAACCGATCAGCCCGTTGATCGAAGACATATTAATGATTCGGCCTGAACCTTGTTTTTTCATAATTGGGAAGACATGTTTTGTCGCCATAAACGGGGCTACGAGCATGACTTTCGTAATAAATTCGAATTTATCGGTTGGAAAGTCCTCAATCGCGGCCACATGCTGCAAACCGGCGTTGTTAAGCAAGACATCAAGTCTTCCGTATTTTGCAACCGTCTGATCGATCGCTTGTTGTAATTCCTCTTCCTTTGTGACGTCACATTTGAGGCCAATGCATTCATAGCCTGCCTCCGTTAGCTTCTCGACCGCTTCGTTTACTTTTTCTTCATTAATATCACTGAACACGACTTTGGCACCGTTTTTTGCAAATTCAACGCCGATTTCGTAGCCGATTCCACTACCCGCTCCTGTAATAAACACGATTTTGTTATCTACCATTACCCCTCACCTCTCCTTAGGAAAATTGTTAGTATGCCGCTGATAGAAGGTTCTCGCAGAGTGTCAAATCTGCTCCTGTCGAGTTAACCACATCTTCTACCGTCCATCCCTCTGCGACCTCGACAAGTACAAGCCCTTTTTCCGTTACATCAATGACGGCACGGTCGGTAATGAGCCGATTTACCACACATTTACCTGTTAAAGGAAGTTCGCATTCCTTCAATATTTTTGGTTCTCCATGCTTATTTACGTGATCCATGATAATGACGATTTTCTTTGCTCCATGGACGATATCCATTGCACCACCCATGCCTTTGATCATTTTTCCAGGAATCATCCAATTGGCCAAGTCCCCCGATTGCGAAACTTCCATGCCACCAAGAATAGCCAGATCAAGGTGCTCCCCACGGATCATGGCAAACGATTCAGCACTGCTGCAGTAGGAAGCCCCAACGGACGCGGTGACGGTCTCTTTTCCGGCATTGATTAAGTCAGGATCAACTTCTTCCTTGTAAGGTGATCTGCCGATTCCGAGCAACCCGTTCTCTGATTGGAGAACAACCTCTTTATCTGCTTGGATATAATTGGCCACCATCGTCGGCATTCCGATGCCTAAGTTAACGTAGTAACCGCTTTCAATTTCCTGTTCGGCTCGTCTGGCAATCTTTTCTCTCACTATTGCTTTATCCATTGCTTTTCCCTCCTGTTAGGCGTGTTGGCGTAATGTAAGCCGCTCAATTCTTTTCTCTTGCTGCCCTTCGACCAAACCTTGCACGTAAATTCCCGGTGTGTGGATATGTTCTGGGTCTAGTGCTCCTAGCTCAACCAATTCCTCCACTTCAGCAATCGTCATCTGTCCGGCCGCTGCCATCATCGGATTAAAATTACGAGCTGTTTTATTGTAGATCAGGTTTCCATTCCGATCTCCTCTAGCTGCTCGAACTAACGTGAAATCTGCCTTCAATCCTGTGACCAGCATATAATCCTTGCCGTCAAAATTACGGATTTCTTGCCCTTCTGCCAGCGGTGTTCCCACGCCTGCCTGGGTATAAAAAGCTGGGATTCCTGCTCCACCAGCCCGGATTCGTTCGGCCAATGTCCCTTGCGGAGTCAGCTCCACCTCGAGCTCACCCGCCAACACCTGACGTTCAAATTCTTTGTTCTCTCCAACATATGAACCGATCATCTTGTCAATCTGTTTATTTTTGAGGAGTAAACCAAGCCCCCAGTCATCCACGCCACAATTATTCGAAATCACCGTTAGATGCTTCACGTTCCTTTCTACCAACGAGAGTATCAAGTTCTCCGGGATCCCCACCAATCCAAATCCCCCGACCATGATCGTCGAATGGTCTTTGATTTCTTTTACTGCTTCTTCAAATGATGTGTAAATCGTCTTCATCATGTCACACTCCCTTCCACCATCTAATAATGCAAGAAGCGTGCCAACTTTAATTCTATAGATAAAACTAATCATGAAGCGGGATTCACTCCTGAGTAAGGTGTGGTCTCGTTACGGATTTCTGGAAAAGCAGATCAACTCCTACCCCAATAGTAATGAAAACCCTTACTCACAGAGCAAAAAATAAACCATTCCAGCATCTCGGAATGGTTTTTCGGATTTTCGGAATGATTTATAACTCGTACTGCTTATTTTTTTCAAAATTGACACCGTTGAAAGAAGGTTCAAATTTATTCATTGAACTCAACATGGTTTGGATGGCCGACTCATATTACGAGAGAAGCTGTTCAAATTGCTTGAGAACGGGAGGTGAGGCTCCCTGGTAAAACGTTTGAATCACCTCCCTGTCCGTTAAGGGAGCCTTTTAAATCGATGTATACTTGTCTTCACGCGTGCTAAGGGTCAGGCGTCTTTATTCAAGCTCCTTCCCGACGAACTTCTACTCTTAACAGTCCGCTTCCTTTTCTGCTTATTGGTTCTATTCCTTTGAATTATCAGACATGTCGCAATTCCTATACAAACATCAACAAGTAGGAATCCGATCCCCATCAGGGTTGAAAATTCAAAACCAATGATCAGTGTGTAAAGATTTAACACTATAATGGCAGATAATATCATGTAGCCTTTTCTCTTATCTTGAAGGAATATCGTAGAAAATATCACTATTGCCAAACTAAAGGCTACTAGATGCCCTACGAAAGCTGTCGAATAAAATACAATATCGCTGTTCAAGCTACCACCTCCACTTACAACTGGTACTATTTTACCAATTTAACAAACCACCAAGCAATGATCATGATTAAACCAAACTATGTAAAAAATGAACACTTACAAAGAACCGCTTCTTCTAGCCTATTTGTTGTTAAGACTACTTTGTTAAAAAACAAACACCAAGCCTGCCCCTACCCATACGGTGGATTGCACTTTGCTCTTCTTTGTCTTATGTTGAACGTTTTCATAGCAAAGTGAACGTTAATTCCAATTCCTGCAAAAATGATCATGACCTACAATAATTAACTCCCCCCTTCTCTCAGACCACACCACTATACTGGCAGAGCTAAAAAGTACAAAAAGGCATTATCACAGATAATATCTTTATTCGAGACTTAACCCAACATAAATAATTAGAGAGACAGCGATAAATCCCGAGAAAAACATAATTTTGTGGAACCTTAGACCAGTTCTTCATCCACCCCCAACGTTTTCGATCGACATCAACCCAAAAGAAATCAACTAAAACTGCTAACACAATGAGTAAAAAAGCCGAGAAAGCACCCATATGGTTGTTATCCTCCTTGTTCTTGCTCATATTTTAGCTATGGATATCGTTGGTATTTATAATTTTCATCTTCCTGTTCTTCCTGGAATGTATGTTTTTACTCAAGCCACAGCATTACTCCAATCGCTACCATAAAAGTTAACCCAACCTCTATAAGTGAAACCTTGTAATTTACTCGATTCTTAGTAATCTTCCATTCTACATAGGACTGCAAACCAAGTTGACTTATGATTAACACCATCGAAATTAGAAACAAGACACGGTTCTGACCCGGAAATATGATTACGCATCCAATAAGGGACATCACAAAAAAGATTCGTAATGTCCAATCCCAATTTTTGTGAAATTCGTTAATGTGGTTATACGAAAACCAGTTCTTTTTATCGGCCCCCATTTTCCGTCGCAGTAAGGCAGGAATGCCGCCTATAAGAATCGCAACGGCTCCCAGGATGGTAAGCAATTTCAGCCAAAACCAGGGCGGTAGTCCGTAGTGCTCCATGGATCATCAGCTCCTCATTCTCCATTTCCACCTATTTTACGAATGTGGGCGGCTGGAAGTTTCAAGATCCTCGGAGATGCATAAGAAAAACCTGTCACTATTCCAACAAGGAACTTCTCATCACTTTTCACTCCAACGGAAAAAGCGTGACGCTAGGATGGTGGAAACAATTCCTATCACAATCAGAACACTGACTTCTAAGCCATACTCCGTAATAGGGGCTTCGCTCCACGTTCCCCGCAATAATTGAATCACATAATAAAGTGGTAGAGCTTTTGCTGCATATTGAAGAACGGTTGGCATGAATTCAAGTGGAAATGTCGCTCCAGATAAAAATAGCATGAGGTTCAGGAACAAAGCACTGATCGCTGCGGCAGCCTGCGTATTTTTGGCAAGTGATGTCAAAAACAATGCAAATGGGAAAAAGGCGAGAATACTGATGACCAGTCCAAGCAAGGTACTGCCGATGTAGGCTGGTAAGGTGAGATCATACATCAGCATGCCGAACACCAGGAGCAGTATGGCGGATATGGTGAAAATGATGGTTCCCTGAAACGTATGGGCTGCGAGGATTTTCCAAGGCTGGAGCGGGGTCGATTGATACCGTCTCAACACACCTGTCTCCCGATATCCGGCTAATACGGTGCCGAGAGTAAAGAATGATGTTGTCACGATGTTGACACCGATCCAGGAAGGGACAAACATTTCTGCGAAAGCTAACCTGTTCATCTGATCTCCAACGAACATAGAACCGAAGAGCCAGATCATGGCAACTGGAAATAAAAATGTCCAGAACACATTGAGTCGATCCCGAAAAAACATTTTCGTTTCGATAGCAGCGAGCTTCACGAATGCATTCATCTTATTGCCCCTTTTCCAAGTAGTGAATGAATAAATCGTCTAGTGATCCTTTTTCAAACTTGAAGTCGGTCAGGGTGAGCTGCTTATCCTGACAGTAATTAAAAATGTGGCAGGCGGTCTTTTGCTGGTCATCACTATACACTTTAAACCTCCCGCCTTCTCTTTCCACACGTATAACACCAGGCAGCGACACCACATCATCATAGTCTAATCCATCACTTTCACAGATGAGGGACTGCCCTGCTGCCTGATTTAATAAAGCTTCAGGGGTATTGAGCGCCTTTATTTGCCCGTTATAGACCATGGCGACACGATCACAGAGTTTTTCCGCTTCCTCCATATAATGGGTCGTCATAACAATGGTAGATCCTTGCCCTCTCAGCAGTCGAATCATCGACCACATTTCCCTTCGCGCATGTGGATCAAGTCCCATACTTGGTTCGTCCAGAAATAGAAGTTCTGGTTTGTGCAGAGTTGCGAGTGCAAGCGTCACACGCTGCTGCCAGCCTCCGGATAGATCTTCGAAGTGGGCATCCATCTTTTCGTCCAAACCTAATAACTCTATCAAATAATCTCTCTGGGTCGTTTTTTCATAAAAAGACGAAAAAAGGTCGAGCGCTTCTTTTACCTTCATCTTCTTCTGAATAGCCGTCGCTTGGAACTGGACACCAATCCGTTTATTTAATTCCCTTAGGTGCTTACTGGGAACAAGTCCGAGGACTTCAATGTTGCCGTTGGTCGGCTTACTGATCCCTTCAAGCATTTGGAGCGTGGTCGTTTTCCCTGCACCATTTGGACCTATGACCCCAAAGATTTCCCCTTTTTGCACTGAAAAAGACATATCTTTGACTGCCTGAACGTCGCCAAAAGATTTGGATACATTCTTAACCGTTATGACATGCTCCATAATTCCCTCTCCCTTGAATGAAACCGAGATTTTTCACGTATGAAACCCATGCTTACTGCCATGAAAATGTCAGGGTAGGATCGCACAGCTTTTTTAGTAATACGTTTTACGCAGGAGAATGTTTCATGATTTTGTAAAAATAAAACCTCTCACCAGTTAAAACTAATGAGAGGTTTAAAATGCTATTCATTGCATGTAATCCATTAACGCTCCGGAGTCAGGCGTCTTTATTATACGTTCACCTTTTCAGCATATAGAATGTACAAAATCGAATTAAACTGGATGGATTCTACATGATATCCTCGTTTTCTAAACCAGTTTATAAGTTTTGAACGATCGGCGTAATATTCGTCGTGTATCGCCTCAACTGCCTCCCTATTCCCTTCCTGCTCAAACTGTGCCAGTACTCGATCCTTCTCTTCCGCATTTTTAAACATCAAATCTGCTAGAGCAATGCGTCCATTTTCCGCTAAAACACGATCCATCTCGCCCAGTGCCAGTTCCTTCTCCTGGTCAGGAATATGGTGTAAGGCGTAGCTGGAAACGACAAAGTCAACCTTGTTATCCATGACGGGCAAGGACAGAAAATGGCCGTGCCGCAAATCCATCTTAGGATGTTTCTTAGAGCATACCTTTAACATTTCTTCTGACTGGTCGATCCCAATCATATTCGATCCCTTTTCTAAGAATCTGGCTGCTAAATTACCTGTTCCTGTCCCTATATCCACTCCCCATTCCCCGGGCACGGCCTCAATTATTTCATTCACCTTCGCCAACGCCTCGTGATAATGTTCATGAACATTAAAACGATAGCCAGTCGTTTTAAGGGTTTGATCATATTCTTCAGCTTGATCATTAAAATTCCATTGATCCTCCCAGCTTTTACGCAATTGTTTCATAGTTTTGAGCTGATGGGCCAATATAAAAATGTCCTCGGTTGAGAGAGTAGATTCCTTTTGTTTAATTAGCATTTCATCTACAGTTGTAATCATATCCTTGATTTGAAGCCATTCTTCATACAGAACGGAGCGTTGGAGATCTAAATAGGCTTTCCTATCAACCTCGCCTTCCAGCGCTTCTTTGATCTGCCCTGTTGACATGCCTATTTCTCTTAGCGCCAAAATGGTTTGCAGCTTCCACAAATCCACTTCCTTATAATAACGATAGTCATTTTCACCTTTCCGCGGCCTCACTAAGCCTTTTTCTTCATAAAAACGAATCGTTCTAGCCGTCGTATGTAATGTTCTGGCTGCTTCCGTAATTTTCACTTGGTTCATCCTCCCTTTCCTACTCCCAACCATAAAGGTTGCCGTGACGTTAAGGTAAAGCACTTTTTTAAAGAAATTCACAAAAAAGTAAAATTGACGCCTTCCCCGAAGTGAAGACGCCATGTACGTTTTATTCCAATTGACTTTATATAGAGGGATAACCGTTGTGGTCTTCGTAAACATAAGAGGTATCCGTTTCGATAATAACCATCACAACGAATATAATCACGGTCGCCGTCCTTAGAGATTACAATGCTGCCCTCAACATCAAAAAAGAAGGCATACGTTTATTAGCGAATACCTAACAAATAAATAAACTCTTGGAACAAGAGGGTTAGCTTGGTCAACTTAGTCAGCTAATAAAAGTGACTATTACCCAAGAAGCCTACACTTCAAGCAATCCGTAAAGGGGGAAGTGGTGGGTAGTTCACAACCCTAATTTCTCAGTATTGTCTAGTTAACGAAGTCATCTATGCTAAAGACTTTGATTTTCGTGGGAAGTGAGCCTATCCCCCTTGTGAAGCCAATCTATTGTGTACCTCTATTGAAACATGAAACCCCGATAAATCCTTTCCAATCTCCACTACTAAAATGACGCCTCTCGGAATGGTTTATAACCCGTATTTTTTCACTTTGTCGTACAGACTTGATTTTCCTATCCTAAGCAGTTCAGCTGCTTTCGTTTTATCTCCCTGAACTTTTTTTAACGTCCGCTCAATCACCTGGCGCTCCGTCGTTTCCATGATCGCTTTTAAGCTTTGTTGATCATGTAATAGATATGCATCTGGCTTAATATGATCAGGCAAATCGTCAAGCTCAATCATTTCATTACTCGTCAAATGGACGGCAGCCTCAATGACATTTTCAAGCTCCCGAACATTCCCAGGCCAATGATATTGCAAAAAGCAATCATACACCGTTTCCTCGAAATCGATGACCCGTTTCCCGGTGAGTTGAGTCACTTTTTCCAGTAAATATTTTGCCAGTACCCGGAGATCTTCCGGCCGTTTTCGCAATGGCGGTACATCAACCTGTACGACATTGATTCTGTAAAACAAATCCTCGCGAAATTTTTGAACCTCAATCAATCCCTCTAACGGCTGATTCGTCGCCGCGATAATTCTAACATCTACCTTCTGCGGATGAACCGATCCAATTGCGTCCATTTCCCCCTCCTGCAAGACACGCAGGATTTTCACCTGTGCTTGCAGCGGCATATCGCCAATTTCATCGAGAAACAGCGTCCCGCCATTGGCCAACTGGAATTTCCCCGGCTTGCCTCCCTTTTTCGCACCGGTAAAAGCACCCTCCTGATAACCGAACAACTCAGACTCCAGTAAATGCTCCGGAATAGCCGCACAATTAACTTTGACAAACGGCTTCGTATTTCGCTCACTCAAATGATGGATACTGTGAGCAAACAGCTCTTTTCCTGTCCCACTTTCTCCTCTTAACAAAACAGATACATTCCCAGGGGCCACCTTCTTAATTTTGTCTTTCAGAAGGTGCATCTCCGAAGAACTGCTGACGATATCATGCAAGGAATACGAGACACCGCTCAGCTTCTTCATTTGGTTACGATACGTTTCCAACTCCAGCAATAGGTCTCTGATATGACTGTTCAGCTTCAGCCATTCCTCGGTATCACGGAACAGAACCATCCCTAGTGCTCCGACCACTTTTCCATCAGCTCGGAGCGGAATTCGGTGGGCAATCATATAATTTCCCCGAATATATTGGAGATCCGCTATTTCTTCTTTCTCTGTCTGGACCACAAGATGCATCCGGGTATTCTCAATCACTTCCGTGACGTGTTTGCCGGGAACGAGCTTTTTATCCACCTCAAGGAAATCACAATAACTATCATTCATGTAGGAGACGAACCCGTCACGATCGACGACAACGACACAATGATTGACGTTGCCGAAAATGGTTTCCAAGATGCCGTCTCGATAGTTCTCTAGTATCTCTAACATTCCTCCACGCTCCTGCTGAAATCTTTTGTTGTCTATTTTATCATGAAATCGGTTACAAACACTATTTGATCTGAGAGCGTCTTGGCACTGAAGTTGAATGTAGCCAAACTTCATTTAACCTTAGTTCACAGACAAATATTTTATAAGCTATGCTTTCTTAAAAATAAGAAGCACTTTCTGACATAAATAGACACTGGCAACGAAAAATCATATGGTTAGCCGTTGGTTAAATGAAAAATGGTTTCAACGTAAATTTTAGGTTCCCCTTCTTTCAAGCCTAATTACTTCGCTTCATCCTTTTTAAGCTTATCGGAACGAAGATATAAATCCGAAAACCTACCTTAACCCTAGGAAAAGAATCATGGTTCACTCTGAAGAAGGACTGCGCTAAGAGAAATCATTAAGATACAGTCGAAATACAACGTTAAGAACCTATGAAAAAGCCCAATCTCTCTTAGTTTATAAAGAGAAATTGGGCTTTTATATTTCCTTTAGATTCCAGTGAAAAACAGGCTTGATCATCTTGTTCCTACTGTACTGTAGTTCACTGCTTGTTATTGAACTCTACTTGCTTTATCCTCTTCTTCCAAGAACTTAATGAAATAGTTCAACATTTTCAAGGGTTATCCTTTATTTGAGAAATATATTCCTCTTTACTTTGATCTGAAATAAGATGACTCTTCTGAATACGTTCGATGATATAATCCGTACTTCGTTTCTTCATTTCTTTTCTCTGAAGCCTTGCCTCTTTATAAAGTGCCATACCGACTGCCCCAATAAGCGCATAGAAGCCTATTGTAAACATCGAGCTCATATGACTCGGAACAATAAAGACTAAACTAAACAGATTAATGACGGAAATGGCTATTAATAGGAAAGAACCTAACGTATATTTAGACACTTTTTTCATCGTTGGCAAGATGAGTTCCTGTATTTGCTTCAGCTCTCTATTTACAAAATTCGGCATATCTATCTTTGAAAAATTCATAAAATCCCTTCCTTTATTTTAGTAAATGATCATTTTCTCAGGACGATTTATAAACGAGTTCTTGCATTCATAATTATTATCTATTTGGATGAGTTATTACATTGAATTGTTCCTTTTGAAGAATATCAAGATAATTTGGCTTCTTGCATAATTCTACATTTACACCTTGTTTTCGCAAATTAGCAGCCATCCGCTTCATTTTTTCCAGAGATAATTTATATACTTTCAATTTGACACCTCTCCATTTTGGTCATTTTTTCTATTAAAAAAAGCGAGACCTTTGCCACTGATAGGCAAAGGTCTCGCTAAACAATTGCTTGTTAATAAAGCCGATGGTGTTAACCATGTAATGACGACTTTATTTTGGAATTGGTACAACCAACTCCAACGCTACTCCCCTTCAAAAAGTCACCAAATGATAAACGGCAACTTTTGAACATACACTTATATAATTAAGTTAGGTTTCAATTTAATTTTGTACTTCTATCTTATCACAACTATTGCAATTTCACAAAGCATAGACCATCACAGGCAACCTGCCTATGCAGCTAAAAGTATTCCCACTTTCGCCCAAAGCTGCATATACTGTCTCTGTATAATTAGAGGAGGTATGTAGATGTTTAGACACTCACAACAGCCACCCCCATTCATTCCGGCCCAATACCACGATCACCCCAATAACTATGTTCGGCAACGGCCAAATGTACAGGAGGTTATGCAAATCCTCCGTACGCAGCACAACAACTTGTATGCGCAGCTAGAGCAAGCAGGTATGAACCGTGGCATTATTGATTATGTATTTTCCCTTGCTGTCAGCTTTACCCTTAACCAAGCCAACACCAATCAAACGGCCAGCCAAATCTACAATCAATTCCAAAATCGCGTTCCCTGGCTTAATTTTTTCTTCAGGCAATATAATATTTCACCGAATGTCACCCAGCAAATTTTAACACGTGTCATTCAAATCACCTTGGATGCCATTGGAAATGGTGGAGGTCAACCACAACCTGGTCCGAACTGGTCAGAGTGGGAAAGCTTAGGAGGAATCTTAACTTCCGGTCCCGCGGCAGCTTCATGGCAGCCAAATCGTCTTGACGTCTTTGCCAGGGGCACTGGAGATCGTCTGTATCACAAATGGTGGAACGGCCGCCAATGGAGCGACTGGGAGAATCTTGGCGGTACCTTAACCTCATCACCAGCAGCCGTTTCCTGGGACCTAACCGAATAGATGTGTTTGCTAGGGGAACCGATGACAGCCTCTATCATAAATGGTGGAATGGAAACCAGTGGAGCGATTGGGAAAGCCTCGGAGGCACCTTAACCAGTGCACCTGCTGTTTCTTCACGCCGTTCAAACCAGCTTGACGTCTTTGTTAGAGGAACAAATCAGAGACTTTATAAGAAAACATGGAACGGTTCTCAATGGGAAGAATGGGAAGACCTTGGGGCTCTCTAACTTCAGCGCCAGCCGCTGTTTCCTGGGGACCTAACCGAATTGACGTCTTTGCCAGGGGGCAAAATAAAGATTTAATTCACAAATGGTGGAACGGTTCCACTTGGAGCAACTGGGAAAGCCTTGGAGGAACCCTGACATCAGGCCCAGCTGTTTCTTCCACACGTCCAAACCAATTGCAAGTATTCGTTCGAGGAACAAACCGAAACCTTTATCTAAAAACATGGAATGGCTCCAGTTGGTCTAATTGGCAAAACCTTGGAGGGTCACTGAACTCTGAGCCGGCAGCGGTGTCCTGGGGACCAAACCGTACCGATGTATTTGCTAGAGGAAATAATCAAAACCTGATCCACTTATATCGCGGGCAATAATTTAAAAAAATGAGGGTAGCTGTCTTTTCTCACCCGAACGAAACAGCTACCCGGATTTTGTGCCGGGACTTTTTAAACACTCTTCGCCCTCCCTTAAAAGGGAAAGGAACTTAACCTAATAACTTAAGGCTTCTGACTTCCTTTCTAATTCCATCGCCCGGTAAAAACAGACTAAATCTGAATCTCTTTAACTAGTTGACTTAATCGAGCTTCATCCATAGAAGACAGACGATGTTCCACCTCACAAAAGGAAAGTCCATTGGTTACTTCATTAGGAACAATCACACAAGACATCCCCGCCTTTTTCGCTGCCAAAGCACCATTGGATGAATCCTCGAATACTAGGCACTCTTCAGGTTCTACATGTAAAGCCTCGGCTGCCTTCAAATAAAGAGCTGGGTCAGGTTTCACTTTTTCCACATCATCGGCTGTTTTAATACATTGGAATTCATCAAAGATTCCCAAGTTCTTTAAATGGGTAGACACCCATTGATAATGAGAGCTTGAGGCCAGACCAACTCTTAATCCCATTTCCTTTGACTCGCTTAAATAATCCTCTACCCCTGGCCTGCATGCCATCGTTTTCAAACGTTCCCGGAAGCGGTTGTCTGTCTCTCTTTTAAGCAGCGGCCTATCTTAGCAGATATTTTCTTGTCATTTTACATACCGAGATTCACCCTCACTTGTCTTTTGATTTTTCTCTCTCCCATGTTTTAAGTAATAATAAAGATAACAAGCACCAATAAATCCTGCCCCTACAAATAACCCTAATCGTTGGTCAGGATAAAATAATGGCAAAGTGAGTATGACCCCACAAACAGCTAGAGCAAAAAGTGGAAAAAATGGATAAAGGGGGACAGAAAATTTTAAATCATCTACTTTTCCACCTTCTCTCAGAAAGTGCTTTCGAAACTTATATTGTGAAAAAACAATGCCCATCCACGTAATAGTAACGGCAATTCCTGCAACCGAGGTTAACAGAATGTACACTGTGTTTGCTGCCATGAAACTTGTCAACAAAGACAACAGGGAGAAAACCATAGTCAATAACAAAGCGTTTAAAGGTACTTTCCGTTTTGTTAGTTTACCAAAAACACGAGGAACTAAATTTTCATGTGAAAAAACCCATAAAAGTCGTGTTGAAGCATAAAGACAAGAGTTACCGACGGAAAGAATTGCAATCAAGACAACAAAGTTCATAACACTTGCTGCGTAAGGAATACCCACGGCTTCAAGCACTGTAACAAATGGACTTTCAAGCACCCCCAGTTCTTTATAAGAAAATATTGCTGTTAACACTAATGTGGTCGCAATATAGAAAAAGAAAATGCGGAAAACGACATTTCGAATGGCTTTTGGGATATCTTTTTCAGGATTTTCACTTTCTCCCGCTGCAATCCCAATCAGTTCGCTACCTTGGTAAGAAAATACGACATTGAGCATTGTTATAAAAACGGCTGCTAATCCTTCCGGAAATAATCCAAACTCGGTAAAATTTGAAGAAAGAGGTGCAGCCCTGCCTTCCATAGAGATGAAACCAAAAATGGCCCCTCCACCAATGATAATGAAGAGAATCACAGCAAGAACCTTCATACCGGCAAACCAGTATTCCGATTCAGCAAATGCTTTAGTTGTCAGGGCGTTTAATAAAAAAAGAGCAACGATGAATAGAGCACACCATATCCAGACAGGTGTATTCGGGAACCACTGTTGCATTAAAATACCCGAAGCTGTAAATTCAACACCGGCAGTCACAGCCGAACCTATAAAGTAAACCATTCCAATGGTAAATCCTGATGCCGGACCAATATAATTTTTTGCGTACGTATGAAAAGAACCGGTAACTGGCAAATAAACAGCTAATTCCCCAAGACACACCATAACCAAATAAAGTATAAGCCCGCCAAACAGGTAAGCTAAAAGGGCTCCGCCTGGTCCTGCCTGGTTGATGACATAACCAGAATTCAAAAATAAACCTGTCCCAATGACCCCGCCTAATGACAGCATAAATAGATGCCTGCTTTTCATAGTACGCCGTAATTTTTCATTGTGACCAGCCTCTGATTTCACTTTTCCACGCTCCTAACAGAAAATGGTTTTACCAACTGATAACACTACGATCCACATAAGATTGGAGAAGTTAAACAAGTAGGCCGCCCATGCCCATCTCAATCAGGGCATTAAAATTCTATAACCAAATGTATTATGGAAAGCTCTACTGAAGGTACGATCCGTTAATTTTCTCCAGCCAAATTGGGATTCTATTTACTTATTTCGAGATAAAAGGTGAGTCTATGTTTTGGCGTTCGTTTAGAAACCTTTTTGTAGTTTTCCGTATTAATTCAGGCAATGTTACAAAAGAATATGGTTTATACACGCGTTCAGACCACTTATGCCCGTCTTTTCCATAAACGCCCATATTGATGGAAGGGATATCGAACTGCCTGATTGCATCGAATGGGATCCGGTAGAGCTGCTCCCATTCAGGCATGTTATCTAGTAAAGAAGACAGTTGTTCTTCCGTTTCATGAATGGAAAGAAAGCTCCCATCCGCTAAATAAGGGAAAAACTTCTTCACAGAAAATATCTCTCCTGTCTCCGCTTCCATTTCTGCCAAAATACTTGTTAAAGACATTTGGATTTGACGATCCCTGTCATTGTCATTCTTTAAAAAGTTATGAGGCAGAAAAGGTGGAGCAAAAAAGAGAATGACTCTGGCTTGCTCCCTCGTATCAGCTTCCCTTAAGGCTCTGACAATTAAAAAACACAGTTCCCTTAATTCTAATCTCGGGTTTTCATCTAGTACGCTTTCAATGATCGATCGGGTTTCGATTCCTCGCTTTTCAAGCTCTTTTACATACTGTTCATATGTCGATACTTCAATATTCCAAGAAAGTTTGCGTTCAGGTAAGGAAGTAATCATCGAATAGTGGTTGTATTGTTGTTGGAAATACTGTTCCACATGTTCACATATTTTCTCTGTTTCCTTTACTAAAAGAGAAAGAACATCTTCAGGAGTAGATTCGTAAATAAAATAATTAAAATAAAGACGGCTGCTTGCTGCTGTCTGTACCGTGTACCTTTCTTTTGTATCACGTTGTTGCAGACAAGTTGGAGGTAATACCTGTTCCCCGGGAATCTTTTCAGTAAGTTGGTAGTTATTATGAAGACGCTCTGTTAGTTTCGCCGCAATATAGTTAGGGTCGATTCCAGCCAGCGTATCCCCTACATGCACTTCTCTTCCGAATATCGAGAAGGACGGGAGTAGTTTTCCAGCTGTTCCCGTATAAATATACTTTTGCTGATCTCCATCATATAGAGGGGTGACGAAATCTGTATTAATGGCAAGAACATATTCTAGGTTTCTCCCCTCCTTCAACCTTTGTAATTCACTTAGGGCTGACGTAATCCCACGATGCTCACTTTCCTCATCTCCATTAATGACGAGCAAGATGTTTCCTGGCAGCTCTTCTTGATGTTCCGAGAAATAAAGTACGTTTGCAATGTGAACGGCGGCGCCGCTTTTCATATCGAGAGCGCCCCTCCCAAACATCCAGTTTCCCGATTGAGCGTCACCACGAACCTCTTCACGAGAAGCATACGAACGATAATAGTGAAGCAGAGAGCCAGGAGAGAAGGCTTGCTCTTTCAAAAAGCCGAAGTCTTCAATCCCCACTGTGTCGATATGGGCGTGATACAAAATCGTTTTTTTTGATTGAGTATGCCCGCCTACATAAGCGAACAGATTCACGCGTCCTAACGGGTCTTGCGGTACTTTTTGTAACCACACATGAGAAGGATGCTTTTGAAAGTAAGGAAAACCACGTAATATCTGATAGATTTCCTCTACGACTTCAATCTCTCCATAGGTACCATTAATGCTGTTGATTCCTACTAAACGTTCTGTAATCTGTTCGACTTGATCTTTTGTAGGTAAAGAACGAATTTGTTCATACATCTGACATCCCTCCTCTTGTCGTAATCGGTCAAGTTAAAAACGAAGTGAAAGGCAGCTCAAGCCACCATCCTGCTTTTGAAATTCTGACATAGGTACCTCTATTGTTTTAAAGCCGGCCTTGTTTATTTTTTTCTTTGTTTTTGGGAATCCCTCAGGAACAATGACGAAATCGTTCACTCGTATGCAGTTCGCTGTATATTCTTCTTCAGGAGGCACAATGATTTTTTCATATTGATTGAAATCAGGATGATCGATGAATTCCCCTGCAGCCACGATTGTGTGATTGCCCAAGTAGGAAATACCTGTTTTTAAATGGAAGAATTCTTGCAAAGGAATAATGCTCCCTTGATAGCCATAGAATTCTACGATTTCTTGAAGTTGCCTGGCTCCTTCCTCGTTTGTACGATCTGAGAGGCCTATATAAAAGTGATCCTCGATTTGTAATACGTCGCCTCCATCGAGCTTGCCTGGTTCTTCAAGGAAATGGATATCGGAATAATACTCTCGCAAAACAGATTCCATTTCTTTAATTTCCCCATTTCTCGGATCAGCTCCCGGATTGGTGATCACTGCAAATTTCGAAGTGAGGACAGCTGTATCTTCGACGAATGTAGAATCAGGAAATTCTTCATGTGAAGGAAGTTCTCGAACGCTAACACCACATTGTTTCAGTGCCTCTACATAGGCCCCATGCTGAGAAAGCGTTGTATCATAATCAGGTGACCCTAATTCACTCGTTGTTAATCCCTCTACATAGCTGTTACCGGGTTTCTTGACGATTAATTGTTTGAACATCTTCTTCTCCTCCTTGGTTTTATTGCTTTACTAGCCACGGATTACAGGGGCAGTCAAACAGGTAGGACCGCCTGTTCCTTTGTAAGAGATCTCATCCCCCGCATAGGTGTAAACCACCGTTCCGGCTTCTTCTAATTTCCGCTTCGTTTCTTCATTATTTTCAGGAATAATGCACACTCGAGGAGCAAGGGCCAATACGTTGCAACCTAACGTCAGGTACTCCCGCTTTGGTATTTCGATGAGTGATATGCCTCTATTTAGTAAAAGTTGTCTAAAAAACACGGGCATCAATGGGGAATACACGACGGCCAGATCTCGATCCACGATACTAATCAAAGACATGAGGTGCAGACACTCTTCTTCCCCCTGGTCATGGGGCAGCGGTACGATGACAAAATCATCTACCAAATGATTAAGAAGCTCCTTTAATTGGTGGATGCCCTCATCGTTCGTGCGATAGCCACGCCCAATAGCTAGCGTGCGGTCATCTAACCAGACAAGATCTCCTCCATCCGCCATCGCCCCTCCGGTAAGTTCTCCTAGGATAGGGAGATTATTTTTTTGTAAAAAGTGTTTATATTCCTTCGTCTCTGGTTGTCTTGATGCTTTACCAGATCGTAAAAGAACCGCCCCTTCACTTGTGAATTTGACAGGGTCATGGGCATACAAGGAATCAATCCCCGTTTGTTCGGATGCAGGTAGATAGTTAATCTCATCTACGTGTTTTTTCAAAATACCCAAGAATTGTTCATACTCTTCTATCGCTCTCTCATAATGTGGTTCTTCGATATAATGGAAGGATTTCCACTGGTCTTTCAACTGATTTTGACTCAAAAACGCTTCCTTTGGATGTTTGACGATCACTCGCCGAAGAGGCTCATACATTGTTTGAGCACACATTTCCCTCTCCCCTTTTCTTATGACCTTTCGCTTTATAGCACCCCAACTCGTTCCGCAAGTTTCACATAATAATCCACCCCATATTGCAGTGCTTTTTCATCAATCTTGAAATTCGAGTGATGCAACGGGTACACTTTCCCGAGACGTTCATGATGAACACCGATAAATTGCATAGAAGCCGGAACAGCTTCAGAGAAGGAGGAAAAGTCTTCCGTCCCAAACATCGGATCTTCCACCTCAATTAAGCCCTCCTGACCGCATACTGCTTCCACTGCTTCTCTGGAAAAAGCAACAGCCCGTCAACTGTCAGTTCCGGTGTGGAAGCATCTCCCCCCCTGCCCAACTACTTTGATGACAAAATCTTCGGCAGCCGCACATAAAACCCCTTCCCGAATGCAAATGGTTCCCGTCTCTTCATATGGAGTGAACTTTTCTTTACTCCCAAACGAGCTGCCACGTATTTTACCAGGGAATCAATTGCTCCCGTCGCTTGCATAATGCCAAGAGCTCCACCGAATAAGAACACAAAGAGAATGATAGAAGCCCCTTCAATCATTCCTAAATGAAAACTGGTAAACATGTCTAATAAGCCGACAGGGGTAGACTCTACAAACTCAAAGGAATTCGGATCAACTTCAGTCCGATTGCCTGTCTCAATGCGTTCATATTGGCCAGCCGGCACAATGTAAGTCAACATCGTAACCGTAACAATAACTATAAACATGAGCACAAAAGGATTGATGCCTTTCAGCTTAGTTTCCTTTCCTTCCTCAGGGCTATCACTTTTCCGTTCTGATAAAGCATTCAATAGAAAAACCTCCATAGGATGGATTTTTGACTTATACCTCATGCTTTCAAAAGGATCTGCTTACAGGATACAAATGTAGAAAATGCACCCAAGAACAATAATTATTTATCTAACAAATTCAAATAACACCTCTATTTTCCGTATAACGGAAACTATTTCTGTATAAAGGAAAACTTTCAATCATTATAAATAACGGAATATCTGTTGTCAATATTTTTCGAAAACTCAGACTTCCGATTTACTACACTTTTCATCCTGGAATCCATAAGATCAGTCATTTTGACCAAAAGGGAACGTTATCAGTATAATAACCATAAAGGCAGGTGCTGACATGCAATCAATCGACCGATCAATGAAGGTTATTCAGCTATTTATGGAAAAAGGGACGAATCAATTTTTTTCAATTTCTGAATTGGCGAAGGAGTGTGAACTGCCTGTCAGTTCAATGCACCGTTTACTTCAAGCCATGATAAAACATCGAATGATTCAACAAGATACAGACCGAAAACTGTATGGCCTAGGTTCTATTTGGCTCGAATACGGTTTGAAAGCCTACGACACGATGGATTACATAAGTATGATTCGACCAGAACTTGAATCATTAATGAAAGCCGTTGAAGCTAGTGTCTATTTAAATAAACCGGTAGGAAATGAATCAATCATCACCGAACGCATCGATTGTATTCACCAAACGATTCGTGTCCACGATCAACTTGGACTCAGGTCTCCCTTATATAAAGGAGCAGCGAATCTAGTCATCCTTGCTTACATGTCTCCACTACAAAGTGAAAAGGTGTTGGATTCAGAATTGATAAATGAAGATAAAACGAAGATCATAAACGGGCTTGAGAAAATACGGAGAAAAGGTTATGAAGTTACAGATGAGCAAACATCAGGTATAACTACTGTAGCTGCTCCTATCCTGAATCGTTTTAAAGAAGTGGAAGGATCGATCAGTATCCGTGTTGTGAGTTTCCATTTAGATGAAGAGAAACTTGATCACATTATCAAGAATGTCTTGCAAACGGCCCGTGTCATCTCGGGCAAAATGGGATATCCCAATGGACATGATAGGAACTTTGTTTTTTAGTCTCGAATGAGTCTTTTCTAAACTCGGCAAACAAAGAGCCCCAAAGGAGTGATCATTCTCCTCTGGGGCTTAAACGTTTACAAGAATAAAGGGATAGAACGATAAAGCATAAAAAAATGATCTTTGGGTTGATTTTGTAAGCGTTTTCAATTATGATGGTATAAGGTTGGACAACATAAGTGGTTGTTAAGGTGTTCAGCGTAGGCGGTGCTGGCACCAAAATTAATAAAATATTTATCTTTATGGCACTATAATAAGATAATGAATAGAGAAGGAGAAGTTATATACCATTAAGTTTCCAGGGGAGGTCACTAATGAAAGTATCCTTACTTCCCTTCTCTATTCTGATAATCTTAGCAGAAAGTCTGTTAAGGTTAAAGGTAATCTTGCGAAAAATTATGAAATTCAGTATTTTTTGCTTTTTTTTCAAGTTCCCTTTTCTGAATATGTCCGTGTAAAGTAGGTTTTCTAATTTCTGATACAGAAAAAGGAAATCTATTTTTAGTCGAAACATAAACATACGTGAACATCACATTTACGTTTTGAGCTATGTCAGGTTAGATCTGATTGATGATTTATAGCTTTTCCAACTTCCATCACAAATAAAACCACAAACGGTGTACATTTGTGGTTTTGTCTAGACCTTGGATCATTTTTTAATACGTTTAGAACTCTTCGTTTATTAATGCTGCATTCAGCTTATTTCTCCTGTTTAACGTAAATTCTCTCTCAACCTCAACCAATTAAAATGTCTTTACGGCCTCATCATATTTTTAAATTAAAATCAGCCTTTTTAATTGGGCGATTTTCATAAACACACCAATCTCTCCCCAGGCTGTCTACTCACATTAATGGATTTTCAGAAATCAATATCCCATCTTCATCTGCATAAAGATGAAAACCAGGTTCTATGTTTACTCCTGCGAATTGTACAGGAATATTTTCTTGGCCTTTTCCTTGTTTGTTGCTTTTTAATGGGTTTGTACCTATTGCAAAAACCCCTATGTCCATTTCGTTAATCTGGGCGCTATCCCTTATGCACCCATAAACAATAATACCAGATAGTTGTCGAGTAACTGCTATGTGTGCCAAGTTGTCACCAAGAAGTGCACACTTGCGGGAGCCGCCTCCGTCAACAACTAATATGCTTCCTTCAGGTATGCTTTGCAACGCTTTTTTCACAAGTACATTATCCTCGTAAACCTTAACAGTATGAATAGGTCCAGAAAAGGATTTTACTTTCCCGAATAATTTAAACACTGAATCCGCTACCTGAACTTTTTCACGGTGAATATCACAAATATCTGCAGTTTGAACGCTCATCGATATTCATTCCTCCAATCAATCTTTATAATTGTTCCCAATGCAATGTTTGGGTTGAGCCATTAGTAGAATGAGAAATCCTCGACCATTAACTGTTAACATGATTGTATTGTAACAATTAAAAAAATTCAACTCTGTTATATAAATAAAGATACACCTTCAAACTTCCCTTTAGCTTGAGGTGTTATATAGCAAAAGATGGATGATGATTTATATGATATGCTCTTTTTTTATCAAGTATAAATATTGCATTTAAGTTATATATTTATTCGACAATCGATAAAACTTCTTTATTGTAATAGGTTGATGATCAAACTCGGAGACTGTATTATTTTCTTATGCAATCTTTTTGAATATTTGGTTTCAAAAAAAACTGGTTACAAGGACTACAATTGGGATCGTTATTATACTTAATAATGTAGTACATAATGTAACAGAACTCACAGATTGAGCTTCTGTCTTAAACTGAATCGCATACATTGTCGTGTTTGCGGCAGTAGGCGTCGCGGCCATAATAATCATAATTTGCTTAGTTAAAGAATCAATTGGCATCCACCAAACAATAAGTGCTGCAATCACAGGTGCTGCCAGCAACTTAACAACAATGCTGTCGATAGCTTTTTATAGTTAACTGAAGCGACCTTTATGTTCGCAAGTTGCATTCCTAAAGTGATCATGATTAATGGAATGGCTGCATCAGCTATTAAATCGACTCCTTCTTTCACACCTCCAAGAGAGATGCCTGACAAATGAAACACTAAACCCAGAATCGCCCCATAAACCATAGGCATTTTTCTAACAGAACTAATAGCTGTTTTGAATCCGTTTGAACTTTCGCCACCTTTTGCAGCATAGTACACTCCTAAAGTGCTCATTAGAAGCTGGTGCAAGACCATGAGTACAATTGCTGTTTCCATTCCCACTGTACCAAAAAGAAAGAGCACAAGTGGGGTACCATAGTTCCCATTATTCATAAATGCACAGGAAAGAATAAGACCACAACGTTCTGATTCTGTATATCTCCAAAGACGAAAAATATCGGTATTAAAATGGATATAAAGGACATGATTGCCCCCTTTACTTATATATACATACCTACCTCTCTTAATACATCATAATGTTTTTACCTATAATCTATTGTAAGCGTCACCATAAATGCAAGGAAAAATTATATTTTTTGACTTTTAGGTGTTTTTAGCTCGTAACTTGGTATCACTTCTTATTTAAACTTCCTCCCACTGTATAAACGCCATGGAGAATAAGTTGTCATATAAAAAAGCCTGCCATTTGAGATCTTCTCAAATGACAAGCTTCATAAATTAACTTCTTCTCCTAAAACTATTACCGGTAACACATCTATAAAGGCAGGTACCAAACATCAATATATTCCACCGACCTTAATACAACTTGCTCGCTATATTCTCCGTAATCTCCATTTTAACTTTCTCAGCCTCACCATAATTTTTCACCGTCAGCCCCGTACAAATTAAATCAATCAAAAATAGCTGCGTAATTTTCGATACCAATGACCCACTGTCCAAAGGGCTTTCCTTTGCTGACGAAAGTAAAATATGGTCTGCAAATTTTGTTAGTGGTGATTTCGTGTAATTGCTTAAAGCGATGATCGTGGCTTTTTTCTCTTTCGCTATTTTCACAGTGTCGATAATATCCTTGGTACTTCCGGTCAAACTGATGGCAATGACTACTGTGTTTTCATTCATGGAGGAAGCCCTCATGAGCTGGAAGTGAGGGTCTGTCACGACACTGACATGTTTGCCAATTCGCATTAATCGGTTTTGCATGTCAAGTCCTGCAATGCCTGAGGAACCAATTCCAAACACGACGACATCATCCGATGCATCGATGGCATCAACTGCCGCATTCAATCCTTCGGTATCTACAATGTCATAAGAGTCCTCGACAGCTTCAACGATATTATTTCTAATCTTTTCAATAAATGTCTCATCACTATTAGGATCAGACTCTAAAGATACTTCTTGGGCAAATAAGAACTTGAAGTCTTGAAATCCTTTGAATCCGAGCTTACGGAAAAAACGTAACACTGTTGCTTCTGCTACCTCACTAGCTTCTGATAATTCCGTTAATGAATGATAGATCACCTGTTGCTTATTGGCTTGGATGTAGGTATAGATTTTATTTTCGGACTTCGTGAAAATCTGTTTATTTTGCTCCATCAATATAGAAGGTTTAATTCCATTTCGCTGCTGTTTCTCCACCTGTCCCCCTGCTCCTTTCTCCATTATTGGGTCATCAAATAATGCTTGGCTGCCCCCAATAAATTCGCTTTGTTATCATGCTCAGCTAGTTTTACTTGTAAAGAACGCCGATGGTTCGGCATCGTCTTCGGCAAAAGGGAGTCTTGAATCGCTCGTTGCAAAAAGTCTCCCTGTGCTGTAACCCCGCCGCCAATGACAATTAACTCTGGGTTAAATATATGAACAAGCGAGCGCAACCCTATTGTCATATCCTCAATCCAGCTGTCGAAAATCTCCACGGCTAGAGCGTCTCCCTGCTTAGCCGCTGCAAAAAATTCTTTCAGATCAACTTCGTATCCAAACGCTGTCGTCACCATTTCTGCCAACGCTGAACTTGAAGCATAGTTTTCAAAACACCCCTGATTGCCGCACGTACATGGTTTGCCATGAGGATAAAGGTTGATGTGCCCGAGTTCCCCTGCTGAAAAATGGGAGCCTGTATACAGTTTACCATGTAAGAATAATGCACCACCAATGCCTGTTCCAATCGTGACACATAGGAAGTCATCTACACCAACAGCCGCCCCTTTCCAATACTCTCCAAGTGCTGTACAGTTCACGTCATTTTCCACCTTCACCGGCAATCCTGTATGGTTGCTTACTATTTCTGCAACCGGGGTTCCTGTATAATTAGGAATGTTATCCGTTGCAAATACAACCGTTCCGCTTATGCTGTCGATCTGTCCCGCTGAACTAATGGCAATCCCATTGATTTCATAGTCCCCGATTAGCTCATCACCTAGTTTATTCACTTTATTTATAACCTCTACTCCTCCAAGGTAAGCTTCGGTTGGAACAGCGTCTTTGTACAAAATATCCCCTACCTCATTAACTACTCCATACTTGATCGAGGTCCCACCAATATCGAATACACCAAGCAGCTTCATTGTCTTCTCCTTTCTCGCAAAAAGAGAAAAACCCTTATCTAAGGTTTTTCTCTAATAAACTCTAGTTATTTAAAAAGTCAAACGCCATCGATTGATTTTGCTTTTGGAATACAAATAATCGTTTATTGTATTGCGGGTTTTCAGAAGGGTAATCCTCCCGATAATGAGCTCCGCGACTTTCTTTTCGCTCAAGCATAGCCTGAAGTAAAACCTGTGATAGTTTAATAAAATTCCTTGCCTTGATAGCCAGCTTTCGCGAATGCTGCTGTTCGATCAATTTTGCAAAAGGAAAGGCGGCTTCCAACCCTTTAATCTCTTCAAGCGCTTCCATTAATTGTTGCTCGGATCGGACAACATTTCCACTATACCACATGATCTCTTTGATTTGATCAATCATCTGATTAACATTGGTTTCCCCTGCCTGCACGGCTGCCGTACCAGATCGAAGGGTTTGCAAAAACTCATTAGCCTCACGTTCACTTATTGAGCAACCTTCGATCGTCTGCAGATATCTTTCACAATTCTCCGCTGCACGTTTACCGAACACGAGGCAGGCTCCTGTCGAATTGCCGCCAAGTCTGTTTGCTCCTTCGATGTTGGAAGAGAGTTCTCCAATCGCGTACAATCCGTCAACTCCGGTTCGTCCATAGGTGTCGATAAACACACCTCCGTTACTGGCATGAGCAAACGGAGCAATCTTTACCTCATCTTGCGTCAGATGAACGTTTTTCTCTTTTAGCCATTCCAAATAGACGGTATAAAATTCTTCCTTATTTTCGTAAAGTTCCTCATCATATAGGAGGGTAAAGCCTCGTTCATCTTTAGTCATGATAATATTTTTCATCATAGCCATATCAAAATACTTGGATTCAAGCGAGTGAGTAAAAGGCCCATGTGTGCTTCGTATCTTTAAACATTCCTTTTTTGAAATCCCTTCTGGCAAATAACGATCAAGCAGGCTTTCTCCATGTTCATCAACAATATCTTTACAATACATCAGCGTGTGTTCCCCAAACAACGTTTTATATCGGGGAGTCGTAATGCCAGGAATAAACTGAATAAACTCCATATTGACCAACCTTGCGCCTGCTTCCAACGCCAATACGTGTCCTGATCCATCTACATCTGCCGGGTTGAGATTATGTTTATAGATACTTCCAAAACCACCTGAACCTAGAACAACAGCTTTACATTCAACGAACACAAATTGATTCTCTCCATCAAGCAAGATTGCACCTACGACCCTGTTCCCCTTTTTCATCAAAGATACCGCGACCGTTTTCTGCATCAACTTCAGTTTGTCATAATCGTTGAAAATAACGCTGACATTTTCCCGAATTCGATCCCAGTCACTTAACAAGTATATATCTCTCGGGTGATTGGCAAAACAAGCCTTTCGCTCACCAGCCAATTTCTTTGGATGAACACCGATATCTTCGTATTCCTTGACCCTCTCAGGAATTTCATTCACATATACTTCAGCCAGGTCATCTCTATGCATGCCGCGGCTTAAGTCATCTATATCCTGCAAGAAGGTCTGCTTATCGCCTTCATCCTTCGTCACTTGTGTGCCTAATGACGCTTTTAAAGGGTAGAAGCTTGAACCGGAAGCTAGCTTTGTTTTCGTTACCATTAAGACTTCATGGTTGGCCGCGGCTAGTTCTTTGCTGACTTTAATACCAGACAGTCCGCTTCCTACAACCAATACATCTGTTGTAATCTTCCTGTTGATGTTCAAAATTAACACCCACCTGCGTTACACGATTTTTTTGTTGTCCTGTTCATTTGTCTGATCGTATAAGGTAAGTTGCAAGTCTGCATCCTCAGCTTTGCTTTTTCCACTAAAGATTAAGCTAAACACATATCCGAAAACTAGAGAACAGACTAAGTTGATTAGGGAATAGGCCCATAGTGTTGTATCCGTAAAATAGGACACATAGATCGCGACGAGCGATGTAGCAATAAATCCTGCCATTGCCCCCTTCGTATTGGCCCTTTTCGTCAGAACCCCGAGTGTAAAGGTACCTCCAATAATACCTAGAACTAATCCCATTAGACCGTTGAACCACTCGTAGGCTGAGCTAATGTTAGAATAGACGAGAGCGATAGCAAAGGCAATCGACAAAATCCCAACGAGCGTCGAGACGTTTCTCGCGATTCGGGTACTTCTTTCATCATTCATCCCAGGTTTGAACACTTTTTGAATATCCAACGTCCAGCTCGTTGCCACACTATTGAGTCCAGTGGACAGCGTAGATTGGCCTGCTGCAAATAAGCCGGCAATTAATAATCCGGAAATGCCCGCTGGCAGCTCACTTACGATAAAGTTAGCAAAGATCAAATCCGAGTTACCACTCGGGATATTTCCACCCATGGTTTGCATATAAAATACATACATGGCTGTACCGATAAAGAAGAACAATGTAGCTGTACCAAGGGAAAGCACTCCATTACCGATCGTCATTTTATTCATTTGCTTCAAGTCATTCGTCGTCAAATAACGCTGCACCATATCCTGACTGGAAATATAGGAGAAGGCCGTGGACAACCCAGCACCTAAGACGATGATAAACAAGCTGTCGTTCAATAGATTAGGATCGAAGATGACTTCGTTACTAAAGAATTTATTGTCAGCGATCCCTGTTTGAACTATTTCCGAAACCCCGCCATCAACGGAGAAGATCAGAACGATCAGGGCAAAAATTCCTCCGCCAATTAAGACAACTCCTTGAATGAAGTCCGTCCAAAGCACTGATTTTATTCCGCCAAAAGAGGAATAGATGGTTGCAATGACACCCATGAAAATAATGATAGCTACGGCATGGATTCCTGTTACAGCAGATAAGGCGATCGATGGCAAATACATGATGATCGACATTCTGCCCACCTGGTAAATAATAAAGAGCGCACCTGCCAGCATACGAAGATTCTTGTCAAATCGTCTTTCCAAATACTCATAGGCCGTATCCAGATTCAAATTCCGATAAACGGGAAGAAATATAAAAATAGCGGCCGGCACTGCAATAAATAGACCTAACTGAGCAACCCAAAGCTGCCAGGAATCTGCATAGGAGTTACCGGCAAGAGATAAGAAGGAAATAGGACTGAGCAATGTTGCAAAAAGACTCACTGAGGTGACCCACCACGGAATCGTCCCATCCCCTTTAAAGAACTCCTTCCCCTTCATCCCTTTCTTAGCTACAGCCATACCGACATACAGTATAAATAATAGATAAGCAATTAAAATAACATAGTCTATCGCCGCGAAAGTTCCTGTCATGTCAACCATCCCCCTCTTGATTAGTTACAGATATTTCTCGGCAATCTGTTTAGCCTTCGATATACCATCATCCGTAAGCGATTTCATAGGTTTCCTGCATAATCCAGCGTTTACTCCTTTAAAGATTAATATTTCTTTAATCGTCTGGTAGAGACCATTGTCGAGGATTTCAGCAATCAAGTCATTGGTCACTTTTTGTACCTCTCTCGCTTCGTCTATTTGGCCACTTTGAGCTAATTCAAAAATCTGCTTCGCTCGCTTGCCATTGACATTGAAGGTACTACCAATGGCCCCATCCACATTTAAGACACTTGCGGGTAAAAGCATCTCATCAAACCCTGAATAAATCAGTTTGTCAGGAAAGGCATGCCTGATTCGTTCAAGCAAAAAGAAGTCTGGAGCCGTAAATTTCACCCCGATCACTTGTTCATGTTCAAATAGCTCACCGAACTGTTCAAGGTTCATATTTACCCCTGTTAAGGCAGGAATCGAATAAATGATTAAGTCGTTGTCTACATGTTCTAAAATGGTCGTATAGTAGTCTTTGATTTCTTCAAATTCAAATTTGTAATAGAACGGCGTCACCGCGGATATCGCATCATATCCAAGCGATGTCGCAAACTGAGCAAGCTCAATGGCTTCATCGATATTTAATGCCCCGATCTGTGCAATCAGCTTCACTTCGTCCCCAGCTTCATCTTTAACAATGTCAAAAATCTGCTTCTTCTGTTCCTTGGAAATGAGGAAGTTCTCCCCCGTACTCCCATTCACATACAACCCGTCAATCTTTGAAACATCAATATTGTGTCTAACGATCTCCCTTAACCCCTGTTCATTGACCTTTCCTTGTTCGTCAAACGAACACATGAGAGCTGAATATAATCCTTTCATCCTTATCACCCTTCTATTCATAAGTTTTTTCTTTCACAGCTTCAGCAAACTTTTCTGTAATCACTTGCGGCCGAGTAATCGCACTTCCAACGACAACGGCATGCGCCCCTGAATCAAGAGCCTGCCTAGCCTTCTCAGGTGTGTCAAAATTCCCCTCGGCAATAACCGGAATGGATAGATTCCCCACTAGCCGTTGAACTAATTCCAACGGCACGGTCCCTTTTGAATAGGAAGTGTACCCAGCAAGTGTTGGGGCTACAATATCGACCCCAGCCTCTTCTGCCTGGATCCCTTCCTCAAGGGTAGAAACATCTGCCATAAATAATTGTTCCGGGTACTTCGCCTTCACTTCAGAAAAGAACTCCAGGAAGCTCTTCCCGTCAGGCCGTTCCTGCTTCGTTGCGTCAAACGCAATAACATCCACGCCCTCCTGATAGAGTTCATCCACCTCATGAATCGTTGGTGTAATATACACATCACTTTCAGGAAAGTCCTTTTTGATAATCCCGATCATCGGAAGGTCCACTTCCTGTTTAATCGCTTGAATATCAACCACGGTATTGGCCCGAATGCCCGAAGCCCCGCCCTGTTTCGCTGCTAACGCCATCTTGCTCATGATATACGCGTCATGCAGCGGCTCATCCTCTAGAGCCTGACAGGACACAATTAACTTCTTGTTGAGTTGCTCCATAATACACATAACGAATCTCCTTACTGTTGTGGCTACAAATCATCTGTTTAGTTTTTGTAGAAAAGCGCTTTCAGTAATTGAACTATATCATCATGATTATATATTGTCAATTTAATTTTAAAAATGAAAGTAAACAAACATTTTGCAGTCTGCAAAAAAAACACCCACGTACATTTTGTACGTGGATGCTTTTACAGAGGTATTTTATTTCAAAAGTCATCTACCTTAAAAAATTTGCTGCTCCCCTTCCCGCTTCTCCATTCTCACCAAATCACGATCTCCAGCCAATTCTTTTCATCACACTAAGAAGCAAGGAAAGAACTATTCCAGTAACCAAACCTATAAATATATTAATGGTTAACGTCGTTAAGAAGGTAGTCAGAAAAGTAAGGAAATCAAGGGGTGATTGTTCCAAATATTGGGTGAACTGCTTAAAGTTGATTAAACTTGAGACAGCAGTAATGATGATGGCTGCAAGTGTGGCGTTTGGTAAATAGTAAAGTAGTGGTGTGAGGTAAAGTAAAGCGATGAGCATTAGAAGGGCTGTAACAATTAACGAAAGGTTGCTTTTTGCACCGGATTGATGGTTTACAGCTGTTCTTGAAATAGCCCCGGCTACTGGGATAGAACCAACGAATGCACTTGTTATATTTCCCATTCCTAAGCCTATTAACTCTTGATTTGAATCAAGATGTTCCTTTTCCTTGTTCGCTAATGCTTTTGCAATAGCATAGGATTCGGCAAAGGATATACATGCAATCATAAAAGCTACTGGCAACAATGATTGTAACGTATCTAGTGTGGGGATACTGATCGAGAAATTCGGTAACCCTTGAGGGATTTCTCCAACGATCTCCACACCGTTTCTGTCTAACTGAAAGTAATACACGATCATGATAGACACGATAATGACGAAAAATGGACCAACGGAAGCAGGAAATTTTCGCTTCATTACGAATAATAAAAGTAGACTCCCTAACCCGAGACTGATTGTATAGGCGTTCGCTTTCGGAAGTTTATGGAAAATATCTGAAATATACCCTATTAAACTGTGAAAAGAGGGCAGCGAAACACCTAGAATAGACTTTACCTGGTTTAAGGCTATGATAATCGCAGCGGCGGAGGTAAACCCACTAATCACAGCAGGTGAAACATAATCAAAAAGGGACCCAAGCCGAATGAGACCCATAACCAGGTGAATCACCCCGACGATCAATCCAAGAAATATAATCAGCTCTAAAAAAAGAGGAGAATTTGGTTTCGCAATACTGGAAATACTTGAAAAGGCTAAAAGCGAGACAATAGAGACTGGACCGACTGATAGATATCTTGAACTCCCAAATAACGCATAAATAAGTAGAGGGAAAATGGCCGCATATAAACCGAGAGCAATTGGCACTCCTGCAATCATGGCATAAGCCATACTCTGGGGGATTAATAATAATGCGACGACCGTACCTGCCGTTATATCTCCTGACAAATATGAAGGGTTATAGTGGATCAGTTGCTTCGTACCTGGCAATAGTTTGTACAACATCTTTTGCCTCCTCCTATACACTGTTTGTACTTGTATATTTGGTCTATTCGTTGTTTATTCAGTTTAGGACGATTTTACAAAAAAGAATTTGAGGTGACTGAATAAGCCTAATCCCTTGCAACGTACAAGGGATTAGACTTTGATTATAAACCTTGCTCTATGTCCTCATCGCAATGGGGACAGGCATGAGTTCCTTAGATGCGACGGTTGCAGAAACACCAATCAAGGCACCTAATAATCCACCTTCATCATAAAATAGTTCCGTTTGTTCATGTATGAAACTACAGGTTCCAGCCACTAACGCGGCAAAGAAGTTTTGACATATAGTTTTGATGACATACTGATAGAGGAAATTTTATCGAATGATAGCTAAAAAAACCCGCCATCACAAATGTGATGACGAGCTCGAGGATCCCATTCCTTTATCTATTCGTAACCAATTCCTTCTCATGTGCAATAACTGCTTCTTCCAAACACCTCAATCCCAGATCAATCTGCTCCCTCGTCACAATCAACGGTGGAATCATCCGAATCACGTTCGCATGCTTACCACCAAGATAAAACAAGACCCCTTTTTTAAGTGCAAGATTAAGAATAGTCATCATCCCGTCATTGTCAGGTTCGCCGGTTTCCGGGTCGACAATGTCAATCCCAATCATGAGACCCACCCCCGAACACCTCCAACGGATGAATAGTTCTCTTTAAGTGTCTTTAATCTCTCCATGGCATAAGCCCCTTGAGCTTTTGCATTGGCTAGTAATCTTTCCTCCTCGATAACATCAAGGGTGGCGAGCGCTGCGGAACATGCAATGGGATTGCCTCCAAAGGTTGTGGCGTGGCTGCCGAGTGGCCATTGGGACATGAGCTCCTTTGATGCGACGGTGGCACTGAGTGGCAGTCCGCTTGCGATCCCTTTGGCAATCGCCATGATGTCAGGTGTCACGTCGAAGGTTTGGGCAGCGAACCATTCTCCTGTACGTCCAAATCCGGTTTGAACTTCGTCAAATATAAGCAGGATGCCGTGTGCATCACAGATTTCCCTTACTTTTTTCAACCAGCCCGCCGGCGGAACGATATAACCACCTTCACCAAGAACCGGCTCAACGATTACGCAGGCCACTTCCTCAGGTGTCACCTGATGATCAAACAAGCGTTGAAAGTCGTTCTCAAGCTGCTCGATGCACTGCTCTTCAGCGTCGTTCCCACCCTTAAGTTCGGCATAAGGAAGTTGATAAGTCAGTCCATTCGGTTGTTGAAACTTGCGGTATTTACTTTTCGATGTGCTGACACTGAGGGCGCCCATCGAACGGCCGTGGAATCCTCCTGTAAATGACACAGCATACGGGCGGCCGGTTACGTGGCGGGCCAGCTTAAGCGCGCCTTCAATTGCTTCGGCGCCGCTGTTTCCATAAAAGAAACAATCCAATTTTCCGGGCAAAATATCCCCTAGGCGTTTGGACAAATCGAGAATGGATTCGTACATGATCACGCCAGACGGACCGTGGGTAAGCTGATCGGCTCCGTCCTTAATCGCCTGAACAACTTTGGGGTGGCGGTGGCCGACATTGGTCACCGCGATGCCTGACGTGAAGTCAAGATATTCTTTTCCATCTTCCCCGTAATAATAACAACCTTCCTCCTTCACGACAGGCAGGTTAGGGTGATCCTTCGCCATACTTGGCGCGAGTAAATCGGACATTTGCGGGAATAATTCCTTCAATTTATTGGACATGATGAACCTCCATCCTTCTTAAAAAATAATGTGAGCAATGATGACGATGATCGGCAATGTAATAACCGTTCGCTGTAAAAAGATAATCAACAGTTCGCCGACGGTAATCGGAATTTTCGATTTGATCAATAACATCCCAATTTCAGACATGTAGATTAACTGGGTTAATGAGACACAGGCGATTACGAATTTCGTGATTTCCGCTTCAATACCGGCACCGATAACGGCCGGCAAGAACATGTCGGCAAACCCAACGAGCATCGCCGGTGCGGCCTCGGCGGCTTGAGGGATTTGCATGAATTCGAGAATCGGTACGAGTGGATAGGAAATATAATCAAAGATCGGTGTGAATTCAGCAATGATTAAGGCTAGCGTACCGAGTGCCATGACAAGGGGAATCAAGCCGAAGTAGATATCCGCCACGGTTTTCAAACCGTTCTTCACAATTTGACCGCTGCTACGAATCGAGGAAGCTTTCTCCACAGCTTTTTGAAAACCCCATTGGAACTGCGTCACACCGTTTGGCATATCTTCTGAAATTTGCTTACCCGTCCCTTCATAATACGTGTTCTCTTTTCTAGAAAGAGGAGGAATGCGCGGGCAAATAATAGCCGCTACTAGACTTGAGAACGCCACTGTAAGATAGAAAGGAACAAACATATCTTCCAGTCCGATAAAACTGATCACAACTAGACTAAAAGCAATTGAATTGATCGAGAAGTTCGTTGCGATCACCGCTGCTTCCCGTTTTGTATAATAGCCGCTCTCGTATTGTTGAGTGGTAATCAACACTCCGACTGTTCCTGCGCCCATCCATGAAGCAAGGGCATCAATCGAGGAACGTCCTGGAACATTGAACAACGGTCTCATCACTTTTCTACACATGGTACCGAAAAAATCCATTAATCCGAAGTCCATTAACAACGGCATCAAAAAGCCAGCAAACAAAAACCAGGTCGTCAATACGGGGATCAGTGAGTGTAAAACCGTTCCCCCGGTAAGATCCGATTGAATGACGTTCGGACCCATTTGGAAAAGCGTTAAAATCGCAAAGACTGCCCCTAATAAACGGGTAATTACCCAGCCCCAGCCAATGTCAAACATCCCTTTCAAAAAGGGCCTGTCCACAATAAACGCTGGCTTTGCAAGCTTCGCGAAAAGAGCCAGAACGGCAGAAAGCACAAGCACACCCGTCATTGTTTCAACAAGATATCCTTCTAATGCCGCCTGAAACGTCTCCGCAAACACACCGACTCCTATCGTGATCTTTCCATTAAACGGAATCGGAACAAGAAACAGAACGATCCCGAGCAGCGATGGAATAATGAATTTCAACATATCCGCACGCTTTACTGCAGGTTCTTCTTGCATCAAGGTACTTCTCTTCGGTTCCATAGTCATTCCCTCCTCATTTTCTTATACAGCTAGTCACTTTTGAATAAGCTGCGAAAAGCCCCGCCATAGTTGTTGTAACAATCATACTCCTCTCCTCAGACAGCCTTTAAAAAAGGACCTACTATTATTAGTGCAATAATCGTGCCAATTTATTATTTAATTCCGTGTTTTCGTAATTTTCTAAATGCTGAAGGTTGACTAATCCCCAAAACTTCAGCGATTTTCACCGTTGATTTATGTCGCTGCTTCGCCTCCAATAAAATTTGTTTCTCCACTCGATCGAGTGTTTCAGGTAAGGTTTCCTCTAATTGTTTATTAAACCGAACCGGCGTGTTGTTACAATATTCATGCGGCAAATCATCTAAGGTAATGACTTCCCCAGTTGAAGTGACCACAAGCCGTTCAATAACATTAATCAACTCACGGACATTGCCCGGCCAGCGATTCAACAGCAACTCTTGCCACACCACGCCGTCGAGGACTTTCTTTTTTTCGTATTTGTCGGAAACCGTCTCCATAATGTGATCAATAAGAGCCGGAATATCGTCAGGACGGTCACGAAGCGGCGGGATATTGACTGGAACCACATTAATGCGAAAATATAGATCCTCGCGAAACTCATTTTTAGCAATCGATTCGGAAAGATCTCTATTCGTGGCGGTAATCAAGCGGAAATCAGCCGTGATTAACTCACGTCCTCCCACCCGGTAAAATTGCTTCTCATGAATCAGCTTTAACAGCTTGACCTGATTCTGCGGGGAGAGTTCACCGATTTCATCGATAAAAAGCGTGCCACTTTGAGCCATCTCCGCAAACCCTTTACTGCCGCCCGTTTTGGCCCCTGTAAAAGCACCAGCCACATATCCGAACAATTCAGCCTCAAACAGTTGTTCAGATATCGCCCCAGCGTTAATTTCAATAAAAGGGCCTTTCTTGCGCGAACTGCGGTTATGAATAAATTGAGCCAGAGAAGACTTCCCGACACCTGATTCGCCTAGCAGAAGTACATTCACATCGACATCCGCCACCTGCTGGGCTGTTTGAATGATCTGCTGCATCTTGTGACTTTTCGAAACAATGCCCTCCTGGTGAAACCGTTTTTGTTCCACACGATCGAGTTCGTTTTGAACCTGCTTCATTTCATCTTCCATATCGGCAATGTAAGACTTCAGTTCCTTTAGTTCGGTAATGTCATGAGAATAACTCACAACACGATTAATTTCTCCATCGGGCCCCTGAACCGGCAGCGCCGTAACCATCAATTTCTTTTCATCTGCAGCCGTTTGGATGAAGGTGACTCGCTTTTTCATTCGTAAAACCATCGGCGTGGCAAGCGGAGTAAACACCCCATCCTTCTCGAGATCAAACACCGAACGCCCGACTAAATGATCCGCCTCCATCCCGTAAATCTCTCCAGCAGCCTTACTCGCAATCGTGATGGTGCCGTCTAGTTTCGTTACAATAATGTCGTCTTTAAGTGAATGCAAAATGGCTTGGTATTCATTCCAGGTATCTGTTGATAACACGGATTCACCTCCATGAATCTTTATACAAGCAAAATTATTCACAAACGAATAGAAGGACTTTTATTTAAGTTGAAAACACCTTGTATTACTGCCTTAATCACACCTATTCAATTATGAATTTTTAAAAATCTAAATGATGTATTACATTCTACCGTAAAATTCGATAAATTTAAACATTTTATAAAAATTCAATATAACTTTTGTTTATGCATGTGGTGTTCATTGGGAAATCGATTGTTATCCCCTTTTATGATTCATTAAATGAGTTATATGGGTCAGCGAGTGGGAAAGCTTAGGGGGAACCTTAACCTCTATTTAAAAACATGGAACGGCTCCACTTGGTCAAATTGGCAAAACCTTGGAGGGTCTCTGAACTCTGAACCGGCAGCGGTATCGTGGGGACCAAACCGTATCGATGTGTTTGCTAGGAGAGATAATCAAGACTTGATCCATTCATATCGTGGGCAATAATTTTAAATAATGATGAGGGTAGCTGTTCTTTTCAAGTGAACTGAACAGCTGCCTGATTTTTTGTGCTTGGTTAAGTTCCTTCACTTTCTTTTGAATCAAATAGTAATTTACAAATGGATACACGAGATGAATCATGTTAGTGTTCTCCGATATTATGTACCTCTAACTCCTTACACATTAGTCGAGTGGGGACATTTCTTCATAGCACAAGTCTTGGTTGTCTGAGGGATCCTTCTATTTTACTTTTAGTATCGAGAACAATTTTTGGATAAAGGTGAAGGCCTTCTATAAATAGAGGGCCTTTACTGTGCGTACATCTTTACTACTCATGTTGAACGCTGATTGTTCTCCATTCTAGTCCAGCTAGGTGACCTGTCTAATTAAAGAAACTGGCGTGGGGTTTTCCCACTGCTGCTCACCGACTAACCATTTATTACATTAACGTACCGCGGTACTGGCACCAAATTTATCTGTTATCGACAAAGAGGTCGATCTTTGATAGAAAAGCATCGCTAATTTACCGATTTAAGTGAAAAATAAAATTGAAATTTTAGAAAAATTAATTTATAATAATAAAAGAACCGACGTTTCTATATTAGAACCGAAAGGGGACTAAATATGAATCAATCTACTAAAAAAAGACATCCTAGTGCTTTTGCGCCTTTGACACTAGCCTTGAGCATTGTTCTTTCAGTCGGGGGGGCAATTATAGGTTTACAATTAATAACCACTTTAGGTATCTCTGCAAACACATCTATTATAGGTGCTTTATTTGCTATGATCATAGCTAGAATTCCACTAAGGATGTTAATAAAATTCAAATCCGTACATAGACAAAACTTAGTTCAGACATCAATATCTGCAGCTACATTTGGGGCAGCAAACAGTCTGATATTACCAATTGGAATTCCCTATGCTTTAGGGTTGCCTGAGTTAGTTATACCGATTTTTATCGGAATCACTTGCGCTATGTTTCTAGATGCTATTATGCTTTACAAGTTTTTTGATTCTAAAATGTTTCCTGCTAAATCAACATGGCCTCCTGGATTAGCAACAGCTGAAGCAATTAAGTCTGGAGATGAAGGTGGCGGCCGTGCAAAGCTATTAGGAATTGGGATTGGTGTTGGCGTCTTAGGAGCACTTTTAAAAATACCCATGTCAGCGTTTGGTGTAGCATTCATAGGAAACATTTGGGCTCTTACCATGTTTGGAATTGGTTTATTACTAAAAGGATATAGCCTTCCTTGGTTTGGAATTGATTTAGATGCCCTGTATATCCCCCACGGATTTATGATCGGTGCAGGTATCATTGCACTTGTCCAAGTAGGTGTAACTTTATTTAAACAAAGACAAACACTAAAAGATCAAAGTGAACATGAGACTTTTACACGCACGAGTAAAGATATAAGCCAAGGTTTTGGTTGGGGATTTATAGCTTTTATGGGAGTAGCTTTACTCCTTGCCCTACTTGGTGGAGTTATTACTGATATGGGAATAGGGCAATTGATCTTGTTTCTATTATTCGCTGCGTTTGCTGCATTTTTTCACGAACTAATCGTTGGAATATCTGCTATGCACGCGGGATGGTTTCCAGCTTTTGCTGTAGCTCTTATAACACTGATTGTCGGAATGTTGATAGGTTTTCCTGTAAAAGCTTTAGTTATATTAGTGAGTTTTAGTGCCTCAACAGGTGTGGCTTTTGCTGATATGGGATACGACTTAAAAACCGGGTTTATGCTTAGAGGAAATGGAGAGGATATTGAATTTGAGAAGACAGGACGAAGGCAACAACTTTATGCTGCTTTAATTGCTTTTGGTGTAGCCACTGTAGTCGTATTTTTGACCTATCAGAGTTACTTTGATCAAGACCTCATTCCACCTGTAGATCGCGTCTATGCAACTACTATTAAGGCAGGAATTGAAAACGGGGTTGCTCTTCAGTTATTTATTTGGGCAATTCCTGGTGCGCTACTTCAGCTAATCGGTGGTTCAACTCGTCAAATGGGCACACTCTTTGCTACAGGACTCCTTATCATGTACCCTATTGCAGGGTGGACTGTTCTTACAGGAATTATTATTAGATTTCTTACATTAAAGATTAAAAAGGGTAAAGCAGAAACACCTATGACTATTTTAGCTGCCGGCTTTATCGCAGGTGATGCTATTTACAACTTCTTCAACTCTGTATTAAAACTAGGGAAATAATAAAAAAATTCGCTGATATAGGAAGTACTATATCAGCGAATTTTTTTATATGTAGCTTTGGCTGCCTGATTGATTTAGAAACGTTTGAATAGTTTCCGCTTCTTTTAATAAAATATCAACATGACCCTCTACATCACTTTCTGAAAGACGATAAGCAGGCCCTGCAATGGTCAAAGAAGCTAATATCTTTTGGCCTTGATCAAATAGTGGGACTCCTAACCCAAAGACTTGATCAGCAAACTCTCCTACAGAATAAACCCAGCCTTGGTCTCGAATGGTATTCAAATCAGCTCTTAATTCCTCAGCATCCACTATTGTGTTAGGAGTTAGTTCTTCAAGACCTTTCTGAATCAGCTCTTCTTGTTCCTCCTTGGATAAATAAGCCATCATCACTTTACATGACGCCCCCGCATGTAAAGGACTTCGCGATCCTATGTCTACATCGAAACGAATCTGTTGTGAGCTCTCTGCAATATCAACGGTAACTCCATCATGCCCATCTAACCATGTCAAAAATGCAGATTCGTTAGTTTGGTTCGCTACACGTTCCATGATTGGGTGGATGGCCTGTGATATATTGAATTGTTTCTGAACAATTTGGCCATAGCCTAAAAATCGCAATCCTAGATGATATTTCTTTGTAACATCATTTTGATATAAAAATCCATGATTCTCAAAAGTAGATAAAATTCTATACACGATCGTATGATTCATATCCATCTCTTTTGCTAACTCTCTTACTCCCCAGGAAGGAGTTATATTTGTAAAATACTTCAGCACATTAAGAGAATTATCTAATGTTTTTAGAGTCATTGCCACCCCACCGTTTCTATATTAGAACCATTTTCACTATTATAAAATGTAGTCTAATAAATTTCAAATAAAGCAAAAAAGCTTACTCCTATGAAAAGAGTAAGCCCTCCAATAATTACCTATCCGGATAAACTTCTGTAATTTTCCAATTATCAGTTTCAACTTTAACCCCATAAACATCCTCAGCATCTTTTAAAGAAATGTACCCGTTTCTCACATCTTTTAGTACCTGTTCTGGATTACGATGTAAAGGAGAACCATAACCACCCCCGGTAGCAGTTATTAAATGTACAACATCCCCTTTATTTAACTCATATCTGGCTGTAACTCCATAAGGTCCATCTACTTGTTTATTAGATTTCTCAACGGTTACGTAGTTTGGGGACCCTTCATGCCCCCCATTCATCCCCCAAGGTTTAAATGAATGACGACCAAATATTGTAGACAGCTTTTGGCCTGAACTTAACACTTTATAGCTTCTTTGTACTCCACGCCCACCGAGATATTCACCAGCACCAGCTGAATTAATGTGTAATCCATAATTCTCGATAAGAACTCCATAGCGGGACTCCGCAATTTCTATAGGAACATTATAGGTTTCCCCATTTCCCATACAAAATTGTCCACTGACTCCGTCCATTCCTTGTGCAGCTCCCCATCCTCCAACAGAGGGTTCTACTATTAGAAAAGGATTATTTGTTACATGATGGTTGCCAGATAGAACTACAGAACATACTGAACCCATATGACCTGCAGGCAATCGCTCTGGGAGATTCGGGGCCATTGCCTGCCAGATTAAATCCGCTCCCCCTATCCTTCCTTCAAAATTCATCGATACGGGAGCAGGCCGCTCAGCTGAAATGATAGAGCCTCGATCTGTAATTACTGAGAACGGTTCAAAAAAACCGTCATTTACATCAGTAAAAGGCTTTACAATCGCTAAGTACATTGCCCGAACACTTGCTAAAAGACCATAATAAGAACAATTAACCGGTTTATTAACTTGGGGATGACTGCCCCTGAAATCTGCCATAAAGTTAGTTTCAGTAATCGTAACTTTTACTTTGATAGGATATTGTTTATCTTTGCTTGCACCCGCTTCTATATATCCTTCTGCCAGGAACTCTCCCTTTGGAATCTTCTTCAGTTCTTTTAAGGCATAGTTTTTCCCTTGATTTAATAATTGATTTATTGATAAAGTCACTACATTTTCTCCATATTTATCACACATATCACTAAACCGTTTACCTCCGGTTTTTAATGCAGCAATCTGTGCCCACATATCTCCAATAGATAGATCAGGAAACCTAACATTCGACTGAATGATATCCACAATCCCTTGGTTAATTGTACCCTTCTCCACAAGTTTTATCCCGGAGAACTGGAGTCCTTCTTGAAAAATTTCAGTAGAGTCTGTCGTGAAAGATCCTGCATCCTTGCCGCCCACTTCTGTCCAATGCCCTTTATTGGCTGAATAGGCAACTATTTCTCCTTCATAAAAAATAGGCATGACCAGTCCTACATCTGATAAGTGGGAGCCCCCTCCTAAGTACGGATCATTAATAAGTATAATATCCCCTTCATACAACTCCTTACCACCATCAAATTTTTCAATTATAGATTGAACCATAGGACTCAACATTCCAATAAAGCTTGTTACACCATTCCCCTGACTAATCAAACGGCCTTTACGATCAGTAAGACCGCATGCATAATCTAAAACCTCATATATAATGGGACTCATGGAAGACCTGGCAAGAGCTGTGAACATCTCCTCCCCTATAGATAGAAGGTTGTCTTTCACTATTTCAACAGTAAAAGGGTTCACGTTGCTATGTTTATTCATCATCCATCTCCTCCCCTAGTTCAATGATCAAATTCCCAAACTCATCAATCATTGCTTTCTGGCCTTCCTCTAATAAAACAGTTGTAGACTGTTCTTCAATAATTACTGGCCCTTTGATTTCCTGAAGCGGTGGGATTAGATCTTTTTGATAGACATCCACATTGATCCACCCCTTCTCATCAAAATAGACTTCTCTTTGGTTTAAAAAGGCCTCGTCTAATGAGCTTACAATTTCTATCTGCTTAAGTTCAGGAGATTCTTGTTTACTCTTAGCAGTTAAATGGAAGTTTACAACCTCAGTTAAAGTATCATCTAGCCTAAATGTATAATGCTGCTCATGTTGAACATGAAACCTTTCCACTATATCATCTTGATGGTGAATGAGTGACTCCTTCTGTTTGATAGGAACCTTCACAGTATGTTCTTGTCCTGAATATCGCATGTCTACATGCTTTTCTAGGAGCACCTGATCAAAGGGTATTCCTTCTTCTCTAAACTCCTTCGCAGCTTCCCTTTTAAGCTGCTCCCACGTTTTCTCTTCCTCCTGAATATCCAATTGATCGACTACTTGCACATGGGTTTGTATATAATCGTGCCGCACATGAGTCATTAACATCCCCCATGCTGAAAATACAGAGGAGGCAATAGGTACGATAATCTTTTTTATTCCTAGTTCTTTAGCTAAAGCCGGAGCATGTATCGGACCTCCACCACCAAAAGCTATTAACGTAAAGTCCCTAGGATCGTGTCCTTTTCGAACAGAGATTAATTTAAGTGCATTCAACATATTAGAATTTGCTAAACGAAGCACCCCCATGGCTGCATCTTCTATAGAAGAGTTAAATGGTTCAGCAATAGTATGACTGAAGGAGGAGCGAACTAGGTCTAAATTAACATGTGTTTTAAAATTCGTTGGGTTTAGACGACCAGTTATTAAATTAGCGTCAGTGATAGTAGGATTCTCTCCGCCATTGCCATATGCGACGGGACCGGGATAGGCTCCAGCGGATTGGGGGCCAACCTTGAGAGAACCTGTTTCATCCACCTTAGCGATTGATCCCCCTCCATTACCGATCTCAATAATGTCAACTACTGGAGTTTTAATGGGATATCCAGCATACCTGCTTGATCTTTCAATGTAATAATCTGTGGTAAGTGAAATTTCACCTTGATTAATGAGGGAACATTTTGCTGTTGTCCCTCCTACGTCGAATGCAATAATATTCTCTTCCCCAATAATTTTTCCTAGTTTAGCCGCACCATATATACCTGCAGCCGGACCAGATTCAACTAAATGAATTGGTGTGCTTTTAGCATTCTCAAAAATGGTCACTCCACCGTTTGATTGCATTACGTAATTGTTACTCTCTAGTTTTGCCTGTTTCAACTTCGTTTCTAACTGATTCATATAAGAAGAAACAATCGGTTTCACATAAGAATTAAGAACTGAAGTGCTAGATCTCTCATATTCTCTCCACTCTTTAGTAATTTCGTGGGAAGAAGTTACAAATACATCTGACCACTTCTCTTCAATAAGCTCGATCGTACGCCTTTCATGCTCAGGATTAATATAAGCATGCAAGAAAACAACGGCCACAGCCTCTACACCTTGAGATTGCAAATATTCGATTGCCTCCATAACATCTTTCTCATTTAATGGAAGGATAACATTCCCCGGTAATCTAACCGCTCCTCCACTTCGACTCGCAAATGACGTTCCACAAAGGGGGTTGGTTTCTTATACGTAAAATTATATAAATCTGGTCGGTTTCCTCGAGCAATTTCTAACACATCCCGCGTCCCACGCGTTGTTATTAATCCTGTTTTCACACCTTTTCGTTCCGTAAGTGTGTTAATGACTATAGTAGAACCATGAATAAACTCATTTATTAATGAAACATCAACCTCATCCTTTTCAATAACATCTATAACTCCTTGTTCAAAATTCGGAGGTGTTGAATTTGATTTTGAAAAATGGACTTCACCGTTCTTAATGTAAGCTAAATCAGTGAAGGTGCCACCTATATCTGTCGCAACTCTCATTTTACCAGCTCCATTCGTTTCTATATAAGAACCAACGTTTCTATATATAATAAGTGTAGTTTATTCTGAAAATTTTTTCAATGGTTTGGAAAAGAAAAATGTTTTAGTGGACTAATACCAGAGGAAGCTTTACGCTACATGGGTTCCAATGCACACGAACTAATCCATTATTATTGTAGATTTCTAGACAAAAGAAAGCCTCGCAGAGGGTTTACTTCTGCAAGGCTTTCAAACTACTAGACACCGTAACGGAAAAGGAGGGTGAAATATGGTGAAATCAACTAAATGACATTTCTTAAGAAACATGATGCACGTATCTCTCATAGAAGATGAAAAAAGTCCGCGAGGTTGAGTTAAATACTTATTTAATGGACGTTAAAGAGATAGCTCGTTTTCTTCCTTTTTTAAAATCTTTATTCTGACAAATAATAAGAGTGCACCGATAATAACCCAGAAAACCCCCGTAACCTTTCCAATAAACTCCATATTAAACAGGATGTATCCACAAACAATAACCCCTAAAAACGGAAAAACTAAATGAAATAAAAGAGATGTACCTGATCGCTCTTGCCTCTTAACAAAAAACTCAACAAAAACAGACAAATTTACGGAAATGAAACCTATCAATGCTCCAAAAACCATAATGGCGAATATAAAAGATAATGGTAGAAAAAGAGCACCAAAATACCCAAAAAAAGCTAAGATAATGATACTGTAATCCGGAGTCTTATACTTTGGATGTAAATGGCAAAATATAGACGGCAATACTTCATCTCTGCCCATCCCAAATAAAATTCTCGAACCAGAGGATTGTCCTGCTAAAGCAGTTGAAATTCCGGATACCGCTATAATGATAGTAATAATAGTAGCTAAAATACCTCCACCTACAGAAACGGCAACCTCAAAAAATGCAGTATCTTGGGATTGAAAAGAGTTAAAATTTGGCGAGACAAGTGTAGCAAAATAAACCTGACATATATAAAGAAATGAACTAATCAGTAAAGCAAAAATCGCTGACTTACCTACCATCTTACCTGTTACTTGGGAATCTTCAGCCATCGTTGTAACTGCATCAAAGCCCAGGTATGAAAGAACAGCAATGGAAGCGCCGGAAATAAGAGCATCCATTGAAAAAGTACTAGAATTATAAATACCTTCTAAAGAAAAAACACTTCCTATCCCACCAACACCAGTGGTTAAACTTTTAACTGCAAAAGTAATAAATAGAATTAAACTAAAAATCATGGTAATCGTCATGAACAGATTCACTCGGGAAGTTACTTTTGACCCAAAATAATTAAACATTGTAACAGGAACTAAAAATACTAATAACATTCCCCACAAAGGGATAACAGGAAAAAGTTCCATCGTGAATATCGCACTTAACCTGGTAAGAAGAATCGGCATCATTAAATAATCCAGTAATATAGCCCACCCTGCAATAAAACCAATATGAGGATGTATAGCTTGAGCTGTGTAGCTGTATGTGGATCCAGCCTTCGGAAAAGCCCCTGCCATTTTACCATAACTAGAAGCTGTAAAAATCATCGCGATCAAAGCAACTAAGTAAGATAATACAGCATGCCCCTGGGACAATTGGGTTAACTCACCAAAAAGCGTCTGTGCTGAAACTGGAGCCATAAAAACTAATCCAAAGATAACCAAATCTCTTGTTTTTAAAACCTTTTTTAAGTTTTGAGCTCCCTCTTTTCCAGCTTCAGAACCAGAGTATTCAATCGGTATTTTATTTTCTTCCATTCCAATCCCTCCAAAAAGAACTTGAAAACACTTTTCCGATGATGAACATTCCTATCCTACTTGTTATCAAATATAAGGATTAAATGTTAGAGGGGGCTTTCTCATTCCCCCCTTCTACACCCATATCGGGTGGCCTATTTTCTATTGCTTAGTCTAATCATGCTCCATACCAATTAAAATGTTCATCATTTAAATCAACCCAAACGTTTTTCGTTTCTGTATACATCTCCATTGCTTGAATGCCTAATTCTCTCCCAAACCCACTTTGTTTCGTTCCTCCAAACGGGGCAACACTATCGAGCATACTAAAGGTATTAATGTACACTGTTCCTGCTTTTAATCCTTTTGCCATTCGGTGAGCTCTCTTTAGATTCTCTGTCCAAATACCTGACGTTAATCCGTACACTGTGTTATTTGCTTTTCTCAAAGCATCTTCTTCATCTTTAAAACGAATCACCGATAAAACAGGACCAAAAATCTCTTCTTTAGCAATCGTCATATCATTAGTAACGTTCTCAAAAATAGTCGGAGTATAGAAATACCCTTTTCCTTCTATTGTACTTCTTTCCCCCCGAGAGTGAGATCCGCTCCTTCTTCTATCCCAGCTGCTACATATTGCTCAATACGTTCTAACTGCTGTAATGAAACTTGTGGACCCATTTGTGTTTTTGGGTCCAACGGGTTTCCAACCTTAATGGTTTTTGCTTTCTTAATAAATGCTTCCATAAATTGATCATATATACTGTCCTGTACAAACAACCTAGAACCCGAGGCACAGACCTGTCCCTGTCCAAAATAGATACCAAACATGGAACCATTGACAGCGTTTTCAATATTCGCATCATCAAAAATGATATTAGGAGATTTGCCGCCAAGCTCTAAGCTTACAGGTTTTAGATTCTTGCTTGCTGCTTGCATGATAAAACGACCGGTTTGAGTAGACCCTGTAAAGGCTACTTTGGCTATGTCCGGATGTGAAGACAAGGCATTTCCTGCTTCGCCATAGCCAGCAACCACATTTATAACTCCATCAGGAATGCCCACTTCTTGAAAGATCTTAACCATTTCTAAAATACTAACAGGTGTCTGTTCCGCAGGCTTAATAACGATTGTGTTTCCTGCTGCTAAAGCCGGCGCCAATTTCCACATCGTTAACATGAGCGGGAAATTCCAAGGAACGATCGCGCCTATTACACCTAATGGTTCTTTTAATGTGAAATTAAACCGATCGCCAGGAGAAGCCAAAGTCTCTCCTTGGATCTTATTCGCAAGGCCCGCATAGAACTCTAGTACATCAATCATAGCCGGAATGGCAATAAATTTAGTTTCATTAATAGGAAGACCGTTTCCCCTAGACTCCACTTCCGCTAAATAGTCTGCTTTTATTCTTAATTCCTGAGCTGCTTTATTTAATAAACGTCCTCTATCACTGGGAGCCATTTCAGCCCAAGGGCCAGACTCAAAAGCTTTTCTTGCTGCCTTTACTGCTAAATCAATATCTTCTGCTCCACCTTCAGAAACAATATCACTTGCTTCTCCTGTTGCAGGATTAAGTGACCTAAATGTTTTTCCAGATACAGAATCTACCCAATTCCCATCAATAAATAACTGATATGAACGACTCATAGATTTTTCTCCTTTTCTATTAAATAGAGATGTTTATAACTGAACCCTTATAAAGACTAAGTCCGATTTTTATCCTATAGACTGTATCTTTATAACTTGATCAACGGCTTCTTTTTGGTGTTTAGCCAAAATATCGGAAGGAAGCCCTTTGATTGCTTCAAAATAGGGATCTTCCTCCACTTTACTTTGTAATCCACTTAATGACTCCATAATTCTTAACGTACAAAAAGGGACGTATGAAGGGCTATACCCACCTTCGTGACAAACGACTAAACGTCCTTCACAATGACGTTCGGCTAGATGTTTGACAACCGAGGTTATCTCTCCATACCCATCAGCCGTGACCATCATTTGAGCAAGTGGATCAAATACACTTGCGTCTTGTCCGGCTGACACTATAATGAGCTCTGGATTGAATTGATCTGCTTTAGGAATAACTACTTTTTCTAATGCATATAAATATCCAGCATTTCCTGTCCCTGCAGGTAAAGGTATGTTTACGTTGTATCCCTTTCCTTCACTTTCACCGAGATCTTCAGCAGCCCCTCTATCTGGTGGGAAATTAAATTCTTGATGGAGGGAGATAAACAGTACGTTAGGATCATCATAAAACGCATTTTCGGTCCCGTTACCATGATGAACATCCCAGTCTAAAATCATAATACGCTTTAACCCATATTCTTCTCGTGCATATCTTGCTGCAACAGCAACATTATTGAATAAGCAAAAACCCATTCCCTGTTCTTTTTCAGCATGATGTCCCGGCGGTCTTGTAAGAGCATATGCATTGCGAACCTTTCCTTCCATTACTGCATCAACACTTATAATGGCACCTCCCGCAGATAATAGAGCTATTTCATAAGAGCCTCTGCCAACAAGGGCTAATCCCCCTGCATCTCCACCCGTTGTGTCACTTAATTGTTTTACCTCATTCACATAAGAAGGAATGTGATTCAGCTCAATTTCTTCTCTAGTAGCTGGCCGTGGGGTAATTAGCGTTAACTCGTTAATAAACTCACTTCGTTCTAATAAATTTTTCACACGTCGTTTGCTTTTAGGACTTTCACCATGTTCATCTGCTTCAATCCAGCCTCCAGGAGGAAGAAATAGAGCCCCATTTCCTGTGTCATGCCAAAAATAACTTTCATCACAAAGAAATCCGGTTTTTAAGTTAATATAATCCCTCCTTGCGCTTTATGTGGTAACGCTTCCATTAAACAGAACAGCTCTTCCTTACTTTAACACCTTGTTTTCAAATGCTTTAATGGCTCCAGAAAGCCTGTCTATCATAGTTTCGATGTCGCCTTTATTAACTATTAATGGCGGAGCAAGGGCAACAGCATTCATCCCTCCAAAAGAAAGGGGTCTTAAAAGAAGATTTCGGCTTAAACATTCTTCTACAACTTGCTGGGCAGCATGCAAGGATGGGTCAAATGCTTTCCCACTGTCACGATCTGCATATAGTTCAATGGCCCCCAGCAAACCTGCTGTTCTAGATTTTGCCGTCACCTGATGTTGTTCTTCGAGATACGCTAACCCCTTCAACAACTCATCCCCCATATGCTTAGAATTCTGGACAAGCTTCTCATTTTCTATAATCTCTAGATTTTTTAATCCAACGGCACAGGCGGTTGGGTGTCCACTGTAGGTAAAGCCATGGAAAAATACGTCATCCGACATTTCTGCTAGTTCATCCCTAAGTTCTGATTTAAGAAGAACTGCGCCCAACTGCATATATCCACTTGTTATGCCTTTAGCTACTGACATTAAATCAGGAACGACTTCCCAATTATCTACACCAAACATTTCTCCTGTTCTACCAAAACCACAGATTACTTCATCTGCAATCATATAGATTCCATATTCATCACATAATTCACGAACAGCTTTTAGATATCCTTCAGGAGGGATGTTGATTCCTCCTACACCTTGAATGGGCTCTAGAATGACTGCTGCTACTGTTTCAGGCCCTTCTTTCTCAACAATGCCTCTAATACTGCTTTCATAGTCAGGCTGGGACTTGTCACCTTTTTCACAATCTGTCAGATAGGGTTTTGCATGCAAAAATCCTGGGGCTGAAGAAGTAATCATATGATCAAATTCACGTACACCGGTTGCGCTCGTCGCCCCCATCGTCACCCCATGATAGCTTAAATCAAGGGCAATAATTTTTGTCCGTTCAGGTCTCCCTTTTAGTTTCCAGTAATGACGTACAATTTTAAATGCCGATTCGTTGGATTCCGATCCTCCAGAAGTAAAAAAGCTCACATCGAGATTCCCAGGTGTTAGCTCCGCAAGTTTTTCAGAAAGCTGTATAACTTGATCATTAGAGTTATTAAAAAATGACGAGCCGTAAGAAAGTCTCATCATTTGTTGTTTAGCTGCTTCCGCCATTTCTTGACGCCCATACCCTATATTTACATTCCATAAAGAAGAAACCCCATCAATATAAACATCATCATACACATCCGTTACATGAATACCTTTTCCCTCTTTAATTATCAGCCCCGGGCCATTTTCCTGATGTAGTTTCAGTGGTGTTGTTGGATGAAAATAATGTTCCTTATCTAATTTTCTCAAATATTCAGGTTGCCTTGTTTCCTTCACAAATTGCTCGTTCACTTTTACTTCTCCCCTTTCATAAATTTAACTGACGAACGTTCGTCAGTTTTAATTGTACGAAATTTTCCGAATACTTTCAATGAAAAATTGTTAACTTTTTCATTCTGCCCGTAGGTTGAAAGAAATTGGCTCCCCTAATAGTTCTAAATGAGAGACATTTCAAAAGCATGATATAGTGTTCTCCTAGTGATAACTAAGCTTATTTCTACTTTGTTATCCCTCGCCAATAAATCTCCCAGGAGACATTAAATCTTTTTTCGAAGCTTTCTAAATTCGAATAAATTAACTCTACGAGTAATCCGTCAATAAAATTCAGAAAAGAAATCGTTCCCTTTTCAGCTTCCATAATTAATCTTTGTTCATGAGAAACAAATACTTCCTCTACATATTTATGTAATTTTTTGTAATATGTAAAGACTCTTGAAATAACAATTTCTTGTAAGTGATTTGGGGGTGTAAACATCATCCTAAGTAAAAATTTCACATTCCATTCCCCGTCAGATGTATATCTTTCTTTTAAATGAAGTATAAAATTATACAATACGTTATCAAGGGACTCATTTTTTTGCTGATAAAAGTACTCACTCAATTCTAAAATCCCTTCTTGAATGACTTGGTTCATGACTTGTAAAAATAGATCATCTTTATTTTTAAAATGTGCGTATATAGATTGCTTTTTTATTCCCACCTCTCTCCCAATGTCTGTAAGAGAAGTACCATCATACCCATATTCAACAAAAAGAGTTAATGCGCTTTTCTTAATTTTATTTGCCGTTATACTAGTCATTTGTTTCCTCCTATGTGTCGCCAATGTAATAAAGCTAGCTTAAGTTAACTTCATCGACAGTTATTAACAATTTACCATTCAATGCGATTGATATCTATCACTTCATACTAAAAACATACTTTTTTCGGCTACGGTACTTAAAAGGGAAAAGTTACCGTGTGGATTTAAACCACCCAGATTGTACAACAGTGGGGCACACCAAAAAACCACATTTCAAAAGAAAGTGGTTGGTCCCAAAGATCATATGTATATGAATGAAATAATAGAGGATTAACTAAAATCTATTATTCCACACAGATCCCCCGCCACTTCCCTTCGCTAGTATTACCTAGATCAGGTAGTTAGGGTCGAGATCCATTATCCCTCTCAGCTCGAAAGCCCCCTAGTGTTTGGTGAATGACATTAAATTTTTACTATAGGATATATTCACCATAAATTCAAAATCTATGAACTATTCAAAGTTATAATCCCTACTTTGCCTTCGATTTACTATAAGAAATTAAACCTCCTTGAAAAATTAAATATTTAATGTAAACTTAAAATTGTTTAGGTTAACATTAATTGCGAAAGGGAGAAATTTAAACTAGGATTTACAGAGTTCATTACGATGGAGGCTGATTGAACTGATACAAGATAACGGATTATACAGCTTAAGAATGAGAGCTGCACTTGGCGGTCCCCATGAAGAAGGAGGAAAACATATATCAGGTGGAGAACACCTTTCCTCAAAAGCTGATATGCAGGTAAAAGCAGTTGAATTAATTGATAAGGCCTTTTCCCATACACAAGGTGAGCCGACTTTCTTCCAAATGACAATTGATAAGGTTGAGGAGCATTTACAAGCTATCAAGCCGTTATCTGTTTCTACCATTGATGCGACCGATGCCGCACAGGGAAGAAAATTAGCACGTTCTCTCCTTGCCGATCACGGAATATCAGATGAAGTTATTAAAAAAGCTATGAATCTATTAGAAAGTAGCAATGACAACAGAGGAGCACTGATTATTAATGCAAAAACTGGCGAACGTCTCGATGAGCGGAAGGAAAAGGGAGTGCGTGTCTCCCATCTGTATTGGGAAAAAGAAAACTTTGAACAGTGGTGTAAGCAAAAAGAACTGGTGGTAAATCAACGCATGAAGGAAGCACTGACTTTGGCAACAAAGGTGTGCTCCCACCCCTTAACGATAGCAGAGCTGTGCTGGAGTGATGATCCTGACTATATTACAGGGTACGTTGCTAGTGCTGCAAAAGGGTACCAGAGAATTACAAAAGTAAAGGAATATGGTGACGAAGCTGGTGGACGCTTGTTTTTCGTCAATGACGACCAGTCGATTGATTCGTACATTCACTATCTAGAGAAAATACCGGTCTCAATAGGAACGGAGGAGAATTATGAACTTAATTGAGAAAAGTAAAAAGTATTTATGGCTGCCATTTACACAAATGAAGGATTATGATGAGAACCCATTAATTATTGATAGTGGAAAAGGAATTAAAGTGAAGGATATTAATGGGAAAGAATACTATGATGCTTTTTCTTCTGTGTGGCTAAATGTACATGGACATCGAAAGCAAGAGTTGGATGAAGCTGTTCGTGAGCAGTTAAATAAGATTGCACATTCCACCTTACTTGGAATGACGAATGTACCCGCTACCGAATTGGCGGAAAAATTAGTCAAGATTGCTCCTGATTCCTTAAGCAGAGTCTTTTATTCCGACAGCGGTGCAGAAGCAGTTGAAATTGCGGTAAAGATGGCTTACCAATATTGGCAAAATATCGGTGCAACGAACAAACAGAAATTTATCTCTGTAAAAAATGGCTATCACGGGGATACAATCGGGGCGGTTAGTGTTGGTGCCATTGACATTTTTCACAAGGTCTACGGCCCTTTAATGTTTGAAGGGTTTAAAACAACGGTTCCGAATGTCTATCGCCACCCTACAGAAGATCCAGAGAAAAGCCGTGATGAAGCACTTGAAACACTTGAGACTTTATTAAAGGAGCATCATGAGGAGATTGCCGGGTTAACTATCGAATCTATGATCCAAGGTGCTGGCGGTATGATTGTTATGCCTGAAGGTTACTTATCTGGTGTTCGGGAGCTGTGTACCAAATACAATGTCCTAATGATTATTGATGAAGTGGCTACAGGCTTCGGACGTACCGGTAAGATGTTTGCCTGCGAACATGAAGATGTCGAACCGGATCTTATGGCAGCAGGAAAAGGAATTACCGGGGGTTACCTGCCTGTTGCCATCACATATACAACGGAAAATATTTATGAGGCATTTTATGATGACTACACAAAGCTGAAGACTTTTTTTCACGGTCATTCTTATACCGGAAACCAGCTTGGTTGTGTAGCAGCTTTAGCCAACCTGAAACTGTTTGAAAAGGATCATATCGTTCAGCAGGTTACCCAAAAATCTGAATGTTTACATGAATTGTTTGGGGAAATAAGCAGCCTCCCACATATCGGGGACATCCGTCAGCTTGGTTTCATGTGCGGGATTGAGCTCGTTTACGACAAAGCAACGAAAGAGCCTTTTCCCTTCGAAAGCAGAGTAGCCTATAAAGCATCATTAAAGATGCGGGAATTAGGACTTTTGACAAGACCTACCGGAGATGTGGTCGTCTTTATGCCGCCTCTTGCCAGTACAGAAGAAGATTTAAAAGAAATGGTCCAGATTATGAAACAGGCCATTGTAAGTATTACATCAGGGGAGGCGCTTCAGATTGCTGCGGCTAACTCATGAATGGCTCGAACAGGAAGTTGACTTGATTAAGGATCAGGGGTTATATAGACAGCTTAGAACCATCTCTCCCCCATCCGCGAAATCTTATATAGATGGAAGTGAAAGCATCATAGCCTCTTCCAACAATTACTTAGGCTTAGCGGGAGATAAAAGACTGACCGATGAAGCTGTGGCTATTATGAAAGAGTATGGGGTAGGAAGCACCGGCTCAAGATTGACGACCGGTAACACAATCTGGCATGAAAAGTTAGAGAAACGTATCGCAGAATTCAAAAAGGAAGAGGCAGCACTCGTCTTCTCAAGTGGATACCTTGCCAATATTGGGACGGTTTCCAGTCTGGCAGGATTAAATGATACGATTTTAAGCGACCAGCTCAATCACGCAAGTATTATTGATGGATGCAGTCTCAGCAAGGCGAAGACATGTGTTTACCGTCATATGGATATGGAAGATTTAAGAGAAAAGTTAATCCATAGTCAACAATTCAAACGGAGATTTATTGTAACGGATGGTGTTTTCAGTATGGACGGGAACATTGCTCCATTACGTGAAATCAAAGTTTTAGCAGAAAAATATGATGCCTGTGTAATTGTAGACGATGCTCACGCCACAGGTGTTTTAGGAAAAAGCGCCAGAGGAACGGCTGATCATTTTGATGTTCCTGTGGATGTTACAGTGGGAACTTTTAGTAAATCCATCGGTACCGAAGGAGGATTTGTCGCTGGGTCAAGACCGCTGATTGACTATTTAAGAAACCGGGCACGACCATTCATTTTTCAAACGGCTCTCCCACCCAGCATGATGGCTGCTACAATTAAGGCCATCGATATTATCGAAAGCAGTCCAGAACTCCATATTCATTTGCAACACTTAAGCCGCTTCATCCGAGCTGAATTACTCGATTATGGCTTTGACGTGAGGGGGAACAAACCCCTATTTTACCTGTCGTTATTGGAGAATCCGAACAAGCGATGGATTTTTCAGAAGCTCTGGAAAAGGAAGGAATATTTGCTCCAGCCATTCGACCACCAAGTGTTCCAAACGGGGAGAGCCGGATTCGAATGACGATCATGGCGACACATACAGAGCAAGATATTCAACAAATCTGCAAGGCCTTTTATAAGGTCGGAAAAAAGCTCGAGGTGATTTAAATGGGAAATGGCATTTTCGTTACAGGAACGGACACAGGCATCGGGAAAACATTTGTTGCGGGGGGAATCGCAGCCGCTTTGTCAGAAAAAAATGTTGATGTCGGTGTCTTCAAGCCGATGTTAAGTGGTGACAATAGAGAAGATCCAGAAAGTGACACCATGATCTTAAAATCAATGTCTGGTGACGAGTCCCCATCATCAGACATAACCCCCTTTCAGTTTGATGAACCGTTGGCCCCCTATCTAGCCGCTAAACGACAAAAGATTTCTGTAAAACAAACCGATGTGATAAATACTTGGAATCATATAAAACATCGCCATTCCTTTTATATTGTTGAAGGGGCAGGCGGCATTGCAGTACCTTACGGGAAAGACTTTCTCGTCAGTGATGTAATGAAGGATATAAATCTCCCTGTGATTGTGGTCACCCGACCAAATCTAGGCACAGTCAACCACACTTTTTTGACGGTCGATTATGCCCGTAGATGCGGATTAAATGTACTCGGTGTGGTCATAAATGGTTTTAACACTGAAAAAGCAGGAATTGTGGAACATACCAACCCTGAACTGATCGAGCAATTCTGCAAGGTACCGGTGCTTGGAATCATTCCGCAAATTGATAAAAAGGACAGGAAGGCGCTGGCGGAGTTATTCTATACTAAGGTAAATCTATCCTCCTTTATGTAAGCAGGCGTTTACTGAAACCATAAATAGGTATTGATGACTCCAGAATTTTTCTCAGTTAATTGTTACCGTTCAAGGTATAAATTATTACAAACCTCTGATATCACCTATATCCGTCATTAACTTGCCATCATTAATAAAAGCCCCCAAAAGAGCATTGAAAAGGCTCCTTGGGGCTGAAATTATCATTTAGAAATCTGAATTCCTAAATGTATTAATCGTGTATTTCTATTAAAAAACTTATTACACACCTTCCCTTATATAACCCAAGCTTCCCAAATGAATGAGACCTAAATTAAATTTTTTCATAGACACATGAACTAACTGAGTTTAGGGTTAGTAGATATACATAGGAACTTAACAACAGAGTTTGTCCGATTAAACCAATAATGCTGAACTGTAGAGTCAAAATGAATACAATCTTTTGGATGAAGTTTATGCTCCTCCCCTTCAATCAATACGATAAGCACTCCTTCTAATACATACAAAAACTCTTGTCCTTTATGAGAAAGGGGGTTGCCATTATTGTCCCCAGGTTTAAGCGTAACTAATATCGGTGTAAATAACTGCTGCTCGAAGTCCCCGGATAAATCTTTATAAATAAAGGGATTTATAGGAATGTCTTCTTCAGATAAAATGTCTCGTTTTATCGAAGCTTTTGACTCACTCGGAAAAAAATAACTAGGGTTTACATCAAGAACCTCTGATATCTTCTTTAAAGATTCAAGTGTGACGGATGACTTTAATCGTTCAACTTGTGATAAAAAGCTTATGGAAAGGTTCGTTTTTTCTGAAACCTGTTTTAACGTGAGCCTTTTTTGCTTTCTTAAATCTTTTATTTGGCTTCCAATAATATTTTTCATTTAAATGCACCCTTGTATAAAATGTGATATAAAACTTTTTACAGATTGCTTTGGGTAACTATGTATAAAGAACTGAAAACCTATCCCTTTATTTAATATACAATAAGAAGGAAAAAATGTAACGGTGATCAAACTATCCTCATTACTTGAATAAGGGATTGAGCATATTTCAGAAATATCTTAATATTGACACAAGTATTTTTTAGAGTTAAATTGAAGTATCACTTCAATTTTTTAAGCTTTAGCTAAAATTTTTTTATTAGGTTAACTGTTCAAAAGGAAGGAGAATCACAATGCAATATATCACGCAGCACGAGATTCAATCCGTTTATTCGATGGACGATTGTATAGGAGATTTAAAGGAGGGATTTAGGTTATATTTGGAAAATAAAACACATGCACCAGTAAGAACCGTATTGCATCATTCACATTCTGAGGCTAACACACTTTTTATGCCTTCTTATATAGAAGGACTAGAGTATGAAACAGTGAAGGTTGTAAGTATTTTTCCAAATAATCCTGAAGCAGGAATCCGAACGTTGCAAAGTGTCATTTTATTAACGGAAACGGAAAATGGCCATCATCTTGCAACTATTGAAGCAAGTGGTTTAACTGTGATGCGGACAGGGGCCGGTGCTGGTGTGGCGACAGAATATCTTGCTAAAAAAAATGCTCGTAAGCTTTCTATTTTAGGATGTGGAGCTCAGTCAAGAGGACAGCTTCAGGCTGTTTTGGCTGTCAGACCGATCGAACGTGTATTTCTATGGAATAGAACAAAAGAAAAGGCCTTTACATTTAAAGAAGAAATTCAGCAATCAGGATGGCAAGGTGAAGTCATCGTTTGTGAAACGGCTAACAAAGCAGCATCGGAAGCGGATGTTCTGTGTTTAAGTTCAAAGTCTCAGGAGGCATTATTTGATGTGGATGCTCTACAACCGGGCGCTCATATTAATGCCATAGGTTCCTATCGTCCCGATCTAAAAGAGTTCGGTGCTGATACACTAGAACAGCTTGACCAGCTTTGGGTAGACACATTGGAAGGAACCCAACATGAAGCAGGCGAACTCATTCAAGCAGCGAATCAAGGAGCATGGTCCTGGGATAAAGTGAACGGTGAATTAGCGGAACTCGTAACAGGAGATAAGCCAGGACGTCTGAATGATAAAGAAATGACTTTATATAAATCGGTCGGAGTGGCCTATATGGACACAATTACAGCAGCGAGAGTTTACGAAAAAGTCACAAAAAACCCTGCAAATAAACATAAGTAATAGGGTTAAATCATTATAAGCGTTTTATTGAATTGAATGACAATAATAGGGAGGAAAAACTATGAATAAACAGTTAAGTCGGAAAGTTTTAATTGCTAGTTTAACTGGGAGTTCAATTGAATGGTTTGATTACTTTTTGTATGGAACTGTTGCTTCGCTGGTGTTTAATGAATTGTTTTTCCCAAGTTTTGATCCTTTGATTGGGTTACTATTAGCTTACGCATCATTTTCTTTAACCTTTTTTATTCGTCCTCTAGGCGGTGTGATATTTGCTCATATCGGTGATAAAATTGGTCGAAAGAAAACGCTTGTATTAACGTTGTCTCTCATGGGTGGAGCAACTGTGTTAATCGGTTTACTCCCTACTTATGCTCAAGTCGGTGTATGGGCGCCAATTTTACTGATTACCCTTAGATTAATCCAGGGATTAGGTCTTGGTGGTGAATGGGGTGGCGCCCTTTTACTAGCTGTTGAATATGCACCTGAGGAGAAAAAGGGATTCTTCGGAAGTATCCCACAGATGGGCGTTCCGATTGGACTACTCTTAGGAACATTTGCTCTCACTTTAATGAGTTTACTTCCCGAGGCAGCATTTATGACATGGGGGTGGCGCGTCCCGTTTATCTTAAGTTCGGTCCTCGTCTTTGTCGGTTTATGGATTCGTAAAGGCATTGATGAAACACCAGCATTTAAAGAGGCAAAGAAATCAGGTGAGCTCTCCAAAATGCCGATCGCCGAAACGTTTAAATATCATTGGCGGGAAGTATTAATTGCAGTTGGAGCAAAAGTTGTAGAAACAGCTCCATTTTATATTTTTGCGACATTCGTGGTCAGTTATGCAACAGGTACGCTTGGCTATAACCAGATTAACGTTTTAAATGCTGTTACAATTGGGACGCTTATCACTGCGGTTATGATCCCTCTCATGGGGAAACTGTCCGACAGAATTGGTCGAAAACCAGTCTATATAGCCGGTTCAATTGGAATGGCTTTATATGCCTACCCTTATTTCCTATTGTTATCTATTGGTGAGACTTGGGCTGTTATTCTGGCAACGGTGATTGCTCTAGGAATTGTTTGGCCACCGATTACAGCAGTACTAGGGACCATGTTCTCAGAAATCTTTTCAACAAGAGTTCGTTATACAGGGATCTCACTAGGGTATCAAATAGGTGCTGCTCTAGCCGGCGGGACCGCACCATTGATAGCAACCTGGCTATTAAGCAAATTTAATAATTCATGGTCGCCTATTGCCATATTTATCATAGCGACAGCCATCATTTCACTCATTGCTGTTAAGTTTACCAGTGATTCCAAAACAACATCCGTTTCAACACAGTCACGAGAAGAGCGTAACACAATATAATTTCGATAACTTATTTAAAGCTTCTGGAATATCTAGATCAAGATCGATAACAATGTCCCTCTTAGCTCTAACCCCTATGGTTTAGTGAATGATGTTTAGTTGTTACCATAGGATAGGGTTATCATGAATTTAAAAATCTACCGCTAAGTTGCAAATTAAAAAACCTGCCCCCTTTATATAAGCAAGTAGAAACTTGTAAATGATCCCACCTCAGGTCATCCAAAATCTGGATGACCTGAGGTGGGTTTTAATGGTAGCGTTTATTCTCTTTATTCAATTAAAAAATCTGATGTCCTAGAACAGACGTCAGATTTTCGTAGTGAGTATATGGTGATTTCGATTGGAGCACCAAGTTATGACATCCATTTCGGGGCGTATTTTTCTCCCAATAGACCTCTCCAATCGAGTGATGCTCCACAAAGTTATCCGCATTTAAATGATAGTGGAAGTTAAACCAGTACCCATCACCTGGCCGTTTATCACGCCTCACATGGAATCTGGCTACCTCCTCATTGGTTTGATGATTGTAAAGATTGAAGATTTTCTCCCCATACCCTGGCGACAGCTCCTCAACTATTTTATAATAAGGAACCTCATCTTCATCCACATCAGCCAAAATCATTTCAACAACTTCTTCAATTTTAGGCAAAATGTCATTCGTCATATCTGTATCCACTTTCTTATTAATTCTTGGCCCCATTTTTGTCAACGTTTGTTCTTTAGCCTTTTTCGTTAGAACTTGTATATAGTCCTCATCTGAACCCGGACCGTCTTCAAGAAAGCTATCCAGCTCAACTGCTCCGGCTTCATCAGGTAACCCTTCATCATTAGGTGTTAAATATGTACTCTCCCTATCTTCAGAGGCTACCCTTTTACTATCAGCTGCATCTGTAAATGAATGTGCAGGCGGAACATACATTCCTAATGTAAGGACGGAAACAAGGACGACGAATATTTTTCTTCCCCATAATCTCATTGTTCTATCTCCCTTACGGATCTCTACATATAATTTTATCATTTTAGAGAGAGGAGTTTATACATAAATGCTTTAATATTTCACAATTGTACGCCTTATTAGAAATAAAACCCACCTCAGGTCATCCAGAATCTGGATGACCTGAGGTGGGTTTTAATGGTTATGACTGATCAATCATTCTTTTATTTATAGGAGAAAATACATGGCAATACCTACCCCAATTAACACAAAAAGTTACTATACTCCCTTGCCTCCCCCATTGATGGGAGGCCGATCAACCCTTAGCTTTTTTTGGCCAAATGAAATTACTAATTGCAATTACAAAGTCAATACCTAATACCAGAGTCCATAGCTTTAACACTCCTTCTAATGCATCAGTACGAGAGGGATCATTAATAAAGTAAATCAGGCTGACTAGAAAACCTGCGCCAATCAGATAAGCAAGCACATGTTGGCCCCAACTTTTAAAATAATGTTTAGCATAGTCCATACCTACACGCTTTATCGGCGGCGAACCTTGTCGGGTTATATAATATTGAAATCGTACGTCTGCCCACTCAATCATACTTTTACCAAATGCTATGGAAACACCGATGTAAACCGCAGCGATAGCATGTGCTTTTGTGGCCGTAGATCCACGGAATAAGTCTATACTTGTGGTGACTAGTAAGATCAAATCAATTAGTGGTGTTAAAGCTAAAAAGAACAGTCCCATCTTTCTTAATTTAAACACATACCTCATAACTAGACCTAATGCGATAACCACCCAAAACCCAATTTCACTCGCAACAATCATCCAACCAATTAAATTCAAATGCCCCAACTCCCACTTTTTTTATAAACGACGAAATGTTGTTCACATGTACTCCTTTATTAATAAAATGTATGTTACTCTCACTATAATGGGTTACGTTGCGTAACCTTCAACTATTTTTTTCATGGAATGAATTTAAATTGAAATATTATACTTCAGGCGACGTTTCCCACTACCTCAACATCTCTGTCCGAACGTTACGTTATTACGATCAAATTGACTTAGTCCCACCTGCCCGAATAGAGGAATCAGGTAAAAGACTTTATACAAGCAGAGAAATACTTTTACTGGAAAAAATAGTGCTGTTAAAGTCATTAGCCATGACATTAGAAGATATCAAGAAAATCATTAATCAAATAACAATAGAAGAAATCTTAACTCTACATAAAGAAAAGCTGGAAAATAACATTCTACAGCTGAAGGAATCGCTAAAAAATACCCATACATTAAGTAACACCCTTAAACTGGAAGGAAATTTGAATTGGGGTCATCTGCTTCCATTAGTTAAAGAAAATGCTAAAATGGCTGGGAAAAACGAGTGGGGGAAACACTTCAGTGAAAAGGAACAAAAGACATTAAAAGAGGCTATGCCAAAAATGGAACATCCGTCTACACGGAAATGGATAAATATCATTAAACGAACCAATTTTTGTTTACGACGAAATCTTGCGCCACATTCTGAAGAGGGACAAACGCTTGCAGAGGATTGTTTATTACTGTCTGAGGACTTTTTTAAAGGAGACCAAAAGCTAGGCGAGAAATTTTGGAAAGCTAGAAAATCCGAAAGAGCTTCTAAGGAAATGGGGCTTTACCCTATTTCCTCGGAAATCCTTGAGTTCATGGATGAAGCCATTAATTACTATGAAGAACATTATCCAAAGCTTACAAATAAAAAAGGGTAGTATAAATGGTATGTTCTTTGTCACTAGGGAGTCTGCCTCTCGGTGTTATCCTTCATTCAGTATTGCACTTCGATTCATGAGCCAACGAATACGGATTCATCATGGGTTCCGGTACATTCGTCAGGTTCTTCAAGTTCACTTTCTATAGCTCTTACTACTTTTCCTGTTGCTTCAGCGAGAAATCCTATATGTGTGAAAACACCCAGCTTCAACCATCCTCTGCTTCGTAATATTCTCGAACCCGTGATTGAAACTCAGTAACGTTTCCTATATAAACCTCCTTCGTCTAGTTTTTAAGTATGGAGAAGAAACCTATACTGGACATACTAAAAAGGACGGGAGTCAATGAACCGTCCTTTTATATACAAAACACTATACATAAACTTCCTTTGTGATACCTTTATTCCAGGGGTCATTGACCAGCTTTGGACCTTCTTTGGTTTTTAATAATATAGGAAACTCATTCCGTGCGTATTCCCTTAATGAAATTGCTCCATTAGGTGTTTCAACTTGAACATCTACCACTACAGGAAGCTCGCTAAGTCTAGCAACCAGGGTCTCTGCCTTTTCGATAGGGAAGAAATCTTCTGCATACACCACGATATCTAAATCACTATTCTCTGTGACCGTATCCCTGCGACTAACTAATTCAAACCCTACACTTCCCGCAGGTCCCCAAACCATTTCATAAGAGTGGAGTATATCATTCACTTGCTCCAATGCCTGAATAGCAGGCATTAAGTTATTGCGTGAATGTTCCAGCCATTTCTCCCCTTTTACGATTTGATTAGGAGGAATATGCTCTAGCACGTCTTCCTGTCTGATATAAGTTCCAAATCGTTGATTGCGTTGGCTGCCGCGAACACCGATAGCGAGCTTCCCTTCGATTATTGGGGCACGACGTACAACAGCAAATGGAGCGGACTGCAAGGATGTGGTAACCCATTCTGGTATATCTGAACACATTGTAAGTTCTGTCCCCTCTCTAATTCTCAATAGATCATGGGGGCTAATTACCATAACTCTGTTAACCTCTCTCTAACTTTTATCGATGCCGATCGATTTTCCCTAGCTTGTAGAGATTGCAGCCGATTGCTTAAATCAAAAGGCTCTGATCTAGCACTTCTGATCGCTTCTATGATTCTATCTTCTATTTTTTCTATATCTTCACTTCCTGGGTGATCTGCATCAACTCCATCAATCAGTTCATGAAGAGCGCCAAGGGTTGCAAAAGATTCAACATCATACGCCATGGCAGGTGTTTGTTTCGTCGCTTTCTCTAGTTCTTCAATGGAACGACGGGTAATACGGGCGGCGGATTGCTTTGACATGACATGGACATTCACTCCCTCATCATTCAGAGCAAGGAGATGATTAGACTGGAGGCCATGGGTTAGAAATCCGCCGGAAATGGCATTCCCTACAATAAGTGTGATTACAGGATGGCCCGCCTGTCTTGCTTCCACATAAGCGTCAACGGCTGCTGCCCCTGCTTGATGTAATCCTAATAACTCTTCATTGAATCCATAAGCTTGGCTGGGAACGTCCACGATCGCGACAATGGCACGACGTTTCCCTTCTTCATCATTCTCGATGGCTTCCCTTACATAACGGGCAATAGCCCATCCCTCTGCTAAGCCTACCTCACCCTTACGAGCACGGGGAAAGCGATTACTCGAGTCTGGTACAACGGCAATATAGCGGACCCGTTCTTTATCAACGGTTTTGTCTGTACACAATACGGAAGGGACATCATCACTTTTCGTTTGATCTGTTAGAGCTGTAAACCAAGTCTTCCCTCTGCTTTCATCAGGAATGCCCTCAGAACTCCCAGACTCCTTATTACTCGTTTCTTTTCCAATTGTTTCGTTCCATACTTTTTGTACATCTTTATGAGAGAAGGGTTGTGAGGGATCTATTTTTTGAAGACGTGATCTAAACAGGTCCACTTGTTCACTTCGAAAACAGTGCGTATCGTTGTGATCTAAATGATCTCTGATGATCTCCTTGAGCGTCTCCACATTATCATCCACAAGATGATCAATGAATCCTAATGAATAGCGCTGTTCCCCGCCAATTGTATTCCATATCAAGCGCCGATCCTGAGAATCAAATTCTTCAATTCCCGCTTCCTGCTCAATCACTTCCGGTCCATTTAATGTGAGCCTGCCCTCTTTCGTCATGATCAGTGTACTGCACAAGCCTGCCGTTAAGGACATGCCGCCAAAGCAACCGATCTTTCCAGGGATCACTCCAATGACAGGGACGTATTCTCGTAAGGCTACAATTGCAGCACTAATTTCAGCGATAGCCAACAAGCCGTAATTGGCTTCCTGAAGCCTCACGCCCCCTGTGTCATACAATAGGATTGGACGGGTCGGGATGCCTTCTTTGTTGTCACGAAGAGCCAATTCAAGAGCTCCAGCTATTTTTGCCCCAGAGACTTCTCCAATACCCCCGCCTTGAAAATTTCCTTCAATAGAAATGACCACGGCCGGCTCTTGAGCTACTTTGCCTTTAGCGACCACTACTCCGTCATCACTCTGGGGAACGATATTCTGGCGTTCCAAGTGAGGGGATTCAAATCCGTCAAAAGGATCAAGCAGTTCACGAAAAGTTCCTTCATCTAGTATGGCTTTTACACGCTCACGTGCATTGAGTTCTACAAAGCTTACTTTAAGAACGTTCATATTGTTCACTCACCTCCAAAGCTTGAGCTAATCGTAGGGAGACAACTCCGGGTGTTGCTCCGAAATCGTTCACTTTTATGGTCGCCTGTGCTGCGTGTACATTAAAAAAACGTTCGATCACCCTTTTCCAAGTATCGTCGAATCCTGTCATCCCTGTTCGGACTTCGACTCTAGTTCTAGGTTCATCTGAAGGAGTAACCAGGACTTCTAAATCTCCGGACCCAACGACACCTACGTGCGCTTTGTGGGCTATTTTTTTCGTGGCTGGGTATTCAAAAAGCATGGTTTCCAATGTGACACCCTCCTTTTAAGTAGTTAAAAAAACCTTTTTATCGACATAATGAACGCTTTCTATTTGATCCAAAAATAAAGTGGCAGCTAACAAATCCGCACTCCCTCCAGGTGAAGCGTTAGATTCTAGTAACGATTGATTAAGTTCTTCTAGTTTTCTCCATCCCTCTGCCATGGACACCCCTCCATTTTCTAAAATAGCCTTCGCTTTTTGCTTTGCCATCTGTAAAGCAGGTAATCCGCCTCGATGAAGAATACATGTATCGTCTAAGTGAGCAATCAATGCCACGAGAGCTTCCAATCTTGCAAGAGGTTCAGAGATTCCTCTCTCCCTCGCTTGCACCAGCTTAGGCAAGGCAATTTTTATAAGATGAGGAAATCCTGATTCAGCCTCTCCTCTAGCCCCCTTCACGCCAAATCTTGCAAAAACGCTAGAACCATGAGTCGGAATGTCGGGGATATAGCGATCTGGATAGCAGGCGATTTCAGAAGCGGTTTGAATCATCCGTTTCACGTCCTGCCCCGGTTGGTGCAATGCTGCACCAGACGTCAGAAGTCCAAGCACCCAAATGGCTCCTTTATGCGTGTTGATCCCACCAGTGACGTGCATCATTTTCCTTTCACCTTGGCGACCGATAGCGGCGATTTCTTCACGTAGCTGTTGGTCAGGCTCCCTAAGGTAAGAAGCTTCAGCGATCGACTCAAAGGTTTCTCGTAAAGAAGCAGCCGAAGCAACCAATAAATCAAACGTCATGTCGGCGTGTGATCCAGTATCTTCGGGATCGACAAGTCCTGGTTTTGGAGAAAGCTCAGCTTCAGCGATAAGAGCCTGAACAGCCCAATTGCCGAGAACTTCACCACATTCTTTTGCGTTATTCCAAGTCATCTGACCATCCCTCCCTTACCAGCTCCGAAATTTCTCTGGAGGCTGGTAGAGTCCGCCTGACCATTCCACAAGCTCCTCCACATTTTTAGCAGCAAGCAAAGAACGATTGGCTTCAGAGCGGCGGATCCCTAAATCTTCAGGCCATGCCACAATCCCCTCTTCCCGAAGACGGTTGATATTTTCAGGGGAATGTTTAATCCCTACTGGGGTCACTCCTGCAATCGCAGCCAAAGCTTCTCGCCGTTCTTCTAAACTTTTTGCTTTATATAAGTAAGCGATGCCTTCCTCTGTGACAACATGGGTGACATCATCGCCATAGATCATCACCGGAGCTGTCGCTAGATTGGCTTCTTTTTTCACATCAATCGCATCCAGAGACTCTACGAAAACCGGTGTGTTCCCTGTTTGATGTGTTTCGACTACTTGAACGACTAGTTTCTTGCCCCGCACAAGTGGCTCATCAGAATTGATCATATTTAACCATGCTGGAGTGGAGTGCCTCCGTCCACCAGGATCATGTCCCATGTTCGGAGCTCCACCAAACCCGGCAAGTCGTCCGTTTGTAACGGTCGAAGAATTTCCATAGGCATCGATTTGCAAGCTAGATCCAACAAACAAATCAACCGCGTATTGACCGGCCAGCTGTGAGAGCGTTCGATTGGAACGAAGACTCCCATCGCGTCCGGTAAAAAACACATCAGGCCGTTTTGAGATGTACTCCTCCATCCCCACTTCTCCCCCGAAACAATGAATGCTTTCCACCCAGCCGGATTCGATCGCAGGGATCATCGTAGGGTGAGGATTCAATGCCCAGTGTTTGCAGATTTTACCTTTTAAACCTAACGACTGCCCATAAGTAGGGAGCAGCAACTCAATAGCTGCCGTATTGTAGCCAATGCCATGATTGAGAGACTGCACTTGATGCTTTTCATAAATACCGCGAATCGTCATCATTGCCAAGAGTATCTGGATATCTGTGATATGTCTCGGATCTCTCGTAAAAAGTGGTTCCAATTGATAAGGGGCATCTGCTTCAACAACGAAATCAATCCATGAGCCAGGGATATCCACACGCGGCAGATCCTCTGTGATTTCATTGACTTGAGCTATGACAATCCCGTCTCGAAAAGCTGCAGCTTCTACAAGTGTAGGTGTTTCCTCTGTATTTGCCCCTGTGTACAGATTACCCTCACTATCGGCTTTATCAGCAGCAACCAATGCCACAGATGGGATTAAGTCAATAAATAACCGCCCATATAACTCGATATAGGTGTGGATTTCGCCCATGGTCAGTTGTTTATCCTCAATCATTTGAGCCATTCGAAGACTTTGAGGCCCGGCATAAGCAAAGTCCACCTTTTCAGCGATGCCAGCTTCAAAAATATCTAGATGCTCAGGCCTTGAAATACTGGATAAGATCATATGCAGATCATGGACCTTACCAGAGTCCACCTGGGAAAGTGCTTCGGAAAGGAAGGAGGCCTGTTTTTGATTATTCCCCTCTAATACGACTCGGTCACCAGGAACAAGAACTTCCTCTAAAACTTCAACGATTCGATCCGTCGGAATGACCCTCCCATCTGTCATCTTCATCACTTGATTGACTCGTTTATTTTTGGCATCTCGTCTTGTTGTCCAGCTTCTTTTGGTTTGTTCTGTTTGCTTAACATCTGTCATGATCCATCGTCTCCCTTCCATTTAGTTCGTTCGTGTACGATCAACAAGAATGGCAGCTGTTTTAATCCCATTGCCTGAGATGGAAATTGCTCGTGCTGTTGAAAATGCATTGTTAACAAGTCTCTTAAGCACATTACCAGGAAGCATTTCAACAAATAGTCGAGTTCCGAGCTCATATAACAAGGACATCGATTCGTGCCAGCGAACAGAATGAGATACATTCCATGCTAAGTCTTTTTTAATCGCTTCACCCTTTTTTAAAGCTCGTGCTGTCTGATTTCCTATATAAGGAATAGTGGGGTCTCTAAAGGAAATGTCATTCAGCTCAGCATCTAAGCGTAAGGACACGTCCTGTAGTAACGGACAATGTGACGGTACACTAACATCCAACAACTCAGCCTTTTGGGCACCGTTTGCAAGAGCTGTCTCCATAAGGTTTCTCAAGTCTGGTATCGCTCCAGCTATGGTCATTTGCCGTGGACAATTAATATTGGCAAGGTAAACAGGTTTTTCCTTAGTTGAGTGTCCTTCAATCAACTTTGATAGCTGTTTTTCACTGAGCCCTACCACAACGCACATTCCATATCCCTTTGGAAAAGCTTTTTCCATCCACTCCCCACGCCACCTCACTAAGCGAATGGCATCTCTGAAATCTAAAGAACCAGCAACGACGGCAGCTCCGAAAGCTCCAACCGAATGGCCCGCCACATAATCTGGAACAGCCTTTTCCTCCATCAACAGACGCGCTGATACTACTCCCGAGACAAGCAGACATACTTGAACAGCTATAGTCGACCTAAGCTTTAGTTCGGTATCCCACAAGACAACGCTTTCATTTAATGCCTCGCTCGCCTCAGCTAAGGTTTCTGTAACGAGGGGGTGATCAGGCAAATGACGTAACATATGAGGTTGTTGTGACCCTTGACCCGGGAAAAGAAATGCAGTACTCATCTTATCGTCCTTTCTTTAACAATCAATTCAGTCGTCAGTCGACTAAATATATATTTAAAAAGAAAGAGGGGCGCATCTCCCCTTCCTCCTCTAATACACATCCGATTGAGTATCTTGACTTTGATGCTCAAAAAGCCGCCTTTGAATGCTCGTGATCACATCCTGGTTATGCTGCTGTAAGACGGTTGTCGCCTCTTCTATTTTGCCTTCCTTAAGAAGATTAACAAGGGTTAAATGCTCCCTTACTGACTTTTCTACATTTCCTTCAGCTGCAAAAGAAATATTTTGCACCCTCAGTAAAGGTAATTCTAAACGAGTGTACATTTTCTTAATGGTTTCACTCTTACTCATTTCAATCAAGCAAAGATGAAATTTATGATTAAGCTGGGTATAATGCTGGATATCCTTCTCTCCACTCATCTCCTGATATAACGTTCCCATTTTGTTCAGAACTTCTTCGTCGATCCCGTTCTCTTTGATTCGTTTCATGGCAAGGGATTCAAGCATAATTCTTATTTCGAGTAAATCATAAATTTCGTTTTCTGTGTGTTCCTTTACAACGGCTCCTTTTCTAGGAATTCGCTCAACCAGCCCCTCAATGGTGAGGAGATAGATAGCCTCGCGAACCGGAGCACGACTCGTTCCATACTCTGTAGCATACGTATTCTCAACAATTTTTTCACCAGGCTGCAATTCGCCTGTAATAATTTGTTCGGTAATGTGTTCCGCAATATGATTAGATAATGCATTATGATTAAGGTTTGGTTGATTCACAAAAAGACCTCCTAACGTATCCATTGTCGACTGTCGATTAAATTGTACAACAAACCCATTTATTATTCAATAATTTAGAAAATTTTAAAAAGTGTTTGCAATTCTGAGCTTATTTATCTATGATGGAAATTATGAAATGGTCGACAGTTGATTATCGCCTAAATTGTAAACGCTTTCTCTGAAAGGAGGGAAAATTCTCTGGTCGTACATTTGTTACATGCCTTAAACAATACAGTCTAAATCCTACCATTGTTTCTAAGTTTCTGTGATTTGTAGATATTGTCCGTCTAGTGTTGTTGAAGTAGCAAACACAAGTGGTTATAAAACAAAGGGAGTGATTCAACTGGTTATCTATGGAGTGGCATTGTTGGCTGTATGCTTATTGGCTGGTGTTTTGTTAGGTGAACTGCTTGGGACAGCTATCGGGATTGATGCAAATGTCGGTGGAGTTGGCATTGCTATGCTCATCCTCGTGTTAGTTGTAGATTACTTAAAAAAGAATAACAAATTGAACATCAAGTCACAGGAAGGAATGGCCTTCTGGGGTGCCATGTACATCCCAATCGTCATCGCGATGGCAGCCAAACAGAATGTGGTAGCCGCCGTTGATGGAGGACCCTTGGCCTTAATGGCAGGTGTTTCTGCCGTTATAGTGAGCTGGGCCATGGTTCCTCTCCTAAGCAGCATCGGAAAAGATACATCCACTCTTTCTGATGAAGAGTTAGGAGGAAGCGATGATGTTCGAAATATTAAGTGACACGTTTGTAGAGAATGGCTTGATTGTCTCTTTCGCGGTGGTTGGAATCACTATTTATCTTTCTTACATGATCTCCGATAAACTCACCAATGGAAAAATTCATGGATCTGCGATCGCTATCATTATGGGCCTCGTACTCGCTTATATTGGAGGCATCAATACTGGCGGCGAGCAAGGGTTAGCAGATATCGGAATTTTTACCGGGATAGGACTAATGGGCGGCGGCATGCTTCGTGACTTTGCGATCGTCGCGACGGCCTTTGGAGCAAGTCTGGATGAAATTAAAAAAGCCGGTTTACCAGGAATCATCTCCCTCTTTGCCGGCGTCATCGTCTCGTTTGTCATCGGTGTGGTGATCGCCTTTGCTTTCGGATACACCGATGCCGTCAGTTTAACGACAATAGGCGCAGGCGCAGCGACCTATATCGTCGGTCCCGTCACGGGAACAGCACTTGGCGCAAGCTCTGAAGTGATTGCCTTAAGTATCGCAGCCGGCTTAATCAAATCCATTCTTACTATGATCGGTACTCCCTTCGTAGCTAAATATATTGGGCTAGATAACCCACGATCAGCCATTGTTTACGGAGGATTGATGGGTACGACGAGTGGCGTAGCTGGTGGATTAGCCGCCACCGATCCAAAACTTGTCCCTTATGGAGCGATGACAGCAACCTTTTATACGGGGCTTGGCTGTTTGATGGCACCGTCTGTTTTATTTTTAGTGACCAGAACCATTTTTTGATAAAGGTAAAGGCTTTCTGTTAATTGCTTTAGTATCTATTGCTTAACGACCAAGGAAATCAACGATTCTTGCTGAAGGTTGATTTAGGACACACTGGTTTCGAGTTTCCTGAATTCACTATAGTCGCCAGCTGACTATATATAGTTAGGAGGGTAGTTTTAATAAAAATACAGTGTTTATATCTACAAATTCTATATTAGTAGGGAGTTGCAAAAGTATGGATCATTATAAAAATTTTTCTACAGCACGTCATCTTGCTAAGGCCATTCAAAAACGTGAATTATCTGTCCGCGAAGTTGTTGAAGCGCACCTAGCACAGATAGAAAGAGTAAATCCCGAGGTCAATGCGATCATTTCACTGGATGAGGATCATGCATTAAAAGAAGCGAATAAAGCTGACGAGATACTTGCCACTGGAAAGAAAGCGGGCCCCCTTCATGGTCTGCCCATTGCGATTAAAGACACGCATAATGCAAAGGGTTTTCCAATGACAAGCGGATCCCTCGCATTAAGGGACAATATTTCTACTGAAGACGATCTTATCGTGGAACGACTGAGGAATGCTGGTGCAATCGTTATTGGAAAAACAAATGTCCCAGAATTCGGAGCGGGTGCTCATACCTTTAATGAGGTATTTGGCGTAACAAGAAACCCTTATAATCTTAATCGTACTGCAGGTGGAAGTAGTGGTGGTGCGGCCGCTGCGGTTGCAAGTGGTATGCTCCCGCTTGCAGATGGCAGCGATATGGGAGGGTCCTGTCGTTTTCCAGCCGCTTTTAATAATGTTGTAGGAATGAGAACCTCACCTGGACGTGTGCCTATGTACCCTAAAGCTGCCCTCTACTCTCCCCTTGTAACTCAAGGACCGATTGCACGAAATGTAGAAGATGCATCCTTCATGCTGTCCGTTCTAGCAGGACAAGACAACCGATCACCCATTTCAATTGCGGAGTCTGGTGAACAATTCCTTAACCCATTCGACAAGAATTTAAACGGGCTTCGTATCGCCTGGTCTGCTGATTTTGGAGGAATCCTTCCTGTAGATCCTGCCGTAAGCAGCAATATGGAGGAACAAATGAAAATCTTCACGGACTTGGGATGCCATGTCGAGGAAGCGTGTCCGGATTTAGTAGAAGCAGATGAAGTTTTTCATGTATTTCGAGCTTGGGAAATCGAAATGTCAAATCATGAATTGTTTGATCGATTTGAGGAAGTTATGAAACCAAGTTTCAAATGGAATTTTAATAAAGGCCGTAAACTACGTGGGATAGATATCGGGAGAGCTGAGAGATTACGTAACCAACTGTATCATAGAATGCGTGTTTTTTTCGATCAGTATGATGCTCTTATATTACCAGTCAGCCAGGTCCCTCCGTTCGATGTGAATCTGGAATACCCTGAACAAATAAACGGTGTACCTATGGAAACCTACATTGATTGGATGCGTTCAAGCTATTACATTTCTGCCCTTGGTAATCCTTCCTTATCGGTACCAAGTGGATTTACATCGGACAGACTTCCACTTGGACTGCAAATCGTTGGACCACACCAAGCAGATTATGAAGTATTGCGAATCGGCCATGCATTTGAACAGGCTACCCATTACGGGGAAAAGCGTCCCAAAATAGCTCAGTCAAAGGATGGCCATATTCCAGGCAGATAGCCTTACTGTAAATGTTTAACATGTAAAGTTTTATCACTAGTTGTGATGATAAATAGCCCAAGTTCCACTATCTTAAACTTTAATAGGAAAGGATTGGTATTCATGAAAGAAAAACTTTTTTCTAGATTAGAGGAAGTTTATCCAGATTTAGTAGCATTCAGAAGGGACCTTCATATGTACCCTGAACTCTCACATACGGAAGTGGATACACCTGAAAAAGTTGCGGACTTTCTAACTAATTTAGGATTAGAAGTGAAAACAGGTGTCGGTGGTCGTGGAGTTGTCGGTACTTTAAAAGGTAGTAATCCTGGTAAAACCGTTGCTTTGCGTGCGGACTTCGATGCACTTCCTATCCAAGACGAAAAAGATGTTGAGTATAAATCCCGTGTTCCAGGCATCATGCATGCTTGCGGGCATGATCTGCACACGGCTGGGTTACTCGGGGTCGCCAAGGTACTAAGTGAAAACCGGGAGACTTTAGCAGGAAATGTCGTGTTTATTCACCAGTTTGCAGAAGAAGTTATTCCTGGTGGCGCCAAATTCATGATTGAGGATGGGTGCCTCGACGACGTAGATGTTGTATATGGTGCACATGTTAGTTCTACAGATTCTCTTGGAGCCGTGGGAGTTAAAGAAGGAAATGCCATGGCAAATGGAGACACATTTGAAATAGAAATTTCTGGTAAAGGCGGGCATGCAGCTTCTCCACATTTAGGAATTGACCCTCTAATCGTTGGCAGCCAATTGCTACTAAACTTGCAGCAAATAGTAAGTCGTCAGGTGGACCCCATAAAGTCAGCGGTTGTATCGGTTACCTCTTTTAATGGTGGCGAAGGATTTAACGTTATCCCTGATAAAGCAAAAATTAAGGGAACCGTACGAACGTTTGATGATGATGTTCGTGATTGGATTGAAGAGTCTATTGAGAAAATTGCAGTATCAACAAGTAATAGTTTCGGAGCAAGTGTCAAGTACAATTATGTACGAGGCTATCCAGCTGTCGTTAACCACCCAGAAGAAACTGAGCGAGTTAAAAAAATCGCAATAGATTTATTTGGGGAAAGAATGGTCCGAGATATCTCTCCCCAAATGGGTATGGAAGACTTCGCTTATTATTTAAAAGAAGTACCAGGTACGTTTTTCTGGGTTGGAGGAGCTAGGGAGGAACCAAGTGAGGTCTATCCACACCACCATCCTAAGTTTAACGTTCAAGAAAAGGCAATGATGTATATTGGAAAACTGTTTATTTCAACAGTTTTAGATTACTTATCAAATAAAAAAAGCCAAGGTTTGAGACAGAAAGAATCTAGCAAATAAGGTTATCTATTTTAAAGTCTTTTAATCTAAGTATGTAAAGGAGGAAACTTGTTTTGAATGAGGATGTAGCTAAAGTTGCCAGTAGTACTCCACTTTGGATTATGGCCTTTATTTTCGTGGGTATCGTTATGTTTCAAGCCTTGATTTTTTTAAAAGTAGCAAAGAAGTCTGCACCAGATGTAGGGATGACTTCAAAGGAAGTAAAAACGGCCATTAGAACTGGCTTTATTAGCTCTTTAGGACCGTCGTTTGGGATTGCAATCGTTCTAATTTCCTTGATTGCATTGCTCGGCTCCCCTCTAACCTTAATGAGAATCGGGATCATAGGATCTGCAGCTACTGAATCAGCGGCGGCTGGGATTGGGGCAAATGCTTTTGGTATGGAATTAACCTCTGAAAATTTTTCAACCCAAGCCTTTACAACCGTCGTCTGGACGATGTGTCTAGGCGGAATGGGATGGCTGCTTTTTGCTGCCTTATTTACAAAATCACTCGGAAATACACAGAAAAAAATTGAGAAGAAAAATCCAAAGGCTATGAAGATTATTTCTTCGGCTGCCATGTTAGGAGCATTTGGTTATCTGGCAAGTGAACAAATGGTAACTAGTGTTACCCATACTATAGCAGGCATTGCTGCTTTGTTCTCCATGGTTGTGATTATGATCGTTGCTGAAAAAGGAAACTTTTCTTGGTTAAAAGAGTCGGCTTTAGGGATTGCCATGGTTATTGGGATGGCAAGTGCCTATTTCACAACCTTATTTTAAGTTTTAGGCGCCTATGGAAATAGCCTATGAAATAATTATATAAGGGAGGAAAATAGATGAGCCTGAATCCAGAAAAGATAACCCAGAAACCGTAGGAACCGAAACGACAAATGGCATGGAAGAATTCCATAAAAAGGTCCACTTCTGGGGACGTTTGACTCTTTTCACGTTAATCCTCATGTGCTTAGTACCACCTTTGTATCTGTCTTTTATTTTAGATGCTCATCCAGGTTGGGGGCCTATTTTCACAGGACTTGTCGGCTACGCAGGATTTATAGGAATCATGTGGGTGTTAGAACCAATTACCTACTACCCTACCCTTGGAATTGCTGGAACCTATTTAGCCTTTTTGACCGGTAATATTGCTAACATGTGCCTCCCTTGTTCCGTTTCAGCTCAGAAGGCAATTGGAGCGGAAAGCGGTTCACGCAAAGCAGAAATTGCCGGTGTCTTTGGAATCGCGATCGCTTCCTTAGTAAATATAGTAGTGATCGTTTTAATCATTTTAGCCGGAACCTATATCCTTTCTATCATACCACCTGCAATAGAGAGTTCATTTGCGTTCGTTCTCCCTGCTATATTTGGTGCTGTTTTAGGTCAGTTTGCCTATAAAACACCAACGTATGGGGTCATTGCGGTTGTGGTTGGCATGGCTGTGCTGTTTGCTCCAATCTTTAGCTTAATTAAAATTGCACTATGCGTTGCCCTAATGATATCAATTATTCTGTATATGGAAAAACAAAAAGATAAAAAGGAAAATACTAATTAGTCAGGCTAAAAAACTAATACAGAAGGGCGACTGATAATTATGGCGCTAGACCAATTATCGATTAACAAGAAAAGATTGAGCGAGAACATTGGCGCCTCATGGGATTAGATGCACCCGAATTAATGAGTAGGCCGTTCCACGATGCTCTCGTAATGACTGATGTATGTGATTACGGCATGATCTTTTTACGTTGCAAAGAGGGAATCAGTCATAACCCAAAGGAATTTTCAAGTCATGAAGATATAGGATTGGAACGGAGTTATTGTTACGTAATACTCTAAGAATGACAAATACAAAAACAAATAGATGAGTTTGGTCATAAGTAATGTAAAAATACAATTATCTCGTAATACCATCATTCTGAAAGTGACTACTTATAATCTCACTGCGCCCTGGCAAGTTAATACTAAAGTGCCGGGGTCAGGCACCTTTATAAAGTGGTCATGCTTCAAGAATCCCAGTGTGCCAACGTCAAACTGACCCGCTTCCTGCGAGTCCAAGCAAATGCCTTAGTGGGGTGACCTTCCCCCACTAAGGCAGGTTACTTATGTCACGAGGGTCTGTTCCTCGCAGCTAGACAGTAAAAAAAAGTAAAAAAATAGGATCCGCCCCTTTTAAGTGGGGTTGGATTTTTAACTTTATCGAAGAGTGGATATATGCAATGAAGTGAAACACACCTAAATACAATATTCTATATTTCGTGCAATTATCGCAATCCCAATATCATCCACTCAAGCATCTAAACTGTCTTTTTTCATCCATTCCATGGAAAGATCTCAATTGGCCAGGCAAGGTTAACCCTTACTTGGAATTGTTCAATACTCTCCTCTAATCGTTCAAAATTAACAGGACCTTACCCATTATTTTCACCTTGATAAACTTTATATTATAGATATTGTATCGCCCTTATTGGTTTATTTTAACTGACTTATTTTGCCTCCAAAAGTAAGCTCTGATTATCATTTTGTTTCGTTAAAAACGAAACAATAATCAATGTTAGAATAGATAGCGGCAAGCCAATAAATACCGGATGGATGCCGAACGGATGACCCGAAACTTGCCAAATAACTGCTACGATTAAACCAAGCCACATCGAAGTTACACCTGCTTTGCCAGTCGCCCTTCTCCAAAATAACCCAAACAATACAGGCGCTAATAAACCAGACACCAGCATAGCAGTACCCGTTACCCAGAGGTTAACCAATTGAGGGATGTAAAGGGAAAGCATAAGAGCAACAATTGAGACGATTACTACCGACATACGGCTGTATAGCAGCATTTTCGAATCACCAACATTTTTTACTCTTGGCTTAACAATATCGTTTACTATAGAAGACGCCCCTGCCATAAAAAAGGAATCTGCACACGAAATAACTGTTGCCATAAGCGCGACAATCATAATAACAACGACAGGGAAAGGTAATACATTTCCAATAATCTCATAATAAATTAACGTTGGATCGATATTTCCCAAATTTAATCCGTACCGCCCCATTACACCAAGTGTAACGACGAAAACACCTGTTAAAAAACTAACGATTATACTAATCCAGAACCCATTCATGGTTGTTTTGAAATCTTTAGCGGCCCAAAACCGCTGCCAAACATCCTGCCTGACAAATTGATACCCGCCAATTGTCAGAACATATACAAAAAGTTCCGTCGGAGATATGTTAAAAATACTTAACATGTTCCCCTCATTAAGAGAGTGAGCATTTTGAGAAATATTTTCCCAACCACCGGCGGCAATTAAAACGACAGCAAACAAGATGAAAATACCTACTGTTTGTATCGTACCATGAAAGGCGTCTTGCCATATAACAGCCTTCAGCCCACCGAAATACGTTTTTAAAGTTAATAAAGCCCAACTTATGATAATACCACTTGTTATACTTAAACCTATTGTTAAATTTAAAAGTGTTGCTATAGCAACAAACTGCATCCCTGTTATTGCACAATACGCAACCAAGATACTAATGACGGTAGGAAGACGAGCTCCTTCTCCATAACGTAATGCCGTATAGTCGCCGATAGTGACCATGTTATATTTTTCACCAAGTCGCCTAATGCGTTTGACGAGGAAAAAGAGGATTAGAATGGATGTAAAAATCGAGCCAAATTTCAACCATTGTTGGCCCATCCCGAAATTATACCCATTCTCCATAAAACCTAATAACGTTGATCCTCCTATCGCCGTACCTACAAATGTCAAAATTAACGGGAAAATGGAAACAGATCTTCCGGCTACATTATAGTCATCGTACGTTTTTATTCTTCTGTTTATATATAGTGAAATCCCAAACAGAAAGGCAAAATAAATAACTACGATAATCCCCAAGATCATGCGTTCCTGCCCGTTAAACATAGGCTTCATCCTTCCTTGATTCACTATATACTAATCTTCCACCTATAAATGTACGTTCAACTTTTATATCTTTTAACTTTTCATTTTCTATCGTTAACGGGTCATCAGAAACAACGATGAGGTCAGCTTTTGCTAACGGTTTAATCACTCCAATCGATTGCTCTTCAAAAGAACTATACGCCGCATCAACTGTATATGCTTTCAAAGCATCCTGCACCTCAATGTTTTGCGTATCATCCAGAACTTGTCCACTTAACGACTTCCTTGTTACGGCACCATATATACCTGTCCAAGGATTACCATCTGTAACAGGTAAATCCGAATTCCCTGGGGCAACAATGCCATATTCTTTGAATGACTTATGAGGATAAACACGCTTCATTCTTTCAGTTCCTAGATTCTTTATATAACTATCACCAATATGGTACAGAAACCCGACCGAAGAAGCAGCCATCAACTCTAGCTTTTTCATTCGACGCAAATGATCATTTGTAGGAAGCGCGCAATGTTCAATGCGGTTGCGCAAATGAGATATATCTATCGACTCGCTCGCTTCCTCAAGCGATTTAATAGCAACCTCTATAGCCCTCTCGCCGATTCCGTGAATAGCTACCCGAAGACCCGCTGCAAGCGACTGTTTTATAAAGGGAGACACCTCTTCAACAGTATTGTACAAAATACCAGTTTGATCATCATCCTCATAGGGTTCCGCTACTGCAGCTGTCCTGCCGCCTATACTCCCATCAAGCATAAATTTCATTCCCTGTATTTTGATCATGTCATTGCCAAAACCACTTCGAATACCTACAGATAACACTTCATTGAGAAGACCCGTCCAACCATTTTGATCGACTGCCCAAATCCACGGTCTTATCCTGACGTTTAATTCGTTTTGCTCCAAAAGATATTGATATACTTGCAATTCAGCGGTCTGGGTTGACATATCATGCACTGTTGTAATTCCCCATTTGGCAAAATCCTTTTGTGCAAGTTTCATACCTTTAACCATATCATCAAAACTGTAGTCAGGAAGTGCTGCCATCCCTTGAGCCTTTTCTTGAAGTAAACCTGTTAAAGCTCCTGTCCCTATTTCACGTTCCAATTTCCCACCTTTTGGATCTTTTGTATCCTCAGAAATACCACTTAGTTCTAATGCTTTTGAATTAACAACAGCCATATGACCGCAAGTCCGTTTAAGAATAACTGGATGATTAGGGGCAGCCTTATCTAATTCCCAACGGAGCGGGTTACGTCTTTCTGTAAGCTTGCTGTCATCCCAGCCCCAGCCTCTAATCCATTGGCCATCTTGAGCTGATTCCGCCGCCATACGAACCTTTTCTAAAATCGTTTCAATTGAGGAGGTGTGTTTGGGACGACAATCTAGCTCTAGTAAATTCAATGCATAATGAGCAGGGTGTAAATGACTCTCTACAAATCCTGGTAACATTGTTTTCCCTTTAAGATTAATAACCTCTGTATTGCTCCCAAGCCATGATAGGGCCTCTTCTTTATCCCCGACAAACAAAATCGTTCCATCCTTCACCACAATCGAGTTTGCACTTGGTAACTCCTCATCCATTGTAATAACATTTCCGTCTACTAGAATTGAATCAGCTTCTTTCACATTATTCCTCCTTAGAATGTTATAGGAACAGTTCATCATTCGATCAGAAAAACAAATATTTGAAACCGATTTCAAATAATCTCATTAAACTAGAATATTAGGATTCTTCATGTAAATATTAAAAAGCCAGTTATATCGACAGAGAAATACACACAGATGTCCTCGTCTATATAACTGGCTCTAATCTAGGGTTTGCTCCACCTCTTCAGTAGAGTCTAGTAGATTTGACAGTTGATTATATATTATAATAACAGTCCTTTTAAATAACTGTCAACGGATTTCTGAATGTTTAGAATAATCCGTTTCGATAAGTAATGAACAAGATCATGCTTGGAATGTCTTAACATAAACGATTAGTAGATCCTCATAGACTTGCCCCTTAAAACGGGATGGGATTGAGGTCTTTTTTTAGAAAAAGAGGATGGCGGGGATGTTTGCCATTTTTCGTTTTTTTAATACAATGAAGATCATATCCCTTCAACATTTCCAAGACTTCCGCCTTTCTATTCCTTATCGAAGCGTATTTTTCTCCCCATGCCAATACAGTTGTTTCAGATTTTTCAGCGGCATCCAGTATGTAGTGGTCATTCTCGACACCTATTGGATCCCTATGGGTTAATAGTCTTTTAGGATTCGTTGAAACTAAGGCGTACAAATTTACGATATACATACCTCCATAGCCCCAACTTCTCGTATAGTTCACGCATCTATTTAATGTGGTATCACATATGTCCGAATTAGCGGCGCTTGGGTTGAGCATAACAAACGTTATTTTATTCTTACTCTCATCAAACGTGCATTCCAATAAGTATCGATAGGTCGAAGTTCTATCAAAAATCACACGTACTTGTTCGTCTTCCCTCCAATTACGATAACTCGCCTTCATAAGCAGCCCCCTACTTAGTTATTTTGACATCTTAAAACTCTGTCATTAACCAATGTATGCAAGACAGCTTTGATTCATTTTCCGAATCATCCTTCCTCCTGGAGATCAACCGTTTTATATCATCAAAAATTAAGATATAGTCATAAGTCTGAACGGCGCTCCCATCACCATTCAGCCTAATAATAGCCCTTCAAGGGAGCGGCTCACATTAGAGTTTTTGGAATAATCATCCTAAATGCTTACCAGAAGCTAGGGTGATTATTTTTTGTTTGACAATCTCGCAACAGCTAACGCCGCAAATCCTGTCACCAGGATGTTTTGCACAGACAAAGACATTTACTTTCATCGTCTGAAAGCCGCATGACTCCATTGGCTTCGTCCCAAGTCATCGAACAGTTGGTCAGAATAAGGTTCATTATATTATTAGTAAAGTGGCTATTACCGAATTGAAATTGCAGCTGTAGGCGCAGTCTTAAACGGAAATATAGGTGAAGGAATATCTTTGCTCTACTTATTATCTATGTTTAAGTTATATAAAGGGAAAAATTCACACCTCATCATCCTCCCATAAACAATTAAAGAATGGAAAACGAATTCTTTTCGATTTATTCCATACTGGAGTTCCTACAAATGGTATTTAACTCGTAATGTAATTCGGCCAATTGTTTGTTTCGCTTTACATTGAGAAGTTTCAGCTGGTTTTCCTGTTCTCCTGGAATAAACAACGGAATTCCACGCCCAATGATTGAAGGAGCAATTTGAATAATAAATTCGTCTATGAGTTTCTCTTGAAGAAGTGGATATAACACTTCTCCACCTCCAACGACCCAAATCCGTTTCCCAGGATGTTTTTTCAATGATTTCGTAAACTCCACAATATTCTCATTGATGAAATCCACTAAGTCATTTGATCCTGTTGATGTACGAGAAAAAACATAGCATTGCTTCCCCTTATAAGGAAATTCACCAGGTGCATGATTCAAGATTTGATCATAGGTTTTTCTGCCCATCAAAACAATGTCAATGGTAGCGTAGAAATCCTCATAACCAATTTCTTCTTCTCCTTCAGTCCCCAATAACCAATCCAATGAATGATTATCTCGTGCAATGTAGCCATCTACACTTACTGCTCCATAAAATACTAACTTCGTTCGAACATCCCCCATTTGTCAGACCTCCATTATTCATGTTATGTTCTCAATTTCTAATGCAATTGCACATCATTCGGTTTTTCAGGTGGCCATGTTGCTCTACATTGAATCCTAAAATATTTTTGTACCACTCCACGGCTTTTCCAAGGTCTTTAACGTTAGCTCTAACATGCTTTAATCTAGTTTTCTCGTGTAAACACTCCTACTGCTCAGATTTTATACCATGTTTTTTGGTCTTAACTGTTCCCACCATCTTTAGTAAATAAATCAACTATGTATATAAGGAAAAAGTATGCTCCAAGTGCAATTACTAATGCTCCAATAATACTAAACTTGTCTCTTAAAAATGGGCTAGCTACTATTACAGCTAAGATGTAAATAAAGCGAGCTATATCCTTTCTTTTATCTCTTTTTGAGATGTTTTTTCTTTTATCGACCATATATTTTACATCCACTTAAAATCGTGTTGTTATATAGATTGTCTTTATTTTCCTCACAATTAAACACCCTTCCTAAGGAATACGCTCAACTAATTAACTTCGCTAATCCTCTATTAAATACCTTTAATTTCCACTTAAAGTCCTCAACAATCCTGCCCGAAGCCTTTCTTATTATTAAATCTTTTTCTTCTTTAGCAACAGGGTTTTAGTTCTTTCACGAAACTTGATAGAATGAATCATATGTATAATTAAAAAGTGGGTGTTTAAAATGGAAGAAGTCGAAGTAGAATTGTTAAAATTAATTGAGAATAACGCTAATTTGGAAGTAGAAAAAATTGCGAAGTTAATGGGGAAAAGTATTGATGAAACCCGGGAACTGATTGATAAGCTTGAGAAGAAGAAAGTCATTCTTGGCTATTCCACGCTCATTGACTGGGCAAAGGTTTTGAATGAGGAAGAGGTTACGGCTATGGTGGATGTAAAAGTGACCCCCGCTCGTGATGTCGGTTTTGATAAAGTGGCTGAGCGTATTTATCGTTTTCCAGAAGTTAAAGCCGTTTATTTAATGTCTGGCACTTATGATTTGTCCGTTTCAGTGAAAGGAAAAACGATGATGGAAATTGGACATTTCATTTCTGAAAAATTGTCTGCGCTGGATTCCGTACTATCTACAACGACCCATTTTGTTTTGAAAAAATATAAGCATGATGGCATCATATTACAGGATGCAGACGAAGGTGATAAAAGAATTGTGGTATCACCATGAGCCAAATCTCTTACATATCCAAGCAGGTAGCGGATTTAAAACCTTCGGGCATTCGACGTTTTTTTGATTTAGCGGCCCAGATGGAAGATGTCATTTCCCTCGGAGTAGGCGAGCCTGATTTCGTAACGCCGTGGAATGTTATCGAACAAAGCTTTCATTCCCTTGAACAGGGATACACCTCCTATACTGAAAATGCGGGTATGATGGAGCTACGTCAGGAAATTAGTAAATATCTAAGTGGAAGTTATCACTTGACGTATGACCCAAGTGACCAGTTGATTGTTTCCGTTGGAGCAAGTCAGGCGATTGATCTTGCTCTGCGGGCGGTTATCGATCCAGGAGATGAAGTTATAGTTGTAGAACCGAGCTTTGTTGCTTACGTGCCAACAGTCAGGCTGGCTGGAGGAATACCTGTAACAGTTCAAACGGAAGCAGAAGATGAGTTTAAACTAAAACCTGAACAAATTGAAGAGGCCATCACATCAAAAACAAAAGCGATCATACTATGTAATCCAAATAATCCAACTGGAACCCTTTTATTGCAAGAAGAATTAGAGCAACTGGCGATAGTGATTGAAAAGCATAACCTACTCGTTTTGTCTGATGAGATCTATGCCGAGCTAACGTATGACGATGCTTACACAAGTTTTCCCACTGTTCCTAAAATGAAGGAGCGAACAATTTTAATTAGTGGATTCTCAAAGGCATTTGCCATGACGGGCTGGCGACTCGGTTATGCAGCAGGACCAACTGAAATAATTGCCGCCATGGTGAAAATTCATCAGTACACGATGATGTGTGCCCCTACGATGGCACAGCACGCTGCCCTAGAGGCCATGAAAAACGGAAGGCAGAGTGTCGAGTCCATGTTTGAAAGCTATAAACAGAGAAGGAATTTTATAGTGAGTAGCTTGAATGAAATTGGGTTGCAATGTCCAAATCCGGGCGGAGCGTTTTATGCATTCCCATCCATTAAAGCAACCGGATTAACCTCAGCTGAATTTGCAGAGCAGTTGTTGCAAGAAGAACAAGTTGCTGTCGTACCCGGCTCTGTATTCGGAGCAAATGGCGAGGGATACATCCGCTGCTCCTACGCGACATCACTTAAACAACTTGATGAAGCTTTGAATCGTATGAAACGATTTGTGCAAAAACGAATGTAAGAGGTGCCTGACTTTCTCACCTCTACAGTTATAAAGAGATTTCATGATTAGATTGAATAGGAATCGCAGTCAGCCAAACCCCTAGACTTTACATTAGAAACAAAAAATAGGAAATTCCACAATTGAGGAATTTCCTATTTTTTGTTTTTATGAAAGCCCCGACCGCTTAAACATGTTATAAGCTATGGTTATACGAACTATCTAGAATATTTTCGCAAGATCATCAAACTTCTCAAGAACATCATCATATTCACTTACTTGTCCAAATCCGTATTTTGCATATACAAATGGAATTCCAGCATATCTAGCTGCTTTTAAATCACCTTCCGTGTCCCCAACATAAAACGGTTTGGATAGGTTATTCCTTTCGATAATTAAGTTAATATTTTCTCCTTTTGAAAGTCCGGTTCTCCCTGGATTTTCAAAATCTAAAAAATATCTTTCAAGGTTATGATACTTATAAAAAGCTTCAATGTAGCCCGATTGACAATTGCTAACGATGTATAGTTTATATTTCTGTGAAAGCTCCTTCAGAACATTCTCCACGTTTTTATAAAGAACACCACCTTGTTTTTCCAAATATTCATTTTCTACATTGCAGCACTCTTTTATTAATTGTTTCCGAGTATCATCATCTAAATATGGAAACAGTTTTCTACTTATATCATTCATCTGTAACCCCATTGTCCCTTCAAGGTCTTTCCTTGTTAATTCCCTCTTTATTTGATCATTTTCCTTTATTGTACTGTTCCACGCATTGAGGACCGTGTCTATAGAATCCCAAATGGTGCCATCTAGGTCAAAAATAATACTATCCATATGTATTTTTTCCTCCATCTTAGTTTAATAAAAATTGACGTTCTTCCCTATGAGCAGTTTCAAAATTGTTCCACAATCCTGCTCTATAGACTTATAAAATCAGTAAAACGGATTGTTTTAGAAGCCCTTTATTCAACTCTTTCGCCCTACGGAAGACGTTTCAAAGACTCAATTGAAGAAAGCCACCCGTTAAATAAAAAACCTATCCTTAAGTCCACTCTTTCCCATGTTCACGAATAAATTTAATATCGTTTTGATAATGTTCAAGATGCTCTTCATCTATCATTTTTTGAAAAGCAATGTCACCTTCACTGGCTTTTCTTGTAATTGTTTGACATAACCCTTCTAATCGGAGCAATACCATCTCCAAATATTCTTCTTCTATTCCCTCACCGTAAGATTCAAAAAACAATCTAACTCTTTGTTTTATACGGGTAGCATGCTGTTGTGATTTATAATAAATTTTCTCACCTGTTTCAGAGAGATACAACCTACTTAAGGGGACACAAGTATAAAGAGTATAAGCTATGTCCCAAAGTCTTGGACCAGGCCCGGCAACATCATAATCAATAATCCCTATTGGTCTTCCATGATTAAAGATAAAATTGTATCTAGCAAAGTCATTATGGCATAATATCTCCACCTTGTGTGGCGTATTATCTATCGGTTTCCAGTCATCTGATAATGGAAAATCACTCGGAGCATCTTCGCCATATCTTTTAAAACATCATCAGACCACATGTATTCTTTTAAAGGATCGTTACCAGCTTCTCCTTCATTAAAGGATAATATTTCTCTTCCTTTATCATCAATACCTAAAAACTTTGGTGCATAATTAAAACCTTTGTCTTCCAAATGCTGTAATAGCTTATGAATTTTGGGACTACCTGGCTTTAATTCTCGTCGGACAGTATCTCCAGAACGATAAACGTTAGAGACATTTCCTCGTTTTCATGGTTTGACATCTATATATCCCCTCTTAATGGCCCTTTTCATTAGAAAGGGCACAAATCCTAATTTTCAGGATTGCGCCCTATTACTAAAGATATTAAACTGCCAACTGACGACTAATCTCATAACTTTATTTTATATTCAATTATTTCTTTGACAATCGATTCATTCGATTCGCCTGCTTCCACCAATTCATTCAAATATTTTATTAAACTACTTTTTTCAGAGGTGCCCATTCGATCCATTTCAAAATCTAACCTAGTCAATATTGTAGATGCATTATATGTTAAAACTCGATCAATCGATGTCCCTTCCTCATATCCAATTGCTTTTAGATTAACGTTTTCCCCTTCGGTAACGATTTTTTTATGTGCCTCGATAACACTCATAAGCAAAGTGTCTTTGAAATACGTTTCCAATTCGGAACTTCCCTTCAACTCTTTCCTTTCATTATAACATGGATAAGAATGATCTATCCCAGATTGTGATTCGAGCACATTACATTGGGACTCGTTTACTAACGGAACACCTCATAAATTTCCTTCAAAAATACTTAATAAAGGCCCTCCTCTGGTTCGATAAACGTGACCCTTTAATGGAGCAAATGTTAGTATGTATTAATAAATAAGAGTAAAAACAATAAGCCAGCAAAAAGAAGTACAAATGAATATCCCGTTCCAACTATTTTATTTTTATCGCCTAACAATCTCCTAATAACTTCCTCGATAATCAAATAGACCCCCGAACCAATCAATATGTAAAGAATCAACAACAGGGCACTCTTAATAGAAGGCTCGAAATCTAGAGAATTCGGTAAATAAATAAATAAAACCATAAAAGGAAAAGTTAAAAGGGATGCTATATCACTTTTTTTGTTGTCTTCTACAAATAACCTTTTTAAGAGTTTCTTACCAGTTTTAATCACTCATCACTCCTGACATCACTTACTAAAATACTGCTCCATAGCGGAAGACTATTGATATTCAATATGTTAGTTAATGCTCTATTTTTGGAATAACGCTTCCACAGAATTTGCAGGTTCTTCTTTCTTTTTGTGGATTTCACACGCTACCTGCTTAGCCTTTGATAATCTAAGATTGAAAAAGACCGGTGAAAATGATTCGTAAAGACTATAAATTAATTAGTTAGAAAAAAACAGGGCGATTAATAAAATTAAAACCAAAATTATCAAATAAAATACAGTTCCTTTGAGGAATTGGTTTCCCTTTAGCTTTTTCTCATTTTTTGAGTGTCGATAAAAATTTGGAAAGAACAGAATCATAATCCATTGAGGAAGCGATACACCAATCATGATCGGCAACGCAAGCTCCAACCGAAACGCTTCACCTTCAAACAAGGTAATAATATAAAGGGTTATGGCTACTACAATTGGACAAAGTATTATATAAAAGAGCTTTTGTAATTTTGTATTTAGAATAAACTTTTCATTATAATGTTCCCTCATAATCTCCCTCCCCTGATAAGCAGAAAAAAGACGTGACCTTTACTCCTGAATCGCGCGCGATTATATAGCAGAAGATTGCTATACGTTATGTTGACAGTAATGACCTTCAACTTCGCGAATCTGCTTGAAATCATTCAATGAGTAAATTTGCAAACACAAACATTATTAATAGTACCCCGATAGCTAATGCATGAATGCCATATTGCTGCCATTCTGAAAGCTCTTCTTTTCCTTGCATAATTCTCCAATCTGGATAAAGAAAGCCAATAATAGGTGCAAGGATCAAACCGATTGATATTAATATCACTGCTAACACTTTCACCCTAAAAGATCTCCCTTTTTAAACTTATGTTACCTTGTTCAATGATGAATAAACACTGTATTCAATTACTTCCAGAAAATCTCCCTTTAGTGGAACAAGCAATTGAGCCATTCTATCCATTTATCTCTTGTAGAGAGTCGCAAACATCTTTCATGACCAACCTCTTCTTCAATAAGAAGGTTAACTTTTTTGAACCAACAGCTTTTAGATTGTTATAAGTGTGTGTTCAAAAAGTCAACGAATGAAAACGTCGACAGAGATCGCACACCCTTTGACAAAGTCGACACTAGCACGTCCTGTGCGTCGCAGTGTTTTGAATGACCACAGCGTATGCCTTTACTACGTGAGGACCGGAAAAACCGAGCAACGAAGAAATTCGCCGTTTATCATTTGGTGACTCCTTTAACATCCGATAGCCACATTATCGCGTCAAAGAATATGGTTGTTTAAACCATAAAGCTGGATAAACAAGTTGTTTAATCACTGTCCAATTAAGGTGTGCAGACTGTGATATAGTGGCCATCTAAATTACGCACCGTGAATTCGTTGTGCCCACCAATGGATTAAGATGAGGTTCCTCCTCAATCGTCGTTACGAGGGATTGAGTTCTTTTTCACGCCTCATCAAAGTAGCAAACGCGGAAAAGAGCAAGAGTCGTTCCCTACTTCGCTCTTTAGGATCCATTAACGATTAGTGATCATAATCAACCCAATTCAGTAAGTTTTATTGGGCTTTAATAATAACTGATTATTTAGGGCTGTCTAGTCAAATAATAACCAGAGAACAAGATGGTAAGATATCTGTTCTCTGGTTATTTAATGGTTTTAAAATTGATGGAAATAGAAGACAATTATTCTCTCGTAATAGTCAGGATTACAATTGGTTTTGTTGATCCTATGAATGCTTAATGGAAATTTCCTCATCACCCATCTGCATGAAACGCTTTCTACGGGAATGAATCCATTTGGCTGATAGAGCACTGACAATACCAGAAAAAACAACATACAACGTAAGTAGTAGAGGGGACCCATTGTTATAACTAAGTAAAGTTGTAGCAATAATTGGCGTCATCCCACTCGCAAAAATACCGGAAAACTGATAAACGAACGACATTCCTGTGTATCTAACCTCTGCATCAAATAGTTCTGCAAATAAGGCTGCCTCTGGTCCATAGACGGAAGCATAAAAAATGCCAAAGGGTATGATGATGGACAGCCAAATCAATAAAGTGTTCCCGCCGCTAGTTGACATTAACCAAAAAGCGGGTAGAGCTGAAAAGCCAGTAATTAAACTCCCCCAATAATAGGTCCGAGTTCTGCCTACACGGTCAGAAATATGTCCAAATAGAGGGATGAAAAAACACATAACAAACGCAGCAGCTGAAACCCCCAGTAAAGCAGTGGTACGAGAGATTTGAATCGTATTTGTCAGGTAAGTAATCGAAAATACACCCATGACATTAAAGAAAACCCCATCAATGTACCTTGCTCCCATACCGGCTATAACGTTTCCAGTATGCTTGCGCCACATGTCTTTAAACGGGACACTAGATTCTTTTTTACTATTTTTAACGTCTTGGAACTCAGGGGTTTCTGACACTTTTAAGCGTATCCATAAGCCTAAAAATATTAATACAACACTTAAACCAAAGGCAATGCGCCAACCCCAGGCCATGAACTGCCCGTTTGACAATTGAGATGATAGCAGGCCGACAATACCTGAAGATAATAAAAGACCAATGGATAAGCCGATTTGGGGCAAACTAGCGTAGAACCCTCGCTTTGAAAGTGGTGCATGTTCAAAGGTCATGAGGATAGCTCCTCCCCATTCACCACCTAAACCGAGACCCTGAAGGATTCGTAAAGTGAGTAGACAAATTGGTGCCCAAATCCCTATCTGTTCGTAAGTAGGTAAGAAGGCAATTAACGCCGTACTAACCCCATAATTGTTAACGTGATGATAAGCATGCTTTTACGGCCAACTTTGTCTCCAAAATGACCAAAGATGATCCCGCCTAATGGTCGAACAACAAAGCCAACCGCGAAGGTTACGTAGGCAAGAAGTGTAGAAACTAAAGGATCCCCTGAAGGAAAATACAACTCATTTAACACGATACCAGCTACAACACCATACAGAAAGAAATCATACCATTCAATAGTCGCACCAATTAAGCTTGAACCCACGACACGTTTAAGCATTTTATCATTAGTGTTCATAATTCCCCTCCAAGATTAAATTTCCCTTGTGTCATTAATTACGCTGTGAACTCTTCTTACTCCTTCATTAGAAAGCGCTTTCAACAAATTTCGAAAAAAGTTTACAAATCCTTAAAAATCAGGGGAAGCTTGAAACCCAAGCTTCCCCTATTTATCTACCAATTTCTATGGTCTAAGTGAGAGTATTTATCTAATAAGCGTTCTGGTTTGTTCAATGCATCTTTTCTAAAAGGCGGGGCCAATTGTGTACCATCAACATGAATGTTTAAAACAGTTGGTTTATCCGAGGCAAGCGCAGTTTCAAATGCTTGATTTAAATCTTTTGGTCGTTCTACACGAATACCATTGGCTCCCATAGATTTAGCTACCTCTGCAAAATCCGGCCCTTCAATATCAGACCCAACAAACCGGTTATTGTAAAAGTCCACCTGGTTCTTCTTCTCAGCAGACCAAGCACCATTATTGAAAACACAAGCCACAACCGGGATATTTTGTTCAACAGCTGTACTCACTTCATGTAAGCTCATGCCCCATGCCCCATCACCGACAATCGCCACAACAGGACAATCTGGTTCAGCTATTTTTGCACCGATGGCAGCAGGGTAAGCAAACCCACAATTACCAAAGGTTAATGCGGCAATATGCTTACGGCTTTGTGTGAAAGTCATGTAAGCATTTGCTGTTGAAGATACGTTGCCAATATCACTAGTTACGATGGCATTTTCGGGAAGCGCTCTCGATAACTCTAACAAAGCACGGCGTGGGTTAATCGGCTTTCCTTCCTCCATAGCAAGGGAAATGAGCTCTTCATTCCATTTCTCCTTTTCTGAAGTCACTTCAGCGAGACGTGAATGATTAGCAGAATTAGACATTTTCGCTTTCAAGCGCTTGAAAATTTCCTCACTGGCTTCACGAGCGTCCCCGATCACACCGACTTCTACCGGATGGGTCCGAGCAATGTTTCGCGGGTTAATGTCTACCTGAATGATATTAGCTTGTTTTGGAAAATAATCAATATCATAGCAAGGTAATGTACCGAAAACAGAAAGCCTTGTGCCGATCGCAAGCACAACATCTGCTTTTTTCAATAAATTCATTGCTGCCTTTGAACCCATGTATCCGATCGGACCGACAGCTAGCGGATGATCTGCTGGAAATGAGTCATTATGCATGTAAGAATTTGCAACAGGTGCTGTTAAATGTTCGGCTATATCTTTGACTGATTCAATCCCATCAGCATCTACAGTCCCTCGTCCGGAAATGATCACTGGATTCTCTGCCCTGGATAACAATTCAGCTGCTTTATCCAACTGTTCAGGTGAACCGGCACCGCGTGAATCGATCCTGTATTGATAGGGTTCAAGAATGTAATCTTCAACCTCGCCATAAAAGTAATCGCGGGGGATGTCAAATAGGACTGGTCCCCTTTCAGCGTAAGCAATCCGAAACGCAGTGCGCAGGCAATCTGCTACTCGACTTGGATGCGTCACTTTTACGGTAGATTTTGTAATCGATTCAAATACAGATACTTGGTCACATTCTTGAAAACCGTCCCATCCAATCGAAGGAGTTCCAGCAGATGGAGAAATAACAATCATCGGTGTATGCGCCATGTTCGCCGCCGCTACCGATGTCACCATATTGGTGATTCCAGGACCATTTTGCCCGATCACTACTCCTGCCTTCCCTTTGACTCGGGAGAAGGCGTCCTCCATATGGGCTGCATTCTGTTCATGTCGCACAGGGATGAATTCTATGCCAGCAGTCGGTAAGAGATCCAACATATCCATAAAGGCAGAGCCTAGAATCCCGGAAATGTGTTCAACCCCTTCAGCTACCAATGTTTCTACAATTGCTTCACTAGGCGTCATTCTTATCTTCTGTTTCTTTAAAACGTTCTCAACCTTTTCCATTTTAATAACCTCCTAAAATATATACTTAAACTCTGCTGGTACATAGAGACAAACTGTTATGTACCAACAGTTGTTTCAGCCAATTTTTCTGATAAAGATGTATAAACCTTCTCTATATCCCCATAGGAAGGTACTTTTCTATTCGTGTTAATTCCATTTCCGGACAAAGCATCTTCAACGAGTAACGGAATAGCTTTATTTAAGTCATCCATATTCTTTATATAGTTCCTTGCTGCCTCCCAGATCCCAAACTGTTCATTGTAATCTTTGACGATCTTAACGGCTGATTGAGCCAGTTTATTACGATCTTCCGAAGCATCTGCCCCCAAAGCAACAGCAATATCTGCATAGAGATCGTCTGAAGTTTCCAGGCCAAATTGCATAACGAAAGGGAGTAAAAGAGCAACACTTAAACCATGAGGAATATGAAACCGAGTTCCTAAGGGACGTCCGGCAGCGTGAGCTAAATTAGTTGAAGAATTGGAAAAGGCAATACCTGCATAGCAGCCTGCCAAAATCATTTCCTGTCTTTCTTTGAGGTCAGAACCATCGTTGTACACCTTTGGCAATGATTTGCCTATCATGCGAATCGCCTCTAAAGCATACAAATCGGTCATGGTTGTCGAACGGTTGGAAACATAGGCTTCAATGGCATGCGTCAAAGCATCCAAGCCAGTAAATACGGTGAAGTGTTTGGGGAGACTGATCGTTAGTTCAGGATCTAAAATCGCTACATCTGGAATCAAGTGATCATGACCCGGGTTCATTTTTACCTCAGCTTGAGTATCAGTAATGACCATCACCCGAGTTGCTTCAGAACCTGTACCTGCTGTAGTTGGAACGGCTATTAACGGCATCCGATTCAAACGGGACTGTATAGGAATGTCATTCCACTTGATTTCTGGATTCCACCCAAAAAAGGAGACCGCTTTGGAGATATCAATGGCACTGCCGCCACCCACGGCAACAATACAGTCAGCACTACATTGATCTAAAAGGTTAAGAGCATCTTGAACATGATCCACTGTAGGTTCCCCGGTATAGTCACTGAAGAATGTACATTCTAATTGATCGTGGTGAAGTATAGAACGGATTTTTTCGTGAAGATTTAAAGGAGCTTGTGCTAGAAAAGAATCAATAATAATTAAGGGTTTTGTTCCGCCATTTGCTAAGACTGCTTTGCCCAACTGATGAATACTTCCAGGATCAACCTTTATTTCTCTTGGTAAAGATAAGGTGGACATTCATTTTCCTCCTTCTAAACAAGATTTTTTAACGAGCTAACTTTGCCGCTATAGAAATGAAGCAACCAACTCATACCTACTCGTTACTACCAGTTGTATTTAAGTCAGATTAAATCACTTTTTCGTTCAGTTGTCAATAAATTCTCACTATTTTATTTGAAATTTATGGATAAAAAAAACAGCACCTCTTAATGAAGTGCTGAACCTTATACCCTATCTAATTATTCTCTAGTCCGCATCATTTCAATGCTAAAGGAGTACATATCCGGTCTAAAAGAACTCCTTAAAAATTCCACCGGTTTACCGTTTGGATCTGAAATTAAACGTTCACTTTGTAAGACACTCGAAGAATCATCCAGCCTTAAATAGTCAGCATCCTGTTTAGAAGGCTGACCACTAGTTATCTTTTGTTTAGCTTTCCATAAAGAAATACCGAGCGTTGATTCTAACAGATCATATAAAACTGCTGAATTTAAATCAAATCTTTTCAGCTGATTTCCGATTTCCAAAGGATAATAATGTCTTTCAATAGCCAAAGGGAGATCATCAGCAAACCTCAATCTTTCAATTAAATAAAATTCATCCACTTCTAAGAGCTCTTTAATTTTGTCAGGACTTGATTTTTTTCCATGAAAAAGTAATTGAGAATCTGGATTCATATCCATGTCCTGCACGGTTTCAGTAAAACTTCTGAAAGATCCAAGCCAATCCTGCACAGAAATGCTGGAAATGAAGGTTCCTTTCCCATGCCTTTTCTCTAAAATTCCCTCATGGACAAGTTCTGACACAGCCAAGCGAACGGTTGTCCTGCTAAGCGAATAACGATCCATTAACTCTCGTTCACTAGGAATCTTTTTCTTATAATAGCCCTTTATAATTTCGTCCTTTAGTAATTTTTTTAATTGTATGTGCAATGGTACAGGACCATCAAATTCCAACGACATTGGATAACCTCCGATTGTAACATATAGGTACCAGTCTGTATTATAAATCTAATTAAACCAAAAGGGACCTTTATTGTCAAAGGCTCCCTTACTCATTCCAGTTGTCATGGATTTAAGCTTCCTATATAATCGCAGGACAGGGCAGTCCGCAGATGAAAACAAACGATAAAAATGCAATCCCGTGGTTTTTATTTGGTTTTCTGGGCGTAATGGTGAATAATACAATCGTGATTATCCCTGAAACAGTAACGAATAGTCTTTTAGCTCTAAGTGTCTTTTTATATGCCCCCATGTGTATCCTCAAAATCATCGTCTTCTGCATCGTCAATTACAACTCACATGGAACGTGGATTCTTTAAATTTACAAAAAAATCAGGCTTCCGAATTTCTCGACAGCCTGAGAAGCCATTTATCCTTCTTTAGTTATTTTCGAAAGTTTTTCCTTATCATCTGGTATCAGATGGTAAGAAAACGTTAACAACAGGGATGAATGCGATAAATTCTATCTCTTCAAGTTGTTATGGGGCCCCACTCTGTCCCCCCCATAAAGGTATATAAATTGTAAATTTATAAATATTATACAATTACTTTTGAAGTTAGATGAAAAAAGGGAAGAGGCCCTCTTAAACCGACCTTGTTTCCCTTGATTTCTTCTCCCTTTCTATTCAGATCTTTTAACATCTTTTTACCTGGTAAATACAAGTACGTTTGAAGAACCCGAAAGAATTCCCAAGGTGTTTTCGTCGACTTGGTTTGTAGTTTTCTGTATCTACCCGACTCAACTCTTTCCATTCTACCGATGTATTACTAAAACTCTATTTCCTTAATAGGTAGAGTTGACACACCTGATCCTATATTTACATCACTTCATAATTCTATATAACCTATCTACAGCCTCATTGATATCCTCATTTTGTATACTTGCAAAACCAATTACTAACTCAAGTTTATTATATTCTGTAACCCCTTTTAACATAAACCGCTTTATCGTATAGATTTCCAATTGTTCCTGTTTTGCTCTTGCCTCAATTTCCTCATATCCCCTCTCTGTTTTAAACTCAGCAAGAAAATGAAGCCCGGCTGGTATATTTTTTATCGTTATACCGTCTTGGAATCTCAGTCGCAGCTGCTTTATTAAATTCTTTCTTTTCATTTCATAATGATGATTCATTCGCTTAATGTGTCTCGCGTAGGCTTCGCTTTTAATAAAATAGTGGAGAGTGTACAAAGTAAATGAATTACTGCCTTGTATCCAACTCGAATAATACTTCTTATATACCCGCAACAGATTCGGTGGTAATACCATATAGCTGATCCGGAAACCGGGCAGCAGCGTTTTTGAAAATGTACCCGTATAGATGACCCGCTGATTTCGATCCAGACTTTGCAGGGACGGAATGTTGTCTGTTCCGTATTTAAATTCACTGTCATAGTCATCCTCGACAATGTATCGGTCATTCGAAAGCGCGGCCCAGTTAAGGAGTTCAATTCGTCTTGAAATAGGCATAATAATGCCGGTTGGAAACTGATGTGAGGGTGTAATAAATAGAAAGTTCGGATCAATCTCCTCTACTTTGTTTATATTGATCCCCTTTTCATCTAATGGAGCGGGGGATACATCATAGTTCATACTTTTTAACAATTGATAAATACGGAAGTAGCCGGGGTTTTCTATGGCAACCCTGGTATCATTCCTCTGTACGTCCATTAATTGACGAATTAAAGGTTGTGTTCCTGTCCCAATCACAATTTGCTCAGGTTCACACATGACACCGCGTGTTAATGCGATCATACGGGCGATGGTTTCTCTTACAATATAAGGCCCTTGGGGGTGGGCAATTTCTGAGAGTTCCTGTTTATGATTCTTTACCGCCTTATTCTGGCATTTCAACCATTCTTTGAACGGAAACATAGACACATCCGCGGTCATATGTGATAGGGATAGCCAGCCTTCCTTATGACTGGCATGCTCTTTTAAGTCACTTGGTAAATTAGGCTTGACCGTGTCTTGTTGATTAATAAACTCGGTAATATTTTCGACATAGTACCCTTTTCTTTCAATCGTGTAAATATATCCCTCGGCCAATAATTGTTCATAGGCGTTTGAGACAGAGTTAATGCTTACATTTAATTGCTCCGCCAAATTCCTTTTCGAAGGCAGCTTTTCGTTGCTAATCATTTTTTGTCCTAATATGCCTTTTTTTAATTCTTCATAAATCTGTTGATAGATATAAGTAGAGTTGTTTTCTTTATTTAATTTTATAAAAATCATCAGCCATCTCATCCTTCTGGTACCATAAATAATTTCCACCTGGTTCTTTTCAGTATACCAATTAATTGTCACACTAGTCGATATACTCTTAAAAAACGAGGAGGTTCGATGATGGCAGTAGTTAATCTAACGACAACGGAAGAACTTCAAAATAAACGAAACAAATATATCCCTAAAGGGGTAAGTAATGGGAATCTGAATATTGCGCACCATGCAGAAGGGGCTACGATAACAGATTTAAATCAAAATGAATGGATTGATTTTGCAGGGGCCATCGGAACATTGAATGTGGGCCATAGTCATCCAAAGGTCACAGAAGCAGTAAATAAACAGGTTGAGAAATTTTTGCACCCAGGATTTAATGTCATGATGTATGAGGGGTATATTAATCTAGCCGAAAAACTATGCCAAATTACACCGGGTGATTTTGATAAACAGGCCATGCTGTTTAATTCAGGTGCTGAAGCGGTAGAAAATGCGATAAAGGTTTCCCGTAAATATACCGGCAGACAAGCTGTTGTATCCTTTACTCGCGGCTTTCATGGAAGAACAAATTTGACCATGGGTATGACCAGTAAAGTGAAACCATACAAATTTGGATTCGGTCCATTTACACCGGAATTATACCAGGCTCCCTCTCCTTATCTGTATCACAAGCCAGAGAATTTGACTGATAACGAATATATTGATTTAAAAATTGAAGAATTCAAAGAGTTTTTCACGGCCACAGTTGCTCCGGAAACCGTTGCCTGTGTAGTAATGGAACCTGTTCAAGGTGAAGGTGGATTTGTTATTCCTCCTAAGAGATTCGTTCAGTTTGTAAGTGATTTCTGTAAAGAACATGGCATGACCTTTGTTGCCGATGAGATTCAGACAGGTTTTGGCCGAACAGGGAAGTTATTTGGAATCGAACATTTTAATGTGACCCCTGATCTCATGACGGTTTCTAAATCATTGGCTGCTGGCTTGCCATTAAGCGGAGTTGTCGGCAGAACAGAGATTTTAAATGCAGCGAACCCAGGTGAATTAGGTGGAACGTATGCGGGAAACCCTGTTGCCTGTGCGGCTGCATTAGCTGTCATTGATGCTATCCAAGAAGAAGATTTGCTGGCAAAGTCGGAAAAGCTTGGACAGAGCATTGAATGTAAACTGAAAGAATTACAAGACAGGCATGAATACGTGGGAGAAATTCGCCGCTTAGGTTCCATGGCTGCGGTTGAAATCGTTGATAACCGTTCGAACAAGTTACCTAATAAACATAAAACAGCTGAAATTACCAAATATGCAAACGAACACGGACTACTGCTGCTTTCTGCCGGATTAAATGGAAATGTGATTCGGTTTTTAGCACCACTTGTGATTACAGATGAAGAGTTATCAAAAGGACTATCGATAGTAGAAAAAGCTTTTGACTAAAACGATGGCTAAAGGAGGTTCAAATGTATGGCAACATCCATCAACGTAACAAATCCTGCAACAGGAGAACTCATTCAAGAAGTGAAGGCAAATACGGAAACAGAGATAAATCAGGCCTTAAAAAAAGGTTATGAAAGTTTTCAAAAATGGTCCAAAGTAAATGCTCATGAACGTTCAAGATTGTTACAGGATTGGTCACGAAAGGTAAAGGAAAATAAAGAAGAAATCGCAGAGCTTATGACACTAGAAAGTGGAAAACCTATCAAGGAATCGCTCGGTGAGGTCGACTATGCCGCAAGTTACATTGATTGGTATGCGGAAGAAGCCAAACGAGTATATGGACGTACGGTTCCCACCCATTCTGAATCAAAGCGAATTATCGTAAGCAAGCAGCCCGTAGGATTAGTTGCAGCCATTACCCCATGGAACTTCCCTGCAGCCATGATGACAAGGAAGGCCGCGCCAGCTTTGGCTGCCGGCTGTACTTTTGTCATCAAACCGGCAGAAGAAACACCCTTAACTACGATAAGATTAATCGAACTTGCTCATGAGACTGGTATCCCGTCTGATGTGTTGCAATGCGTCAATGGCTTCGGCAGTGAAGTTGGTCCCCTATTTACAGACAGTGAATATGTAAGAAAATTGACGTTCACTGGTTCTACACCTGTTGGAAAGTTACTAATTAAAAACAGTACAGATACGGTGAAGCATGTTTCCATGGAATTAGGTGGTCACGCGCCGCTGATCATCGCCGAGGATGCTGATCTTAATCTGGCCGTTGAGCAAACTATCGCTTCCAAATTTAGAAATGCCGGGCAAACATGTATCTGCGTCAACCGAGTCCTTGTTCATGAAAGGATTGCAGAAGAATACGCAGAAAAATTAACGAACGAAGTACGCAAATTAAAAGTGGGCGATGGACTGGAGAAAGATACCCAAGTAGGACCCGTGATTAATGAACAGGGCTTTGATAAAATTGTGTCCCAGGTCAATGATGCGATTGATAAAGGGGCTGAAGTGCTGTACGGTAATCACTATCAGTCTAATAAGGAAAGAGGCTGCTTCTTCGTTCATCCAACTATTTTGAAAAATGTAGATGTGAACATGAAGATCATGCATGAAGAAACGTTCGGACCAGTGATCCCGATTACAACCTATCAAGAAAATGAGCAAGCTGTGACGATTGCCAATAGTACTCCCTTTGGACTTGCCGCCTATTTCTTTACGAATGATTATAGAGTAGGTACGTTCTTCCATGAACATTTAGATTTTGGCATTATCGGATGGAACGATGGGGCTCCTTCCGCTGCTCATGCACCTTTCGGGGGCATGAAAGAAAGCGGTCTTGGCCGTGAAGGCGGCTCGGAAGGAATCGAGCCGTACTTAGAAACAAAGTATGTATCGATCGGGAATTTGTCATAAGAGATGATCGCTCTAGTTTAAGATTCACTGTATAAAGATGGATGATAGTAGCATAATGACACGGCATTCAGTCAGTCCCTGAATGTCTAGTTACACAGTGAAAACCGAAATCGCTTACAAATTCATAATGGCGAAAAGGAAGAGTTTATGATGAAAGAAGAAGTAACCGCAGTAATACAGTCAGGAATAGTTACACTAAGTAATTAGTGATCTATGGGATGAACCACAGCTTTTTCTAAAACATTGACACACTAAAGAGTATGTATATTCACTTATCATAAAAAAGGAGTCTATACTATGGATAAAAGTTTTTCAAAGTCCATGTCATTGGTGGATGTTCTGTTCCTTTCCATGGGCGCGATGCTTGGCTGGGGATGGGTTGTCCTTTCCGGTCAGTGGATATCCACAGCCGGATTTGCTGGAAGCGCTATAGCGTTTCTTTTGGGAGGATTACTCGTTATTTTTATCGGTCTTACGTATGCAGAACTAGCTTCTGCCATTCCTGAAACCGGTGGAGGTCTAGTCTTTGTATTACGTGCTTTTAATAAAAAACTTAGCTTCATGTCTGCCTGGGCTGTCTTGTTCGGCTATGTATCTGTTATTACCTTTGAAGCAGTAGCGTTGCCAACAGTAATTGATTTCATCATTCCCTTCGAACACCAAGGATATCTGTGGACATTAGGGGGATGGGATGTTTACCTTACTTGGGTATTAATCGGATCGATTGGAGCCTTTCTACTGACATCGCTAAACTATTTTGGAATTAAACCAGCAACTATCCTTCAGAGTGTTTTCACAATTATAGTTGTTCTGATTGGCCTATTACTAGTCTTCGGTGCTATAAAGAACGGGGATGCGGAAAACATGCAGCCATTATTTGATAATGGTTTTGGAGGTATAATGTCAGTTCTCGTGATGATCCCGTTTCTATTTGTCGGTTTCGATGTCATTCCGCAAATAGCCTCTGAAATAAAATCCCCCCCAAAGTTCATCGGCCGGATATTGATCATATCGATTATTACATCGATCATTTTTTACGTGCTGATTGCTTTTGGTGTTTCAATTGGATTAACGCCATTTGAACTTATGACCACTGAACTTGCTACTGCCGACGCAATGGTCAACCTATTCAGGAGTCAGCTGTTCGGAACCATTCTTGTTTTAGGCGGTGTTGCAGGTATTATCACTAGCTGGAACGCCTTTATAATTGGCGGAAGTCGTATCCTATATGCAATGGCTATTAGGGATATGATCCCTAAATGGTTTGCTCACGTCCATCCTAAATACAAAACACCGACACACGCTATTGTTTTTTTAGGCATTCTTGCTTTCTTAGCGCCACTATTAGGCCGATCTGCTCTAAACTGGTTCGTAAATGCTGGCGGTGTCGGAATTGTTGTGGGATATTTGATTGTTTCCATATCCTTTTTGAAACTCAGAAAAATAGAACCTGAGTTGATACGCCCCTACAAGATAAAGTATTGGAAAACAACCGGCATACTTGCCATTATGTTAAGTACCCTCTTTATTAGTTTTTATTTTCCAGGCATGCCATCAGGACTTCTTTGGCCAATGGAATGGGCTATCTTAGGCGGATGGTGCTTACTTGGTTTTGGTTTATATTGGTTTGGAGTTAAAAGAACTAGACCAACGAAAAGGGAACTTTCAACTGATGCTGATAAGAGGCAAAGCAGCTGACAATGATGAGTTGGTCGTGAGATATTCTCATCCCATTCCTAACCATTGGGGCTGCCAGTCTCAAATGAAAAAAGAGCAGACAGACTCCAGACTATTACTCCTAAGTAGATTGATAGTTATTGCTATGTCGATCTTTTCTCTACTATTGGCACTAGCTATTCCTAGATTGGTAGAACTTTGGATGACAGGATCAGCTATTCTTGTCGCCGGCCTTTTGGCTCCCATCTTAATCGGACTTTTTTGGGACAAACCCGATAATTGAGCAGGCGTTGCTTCTATGTGGTCAGGGATTATTCTAGCTTTAGGCTGGCAGTTTGCAGGGGATCCTTTCGATATACATCCGGTTTTCGTCGGGTTCCCTCTTTCTCTTATCATGTTGTTAACCCTTACGTTTATGCCTTCTACTGCAGAAAAAGTACAAGTTGAAGAAAAGGTCGAATAAATAAGTAAATCATAAGCCCAAAGGATATTAGGGCTTATGATTTTGCGTTGTAAAAAGGGGATCAGTCAGTATATGTTTCGCCACGATGCATCACTCTTTAAAGGCAACGTAACACCCTCACTCTAAAAGTGTCTACTTTAAGGGGATAATCTCACTGTCCCCCAATGCTTTTGAGCACTGAGAGACAGACCCAGAACCACAGTTGCTATTAAAAATCTTAGTGCATATTGGTCTTAGGTTATAGCTATCCTATTTATATTTAATAGCTACGTTTTTCAATTGAGTATAATTTTTCAATGCAATCAACCCTTTTTCTCTGCCAAAGCCACTTCTTTTATATCCACCAAAAGGCATTTGAATTCCTCCACCTGCTCCATAGTTATTAATAAATAATTGGCCCGCAAGAACTTTGTCTGCTATTCGGTGAGCCTTCCCGATATTCTCAGTCCAAATTCCGGTCACTAACCCATAGTCGGTACCATTAGCTAACTCAACGGCCTTTTGTTCATCTTCAAATGGAAAGACCGATAAAACCGGACCAAAAATCTCTTGTTGAGCTATATCACTCTCATGGGATATGTGGTCGATAATGGTAGGCTGCAAATAATAACCATCTTCGAAACCTTTTATATTTACCCTTTCCCCTCCTGTTATAACCTCTCCTTCCTCCCGAGCCTTTTCAATGAAAGAAGAGACTTTATCAAATTGATTTTTTGATAGAATAGGTCCTAAATCATAATCATCTTTGCCAGGTCCAATTGTAACTTTCTTAAATTTCTCTTTTAATAAAGAAAGGAATCTATCTTTATAGTTATCTTCAATAAGTAGCCTCGATCCAGCTGAACATGTTTGTCCTGCGTTCTGAATTATAGATCTCACCACACCATTAAGTGCTTCCTCTTCATTACAGTCTGCAAATACAATATTGGGAGACTTGCCCCCTAACTCTAATGTGACTGGAACAATATTTTCAGCAGCTGATTTCATAATTTGCTTACCTGTGGCCACAGACCCTGTGAAAGTAATGTGGTTTACATCAGGATGTGTAGACAAGGCTGCCCCTGCCTCGTGACCCAGTCCAGTGATGACATTGAAGACTCCTCTTGGTAAGTTGGTTTCGTGAAAATACTCTGCTAGTTTTAATGCTGTTAGTGACGTATCTTCAGCTGTTTTAAGAACCACTGTATTTCCAGTGGCTATAGCCGCTGCCGTACTTCTGGAGCTAATTTGAATCGGATAGTTCCAAGGGATAATATGAGCGGTAACACCAATCGGATCACGAACGGTAAAATCAATGATTCCATCCTCTATAGGAATCGTTTCCCCCATTATCTTATCTGCTGCTCCTGCATAAAATTCAAAATATCTTGCCGCAGCTTCTACGTCTGAATAAGCTTGCGATAAAGGCTTTCCCACATCTAACGTTTCGAGATTTGCTAGTTCATCTTTATTGAACCTAATTTTGTTAGCCATTTCCGTTAATATATAGCCTCTTTCGTGAGGTTTTATGGTTCGCCAAAGCTCACTTTCAAAAGCTTTCCTTGCAGCTGACACGGCAGTATCGACATCAACCTTCTCACCTCTTGGTATAGTCCCAAGCGGTTGTTGGTTTGAAGGATCCAAAAACTCAATGGTCTTACCAGAAAGACTAGCTTTCCATTCCCCATCTACATACATCAAGAGATTATCCATTTTTTCACCTTTCTCTCTTTATATTCCTCTTCCACCATCTACATTTAGGGTAGCACCTGTCACCATGTCCGCTTCCTCAGATAGCAGAAAAACGATTGATGAAGCAATGTTCTCGGGCGTAAGCAGTTTTCCCATAGGGACACTTTTCTTAAATATGTCCTCTTTAGCCTTTTCCATATCCGTACCTTCAGCAGCAAACTGTTCAAGCATATTCGTATCACATGGACCTGGATGAACCGTATTAACTCGGATATTTTCATGCGCTAATTCGATAGCTAGCGCCCTTGAAAAACTTTCTGCACCGCCCTTAGATGCAATGTATGATTGTAATCCAGGACGAGGCCGTACAGCCGATATGGATGCAACATTGACTATCGTTCCATTCTGTTGTTTCTTCATATAATTGACCGCTTCTCTACAGCTTAAAAATAGTAGAGTCATATTAATATCTAATAGATTATGCCACATATCTAGTGTAGTTTCCTCTATGGGAGTGGCTTGTTGAGCCATACCCGCCGCATTAACCAATCCATCAATCTTCCCAAAACGTTCATTGGCTTTGGAAAATACGTGCCGGACAAATGACTCCTCTAGTAAATCCCCTTCAAAAATCACTAGCTTTTCTTGTCCCAACCCTGTTAATTGATCACCTTTCAAATCACAGCCTACTACTTGGGCTCCCTCTTCAAGTAATTGTTTAACGACAGCTATTCCCATTCCTCCATTGGCTCCAGTCACCACAATCGTCTTACCTTGAACTTTCATACTTTTCGGCCCCCAACAAGTTTGACTTAACTTGATCTCGAATGGCTTTTCCTACCTGTTTAGTCGTGCAAGTTCCTCCCAAATCCGGGGTTACGATCCCTTCTTGAATAACATGTTGAATCGATTGCAAAATGGCATCAGCGGGTTGTTCGTATCCTAAATGTTCGAGCAAAAGAGCTAACGACCAAACTTGTGCAATTGGGTTTGCGATTCCTTGGCCTGCAATGTCCGGAGCAGATCCATGGACAGGCTCAAACATGGATGGGTAGTTCCCCTCAGGATTAATGTTGGCTGAAGGCGAGACTCCTAGACCACCCACAATAGATGAACCTAGATCAGATAAAATATCGCCAAACAAATTCGATGCTAAGACTACCCCAAACTCCTCAGGTCGTTGGACAAAGTAAGCCGTTAAGGCATCAATATAAACAGACTCAAAATGGATATCTTCATAATTGCTAGAAACGGATGCCACTTCCCTATCCCAGAGCTTCATTGTATGCAAAATCGCATTAGATTTCGTAGCACTCGTTACTTTTTTATAATTCTTTGACCGGGCATATTTAAAAGCAAAGGCACTCGCCTTCTTCACGCCTTCACGCGTCATGACTGTGTTCTGGACAGCCATTTCCTGAGATGTACCTTGATAGAGGTTTCCTCCCATATTGGAGTATTCCCCTTCTGCGTTCTCACGAATGATAACAAAGTCAATGTCCTTATCAATTTGTAGAGGAGCGTTTATACCTGCTAATTGTTTTATCGGCCGAAAGTTAATATATTGCTCAAACCCCTTACGAATGGGCATGATTAAATCCCATATGGACACTTCGTCTGCAACACGAGGGTCACCGATGGCTCCAAACAATATAGCATCATACTTTTTTAAGGTGTCCAGACCATTCTTTGGCATCATTTCTCCATGCTGCAAGTAATATTCTGAACTCCAACTAAATATTTCCCATTCGATGGTAAGGAGAGAATTAGTCTTGCAAATTTCTTCTAATAGGCATAAGGCTTCCTCCATAACTTCCCGCCCAATTCCATCACCTGGAATCACAGCAATGTTATGCATTAATAGTCACCATCTTCATTAAGAAAGTTCAAGCATGCTTGGCGATAGATTTGGGTGGTTTCAGCTAATTCTTCTATATCCACATATTCATTAATTTGATGGGGAATTTCTCGATCACCAGCTCCAATAGTCACTATAGGAACTCCAGCAATATGAAGAAAGGTCCCATCGGTAGCTCCCGGAACTCCATTATATTTAGGTTCTTGTTTCATCACATCTTTTACAGCTTTGGCGACCGCTTCCACCACAGCCTCTTCTTTATCGGTTTCTGTCCAAGGACGATCCTCTATCACTTCAAAATCTGCTTTGAAATATTCATCATCTTTTTTAAGTCTTGTAAAAATCTCAAGAATCTCCTGTTTAAGTTCCTCGTGGTCTTGGCCCGGCACCGTCCTTATATCTAGTGTTGTCATACACTGTTCCGGAATAACATTAATTTGTGCCTCGCCTTTGACTGGTGCAGTTAAGATCGTTGGGGTAATACTCGGCCACCCTAGTGTTGGATGCTTACCTAGACGCTCTTGCTCTTTCTTTTCTAGCCTTTCAAGTTCAACAATTATTCGTGCCATCCTCCAATTAGGATTTATGCCACTCCATGAGATCGCACCATGAGCCATTTTCCCGTACGTTTTCAGTTCTATCCTCATAGCGCCGCGTTGACTTATACATACTTGATTTTCCTCAGGTTCACAAATAATGGCACCATCTACTCTATCGGCCCAGCCATTTTTAATAAAATGTTTGATTCCAATCATCATGCTTTCTTCATCACAAGGGATACATAAAATAATTTTACCTGTAAATTCTTCCTCATCTTGCAAGATAGAGTCTACAGCTGTAATCATACAGGCCAGATTTCCTTTCGTATCATTCGTTCCTCGTCCATACATCCTTCCCTCGACAATTTCAGCTCCGAACGGATCATATCTCCATGCACTATGATCCCCCTCTGTCACCACATCCGTATGCCCCTCAAGAAGGAGCGTTTTCCCAGGTTTGCCAGAATCCACAACACCTATGACATTTGGCCGCCCCGGTTCAACTTCTTCTATATGAACTTCAATTCCCTTTTGCTTCAAATAGTCAGCTACATAATTGGCTACCTTTTCTTCATTCCCACCCTCTACTCCCGGGCGGTAAACACTAGGGATTCTGACTAATTCTTGAGTTAGTGATATGACAGCTTCACGATCTCTCGTTTGTTGAGAATGGAGTTGATTTGTTTTCATTTACATGCTCCTTTCCATTTTTTGTTGGGCGATATAATCATTCACAGCTACATTTTTTGTTGCTAAACTAACGACTACGTATGCAATAAAGGAGAAAATAACTGGTAAAACGACACTGTGCATACCAAATGGTGATGTAAAGAAGAGATCGATGATAATATAAGAGCCGATCCCAACTGCCATAGAGGAGAGTGCCCCGTATTTATTGCCAGTTTTCCAATAAAGTCCCATGACAACCGGCCAAATAAACGTTGCTTCCAAACCGCCAAACGCAAATAGGTTAAGCCAAATTAACAGGTCTGGTGGATTAAGTGCCATTAAGAAAACGAGTACCCCTAAGACAGTAGTCACTCCGAAGCTTAAGTTTTTTACTCTTTGGTGTGACGCATCTGGTTTGATATAGTTTATATAGATATCTTTAACTACCGATGAGCTAACTAAAAGAAGTAAAGAGTCTACTGTTGACATAATCGCAGCCATAGGGGCGGCTAAGACAATCCCGGCTAGCCAAGCAGGTAACACTTCTAACGAGATCAGCGGCATAACTTTATCCCCCACTTCAATTCCTGGGAGGATCGGACGCGCAAAGACACCAATTAGATGCATGTTTAACATAATAAATCCAACCACGATCGTCCCTATAAGTAAGGCACGGTGCATCGCTTTCGAGCTTTTATAGGACATAGCCCGTACTGTAACTTGAGGAAGCCCGACTACTGCTACACCAACGAGGATCCAAAAGGAAGAAACATAAGTTGGTGTTAAACTGCCATCTGCACCAAATGGAGTAATCAAATCTGGGTTCTCTGCTGTTAGGTCTGCCATAATATTAGATATACCACCACCAGCAACAATCGTAGCGATTAATAAGACTAAGGTTCCAACAAACATAACCACGCCTTGGACAGTATCCGTTAAGGCAACGGCCTTAAACCCACCGATAACTACGTAAATGAGCACAGATACAGCAAAAATAAAAAGGGATGTAGTGTAAGATATTCCTGTTAAAGATTCTATTAATCTTGCACCACCCACCCATTGGGCTGCCATTGCAGAAAATAGAAAAATAATAATACTAAAAGCCGCCGTTAGCACAACCCATTTACTCTGATAACGACCTTTTAAAAAATCTGTTAACGTGACCGCATTATACCTTCTTGCCATAATGGCGAATTTCTTTCCTAAAATCATAAGAACAAAGTATCCCGTAGCCACTTGTGACATGGAGAGCAAAACCCAACCAAACCCTTGTGTATAAGCTACTCCAGGCCCACCAATAAAACTACTGGCACTTCCGTAAGTGGCAATCATGGTCATAGCTAGAACAAAGCCACCTAGCTGGCGACCGCCTAGAAAGTATTCTTGCATAAAGTCATTATTAGACTTATTAAGGGATCGACTCGCCATAAATCCAACCGCAAAAATAATAACTAAAAAAAGTAATAGTGGTACTATAACGGCTACATTCATGATTGATCACCCCTATCTTCATCTTCAAATGGCACCTCTACGAAAAAGAATTTAACAATAAAAATAACCAGAACAGTTATAAAAATAAAGCCACCCACGCAGCTATAAAAAAACCATGATGGCAGACCAAACACATAATTATACTCTTCTGGTGGTTTACTTCCTAACCCATAGGCAAAAGCAAACCACCAAACGAAGTTAATGATAGCTAAAGCAACACCGATTAAGGCCTCTCGGTTTGCTATTTTAAAACGATAGTCTTGATTCTTTGGAGCCATTTTCCCACCTCCCCATTAAGTTATAAAGTTTCGTAAATGGAAGCTTTCACGACACCACTAAGGAATCTTATAGTTCCTGCATCGATCGATAATGGCGGGGCAATCGTTAACACATTATTAAAACCGGCTACGGTATCCCCATTTTTTCCAATAATAACTCCCTTTTCTTTACACTTGCTTAGCACCAAATTCAACTTATCTTCGTGAATGGGTGTTTTATTAATAGAATCTTCAACAAGTTCAATTCCCATCATTAATCCTTTATATCGAATATCCCCAACATTAGGGTGAGAAAGGAGTTCTTTCATATCCTCGTAAAGCTGCTCCCCTTGATTGTAAGCATTCTCAATGTACTTCTCCCTCTCGATAATCTCGATATTTTTCAGCGCGACTGCGCAGGCTGCTGGATTTCCCCCAAAGGTTGTTACACTTCGAAAGTGGTCATATTTTTCAGAGGTTTCAAATGCTTCATAACAGTCTTTGTGAATTGCTGTGACCGATAATGGGAGATACCCACTAGTAAGCCCTTTCGCCATTGTTATGATATCTGGCGTTACATCCTCATGAAAGTGACCGAACATTTCCCCTGTTCGTCCAAAACCATTAATCACTTCATCTACAATCAAGAGTACTCCATGTTTTTCACATATATCTTTTACCCTTTCCATATATCCCCTTGGCGGAATTAGAACGCCTCCTCCAGAAATATAGGGTTCCATAATAATAGCCGCTACAGTTTCCTTCCCTTCCCAAGTAATCGTATGATCTATTAAGTCTGTGCACTCAAGATTACAAGTAGATGGTTGCTTATTTAATGGACAATGATAACAATCTGGAGGCACTGTGTGTAAAAAACCTGCAGCTAATGGCTCGTATTTATATTTTCTTTCAGCCTGACCTGTTGCAGCCAAAGCCCCCATTGTTGTCCCATGATACGACCGGTATCTTGAAATAATCTTGTGTCTACTCGAACTATCATTTTGAGAGTGATATTGTCTAGCGATCTTAAACGCCATTTCATTCGCTTCAGATCCGCTATTGGAGAAAAAAATAACGTAATCATTATTAAGCCAGGTGTTAAGTTTTTCAGCCAGCTCAATTGCTGGGAGATGACTATTTGTCATAGGGAAGTAGGACATATTTTTCATTTGTTCTGCTGCTGCCTCAGCAAGTTCTTCTCTTCCGTATCCTACATTGACACACCAAAGCCCCCCCATGCCATCTAAATATTTATTACCATCACTATCTTTAATAAAGCATCCTTTTGCATTTTCAATTATAAGTGGTTGCTTACTAGCTCGCTTTAGGGCGTGCATAACATTATTTTCATCTCTGCATTGCCATTCTAACGTCTCATTCATCTCATCACTCCCTGTTTAAATACGAATTGTAACTTTTCTTTCCTTATAAAAGGTCACACCGCCACTAGACAGATTGTAAACTGATTCGTATGTGTCACGCGATCAGGGCTACTGTATTTGTTATTTATGATTCGCTAACCTCTTCCACACCCCATCAGTATTTATCCTGTTCATTTTGGCCCCTCTCTATCGGTTTTTAAGAATTTTTGGTATGATTATTTTGAATATTAACTTAATTGTATAATGTAAGCACTTACATTTCATTAGACAGTTCATGAGATCTTAATATAAATTTTTGGACAGTGTGTAAAGAGGGAGGAAAATAGATGAATGATAATAACTTTCTCACAATCGAAATGTTATTAGGAATGGACTGCTTTAAAAAATCTAAAGTAGTATGCGGGATGAAAGGTACCCAACGAATCGTGAAATGGGCACATGTGCTCGAAGTTAATCAGGTCGAAGCCTTAATAAATGGAGGAGAATTAATACTTACGACAGGTATTGGCTGGGCAGAGAAGCCTCATCTAGGTGCAAAACTTTTGGATGAATTAATTGAAAATCAAGCATCGGGTCTCTGTGTAGAATTAAACACTTATGTAGAGAAAATACCCGAAGAGATGGTAGAAATCGCTGAAGAAAACAACTTCCCTATTATTGTGTTCGAGAATCAAGTACGATTTATCGATATTACCAAGAAAATCTATGATCAACTCTATTTCCCTGACGAAAACTTAACGTCCCAACAGCGATTGATTCAATGGTGGAATAATCCGTCAACCGCAGTTATGTCGGACATTTCCACAAATCCCATGTATCCTGGGGTTGCCTCCCTTTATTTGATTCATCCAGATGAGACTGTTCCTAACTTTTGTATCTTAGGAAAAGAACTTGGACTGGATATTACCTTCACTAATCTAGCCTCTAAAACTACTGGAGTATTTCTTATAGTGTCCGATTTAAATGATGAGATCCATACACTTCGTAAAAGGCTAGATAAACTTTTCATCTCACTACCTTCCCTAGTACTTATTGGTCAAAAAATGCACAGTATGAATGAGGCCGCTCATTCAATTAACACCCTTAAGGAAACAAATAAAATTTATCATTCATTAATAAGAAAAAGAACCTTACACTATGATGAATTGTTCATTGAGAAGTTGGTGGTTCCCTTGATAAGAGAGAATAAACTCTCAACTCTAATTGACGACCATCTTTTCCCGTTAATTAAGTATGACCAAGAAAACGATAGCAACCTGCTTATTACACTAGATACATATTTAAGTCATCAATGTAACAAGCAAGAAACGGCTAACGCTCTCTTTATTGTGCGCCAAACCCTATACCATCGCTTAGATAAGATCAAAAAACTTTTGAAGACAGATTTCACCTCCTCATATGATCGCTTATCCCTGGAAATTGCCCTCTGGTCGTTTAGAAATATAATAGATAAAAGGAATAATAAATAATCCTTAAATTAATAACTAGCTTGTCTAACACGAATATTGAGGTATCCGTTTGTAATCCTTTCAAACTCAGACGATAATCTTGTGAACAGCATTGACAACAAATTGGAGCTACTGACTAAATCCATAGCTCTTCTTCAACAGAAATAAAGTACAGATTGTAGCTGAGTGTAGCCTATCTAAAACTTGTCTATCCTATAACTTCCTACAACGTTGAGTTATTTTTTCATAGGTTTAAAGAACATCTTTCAAAAAGACATCCTCTTCCTCTTTTGTTACATTAGACGTTGTGACTAAGCTCGTCACAATCATCACAACAAACCCAGCAGCAGCGGCAAGGAACAGGGATATATAAATGTTTTCAAAAACGTTCAGGCTAGTAAAAATAACATAGAGCCCAGTACCTGAAATCAATGATGCGATGGCACCGTTCCCATTGGATTTCCCCCATAAATAGCCCAATACGATCGGCGCAAGGAGACCACTGATAATCGCTGAGAAACTAAACTGAATCAGTATCGCCAGCGACTCCGGTCGATCGAGCGACAGGTAAAAGGTGACCAAACCAACAAAGACGAGTGAGCCTTTTGCTACTTTTACCGAGCGTACATCCAGTTGATGCTGTGATAACTTCCCTTTTGATAGAATCGGAGCCAGCACCTTGTACAGATCGTTTCCAATGCTTGATGTAATGCTCAAATACAAGCTGTCTGTACTTGATAAAATGGCTGAAATAATTCCAACGATAATAATCGCAGCAATGATCGGCGGAAAGGCTTCTAATATATAGACGGGAATGGCCGAGTCCGCACTACTAAGCGATGGAGCCAGCACTCTAGCTGCCAGACCACCCAATACCATTAACACAGTAATGAAGAACATGCCGAGACCCGCTGACATCGTAAATGGCCGGAGCTGCTCCTCGGTTTCCAGTGATAACACTTTATTAAGCAGGTGTGGCATAACAACAAAACTGATATGTAAAAATTGCACGGACAAAATGGCCAGGACACTATTGTAAGGTCCATTTAGTGGTGCGACCAACTCCGGATCAATCGCCTCCAGTTTACTAGAAAGTTCCCCGAATACATTCAGCCCCCCACCTATGGTCCAGAATAACGACACAAAGATCAGAATGGAAGTAATAACCATCAGAGTTCCTTGAATGCCATCCGTAACAATTTGCGCGAAGGCACCTCCAAGTCCGATATAAAGAATCGTAATGGTCACACCAATCAGAATGCCCCAGAAATAAGGAATGCCGATAACGGATTCAAAAATCGTGGCTAACCCGACATTTTGACCGACAATATAGTACACATTAAACAGCACCAAACAAGTGACTAGTACTTGCAAAGTTTTGCTGTTATATCTTCTCCCCAGCCATTCAGGAAGTGTGGAAACCCCGCCGAACTTCTTGCCATATTTCCAAAACTTCTTAGCAAACAACAGCAGGGCGATCCAGCCAGCCCCAAAGCCACCCAGCGTGTACCATAGTACGGAGACTCCATGCTCATAAGCTAATCCAGGCACACCGATAAACAAGTTGGCACTGGCGAAGCTTGCTGCATAGCTAGCCCCTACCAGCCATGGACTTACTTTCCCTCTTGCCGTTGCAAAACCGTTCATCGATTTACTATGCTGGTTCCCCTTTTTTCCAATCCACGTCACAAAAACAAAGTACAGAGCTAACAGGCTGACTAGTGTCCATAATAGTGGTCCCGTAACGAGTTGCATTAGTTGCGCCCCCCTTGGGTAGATTTTCCATAGCTATGATTCCAAATGAGTAAACCAATTCCCCAGAAAACAGCTAATGCGATCCAATAGATTGTAAACATATGCCTCTCTCCTTTTCTCTAATAATAAAAATTCTTCTGTACCGCAACATCTTACAGGACCATATAAAAAAGCCCCTTTCAAAAGAAAGAGGCTGAAATATGTACTGCTTCAACCTCTTATCTTCCAGACATCAATCTGTCTGTTGGAAGTAGCACCGTTCCCCTTGTAGGGTGGTTGCCGGGCGTCATAGGGCCAAATCCCTCAGCCAACTCTTGATAAGAGCGAATTCGTTATAAAATTAGTTCAAATAATCTGATAAAAAGCATCATAGCAGAGGTAGGAATTCCCTGTCAACACTAACATTAGCTTCAAATTCCGAATCCGCAGTTGACATACACTTCGCTTTCCATGGGCGGCCAGCGAGCCTCCTCGAACGTCACTACGTTCCGTTCTGCGGGGTCTCCCTTTGGACGCTGTTCCCATAGGAGTCTTCGTGTATGTCAACTACTAATATGAAATACCATTTTTAACTTAAATGATTAGAATTCTCTTAACCTGCACCACCGCAGGGTAAATTGCAGAATATTTTCAAAGTAGTGATTGACACCTTTTCGGATATGCTGTATATTTTTCATCAACTTAATATTTAATGATATTTCTTATCCCGAGAGGTGGAGGGACTGGCCCTTTGAAACCTCGGCAACAGACTGCATCAAGTACTGTGCCAATTCCAGCAGGCGGGAACGCTTGAAAGATAAGGAAGAGCTCTCATACATGTACGGTTATCAGCCTCTTCTTTTTCTTTTAAAAGAAGGGGCTTTTTCATGTAACTGAAGCTTATTTACATAAAGTGAGAACTTAAGGAGGAATCACAATGAGGAAACAAATGATCTTAAATGCTTTTGAAATGAACAGCGCGATGCACAATTCTCACGGACTATGGAAGCATCCGAGAAATGAGCGTCACCGCCGCTATAAAGACTTAGATTATTGGATGGACTTAGCGAGATTACTAGAAAGAGGCAAATTTGATGCCGTCTTCCTTGCTGATGTGCTAGGAATCTACGATGTTTATAAAAAAAGTAAAGACCCATCAATTCGTGATGGATTGCAAGTGCCATTAAATGATCCCGCCCTTGTGATCCCGGCGATGGCCAGTGTGACCAAGCATCTATCGTTTGCGATGACGGTGAGCACCACTTATGAAGCTCCATTCGGAAACGCCAGGCGCTTCTCCACCCTCGATCACCTGACAAAAGGGCGAGTCGCCTGGAATGTTGTGACCTCTTACTTGCCAAATGCCGCACGTAACTTTGGGCTTGAAAATATGATCAAACACGACGAACGTTACGATATCGCCGATGAATACCTTGATGTATCCTACAAGCTCTGGGAGACAAGCTGGGAAGATGACGCATTTGTAGAAGATGCCGAAAACAACACACTAGTTGATCCGGAGAAAGTTCATGAAATTAATCACGAAGGAAAGTACTTTTCCGTGGAAGGTCCGCACTTAAGTGAACCATCCTTACAACGGACACCTGTCATCTATCAAGCCGGCACATCCGAACGAGGACGTGAATTCGCCTCCAAACATGCCGAGTGCATCTTTGTCGGAGGACCGACACCTGAGCGAATTCGCTACTATGCTGATGATATTCGCAAGCGGGCCGAAAACCATGGACGGAATCCAGAAAACATTAAAATCTTTTCTTTTCTCAGCGTGATTGTTGGCGAAACGACTGAGGAAGCGGAGCGGAAGTTTGAAGAATACGCGCGCCACTGGAGCCCGGACGCCGCCAAAGCACAGTACGGAGCAAGCGGCTACGACATCGCCGAATATGAAGAAATGGATCCCGACCTTCCATTTGAATACACGAAGTCTACAGAAGGCGGACACTATAAAGCGGCAACACTAACTAAAGATGCCCCTAAAAAACTAACTGTCGGCGAAGTGCTTAACCGATTTGAATCACCAGATCGTAACAGTATTATCGTAGGAAATCCGAAAGAAGTCGCAGACGCGATCCAATTCCAGTTTGAAGAATCAGGCGTAGACGGTTTCAACTTAAACCATCTAGTAACGCCTGGGGATCTGGAAGATTTTGTGGACCTGGTAATACCGGAGCTGCAAGAGCGTGGGTTGTATAAGAAAGATTATCAAGATGGTACGTTGAGGGAGAAGCTGTTTCCGCATGGAGAAAGTGTGCTGCCTGAGGATCATCCAGGGAGTCGATATAGGTATTCGTTTACTTAAATGAATGAAGTCCCTGTTCCTTCATACAACAGGGAACAGGGACTTCATGAATACACTAACCTATACGATTTCCTCCGAAAAAATGAGGTCACACCGTGTTACGTTCTAACTGTTCTTCCATTTCTTCCTGTTCCGAATCCGACAACTTGACGATTGAAAATCCGATCCCAGCATAAATCATCGATAAAATAGGAACAGTAAAATTCAAAATCGCATAAGGGGCGTATTCAAAAGCATGAACGCCTAATGTTCCAAGGATAAATACGCCACAGGTATTCCAGGGGATAAAGACAGATGTTAATGTCCCGCCGTCTTCCAAAGCGCGCGAAAGATTTTTGGAGTGGAGCTTTTTCTTTGTATAGACTTTGGCATACATTCTCGCTGGAACAACGATGGAAATATATTGTTCCGAACAGGTAGCATTTGTCGCAAAGCACGATAGAATTGTTGTTGGTACGAGACTTCTCGCAGATTTTGCTAATTTCAAAATTTGATCAACAATCACTTTTAACATTCCTGTATTCTCCAGAATACCTCCAAACGTCATGGCAACGATGGTCATGGACACCGTGTACATCATGGAATCCAGACCGCCACGGTTAAAAAGGTTATCCACCATTTGATTGCCTGAATCAATGGCAAAACCCGCCTGAAGTGTCTGAACTGTATTACTCATGGCATCGCCCTGGATAGCGATTTGACATAAAAAACCTAATAGTATACCAGCTATAAGTGCAGGGACTGCAGGAACTTTCCGAATTACAAGCAGAATTACAGCTAATGGAACAAGAAGCAGCCACGGGGAAATCACAAAGTTTTCATTCATAACCTTCATGGTTTGTTGAATATTTTCCATATTGACGGATTCCGAACCAAACCCTCTCCCCAAGAACCAATACACCCGAGAGCAATGATTAAAGCTGGAACAGTGGTGTACAGCATGTGGCGAATATGTTCAAATAAATTCGTCCCCGTTAACCCTGAAGCAAGGTTCGTTGTATCCGATAATGGGGACATTTTATCGCCAAAATAAGAACCGGAAATAATAGCACCCGCAACCATTGGTGCAGAGATTCCCATGCTGACCCCTATCCCCATGCCGGCTACTCCGATGGTTCCCATGGTGGACCAGGAACTCCCAATTGCAAGGGCCACAACAGCACAAATGATTGTAATCGCTACCAAAAACATGGACGGCGTAATAAGTTTTAACCCGTAGTAGATCATCGTTGCCACAATACCGCCACCAATCCACACTCCAATCGTAAGTCCGACCAACATGATGATGACGACAGCAGGTAGAGCTAGCCGTATACCTTTATACATGCTTTCTTCAATTTCGTTCCAGTTATAACCACTTCTCCAGGCAATGAAAGCCGCTACGGCTGTTCCGAAAATTAAAGGGATATGAGGGCTTCCTTCCAGTACAACGATCGTAACAAGCATAGCGACAATCATAAGAACCAGTGGGATAATTGCAAGTCCAAACGTCATTTCTTTTTTACGTGTTTCCACCATACTGATCCCCCTTTTTTAAAATTTTTCGAAAATGGAAGTTGCAAAAGTTCAGCTTCTTCTACTGATCTAACGTCTTTAATATCGTGTGAGCCAGGATCTCAATCCCAGAAAAAATAGCTTTCCGATCAAATGTCATCTGCGGATGGTGGAGACCAGGCTTTAGATTCGCCCCTAACCCTAGCATCGTTGCTTTTAAATGGGGACGATTAATGGTATAGAAATGAAAATCATCTCCTCCAGATGTCACGAGGGGGGCCATCGTATGTTCATCTCCGAGGACCTCTTTAATCGCCTCTCCCATATACCCTTGAGCTTGACTGTCAGTCTCTGCAGCCGGCACATAGTCCATAACTCGAAGCGTAATAGGAAGGTTGTAGGCTTTTTCCACAGCTTCAATTTTCCCTTCTACCTGTTCACGAAGCTGCTGAAGAGCCTCATTGGATTGCGCGCGTAAATCGAGGCTGAATACGGCAGACCCTGGAATGATATTTGGATTGTTCCCTCCAGCTTGAAATTTGGTTACTTTGGCTGAATAAGGGATCATCGGATCAAGGTAAATCCCTTTCACTAACTCCACAATGGCGGAACCAGCTTCAATGGCATTGACTCCTAAATGCGGACGTGCCCCATGTGTATCTTCACCTGCAATTTTCCCTTCCATAAACAGTCCCGCACCGTGAATGATGGCCGGTGAAGCTTGGCCACCTTCCATTTCCTGCACTGGCCTCAAGTGAACTCCATACAAATAATCAACATCATCAACTACACCATTTTCAACCATCCTTAATGCACCATTTCCTGTTTCTTCAGCAGGTTGAAAAATAAATCGAACACTTCCCTTTGGAACCCCTTTCATAAGAAGCGTAAGCAGGACTCCAACGGCCATACTCATATGGGCATCATGCCCACAGGAATGATTAGCCTGGAAAACTCCCCCTACTTCCTGCCAAAGGGCATCCATATCCGCACGTACCGCTACAACCGGCTTACCGCTGCCGATTTCAGCAATCAGTCCGGTTGAGTCCGGAAAAGTTGTAACCTTTACTCCTTTTTCCTCTAGTACTTGTTTAATATAAGTTGTCGTATTTTCTTCTTTCCAGCTGACTTCAGGATTTGTATGAAGATGGTCAAAAACGTTATGGATGTCTGGTTGGATCGTTTCTACAATCTGCTTCACCATCATTTATAGCACCTTCCCGAATAAAATCATCATGGTTCCGTCCGTTTCTCTTAGTCCATAACCATAGTAACCATTCTTCAAAAGCTGCTTTTGCTGCTGATAATCTTCGACTGCTACTGCTGAATATGTACGCCCGTCTATGGTCATGTCCCTTCGTAAATCTTTGTAGAGCACATACCGTAGTAGGCCGCCATACATGCCTTTGATTTGTGCAATCATCATTCCTTGAGCCAATTTATCTTTCAAGCTTGGATAATTTGTAGGAAAAACGGTACAGCAAAGATATCGGTACTCATTCGAAGTTCGATTAAACTCTGTCATTATCCATTTAGCCAATTTCTTCTGCAGGCCATTCCCGCGATATTCAGGGAGAATACAGGTTATTTCCTGGTGGACAACCTTCATTTGCTCTGTTTTAGATAAACCTAAATCACGCCCTAAATTTTCCTCATCATCACCCGGGTATAGAAGCGCTCGAAAGGCGATCAGCTGCTCCTGCACGAACACACCGAGTACCAGCCCTTTACCGTAGAATAGCTGTGTTAACTCTTCTTGCGTCAACGCCTGCAAAGATTCTTTGACTTGCAGCTGTTCGAAAACAGTATCCTGCACTTGTGAAATATCCGATAAATGCTCAGACTCTAGCCTGCTCACTTGAAAGTCTTCCTGCATTCCATTGGCCCTGTTCGTTACCTCTCCTTGATACAAGACGTCCATGCCTTTCCCCTCTTTTCAAAATCGATAACGTTATCTTTACTCAACCTTGTCATGCATTTCCGTTAATTCTTCTAGTATTTGCTCATCAACATCGATGCCCAGCCCCAGACGATCACGTAATTCAATAAAAGGAACATCATACGCCAGTGCTCCGATATCTTTGGAAAATTTCAACGGACCTGTTAACTCCACACTGGTAATGTCTTTTTTTGCAAAAGCTACGTGAAAACCTGCCGCCGAGCCAACTGATGATTCAACCATCGAACCAATCTGACAGCTCATCCCAGCCATACCTGCCTGGTGTACAAGTTTTACGGCTGGATAAATACCGCCGCATTTCATTAGTTTAATGTTTACCTTATCGACTGCACGCTTGCTGATCACTTCACGCATCTCCCTCGTTCCTTTAAGACCTTCGTCAATCATTAATGGAATGTGCGCTTTTTGTTTCACTTCCGCTAAGGCATCAATGTCGTCAGCAACTACAGGCTGCTCAATCCATTCCACACCTTCGCTTTCAATTTGTTTGATGATATCTAACGAATCAGCACTGGTTTTCCAGCCCTGATTGGCGTCAATTCTAATCCGAATATCCTCTCCAACTCTTTGACGTACGTTTTTAATCCGCTTCACATCTTTCTGTCTATCGATCCCTACTTTCATTTTCAGGATCTGGTAGCCTTTCTCAACAGCTTGAGCCGCCTCATCGGCCATTACTTCCGGCTCTTGTATGCTTAGTACGTGAGTCAAAGGGAACCTTTCGTGATACCTTCCCCTAATAGATTATAGACCGGTTGATTTATCGTTTTGCCCATAATGTCATAGCAGGCAATATCAATCGCAGCCTTCGCTGTAGCTGACTGATAGATACTTCGATCCATAATTTCATGGATTTTCTCAAGATGAAAGGGATTTTCTCCTAAAACAGCCGGAGCCAGTGTATGTTTAAGTACCTGAAAGATACTTTCCCACGTCTCGCCGGTTACATGTTCATCGGCTACCCCCTCCCCATAACCGACAACGCCTTGATCTGTCTCCACTTTAACGATAACGCTCGGCATCGTTGTGTACGTTTCATAACTAATTATGAATGGTTCTTTCAACGGCAGTTTTATGCCAAAAATACTGATCGATGTGATTTTCATGGCCATTCTATCTCCTTTTAATCGACAAAATAAAACATGTCGCTTGGTAGACGTTTAATATTAATAAACACCTTATCTTGAATTTTCAGATTTGTCAATCAACATTTTTGAAACAGGTGATGGTATAAGTTATAATGAGACTATTACTCTCAAGAGGGGTTACATAATGGTAGTGAAAATCGCTGTATTCGGCTCCACCGACTTTATTCATCACATAAAAAAATATGAAAAAGACATCAGTAACATTGAACTCATTCCTTATTCCTACAATCATCCCCGTGAATCCTTACAATTGATTCAACAAGCTGCACACTGTGATGTATTTTATTTCTCAGGTTTTTTACCTTACTTTTTCTCAAAAGCAGAACTTAAAAAGTTAGATGTCCCCGTTGTTTATGCATCCTTAGACGAAATCTCTCTGAGCTTGTCTCTTTTCTATATTCAACATCATTATCACATCCCAATAAGTCGTATAGCCATTGACGTAACCGATAAAAACGATGTGTATAACGTATTAAACTATGTAGACATTCTCGCAGAACCCCTTCATATTAAAGATTATCAAGAGATCTTAGAAGACGATGAAAGCTCATTCGATTTAGAGGAAATCATCCAATTCCATACTCACCTGTGGGAAGCAGGTGAAGTGGAGATCGTTCTGACCAGTATCCACGCCGTATATGACCGTTTAACTGAACAGGGCATCAACTGTATGAAAATGATCGAGTCTGAAAAACATATTGCCGATTCCCTCATCAAAGCCAAGGTCGCTGGCAAATTGCAAAAAAGTGAATCCTCACAAATCGCTGTAGGTCTGATTTCCATTGACGACTATGACAGTTTGGTTGAGAACGTGCCTGTCGTATATCAGCAAGAATACATCGCAAAGATCCGTCAACCACTCGATCAGTTTGCCAGGAAAATTAACGCATCGGTTCAGCATCTGCGAAAAGACCGCTTCGTCATCTACGGTACAAAAGGCGGAATTGAGTTCATTACGGAACACTTCCAGACGATGCCTCTCCTCTCTGAAGTTGAAAACAACATGCAAACATCAATCAGTGCAGGATTTGGCTTTGGTTTGACGACAAAGGAAGCGGAAAACCATGCAGCCATTGCCTTGAACGAAGCGAAGGCACTCCCAAACAGCAGTGCATTTATTGTGACAGAGGATAAAAAAGTAATCGGTCCTTTGAACGAAAATAAAAAATACCATCGATTAAAAACAGAAAACCATCAGTTACAAACTCTCGCCAAAACATTGCATTTGAGTACAACCAATGTCGATAAAGTGATTCAATTCATCAAATCGAGGAACTCACACCGCTTCACCTCATATGACCTGGCTGAGTATTTAGCAGTCAGCCGGCGTACCTCAGAAAGGATATTAAAAAAGTTCTCCGACCATCAATATTTACAGATTATCGGAGAAGAGAAAACTTATCAAAAGGGGCGGCCAAGGGCGATTTATGAAATCAATTTACCGATTGATCAATTCAGTTAATTGAGTCTGGTTGATATAGAAAAAGGAACTCTTCCTGAGGTAAAGAGTTCCTTTTTTGACTTATATAGTTGAAATCCTTCTCTTAATAAAGTGCAAGTCAATTTTACAATTTTAAAAAATAGGTTATAATGAGATTAGAATAGTTGCATATACTAAAAAAGACCGTTGGTGCTGTCACACCAACGATCAGGTACAATAGCCCTTCAAGGGGGCGGCTCACATAGAGTTTTTGGAAATAACTACCCACATGCTTGCCAGGCCTATGGGTGGTTATTTTTTATGGTTTGACAGTATAGCAACAATTAAAGTTCCGAAAGAAATCATCAGAAACAGTGTTTCGAATACTGTCATATCGGATCACCCCCTTTCATCTTACAGTTAGGGGAATGAACCGCCACCCATGAAAGCCCTATCATACTAGTATTATTATAGCAGAAATGATAGGATTCACCCATCTCAAAAATCAAATGACTATGTATTAAGGTAATTTGTTTTAAGACTACATACTACCGCAACCTCTCTTGGCTTGGAACCTTCTTCCCTCTATCCAATTAATAATATATCCCTTGTTATGTATCTATATCATTAATCAAGACAACTAGAAAAAAGAAAGCATAAATAGCCAAAACGGCTATTTATGCTTCTTGTAAGACACGAGTTTCTTTTTCCGGAGATTCATCCGTTTTTTTTTGATCGACTAAGTCAAGCGCCTGCGCTGTTGACGTATGGATTTCCTCGATCAATTCTGGGTTTTCCACTAGCTTCTTGCCATAAGAAGGAATCATTTCTCTGATTTTCGGTTCCCATTCTTTGATATGTTGCGGAAAACACTTTTCCATTAATTCAAGCATGACAGAAACGGCTGTAGAAGCACCTGGAGACGCTCCAAGCAAAGCCGCGATCGAGCCGTCAGCAGAATTGACCAGTTCCGTACCAAATTGAAGAGTTCCTTTGCCGCCGTCTTTCGTATCTTTGATGACTTGCACACGTTGGCCCGCTGTGACTAAATCCCAATCCTCGCTCTTGGCGTTTGGAATAAACTCACGTAACTGTTCCATACGTTTTTCTTTTGATAAAATGACTTGTTCAATCAAATATTTCGTCAACGAAGCGTTTTTTACGCCTGCCGCGATCATCGTTGCAAGATTATCCTTGCGTACAGATGTTATCAAATCAAGCAAGGAGCCCGTTTTTAAAAACTTCGGTGAAAAGCCGGCAAACGGTCCAAACAGCAGCGATGTTTTATTGTCGATAAAACGTGTATCCAAATGAGGCACAGACATTGGCGGAGCTCCCACCTTGGCTTTGCCGTACACTTTGGCATGATGCTGTTCGATCACTTCTGGATTGTTACACACCATGAATTGTCCGCTTACCGGGAAACCTCCGATATGTTTGGACTCAGGAATACCAGTCTTTTGCAGCAAGTGCAGACTTCCACCGCCCCCGCCGATAAACACAAAATCAGACGTATGGGTTTCAAGTTTTTCATTAGCGAGATCCTGGACCGTCACTTCCCAAGCGCCATCGTCAGTTCGCTTGATATCCTCAACACTATGCTTGTAATTGACATCAAGGTCAGTACTTTCCAAGGTGTCAAACAACTTACGCGTTAACACTCCAAAGTTAACATCTGTTCCTGCATCAATTTTTGTAGCGGCTATCGCTTCATTCGATGTCCGGTCTTTCATAATCAGCGGAATCCATTCTTTCAGCTTTTCCGGGTCATCGGAAAATTCCATCCCTTCAAATAATGGATTGTTGGCCATGGTTTTAAAGCGCTTTCTTAGGAACTTAACATTCTGTTTCCCTTGCACCAAACTCATATGAGGCAATGGTTTGATGAATTCCTGAGGGTTACGAATCAGATTACTGTTTACAAGATAAGACCAAAATTGCTTGGAAACCTGAAATTGTTCATTCACTTTAATTGCTTTAGAAATATCAATAGAGCCGTCCGGCTGTTCTTTCGTGTAGTTCAGCTCACACAGAGCAGCATGTCCCGTTCCCGCATTATTCCATACGTTCGAGCTTTCTTCTCCTCCAGTTCCGAGCCTTTCAAACACGCGAATATTCCACTCCGGCACCAATTCTTTCAACAATGCTCCCAATGTTGCACTCATGATTCCAGCACCAATTAAAATAACGTCTGTTTTAGTCTGGCTGTTGCTCATTTTTTTCATCCCTTATTCCTAAGATTTGCAGAAAGCGTAAGTATATAGGCGCTCCTACTTAGGCCATCACAGCAATCCAGGGAGCAACCTAATCACATATGTTTTCTGACTCAACCATATTCTAGTGTATCATTATTGATTTAAAAATTAAATTATATATTACCAAAAAGCTGGTTAGAAGTGGGGCCATTAGGTTTCAGGAACACATAATAAATCCTCAACACCATGATTCAGTTTGAATAATCAAGCGTTATTGGGTGCAACTTAAGCCATTTAGTAAAATGAGAGAACCGAGGTTATTTCTACATCTACTAATACCAAAAAGTCCCTAAGGAGCAATTACAAATACTCCTTGGAGACCTAATTAGTTTGCCCTGACCATTACTAGTATATTCAAAACCCGGCTTTACTTGCCACTACCTTCCCCTATTTTTACAACATAAATCCCCCGTAAACAAGAGCTACTGCAATTACGAATGCGGGATGAACCTTTAGCTGTTCAATTAATAAGTAACTGCTAATTATAATTAATGCGGTTTGCCATAGTCCTATCCCATTATATGATTCTCGGAAAAAACTCCATGCCATAATCCCTAGCAATATAGCAATCACAGGGCGAACATATTGTGTCATTCTTTTCACTTTATTAGAATCCTTATATTTATATAGAATACCTAACAATAAAATCATAATAATCAATGAAGGGGCAACTGTTGCAAAAACACCGATTAGGGCACCTAATACCCCACCTTCATCATAGCCTATGTACCCCGCCATCTTAGTTGCAATAGGTCCAGGTAGTGAGTTGGCTAATGCCAGCATTTCACTAAACTCTTGCACTGTCATCCATTCGTACCGGTCTACAACCTCATTTTCAACTAAGGGGATGGAAGCTGGGCCTCCACCATAGCCAAGAATACCCGGGATGAAAAAGGCTAAAAAAATCTCCCAATACTTCATGATGATTGACCTTCCTTCTTCATGACTTGTTGCTCTGTTTCCTGTGTTTTATCTTTCTGAACTAGTGCAGTCACAATTAGAATCCCAATGATTATTCCTGGATGTACGTTCAAAAAGAACAGCAGACCAAAAATGACAGCAGACATGATGCCAGTTTTCGTCCAGCCCATCCCCTTCCCTGCCTTATTAAGAAATTGCCATGTCAACACAGCAAGCATGACACCAACGACAGGTATAACAGCTGCAGTCATACCTTGCACCCACCCCACATCCTTTATAGATGATAGTGAAGTTAATAAAACGATCATCAAAACAATAGTAGGTAGAATGGTGGCTAACACTGCATTTAACATCCCCATGACACCGGAGACTCTATGTCCAATATAGCCAGCTAGTTTGGTCGCAATCGGTCCTGGCAACGTATTAGCCAACGCTAAAAGGTCGCCAAAATCTTCATCATTCATCCATTTGTATTTATCTACCACCTCTTTATGGATAAGAGGAATGGACCCCGGCCCTCCCCATATCCAAGCATGCCAATCCTGAAAAAGGCAATAAATAAATCCCAGTGTGTTTTCATAGATGGCTTGCCTTCTGTTTTACTTACCATGCCGCAACAGTACCATCTGTTCGAGACTCTGTGCCCCTATCAATACACCTGTTTCCGAGTCTCGCAAGATAATTTGCCCGCGTCCGAAGTTATTTGGTTCGAGCGCAATTTGTACATTATGCCCTCTTTCTGCCAAAGCTTGGGCAAGATGGTGAGAAAATCTGTTTTCTACTTCAACCGTTTTGTCTTTCAACCATTGCCAGCGAGGAGCATCTAAGCTGGCCTGTGGGTTCAGACCAAAGTCAATCATGTTCATCACAACTTGAACATGCCCTTGCGGCTGCATGAAACCACCCATCACGCCAAATGGACCAATCGGCTGGCGATCTTTCGTTAGAAAACCAGGGATAATCGTATGGTACGTTCTCTTTCCACCATGTAAAGCGTTCACGTGATCAGGATCCATTGAGAAATTATGGCCGCGATTTTGCAAGGCAATTCCCGTTCCTGGTACGACGAGTCCAGATCCAAAGCCCATGTAGTTACTTTGAATAAATGAGACCATGTTTCCCTCATCGTCAGCTGCCGCTAAATAAACGGTTCCACTTAATGAAGGTTCTCCAGCCTTAGGTAATAGTGCCTCTTCACCAATCATTTTTCTTCGTCCTTCTCCATATTCTTCATTTAATAAATGATCTGTTGTGTAATTCATATGACTTTCTTCTGTTACATATTGATGACCATCAGCAAATGCTAGTTTAATAGCTTCTATCTGTTTATGATATGTATCTGCTGATTCCTTTTCAGTAAAGTCAAATCCTTTTAAAATATTTAATGCTTGAAGCGCTACGATCCCTTGACCATTTGGCGGGATCTCCCACACATCATACCCACGATAATTCACGGATATCGGATCAACCCACTCAGCTTCATAGGCAGCAAGATCCTCAGCAGTTAAATAGCCTCCGTTTTCTTTTGAGAAATTACTAATTCTATCGGCTATTGAACCACGATAAAATGATTCCGCATTCGTTTCAGCAATGGAACGCAATGTTTCTGCATGATCTAAAGATGACCATATTTCTCCAGGTTTAGGTGCTCTCCCTTTTGGAGAAAAGGTCTCAAACCAATGGTTAAAAACAGGATCCTTTAAATGCTCTTTAAAGTTTTGATAGCCCTTGTCCCAGTACTTACTCAATGTGAGTGAAACAGGGAAACCTTCGGAGGCATACGTGATCGCCGGCTGTAATACTTCTTTTAATGGAAGCTTTCCGAATCTCGCTGAAAGTTTCGCCCATGCACCTGGCGCACCCGGTACAGTGACGGGTATCCATCCATACTTAGGAATTTCTTCATGCCCTGCATTTTTGACGGCGTCAATGGAAATACTCTTCGGTGATGAGCCACTTCCGTTGAGACCATGAAGTTCTCCCTTTGTCCAAACTAATGCAAAGGCGTCTCCTCCAATTCCATTTGAGGTTGGTTCTACAACCGTAAGACATGCTGCTGTAGCAATGGCTGCATCAATTGCGTTGCCGCCTTTTTTTAAAATATCCAATCCTGCCTGGGAGGCAAGCGGTTGTGAGGTGGACACCATACCATTACTCGCATATGTTGCATTTCGCGTTATTGGATAAGGGTGAGATTGATGGTTAAAAGAAAACATATAAACACTCCTTAGAAAGATACTGTAGCTCATAGTCCATATGAATTAAGCAGATATTTTATTATCACTTTGATTCCTTTGATTGCTTTTATAATTGCTAAAAATCCCATATGCCATTGATAGAATAGATAAAACAATTAAAGTTGCTGATATTGGACGTGTGAGAAATACCATTAAGCTGGGGTCCAATGAGATGGATTGACGTAAATTTGACTCAATCATCGGGCCTAAAATAATTCCTAAGATAAATGGCGGCAAAGGAAAACTGTTCATCTTCATCCAATAACCAATAAGACCAAATATTAATAAAACCCAGACATCAAAAATGCGATTATTCACTGCAAAACTACCAAGGACACATAACATTAGAATGACAGGTACTAAATAGTGAAAAGGAATTTGATTGATTTTCAAAAACATTTTGATCCCAAAGCTTTGTACAATTAACATTAAGAAGGCCGCTAAGAAAAATGAAATGAACACTCCATATACTAGAATCGGCTGATTTTGTACGAGTAATGGACCTGGTTGAATACCGTGGATAAGTAAAGCCCCTAACATCATGGCTGTTACTGCGTCTCCCGGAATACCGAAAGCCAACATAGGAACTAAAGCACCACCAACTGAAGAGTTATTGGCTGATTCAGCAGCTATCACACCATCCTTCGAACCATTCCCAAATTTAGAAGGATTTTTAGAAAACTTTTTAGCAATATCATAGCTTAGAATGTTTGCAATACTCCCGCCCGCTGCAGGAAGGATCCCAACGAATGTTCCGATCAAACTTGACCTAACCGTATTTCCTTTTGACTTCCACATATCCCTAAAAAGCTTTCTAATAGGATAGGTAACACTTGTTTTATCGTCAATGTTATAAGGCTTGGGTGGTTTCTTGATATCTCCTAACAGTTGGGAAAATGCAAAAAGTCCAATTAACACAGGCAGAAAATTAAACCCTGCTAATAATTGACTAAATCCGAATGTAAATCTTGGTGTGCCCATTAAAGGGTCTGAGCCAACAAGGGCAAACATAATCCCTAAAGCCCCGGCAATCAGTCCTTTTATTAAAGACCCCTCGCTTAAACTTGATATCGCACTAATTCCAAACAACATGAGGGCAAACATTTCCCATGGACCGAATTTAAGAGCCCACTCAGCTAACAGCGGCGCAGTAAAAATTAAGATAATGCCAGAAATGATAGAACCTATAAACGATGCCCATAATCCAATAGCCAATGCTTTACCCGGCTCCCCGTTCTTTACCATTGGGTAGCCATCAAAAGTAGTCGCCATCGCAGAGGGGGTTCCCGGAATGCCGAGCAGGCACGCCGTGATCAGCCCCCAGAGCTCCCCCCTACTTGAACACCCATCATAAGGGCAATACCATTTACTGGATCCATGCTAAAACTAAAAGGTAATGTCAGGGCAACACCCATTGTTATCGTAAATCCGGGAATGCTCCCTACAATGATCCCGGCAACAACGCCTATAAATAGAATCATGATGGTTTGAACATTTAAGATCGTTTCAAAGCTTAATAGTATATGTTCCATAATTAGTTACTCCCTTTAAAACAGCTGCCCTGTAGGAAGGAAAACCGACAGTCCATTTTGGAAAACTACATACAATACGAGAGTGAACGCCACCATCCCTAGCAATACAGCCCAAAGCTTTTGTTTATTATTCGAAAGCAGTAGATACAAGGTAAATAAAAACAAAATTGATGAAAGAAAGTAACCGATATAGTCTAGTAGAAGAACATATAAACCAAAGATCGCAAAGGTTAGAATCACTTTCTTATTTTCTTGGAGGAGATTTCTAAACGAGAACTTGAAATGATAATCCTTCGCTCGGACCATCCCGTATATACTTTTTACCAATAAACATAAGCTCAGAATGGCTAATACGATAATCACTATATTCGGAAAAAAATCCGCTTCTGTTTTACCTAGATTACGTTCTGATATTAATGAGGATTCATAGTAGGCAAAACAGCAGAAAAATAATAGTAACAGTGCGTTGATCAGGTCACGCTTTGTACTTACCATGCTGAATCGCCCCTTCTATTCTGCTAATAAGCCACTTTTTTCTAGTGAATCTTTCATATCTTTCTCATTTTTCTTCAAAAACTCAGTGTATTCTTCTGTTCCTTGGAAGTTGACGTCCGTACCCAATTCGTCCATTTTACTCTTGAACGACTCACTGTTTGCTACTTTCTTAAGAGCATCGCTAAGCTTTTTTACAATTTCTTCTGGCGTGCCTTTAGGGGCAACAATACCTCTGTTCGTAGCTGAGACCACATCAATACCTTGTTCCTTAAGGGTAGGTACATCTGGTAATACCTCACTTCTTTCTTCACCCGTGTAACCCAGCAGCTTCATACGGTCATCCGCAAGGTAATCTTTCCCTGCCACGACTGATACACCACCCAAATCTACATCATTACCGACAACAGCTTTCATACGTTTAGCCGTTCCATCAAAACCGACAATATTAAACTTTATATCTGCCGCTGTTTGAATCAATGCAGGCTCCAGCTGTGATGTTGAACCTATTGATGCTGCATAGGATATTGATCCTGGATTTTCCTTTGCTGCTTTTACAACATCCTCCATTGAATCCCAAGGACTACTTGGATGTGTTGCAATCGCATCATAAGTTGATGTCATTAATGCAATGGGTTCAAAATCAAAATAACCAAAATCAGATTGACCAGTAAGTTGAGACATAGCCACAGAGTCATGTATAGAAAGGAGTGTGTACCCATCATTTTTAGCGTTTAAAACCTGTTGCGCGCCTACAACACCGCTGCCACCTGCAACATTTTTGACAACGACATCTACCTCTAAATCTTTTTCCAACTCTTTTGCTACTAACCTATTGATAGCATCTGTATCCCCACCAGCATCCCATGGTACGACCAATTGAATCGTTTTATTAGGATAATTAGAGGCTTGTCCTTCCGAACTGGTTTCTGAACCGCAAGCAGATAGAACGAAGATCATCATAAGGCTTAGAATTGTAATATAAATACTTTTTTTCAAATTCAGTTCCTCCTCTTTTAGGACTGTTTTAGAATTACGAGACCACATTACCCTTGTAAAAGAACGGCCGTTACTAGTGCATCCTCCCTCCGACTAAAATATTTTAAAAATTATTATTATTCACATAATACAAAACAGGGAAAATTATGTCAAACATTTATTTAACAAAGTAAATCATTTTACTTATTTTTTGTTCGTTTGTCCTAATTTATAAACTTATTAATTTCGTTTGTTATCCAGGATTACTTTAACTTCAGTACACTAACGGGATACAGAAACTTCTCTTATATATCAGAGCCGATAATATTCCTGATAACTCGTTAATTTATTTTTACGGATCATGACCTGCTTAACTTAGATATCTCTGAATTACATTTTGATTAATGATTACCCTCTTCACGAAAAAATCCCTTCACCATAATTATGGTGAAGGGATACATGTATTTTTTACTTTTATTTTTAGGTTTAACGCAGTTCATCGATACCGCAAATGCTCTAATATCCTCACAGCTAACTTCTTCGGTGTATTCCTAAAAGCATCCTGTGTACTACCCGCAATGTGAGCAGTCATCGTTATATTATCCAGTTTTAAAAATGGACTGTCACCTTCAAGAGGTTCGATATCAAAAGTATCTATAGCCGCTCCAATAATTTCTCGGTTCTGTAAAGCCTCAATCAAATCATCTTCCTTTTTAGGGGAGTGGTGTGTTCAAAGGGCATATATCAATTATTACTATTTGTAACTTAAACCATGCCCGTAAGGATACAGATCTTCAATCGTAACCGGAAGTTTACCGCCCGGCTGAGCACCAAAGATCACATCCACAGAGGCTTTTAATGCAGGTAAAACCGTTGGATTATCACTTCCCCACTTATCAATCGCATAAGAAGTAAGATAACCATCGACTTTTGGATATTCGGCAACATCATAAGGCAACCCAAGGCTGACAGCAACAACTGGTTTACCAGTGTCCTGAAGCTCTTTGACAAGTTGCGCTTGTTCATCGGGCAGTCCGCTTTTTGAGTATGTTGCAACGATGATTTTGTCCGCATTCTCAGCTAATGCAGCTGCTTCTTGAACCTCCTCCTCCTTTGGGGTATGGGATGACGCCTGCCAAGAAGTGACGTTGGCCTCACTTATGTTTTGCACCGCACTAGCAACAGAATCCACCTCGGTTACACCTGCTACAAAAATATTCTGTTCAGTATGTTTATCGAAGGGTAAAACATTATCGTTTTTAACAAGAGTAATGGACTGTCGTGCTACTTCTGCAGCTTTTTCCTGAAAGTCAGGTTGGGCCGCAATTTCTTTTGCTTTTTCTGGATCCACAAAGCGATTTTCAAATAAGTCGTGTTTCAATTTTTGCATCAGTACGCGCTCAACTGATTCATTGATTCGTTTTTTAGATAGTTCACCAGATTCTACCGCTTGATAGAGTGATTCGAAGGTTTCTACTTGTTCTTCATGAGAACCAGTAGCCATTATAATATCCGCACCGGCTTTTAAAGCCATGACTGCGGCGTGCCCTGACCCCATCTTTCATCAATAGCATCCATGCTCATTGCGTCTGTAATAATGATCCCATCAAAATTCATCTCTTCCCGAAGTAATCCCGTTAACACTTTTTTAGACAATGTCGCCGGCAACTTTGGATCAATGGCTTCAATAATCACATGGGCGGTCATGATAGAGTCGACCCCTACATCTATCGCTGCTTTAAATGGTGCGAGGTGAACTTCTTTAAGCGTTTCACGGTCGTATGTAACCGTTGGCAAGCCAAAATGTGAATCGACCTCGGTATTGCCGTGGCCAGGAAAATGCTTGACAGAAGTAATAACACCTTCTGATTGATATCCTTTGATCATCGCACTCGTCATCTCAGAAACGAGGTCACTTTTTTCCCCGAAAGAACGGACACCTATGACGGGATTCTTGGGATTCGTATTGACATCCGCCAAAGGGGAAAAGTTCCAGCTAAACCCCATGGCCTTGGCTTCTTCAGCAGTGATGCTCGCCACAGTTTCTGCAACCTTTGTGCTACGCGTTGCCCCAATCCCCATTTGATGAGGAAATGTCGTTGTCCCTTGAATCACATTATGTGTAGTGCCATATTCAAGGTCCGCCGAGATGATAAGTGGAATACCAAGACGTGTTTCGCTTGCCCATTCTTGCAGTTGATTGTTGTATTTGGACATAAATTCAGGATCTTTTTTGTTTGCAATAATGACAGAGCCCGCATGATAATCTTGAATGATTTCACGTGTGTTATCATTTGGCATTTCATCAATTGCATGTTGAGGGTGGGTAACGGGCATAACCAGCTGGCCGATTTTTTCTTTCATGGTCATATGGGCAATGATTCTTCTGGCCATTCCCTTATTTGCCTTGTCCGATGGGGGATCTGAATGTTTAAAATGTTCCTCTGATGATTGTGATTTTGTAAATGCCGCACTTGGCGAAGCGACTACTAACAAGAAAACCATTAAACAGCATACTTTTGTGACTAACTTCTTCAAATGACCACTCCCTAAACAGAATTTTCAAAAATTAATGCACAAAATAAGTCTACCAATTATAAATATAGTTGTCTATACCATATAATGATATAATTCCCCTATGAAACAATTTAGTAGTTTCATATCTTCGCTTGTTATACGAGATCATTCCTTACTGAGTATTGAGTGTCCCAACCAGCATCACACATTTTTTTATGGATGGGATCGACAGTCCCATTGGCACGTTCGTTCTACCCCCGGCTTCCTCAAGAATATTACCCATAAAATAGGACAACCAGAAATGACTGGTTCACCTTATGATACGATGTCTCATTTACGGAACATACCCTTTAAACCTTAAGAGTAGCGCATACTTATCAATAACATTCGTTTTTGATACAGGTGGTATGAGCCATGTGAAACTCTTAAAAATCACCGTATCTTGGGCTGAACTCAAGTTTTAAAAGTCGTATCAAAAACAAAGTATTAATATATACTCCTAATAACCTTTTTGATAATATATAAGTAACGAATTTCAAAAAGGAGTTACAAAATATGTTATTTGGATATGCCCGGGTCAGTACAAAAGATCAAAATTTACATATGCAGTTTGACGCGTTAAAAAGATATGGCTTAGAAGAGAAAAACATTTACTCAGAAAAAATTACGGGAACGAAAAAGGATCGTCCGGCATTCACGGAAATGATTAAATATCTACGTGAAGGAGATACGGTAGTCGTTTATAAACTCGATCGAATTGGTCGTAGCACAAAACACTTGGTAGATCTAATCAATGACTTTCATGAAAAAGGCATTAACTTTGTTTCTATTAATGAGAAAATTGATACCACAACAGCAATGGGAAAATTGGTATTCACAATTTTTAGTGGATTAGCGCAGTTTGAACGTGACATTATATCAGAACGAACGAAATCTGGTTTGGATGCTGCGAGAGCCCGGGGTAGAAAAGGGGGACGACCAAATAAATCCCAATCTAAACTGGATATGGCCTTTCGCATGTATGATAGTAAAGAGTATAGTATAGAGGAAATACTGAATGCAGCTGACATTAGCAGAGCTACTTTTTATAGATATTTAAGTAATCGTTAACACCCTATTATTCCCCTCAAGAACGGATTTCGTCTCTTCTATATAATTTAAAGGCAGTTAGCCAAACAGGGTAGCGTCCGGATGCGAATTTACAACGTTAAGCGCATTTCCCCGGACGCTACCCTTCCTATTTATCTAAACATATCCTGCAAGGTCTCATACGCAAGTACAAATTTTTAAATAATCTGTAAAGTTGGTAGCTTATTACCAATTTAAGTAAATAATATTGACTAATCTCATTCACATGATAATTTATTTAGGTGCCCCAATATCCATATAACGGAAGAGGAGGAATGTATTGCGACTCCTCGTCGATTTACATATTATTCAAGTTTAGCGCATTTCTGCTTAACATTTATATTTTATTATAGGGATTGACTATTGGACTAGATACACTAGGAGGACAAGTTATGTATGCTGAAATGATGAACAACAAGATCCAATCTTTAAAAGAAAGTGGACAATATCGGGAATTCGTTACAATTAACCGTATACGCGGACAATATCCCTTAGCAATGTTAAGTGGACAAGAAGAAGAGCAATCAGTTGTTGTTTGGTGTAGCAATGACTACCTTGGTATGTCACAACATTCAGCTGTAACCGAAGCTGCACACGAGGCAATCCAGTTGTTCGGGGCAGGTTCTGGCGGGTCGAGAAACATAGGAGGTACCCATCAACATTATAACTTATTGGAATCCTCACTTGCAGACTGGCACAATAAAGAGGCAGCTTTAGTTTACCCAACAGGGTACGGATCAAATGATGCCACATTACAATGCTTACTACGGCTATTCCCTGAATGCATCATCTTTTCTGACGAACTAAATCATGCTTCAATCATTAATGGAATCCGTAGTACTAAAACCGACCGTGCAGTTTTCCGACATAATGACGTGGAGCATTTAGAGGGATTACTTGCGGCACAACCCATTGATCGGCCAAAAATCATTGTATTCGAGTCCGTGTACTCTATGGACGGAGATGTATCCCCGATTAAAGAAATTTGTAGCCTCGCTAAGAAGTATAACGCTTTAACATTTATAGATGAGGTACATGCTATTGGAATGTATGGTCCACGCGGGGCAGGTATAGCTGCGGAACTAGGCGTAGAGAATCAATTGGATATCATCCAAGGGACCATGGCAAAAGGAATTGGAGTAATAGGAGGGTATATTGCTGCATCAGAAGAAATGGTTGACGCCATTCGCTCCTTTGCCTCTGGGTTTATTTTTACTACATCACTTCCTCCATCTATAGTAGCAGCTTGTAACGCAAGTGTTGAACACTTAAAGAAATCAGATGAGGAAAGAAATACTCTACATAGAAAAACGAAAATCTTAAGGGATGAACTTTATCAAGCAGGTATCCCTATCATGAAATCGAGTGAAACTCATATTCTTCCGGTCTTAGTTGGGGATGCCAAAAAGTGTAAGGATGCGGCTAAGCGCTTGCTGGAAAAGCATCGTGTCTACTTACAACCTATTAACTCGCCAACCGCCCCTGTAGGAACAGAGCGCTTTCGTGTTAACGTTACACCTAATCACACCGAGGAACAAATTTTACAACTAACAGATGCTTTGATTGAAGTTTTCCATCACTTTGACATTTCATTTGTGGAACGTACAGATGTGACTTTCCAATGACAGTTTTTATGTACATTTTCTGCCTCCTTGTATGGGGGCTGAATTTTATAGCAGTCAAAATTCAGGGTACACCTATAAGCCTTGAAGTGTCATTGACCTACCGCATTGCAGGAGCTGCCTTGTTGTTCGTTATCTTAGCTTGCCTGTCTCGCCCATCTGGCCGGCCTTCACGTAGTGATGCTTTGCCCATTATTACATTTGGAGTTTGCAACTTTGCATTAAGTTACCTCTTTTTGTATTATGGCACAATCTGGAGTTCAGCAGCGCTGGTGACATTAATGTTTTCAATGAAAGCTATATTGACTCCTATTGCATTGCGTGTATTTCTTGGAGAGAAGTTACATCCTCGAATTCTTATAGGGGGAATTGTTGGTATTATTGCTGTTTGTGTGGTGATTTACCCTCTTTTATCGGAAGAATTCAATTCAGCTTACCTAAAAGGGATAGGAATGGCATTACTCGGTACCTTGTTGACATCGGTTGGTGATGCAAGTTCAGCTCGAAACGCCAACCGGGGAGTTAATCCCGTCTATTCAAATAGTGTGGGTGGGATTGTAGCAGCACTTCTTCTATTTATTATCTGCGCCTTCGAAGGCCAGAATTTCTACATCCCAACATCAACCTCTTATCTTGCAGCGTTGGCTTGGTTAACGATACTTGCATCCTTTGTCGCATGGATGTTCTACCTCAAACTTGTCGAGCGAATCGGTGCATCACTTAGCAGCTACATGGTTGCCCTTTTCCCTGCTATAGGAGGGATTGCATCCGTTATAATCGGGGACTCAAAGCCAACTTTATATTTATTTTTCGGATGCTTACTTGGTTGTGTTGGGGCTGCTATTGCAATGGGGTTTCGCCTTCCTTTTCATAGAAGTTTGAAGAAAGATTTTAAAAGGAACCAGTTATCATCTAATAAAAAAATCACTTAACAAGTTTAGCAACTGAAATGGTCTAAAGAAAATTACTCTTGTTAGTGCCCGAGCCTATATATCCTTCCTTTACTTTGCTCAATAAAGCTTGGTAGGGAGGGATTTTTAATTACTTGGACTCACTCGTTCGTATCCAAATATCATTATTTTCACCTCAATTAAATTGAACAACCTTGAATGAACACTTTATACCCTGGCATAACAGGGTTTTATTTTGTTTGAACAGGGTGTACCCTGTACATACAGATGAATGTACGTTACATTCTAAAGATTAGCTTTCACTGATAGTCCTTATAAATCCTTCAAAGGAGTTTCTCTTATCAATTCCAATAGACGCCAGCAGTATGACCACAGCAACAAAATGTTTGGTATGAGGACGCCTAAACAAGGATATCTTTGTAGCTGTCGGATTGCTCAGCGCGCTGTAAATTCAAAACGTAACCCTTCAAATAGAGTAGGTCTCATCTTTCTAAATAAGCCTGCCCCCATTTAAAATGAGAACAGGCTTAAAACACTTGCAAACTAACTAAGCACTGAATGATCATAAACAGGTTCAATCCCCATCTCACTCAATTGTTCCCATAAACTTTCCATTGCCTTTGTTCGATCAAAATAGAATTCTCGGCCCCGGACTCTCCAAAACAACCAACCAGCACGTTCTAGCGATTCCTGACGCTGCATGTCTTCCTCAAACTTCTCAGGACCATGCCACTTCTCCCCATCGCATTCAACAGCTAATCGATCACGTAATCCTTCAATCACAAAATCGATTCGATAACGCCCTACTTGCACCTGTGGAGTTACTTTATATCCTTTAGATAGGATCATTCGAAGGACGTCAATTTCAAATGGAGAATCACACTGCTCTTCTAAGTTTTCGACTTGTTCATTAAGACGTGTTGGATTCTTACAGTAGCTCAACAATTTATATCGTAAATCATCTGGATTTAACCGTTCTAATTCTACGGAGTGGTAGAGTCTCATCTGGTTCTTGGCTCGACTTGCCGCAACATTAAAACGTTGTTTATCAGAGGATTTTGTTAAGGCTCTAAAATTCCGATCAGGAGCTACGACCATGGATAGAAATACTATATCTCTTTCATCCCCTTGTAAGGTGTAAGGATTCCCGCAAATGATTTTACGTTTTACAAACTCACGGTCCCCAATTTTTTCACGAATCAAATTCTCGATTAGTCTATGTTGTTTCAGACCTTGGAGGGTTATGACTCCAATCGTTTGATCATCAAATTTAGGGTCTTCGATCATTTCTCCGATGTCACCAACGATGGCCTCCGCTTCTGGAAGGTTAATGTCTTTATTCCTCTCATCATTGTAGCCTTCATCGACTTTTACAGCGTGCACGGGTGGATCAATTTTTTCATCTTCTAACGGCAATCGCAAAGGAATCATTTCCCCACCGTAGCTTAAGTCATTGGAATATTGGATGATCTCGGGTACACAACGGAAGTGTTCTCGCAGCATTAATTTACCTTCTTTAGGGAAGGTTTGTTCAGCAATTTCATATAACGAAATATTCCCATCAAACAAGGTTGCATTCGGAATCCCCGTCATGTACCGTCTCGTCAGGTCATAGACATCCTCTTGATTGATTCCAATCGATTGAGGACTAATTTGTTCATCATCGCCCACTACAATTACTTTATTTCCTCGCATTAATACATTGACGGAAAACAAGTCGCATTGGCTGCTTTCATCAAAAATAATGACGTCAAACTTGTCGTTTGTAACAGGGAAGTTTTCGATCACTTGGTTAACTGGCATAATCCATACAGGGATCGCGCTTTGAGCTGTTTTCATTTCTTCTCTAGCATCCTGTAAATGGTTCTGCGCATACTTACCTGTACCCTGACCAAACCGCTTAATATAAGACTTCCATGCAGACAGCGCTCTCTTCTCCCTCGCTGTTATAGATTGCACTTGGTTCTTCCAGGTGGCTGCACTTACGATTTCACGCACGAGCCTTCTTTGTTCTTTATGCTCGTCTTCTATCTGGCCTTTAAGAAGGGCAACATTCATATCTTTTGTTTCATCCAACCACGTTTGCAACTTCTTAAGCTCAAAAGCTTCTTTATAATCTTCTGGAAAATCAATTAGTTTTCCAACTGAAAATTCGATCCACTTTCTAGTTAGAGGTAAGGATGGTTTTAATGGATCGAGCAGCTGATAAAACTGTTTTACGTTCAATTGTTTCTCTTGCAATGTTTGTAATCTTGTCAAAAGGTCGCTCCATTTAGCACGATCCTTCGATTCAAAGGCAGCCGTAAACTCTTCTGTAATCGGGTGCATCTTTTCCTCGTCACTTAATTCTCTTAACAGTTGATGTTCCTTGTAAAACTCCTGGTCCCATTTACGGTATTTTAGATGTTCAATCGCTGTTTCCATCTCTGCTTTTACCTTTTTATTATCTATTGGTGAGTATGGATCAAGTTCATCAAGGTTATAATCTGCAATTTTTTCTTTAAATGAAATAACTGCATCAATCGATTCTTGGATTGATTTGAGCTCATTTAACCGATCCTCTAAAAGGTAAGGGAACCTTTTCTCTTCCAGTTCTATGATGGAATGCCCTATCTCTTCCATATTTCCATTGAATTTACGAGCTGTTTCTTGTTTTAGCTCTTCATACTTCAAGTAGGTTTCAAGTGGCACAATATCCTCTAACGTGTTGACTGATTTTCCATCAACCACAGGCTTTTCAAACAAATACTTGCATGATTTTCCCTTAAGCATAAAAAAGAAGAAATTTGGTTTTTTGCCAGTCTTTAAGCGTTCTTTTGCAATTTCTAATTCTTCTCTTAAAAAGGATAAGTCTTTATGAGGTAGATCTACTTTATGAGTAACAAGTTGGTTGTAGTATTCAAATAGTTGTTGCTTCGCATCTTCCGTTTCCTCAATTAATGTCCGCCAACGCTGCTCGCGTCCGCCTCCCGCACGAAAATCTTCAATAACAGCCTGGTATTCATTATCACTTAAGATCTCTGAAACATGGATTGTTGCATTAATACTCGCTAGTAATGGTTCAAGTACAGTTTCATCACTCGGAAGCTGATAGGTTTCCAAAATGTTCTTTCCAACATCGTTAGAATCAACTAAACTTTCTCCTCCGTCCATGAAAGAGGAGAACGATTCACTATTCCTAATCTGTTCATCTACCACTGGAAGTTCCTTATGAACTAAAGATAAATCGCCTTTATGTAACTCACCCCTTAATGCCCACATTTCTTTAAAATCTGGAGCTTGCAACGAAAATTTCCCATCTAGAGGCACATCATCTTGAATCCAGGAGTAATCAATAGTAGATTCTGAAAGACGTTTAGCTACGTCATACTTATATAATCTTTCTCCTTTATATTGAATGGAAGTTCCCTCTTTTTCCGCATATTCTTTGATTTGGCTTTTTAACTTTGATTCATTTCGCTTGCTTCGATCTAAATTATCCTTATTTCTCTCAATCACTCTTTCAAGCTTTTGAACATCTACTTCTCCTAGCTTTTCACTAATGGTACGAATAGATTGCTCAATTCCTTGCAGGGATTCTCTTCCTCCGCCAAGTACAGGTACACATAAATCACGAATTTCTTTAGGTATCTTGTTCTTTAATACTTTTAAAGGACTCTCCTTTTGACTGGTGATTAATATCTTTTTCCCTTCAGAGAGAAAATGCGATACGAGATTCGCGATTGTATGAGTTTTCCCTGTTCCTGGAGGTCCTTGAACAGTGACACCATGATGATGTTCAACCCTATTAACGATTTCTTTTTGTTGTTCATTAGACTCTAGGGGGAAATATAGATTTTTCTCAACTGAATTTAATCCATCTTTTTCAAACCCTTTCGCATTATCTTTTGAAAGGTCACTTTCCTCACCCAAAATGGATAGCACCGTTTCAGAAAGCTCAAATTCTTCACCTGAAGAGATTTCTTCGATTATTTGCTCTAAATCCTCTCGTAAAACTCTGGTATTTTTGCTTCTTAAAGAAAAAATAGAATAATCATAAATAATAGGATGTTTTTGTGGCTTGATATTAGTAGGTTCTGCTATGTACTCCCCATTGGCATCTATTAAATTAACGAATTGGGTATAGAAGTCCGAAAAGTCTTCGGTAATCCCGCTAGCTTGGATGCTAGAAGTCAATTCATTCACTTGGTCCATATTAGGCAGTTGCACCCCCGAGAACATTTCATTCTCAACCTTTATGGTTTCATCGACTTGATTGGCAGTGATGATACCTCTATCAGCATCAAGCTCCAGTTCCAGTTTTGTTGTAATAAGTGGAGAGCGAATGGTTCCAATTTTAGGGTCCGGATGCTGCCAGCAGAAAAGTCCAGTTCCATAAATAAATTCGAGAGCCTCTCCCTCTTTTTCAAAACGAGAGATCAGCTCAAAGTACTCCTCATAAAGACGCAAGACAGTTCTTTTCTCTTTTAAATTAGCCGCCCATTCCTTCCATTCAGCAACCCACACCTGGTAGGATTGCTTTCGCTTACTGTTTTCAGAAAATATTTCTTTTATTTCGTTTCCATCATCATCTGTAGCAACTTTTTCAACTTTATATGATGGATTGCTAGTTTCATTGTTATAATCAAAATTAATCCACCGAGAGATTAACTTGTCTGGCTTTGGAGGTTTTTCATCTCTTTCGTTAATGACCGGTCTATGTATCTCTAGAACATGCCCCTCTTTCTGACAATCTCCGAAGGTATAACAGCCTTCCAAATCATTAAGTTCATTTAAGTCCCAGTTCTTATCAAATTCTTTATAATCTCTAACTACTTTCCCAACAAGTTTATTCAAGGAAAGCATATATTCGAAAAAATTCTTAGCTTTCTCCATGGTGTTAATTGATTCCAAACGAAATACCCCACTTTACTTTTGTCGATTTACTCTTCTTACAATTTTATCAAACTTTTGTCTTATCTAACACCAATACCACTATTGTAATGAGTGGTAGTAATCCATTTAGTATAGAAACATTTTCTCATTATCGATTCACTCCATGGTTATTCCACTCCATTGATTCCATAAGAAAAATTGGTCCATTTCGTAGAGATATACACTTTATTCCAATATGCATAAAGTATGCAGAATTTAATAATTCATGAAAGTAAAAATACTTCACTCCACGTTCTAAGGCGGTTTTCTGAATTGGCACAATATTTGCATTATAGATAAGGTAAAAGGAGGAAGTATATGTCAGAAACGAAGGAAATGAAAAGATCTCTAAAGCTTATTCATATTGTGTTATTTGGTTTTTCGTTTATGGCTCTTGCTACGGTCTTTAGCACATACGGTATCGCTGCCCAATTGTCACATGGAATGGTACCTGGGGCTTATTTAGTTGCCCTTATTGTCATGCTTTTTACAGCATATAGTTATGGTCAGATGTCAAAAGCCATTCCATCAGCCGGGTCAGCATATGCTTATACACAAAGATCAATAAATCCGTACGTAGGATTTCTTGTTGGTTGGTCCATTCTGATGGATTATTTATTCATTCCAATGGTTAATTACTTGCTATTCGGTATTTTCTTTTCTGCAGCCTTTCCAACTATTCCTAAGTATGTTTGGATACTAGGAATACTCGTCTTAGTTACCTTGACAAACATGAGAGGTGTGAAATTAGCGACTAAAGCGAACGCTTTGATCACCATTTTTTCTATTTCGTTTATCCTTCTTTTTATAGGTTTATCTATTGAAGAAGTTCTAGGAGGAGCAGGAACCGGTACTTTACTATCTTTAAAACCATTTTATAACCCCGAAGAGTCAATTTCGTTTATTGTAGCTGGTGCGGCTCTTTTATGTTTTTCATTTCTTGGGTTTGATTCAGCTACAACTTTTGCGGAGGAAACTATCAATCCCGAAAAAACGATCCCTCGTGCCGTCTTTATCATCACGCTCGTTGGAGGAGTCATTTTTATTGCCGTTTCATACTTTGCTCAAAATGTCTGGCCAGCATATGAAACGTTTACAAACCCCGATTCCGCTGCTCATGAGATCATTACTTTTGTGGGAGGAAAGACATTTGCTTCCTTATTTCTGGCTATATATGCTATTACAGCTTTTGGTTCGGCCATGTCTTCACAAGCAAGTGCAGCCCGAGTGTTATATGCTATGGGTCGAGATGGACAACTCCCCAAAAAGTTCTTCGGCGCTCTGCACTCGAAATATAACACACCAGTAAATAACATTTTATTAATTAGTGCCATCTCCCTTCTCGCCTTGTTTTTAAGCTTATCCTTAGTCGCCTCATTTATTAATTTCGGGGCATTTCTAGCATTTACAGGCGTCAACATCTCTGTCATTGCCTTCTATTTTATAAAAAGAAAAGAACGTTCTAAGAAAGGTATAGTCCTGTATTTGATTATCCCATCTATTGGAGCTCTACTAGACCTATGGCTGCTGATTAACTTGGATGTTAATTCGCTAGTACTTGGTGGGATTTGGTTCGCCCTGGGCTTTATCTATATGGCCATCTTAACGAAAGGATTTAAACAAAAGCCGCCTGGAATGGATCTGTCGGCTTAATATTAATCGAAAAGGAGAATGAATTCATGACTAAAGCTGATTTAATTCTTGTAAGTGATGCTGTTTTTACTGGATTAAAGGACAAGCCAGAATCACTGGCTGTAGCTGTTAGAGGCAACAAAATTCTTGGAGTTGACACAAAAGAGGAGATTGATATTTTTATAGGTAATAAAACAGAAGTTATAGACGTTGGGAATAAGCTTATTATTCCGGGATTACATGATGCGCACCTTCACATCTTGCTTGGGAGTTTATTCAGTGATTACTGTGTATCTTTAGCTGATGTAAAATCTGCCGAAGAAGCTGCTGTCAAAGTGAGAGAGTATGCGGAAGAGCACCCTGAAAGAAATTGGATTATTGGTACAGGGTGGGACCACACAGCATGGGAGGAAAAGGTATTCCCCGATCGTTTTATATTAGATCAGGAGCTGCCTGACCGACCAGTTATGCTTTTACATGCAGAAGGACATTATGGTTGGGTAAATTCAAAGGCACTTGAAATCGCTGATATAACAGAAGATACAAAAGACCCTGATTATGGAGTTATTTATAAAGATGATAAAGGAAATCCAACAGGTATCTTAATCGAGACAGCCATTGCTTTAACTTCAGATTTTGCTTACAATTTTTCGAAAGATCAGTATCGGGATATGGTTGAAGCTTTCTTAAAGCAGGCAGCAAAGTTAGGGGTAACATCCGTAAATGATTTGTATGCCAGTCGTGCCCATGAGAAGCTTGAATCTTATTCTGTTTACAAAGAACTAGAGGATGAAGGAAAGCTATCTAGCAGGATTCATCTTTATCCACCATTGAATGGCCAAATCGAACAAGCAAATGATCTCAGGGAGAAATACTCTTCAGAAAAACTGCGATTAGCAGGATTGAAACAATTTATTGATGGAGTAGTAACCGGTTATACAGCCTATATGCTTGACCCCTATACAGATAAATTGGAAACGAAAGGTGAAACAGCCTATACGGAAAAACAGCTTGAAGAATGGGTAACTGAAGCAGATCAAGCAGGCTTTCAAATTCGTTTTCACGCAATCGGTGATGGGGCGGTTCGTCTCGGACTGGATTTATATGAAAAAGCACAGCAGATCAATGGTAAACGGGATGCGCGTCACGCTCTTGAGCATATTGAAGTCATTGCACCAGAAGATATTCCGCGTTTTAAACAACTTGGTGTCATGCCTTCTATTCAGCCTTATCATATGGCACTTATGCCAAGAGAGAGTCATACAACCCGTGTAAGTGAAGAGAAGCAACAATATATTTACCCAAACGCATCTTTAATTGAATCAGGAGCAAAAGTTTCTTACAGCACTGATTACCCGATTGCTCCGCTTGAACCGATGAAGGAAATCTATCATGCCGTGACACGAAAAGACTTTACGCTTAATGAAACGTGGAATGAGCAGGAAAAGGTAACGTTAGCAGAAGCTTTAAAGGCATATACATCCGGTTCTGCCTATAGCGTGTTTAGAGAAGATGAGCTTGGAACAATTGAAACAGATAAACTTGCAGATTTAGTAGTATTGGATTGCAACTTGTTTGAAGAGCCTGAACGAAAAATTCTTGAAACGCAAGTAGAACTAACCTTAATGAATGGCGAAGTAGTGTGGAAAAAAACTTCTGAAGAGGTCAGATAAGTACTTGAAGCAAAGGTTTTTTCCCAAAGAAAGAACCAAGCTATCGTTCACACCAACGAAGCTTGGTTCATCCTTATTACAGAATTCGGATCGATGCTAATAGAATACATGACTTCTATATCATAAATTTCTTGACCCACGTATATCCATAACGTGAAAGCACAACAGAACCTTCTACCTTTCTATTATCGAATAAGTCAGTTCCTTTGAATGGCAAGGGCACCTCAACCTCTTCTCTTGAGGTGTTAACGACAAAGAAAACTTCCTCCCCTGAACTAGGTGAAATTCTTTTTAATGCAAAAAGACGGGGATCTAAATCAAGCACTTCTTGATCCGCATACGGTGAAAAGGCTGCTTCTTTTTTTCGAATTTCTATCATTTCTTGAAGACCTGAAAAAATACCGGACCGGCGTGGATCCGTTTGGAGTTCTTCATGAATCGTATCAACTTGGAGTTTTTCTCTATTAATTCGCCGTGGAATCCCTGACTCCGCCATCCCCTCCTCATCATTTTTTGACCCTAATAAGGAGTGATAGTAAATAGCGGGTACACCGATGACGGATAGTAACACGGAATGGGCCGCTAGCATCTTTTGTACTTCATCTTCTACGGTAAGGTCTTCTTCCTTATTCTTTAAGGCTTCCGAATAATTGATGTTTAGCTCATAGACAGATTGGCTTCCGTCTGGATTACTTTTATACGAAACATCTCCGCCGTTTACTTTTACTTGATTGATGAGCTCCTGCTTTTCGTCTTCCTTCAACAATCCTTCTGTAGGGCGCATACCTATGCCATCGTGACTGGCAAGGAAATTGAAATAAGTAGCTTCCTTCGAAACGGGTTCAATGGTTTGAGCCCACTGAGTTAGCTTTGATGCATCATGCTTCATGAAACTATAAAGAACCAGTGGGGGCAGTGTAAACTGGTACACCATGTTGGCTTCATTCGCTCCGCTCCCAAAGTAGCTGATATTTTCTACATGTGGAACGTTCGTCTCTGTAATGATTTGGGTATGGGGTTGAAATGCATTCATGACCGTATTCCATAACTGAATAATGGCATGAGCCTGTGGCAAGTGAATGCAGGACGTTCCTGATTCCTTCCATATAAAGCCGATCGCATCTAACCGGATACTGGTTGCCCCTTGATGGGCATAGGACAGCAGGATATCTGTCATTTCAATTAGCACATCAGGATTCGAAAAGTTAACGTCTACTTGATCCTTGCTAAAGGTTGTCCAGGCTGTTTTGCCTTCCGTGCCGTATTCATGATAGAGTGGCGAGGTTCTAGGTCTGACCACATGCTCACTATTAAACTCTGGATCCTTAGGGATAAAGAAGTCTTTATACGTCGGATCATCTTCAAGATACTTTCGAAACCATTCGCTGGATTGCGACATATGGTTGGCTACAAAATCAAACATCAACCGATAATCATCGGAAAAGTTCTGAATGTCACTCCAGTCCCCTAACTCTGGATGAATCGTTCTATAGTCGCTTACGGAAAAACCATCATCCGAAGTGTAAGGGAACATCGGTAAGAGGTGAACATCGGTAATGGTGTCGCCGACTTCTTCCTTCAAAAATTGGTGTAATGTCGGGAGAGTTGGTCCCCCCTCTTCATATATGCTGTCACCATATGTAATGAGGTAAATGTTCTGTTCTGTCGGCGCAGCTGGGGCAGTCCACTTTTTTCTTGACCATTGTTCAATCAGCCTTTGGAATTTATTTATCACCTCGACATCCTTCTTGCCATAAATATCTTCAAGATGATCGGCAATCTGATCGATAAGTTCTTCTTTCATGAAAGTCCCCTCCTTTGCTGACTATTGAAATAAGCGTGTTTAACCTGCGTCCAAGAAAGCTCTGTTGTATCATTTACTATCAGATCCGCTTGTTTAAGATATGATCCCACACCTACCGCAAACATACCGCTCGCTTGGATCGACTGAACGCCAACCTTTGCATCTTCGACCCCAATCGAGTGCGCAGGATCCGCTCCCAAAGCTTCACATACCGTTAGGAAAATTTCCGGATCTGGTTTCGATTGCTTAATTTTAGCTGCATCTGCACAGTAATCAAATAAGTGCTCGATTTCCAAGGCATGCAGGACGGTTTGGGCATTTTTCGAGACTGAAGCTAACCCAACCGGAATGGATTCACTTCTGATCTCTTCAATAAGTTCCTTCATGCCAGGTAAAATGTCCTCTGGAGCAAGCTGCTGGATCAATCTTTTATAGTACTCATTCTTTCGATTGGCTAAGTCTTCTATTTCCGAATTTGTATAAGCATCTGCCTGGTTTCCATTGGCTAGAATCAGTGTAAGAGACTCGACTCGGCTTACACCTTTAAGGTTTTCATTAAAGCTCTCATCAAAATGTATCCCTAATTCATCGGCCAGCTGCTTCCAAGCTAAATAATGATAATGGGCGGTATCAGTTATCACCCCATCCAGATCAAAAACGACGGCTTCTATGTGTTGTGATGTCATCGATTAAGTCCTTTCTTTGTGCAATTCATTATCCCTATGCAGGGGAATTTCAAGTTGATCAATTAAACGATAATGTTGCTTCCCAATTTCGGCATCAATTGGGTCTCCCCCAACTTTCTCAATGCATAACGTATTCTGATTCATCTCTACCGTAATTTTTCTGCCTTTATAATGAAAGGGCAGTTTAAAGGAAGACCATGCTGCAGGAAGCGTAGGATTCAGTTTAATCCCTTCCTGTTCAAACGATAAATTCAAGAAGCTAAAGACAGCTAACCAGATGGAACCTAATGAGGCCGCATGAATCCCTTCATCTGAAGAGTGAGGGTTCGGTCCGAGATCAATTAAGCACGCTTCCTGGAAGAGTTGGCAGGCCAGTTCCTCTTGATCACATCTCATCGCCAAAATGGAATGAATTGCTTTACTTAGCGAAGAATCATGGATCGTTTTATCTTCATAATACGTAAAGTTCTTCTCGACCACTTCTTTAGAAAATATATCAGGGAACAGATATAACAGCATGACAACATCCGCTTGCTTCAAGATTTGCATCTCGTTTACTTCGCCTCTGGAGTAATCAAGCAGGATCGATTGGCTGCCTTGATTCTTTTTATACTTGGATAAGTCAATCGCAGGTTTTCTTAAAAACGTATCATCTTGGGGAATAAGCTGGTCAGCGTTCTCTTTCGGTAAATACAATCGGTTTAGAAAATCTTCCGCTGCCTTTCGAAATTCTTCATCTAGCTTGTTGAATGTATCCAATACTTGCAGCGTTTGTTTTACAACATGATGGGCCATGTAATTCGTATAAGCGTTGTTATCAATAAACTCTGTATATTCATCTGGACCGATGACATTTAAAAGGTGCAGTTGTCCGTCACGTTCTGATGTGCGGCTCAGCCAAAACTTGCTCGTTTCTTCAAGCATCGTTAGCCCTTTCGCGGTCATGAACTCCTCGTCATCGGTTACGTGATAAAAATGGAGAACAGCATAGGCGATATCGGCTACAATGTGATGCTCCGCTAAGGCTGAGGCCACTTTTTGCCGTTCGCCAGTTTTTATATTGATGGCCGCATAAGCAGGGGTCTCTTCCTTGCCCGTTCGTGCACTCTCCCATGGAAACTGGGCACCCTCATGTCCATTTGCCTTCGCTCGCTCTCTGGCTTCTGGTAATCTATTATACCGGTATTCCAGCAATTGTTTAGCTGCCTTAGGATCATTGTAAAGATGATAAGGTAAGACGAAGATTTCCGCATCCCAGAAAACGTGTCCTTTATAGCCTTCACCCGTTAATCCTTTAGCTGCCACACTAAGATTAGGGTTATGTTTCGGAGCCATAATCTCCAAGTGATACTGGGCAAAATCAATCGCCTGCTGATCCATGGGGTTGCTGGAATGGATCTCAATTCGCCGTTCGTTCCAGAAATCCTTCCAAGTGTTTTCTGATTGTTGTAGAATCCGTTCATATCCTTCTTCCGATAAATTTTTCACCTTCGCTAAACCGATATCGTTTAACTCGTCAACTTTTTGATCGATACTTGTATACACCGCATTGAGTTTTTCCATATGAAATGGTTCATTTTTCTTCAATGAAGCCGTAGATTCACATAGCAGCTGGCGATTTTCCGCAAAAAAATGGACATCACAGCTCTTTGAATAGGTGCATGTCGAGAATAAGCCAATGGTTTGATGCGATCGTGTTGTTGTATACGTACCTTGCATATAGGTTTCGTCATGGACTTGAACATGATCTTCCAGCAAATGCTGGCGGCCAAAGTTCGTTTGCTGCGCATCAATGCCTGTCCGCACTGTAATCGTTACGTCCCTGTTCAAGCTCTCAATACTCACTTTTGAAGCTAGCACATGGACATCATGTTTAGCAGCTAGTCTGCGAAACGTAAATTGCAGACGCAGGCCATCTTCTCTTTCCCAAACAACATCCTTTGTTAGTTCTCCTCTATCCATATGGAGTGTTCGGTCATAAGAAATCGTTTTTCCTTTCAATGAAGAAAAGACTTCTCCATCAATTTCCAGGTCCATCCCCATGACATCTGGGAGATTTACTATTTCCTCAGGTTCTTCTGTGCTCGAATTGTTATAAATGCCTGCGACAAATAATCCACGCTTTTGAATAGGATAGTCTTCCTCATGTGTGCCCCGAATGCCCATGTATCCATTTCCGAGTGTCATGAGCGTCGCATATTTGTTTAGTTTTTTGAGATCGAAATGGTCTTCGGAAAGCTTCAAATTCCTCATAAATAAATACTCTCTCCTATTTCAGCAGATCTGTATAACGCTTCAACTAGTTTCTGAATTTCATATCCTTCTGCACCGTTTGTAATCCATTCTTCCTGTGATCCTAAGCATTTATGGATAAAAGAATGAATCGAAAGTCGTTCACGGTCATCTGTATCGGCAGGGCCTTTTTCAAACAGAGTTACGAGTTCACCCTTCTCGTCTGTATAAATTTCTAAAGGATACAAGGTGGCACCCGCTTGATCTCCAGCAAACTCGATATTCAGCTTTTTCGTTTGTTTCATATGAAGCGCAAAGGACGTGTCGATTTGGATTAACCCGCCGTTCTTAAGTTCAATCGAGCCGAACAGCGAGTCTTCTACCCCATATTGATCAGGATTCCATGTGCCAAAAGAACCTTCTGATTTATACGGTCCAATCTTCTGAAACATGTTCGCCGTTACCTTTTTCACTTCTGGAAATCCCATGATGAAAAAAGCGCTATCCAGCATATGTATGCCTATATCGATTAAGGGACCGCCCCCTTGAAGGTCTTTACTAATAAAATTCCCCCAGCCTGGCACACCGGACCTTCTTAAGGCAGAGAGCTTGGTGTAATAGATGTCACCAAGCATCCCTTCTTGAACTTTGTTACGCAGAATAGCCGTTTCCTCTGAAAAACGATGTTGAAAGTTATAAGCTAGCACCAAGCCTTTCTCTTTGGCTAGGTCATTCATTTCTTTAGCCTCAGAAGCAGCTATACTCGGAGGTTTTTCACAAAGCACATGACAATTCGCTTTCAGGGCTTCCATAACATGATGGTAATGATATTTATTCGGTGTGCAGACACTGACGATATCCGGCTTTTCCGTACTCAGCATTTCTTCCAGGTCAGTGTAGGCATGGTCAATTTGATTGCGCTCAGCGAATGAACGAGCCTTCTCTTCCCTTCTGTTCAGTACAGCAACGACTTCAACACCTTCATAACTCCGGTAATTCGGAAGGTGTTTCTTCTCGGCTACATCCCCGCCACCAATGATCGCGACCCTCATTGATTTCAATGGATACCCTCCTTCAGCTATTCAGTAATGACTTTAGATAAGCGATCGATTGCTTATACGCTTCTTCCTGATGCTCGCCTCTGATCCGTCCCTCGATCGTTACATAGCCTGCATAGTTATCCTGACGAAGCTGAGCAAAGCATTCCTCGAAATCAATCGATCCAGTACCTGGCTGGTAGCGGTGATTATCCGCGATATGAATATGTTCGATTACGTCTCGATTGGCGTGCAATGATCCAACGAGACTATCCTCTTCAATGTTCATATGATAAAAGTCACCAATGATTTTTGTGTGTTGCACCCCATTCTCTTCAATGTATTGTCGAGCATCGGCAATCGTATTGATCATATGGTCTTGGTAACGGTTTAAAGGTTCGAGAAAAATCGTCGTACCGGTTTCCTCTGCTGCTTTTTCTAAATGAAGCAGAGAATCACTAACAGCTTTCCAGTCCTCTTCCTGACTTCGCGGTGATTCCATTGGAGGTAAGCGGTACGTAAACATTCCCCAGGCTGCCGGAACGACAATTCCTTTTCCTCCTACATATTGAAGAGCTTTTAAGATTTCCGTGATTTCCTTTAAACCATTTTGACGTTTCTCTTCTGAGAAATCACCAATCCAGCCGTCATATCCCCGCAAGCGGCATTGACGACAACGCCTGTTTCATCGATGGCGTTTTTAATTTCCTCTTTATGATCCACTAATAGCTTCCCGTCTATTTCAAACGCGTCAAAGCCAAGCTTTTTAATGTAGTGAAATTTCTCGATGATCCCTTCAGGAAAAAAGCTCTGATTTTGCGTTGCGAGTTTCATACTCTCCATCCTTTCTTTATCCGTGTTGGACTCCAAGCTTGATACTAAGATTTGGTGATTGATCGACATATTTCATATAAGCCTCTGCACTATCTTCAAAGCTTACAACCGGATCAATGATTTTTTCACAGTCCAGATGACCGTTCATGAGTAACTGCCAGCACGTTCGTTCAATCCGCTTCCGATCCCAGCGCGGATAATCACGATTCGGTTCACTCGCTACCCTTGAGAATACAAGGTTGGCATTGTTGAAATGGGCTTCCCGTCCAAAATTAAGTCCCTCTGGAAAAGGCTTAGCAAATGCGATATAGGAGATCGTACCAGCATAACCGGTTCCTTTTAACGCATCCTGAAGGGCACTGCTGATCCCGCTTGTCTCAACCCAAGCATCCACACCCTGTTTATCCGTCAGTTTTTTCACTTCAAAACCGGCGTCGCAGCTAGTGGGATCCAGGCACACATCAGCCCCTCCTTCTCTAGCAATCTCCCTTCGATGTTCAATAGGATCAACACCTATCACTAAGCTGGCTCCCATTTTTTTCACGAGCTGAATCGCAATTTGACCAATCGCTCCTAAGCCAGAAATAGCGACACAGTCACCTGGTCTAATATGCGCATCTCTCACGGCACCTAGCGCAAACTGGGCAGGGTCATAACAAACTGCATTTTGCCATTTTCCGTGCTCCGGCATTTTTAATAGTCTATGGTTGTTACTAGCATTCACAATCACATACTCAGAGATTGGTCCATACGTGCAAACACGATCCCCTACCGAAACATCCGTGACCTTATGGCCGGTTTCTACGATTTCACCGACTATCATATTTCCTAGCTTGAACTCACCGAACACAATTCCTTTTTCCGAGGTATCTTCCCTTGGAATAAAGCTTCTCCACTCCTCTGAAAACTCTTCATCCATGAAAGGAGTAATCCCTCGAAAATCGACGACCTCCGTCCCGTGTTTCGGAGCTGAAAATTCAACCTTGATTTTCACTTCTTCTTCCCCTAATTCAGGTGCATCAACATTTAGAAAGGCTGCTTCCCTTGGTTTTGTAGCGACTAGCGTTTTGATTTGTTCTTTTTGAATCATCCTTTAACCCCTCCATCTGTTACATTTCCTTTAATTAAGTTTTCTGATATAGCATACATAATGACCACAGGCAGTGCTGTAATAATCGACGCGGCCATCATTCTTCCCCAAACGTAATCAGGGTTACTGAATAATGCATATAACCCTACAGGTAAAGTAAAATTCTCTGATCCCGAAAAGAAAATCGAAGCGAACAGGAAATCATTCCAGGCGACCATAAAGCAATAAACAAAAACGGAAACAATCCCTGTAAATGAAAGCGGAATGATAATGTAGAAAATCACTTTCACTCGATTTAATCCATCTATTTTTGCTGCTTCCTCTAAATCCTTAGGGATCGTTTCAAAATAACTATTTAGCATCAATATGGCTGTGGGCAAAGTCTGAACAATCATTACGATAATGAGTGATGTTTTTGTATCGTACAGACCTAGCCCGGAGATAACCTTAAACAAGGGCACAACCAAAAGAATGCCTGAAAACATATATACTGTGTAAAAGCTAGCGTTGATCGTCAGACGCCCTCTGAAGTTCAACCGTGAAAGGGCATAAGCCCCGAATATAGCGATCCCGACAGAGATGACAGATGCTGTTACGGAAACGATAAAACTGTTTTGTAAATAATGAAGGTAAGGGAAGATCGTTGGGTCAAAGATGTCGAGAAAGTGCTGGACCGTCCAATCCTTCGGGAAAAATGTTGGGTTCCTTGAAATAGCTTCTTCAGAGCCTTTAAATGCCGTCATAAGCATGATAAAGAAAGGAAATAGACAAACGCATAATAGAACGATTATTCCTATATAAAAGGACGCTCTCTTTGCCATTTTCGTCGATCTTGTATTAACTGCTGGCATTTAAGTTCACCTTCTTCCTAATAGCAATAATTAATGTACTAATGATTAAGAATAGAAGAACGGAAATCGCTGATGCTTTGCCTAAATCATTAAAGGCAAACGCGGTTTCATATAAATAGACTCCTAGTACATTTACTTTGTTTGTTAATAAATAGACGTCCTCAAACATATAGAACATCCAGATCGTTCGTAACGTGATCACCGTAAGCATGACCGGCATGATGGCAGGTAACGTAACCGTTTTAAACTTTTGCCAGACGTTCGCGCCATCCATTTCTGCTGCTTCATATAAAGTTGGTGATATCGTTTGAAGAATGGCCAAGAACGCGATAAAGGCATAAGGGAAATACCTCCAAATCGCAAATAACACGACAAGAATGAAAGCACTGGTAGGATTATCAAACCAGAGAGGTGCCCGATCAAATATATGCAACATATCCCTGCCAATGTAATTGATAATCCCATATCCACTGTTGAACATGTATTTCCAAACAAAGATCAGTGAAATGGACGGAGTGACATAAGATAAAATGATCAGCGAACGTGCAATCTTTCTAAACCGAAATGGACGATTAAACATGATCGCTACATAAAGACCTAGAGCTGTACTACCCACAACCACCAACAGTGTGTAAAGAAGAGTAATACCTAGGGATTTATAGAACTCAATATTCGTCAATGTTTCTATGTAGTTTTCAAGTCCTATAAACTCTGCAGGAAACTCAGGGTTAATGGGTTGCTCAAAAAAGCTTATATAGAAATTGGAGAGCATTGGGTAGCCAATTAGCAATAAGATTAAAAGTGAGCTCGGTAATAATAAAATCAATGCTAATTTTCCATCGGAAGTTTCTCGTTTGACCTTAAACAATAGGTTGACCACCTTTCTAAACAAGATTTAACTGGCTGCAGGAGGAATCTTAATCCGCACCTAATATTTTAGAAGAGACTACACTTATTCAAGGACTTTATCCAACTGTTCTTGCGCCGCCTTTATCCCTTCTTCAACACTAGCATCACCAACCGTTACTTGATTCATCATGATAGGAATCGCATTAGAACTTGAAATGTCACCCATTTTCACGAAGTTCTTATTCTCTACTAAACCGAATACTTGAATTTCATTAAAGGATTCGGCAATCTCAGTAGATAAATCACCAAATGCGTTAATGACTTTATTAGATTGATAGGTTTCACTCGCTACTACACTTTTATGTACTGGCTGAGCACCACCTGGAGCCATGAGTATCCATTCGGTTGCGTTTTCAGTTTTGGAAAGGTATTTTACAAACGTTTGCGCCGCTTTTTTCTTTTGTTCTTCTAGCCCAGATGGAATCGTTAAAGAACTGACTGTACCAAAAACCGCCTCTTGTTCTTTTTTCGGAATGGCATATCCAAGGTTACTAGGGTCACCTTGAGCGTAAACAGCGGGTAAAATGTACGTAGAATAGATGGCCATTGGTGCTGTACCATTCATAAACGCGTCTTTTACCTCGGTCACGCCATTTGAGCCAGGCATCGTATATTGCGACAATTTTTTATAATACGTTAAGGATTCTTTCATCTCTGGAGTACTTAGAGTGATCTCCCCGTTAGCATTTAAGATGTTGGCATTATTCGATAGGGCAAACTGTGAGAAAGCTTGCTCAGAGAGATTCCCCTCTACAGTTGGTAAAGCAATCCCATACTTTTGATTGGCCTTATCTGTAAATGCTTCCGCAATCTCTAGCAGCTCCTCCCAGTTCTGAGGCTCCTCAAAACCTTTGGAAGCTAGCATTTCTTTGTTGTACCATATGCCCTGTACCCACCCGCTGATAGGGACGCCTCTAAACCCCTTACCGTCCTCAGTACGTACAAGCTTCAATGTCCCGTCAAAGTATTCTTCTTTCCCAATATCCTCAATGACGCTTTTCAAAGCATCCGTATCGACAAGAGCGTTTTTATCCAGCATCTTTGCATGCTGCTGCCCAACCTCAATAACCTCTGGCAACTCGCCCGCCTGAGCTAATGTAATGATTTTTGTCGACAGACTGCCTTCCTCGACGACCACTGGATCAATATTTATATTGGGATTGTCCTCTTCAAATTTTTGTATTAACCCATTTACTACCTTTAAGCGTTCCTGCTCTACAGAAGTATGCATAAACTCAATGGTTACTTCTCCCCCCTTCGATTGGCCAGTTTCACTAGAGCAGCCGATTAAAGCTGCAGAGAGTCCAATGAAAACAATTATTCCAAACAGTTTTAGTTTCATGTGTCAGCCTCCTGAATAGTTTTTGCTGCTTCTACCTCTGAGAAATCCATATCTCCTTTTACTAGACGCACTTTTAGGGACCGCTCCCAAAAACCTACAAAAAATATGACAGCGTTACCATTTGTGAAAATCATAATATATCTTTTGTTTTGCTGTCAACATAATATTTCAGTAAAACTCCTTATTTGAAGCCACTTATATCATGTTAAATACTAACTAATTTATGGAAACCCCGTTCTATTTCTAACCTAAAATAAAAGCTATTTGGTGACATACTTTAATAAGTTTGATACTATGTAATGGAACCGGTACCAAAAAGAGGTGAACAATAATGAATCCAACGATCTATGATATAGCAAAGGCTGCGAACGTATCAAAGTCGACTGTATCTAGAGTATTAAATAATAACCCTAATATATCTTCTAAAAGCAAAGAGAAAGTACAAAAAGCGATAGAAGAACTGAATTACCAACCAAGCAAAATTGCCCGCGGACTTTCTTCTGGTTTCGATGCTATTCTTGTCGTTTCTCGATCAACGACAACAACAAAAAACAACCCTTTCTTCTCTGAGATCCTTCACGTCATATCAAGATTTTCTGACGAGGAAAACTATGATGTCATACTCCAGACCTCTCAAAATGATGTGGAAGAAATCAAACGTTGTATAGCAAAAACCGCATCCAAAATTGTGAAGGGTATTATTATGCTTAGCTCTCCCTCCGATGAAGACTACTTCAAAGAAATCGATAAGTTTAACATTCCGACCATTGTCATCGGAAAAGTTGCCGGGGAGTATAAAAACATATACTCTGTCGACACGGATAACTTCTTAGACAGTTATAACCTTGTCCAATACATGATCGATTTAGGACATAAGGATATTGCATGCCTGTATTCTCCACAAGAATATCATGTGTCGATTGATCGATTAAAAGGCTATATACAATGTCTAAAAGATAACAACATCCCTGTTAAAGATGAGCTCATGATCGACTGTGGCTTTACGATGAACGAAGCTTACCGAAATTCCCAAAAGCTTTTCGAGCAGCAAGAACTCCCAACAGCTATCTTTGCTACAGATGATCTAAAACTGCTTAGCTTATATAAGAATTTAGAAGAGCATGGCATTTCGACTCCTTCGGGTATTCTTATTGGCGGCTACAGTAATACGGAGATTACATCTTTCCTATTCCCATCTATCATCCAGATAGAAAACCCAACAGATGAGCTCGGAGAAGTGGCAACGAAACACTTGTTCAAGATTATTAAAAACAAAGCTATAAATGATCGCACAGTTATCATTCCTACCGCAAGGACTGTCCAAGGATCAAAGTATAGAACGCAGCCGTTTCCGAAATAGGATGGCTCCGTTCTATGTATAGTTATAGAAAGAGCCTCACAAGCCATCCTTTTCATGAGACGCTTGAGAGGCTCTTATTTTTTTATAAAATTCCGTAATCGCTACCGAAACGGCGGTCAGGCGACTTTATCCGTAGGATCCGCCCGTTAGTTGAGTGATAAAAAGTTGACTGTATCCCTAATAGATGGAAAGAAGTTCTGAGAACGGAACCTCTTTGTTGTTTAGCACTGTGTCGAATACTTTCCAAGCTTATGAATGACATTACACGTGCATTTAATTCCGTTGAAAAAGTTGTTAACCCCAATATTCTCGTTTGGAGAATGGTTGGCTTCATCGAAATTCGCGTAAGGAACGACGACAGATGGCAAATCTAATATTTTTGTCCATACATAGTCCGGAAGGCTTCCTCCAAGACTCGGCTGCAAAATCGTCTCCTGATTGAAGGATTCGCTCACCGCCCCTGTGACAACATCGACAACCTCCTGGTCAGCTGGCGTCCTTGACGGTTTCATGTCTCCAAGATGTTTGACTTCAATATCAGGAGCATATTTTTCGACATGAGCGCAGAACTTCTTGTAGATATCATATGGGTCCTGATCAACAACAAGCCGCATATCCATTTTTATCGTTGCTTGTGAAGGAATAATCGTTTTCGTTCCTTCTCCACCGTATCCGCTCGTAAACCCAGCAATATTAAATGTCGGTTCCATCGTTAATTTATGATAATACTCTTCTCCGTTCATATCTAATTGCTTATAGCCGATTTTTTCGGCAACTTGTTCTCTGTCAAACGGGAGCTCTTTAATAATCTCTTTTTCCTTCTCCGTCGGTTTGCGGATATCATCGTAAAATCCTTCGATTAAAACCCGTCCGTTTTCATCACGCATCGTTCTTAACAAATCAATCAAGTTCCATGCGGGGTTCGGGACAATATTTCCTTTATTACCGGAATGGTTTTCCCAATCAGCGCCTTTTGCCGTCAATTCCACGTATAACATCCCTCTGACACCAAGTAAAACGTACGGTGCACCGCTGTCATGCATAGGACCATCCGATGTGTATACGAGATCGGCTTTTAAAAGTTCTTTGTTTTTCTCAACGAAAGAAGCGAGATTTACGCTTGCACTTTCTTCTTCACCTTCAAACACCATTTTGATGTTAATCGGCAATTCACCGCATGTGTCTAAATAAGTTTTAATCGCCAAAACTTGCGCCATCAATTGTCCCTTGTTATCACCTGCACCGCGGCAAAAAATTCTCCCGTCGCGAATGGCTGGCTCAAACGGGGGTGATAACCACTCATCAAGCGGGTCCGGCGGCTGAACGTCATAATGACCGTAAATTAATAATGTAAACGCATCAGGATCCTTTATAACCTCACCATACACCACCGGATGTCCGTCAGTTTCCATCAGGCGAGTGTTTATACCAATATCCTCCATCATGCTTTTTAATAATTCGGCACAGTCTCTGATTCCAATATTTTGTGCGCTAATGCTCTTCTGCCGCAGTAATGTGAATAACTGTTCCAAATATTGATCCTTTCGTTTCTCAACCACATCCGAGATTTCAGATAAGTTCACTGCATTTCCCTCTTTCCATATTAGTAATAAAATTGTTGCCATTAATTAATACCGCTCAGATAATTGTCAATGGCGATATTTTCGTTCGACGCATACGTATTCGCAAATGCGAAAGGTGCTCCAAAACCAATAATAATTGCTTGTGCATCAAGAATCTTGCGAGACTACTCTTAGCAAACTTTTGTACACCAATTACGCCAACGTTTCGGTTAAAGCGTACCCATCAAAATCGTAGCAATAACAATCGAGGCTGTTGTTACCGTTGTAAAACCGCCGACAAGCATAGGTGTCAAAATGTTATTGAGAATGACTTGTTGTTCCTCTTCATCCCTGCCGACACTTCTACTTACTTCTTCAGCCAAGATATAACCTGCGGGAAATCCAAACATAGCCGTAAGTGCTACCGGAACACCTAAATACGGATCCCATCTCAACACTTTTGAAGCAAGAAAACCTCCGGCCAAAATGCCAAACGCTCCAACGGCAAGAATCGAAAGAACGGCGGGAAGATAATCGACAAACATACCAATCGTAATATCGTTCATCGCAGATATAATTACAAAAAGTAGTCCTACCATGGAAATACCAAATGTGTTTGCGCGTTGCATCATTCTAGGCTGATAAAAACCGAAATAGGTGCCGATAATCCCGATAAATAGTGCCCAAAGACTGTAGTGAATGCCTGTAAGACTTTCGAGCCAGACGGAAAGAGAACCACCGATAAACAATTGAAACAACAAAATAATGCTCGTTTGATACTTTTCCGGGAGCCAGCTGTTTTCATTTTCTTCTGTTGTTGCGGAAACTTCACTAGTTGGTTTACCAGCAGCCGCAAATGTTCCAGCATCAATCGAAGCCCGAAGTTTTAATGCATAACGACGCAAAAGATTGGAGGCAAGCGGCATACCTACTAACTTTTGACATCCATAGACTAGCGCTGGAATCGTAACCATACTTGCCAAGCCTATTTCCTCAAGCTTTTCAAACGTAATAAGGGTGGCAACAAGTCCTCCCGACAGCGGCCCCGATCCAGAAACAGCCTCTTCATAGCCAATAATCGGAGCGACTATAAGAAGGATGAGAACAGTTGAACATATCACGCCGAAAAGGGAAATTAATATCGCTTTTACCTGGCCTTTTAGTAACCGAAAAGGTACTAGCGTTCCCATATGTACAATGAGCGGTGCAACCATCACAGCTCCGAACGTTGCAAGGTTTGATTTGTCAATAAGATCTTTCGGAAAAATGCCTATCCAGATTAAAATCAAATAACCGAATAAAGCAACAAGCAGCATTGGAATTCTTGCTCTTGAGATGATCGACAAAAATTCACCTACTGCCAATAACGCTAACATCAACATCGCTGCAACTACAGGTTCACTTAACACTTCGTTTCCCCCATTTCTCTACTCTAAAGACTGTGGTTATAGACGTCTCTCAGTCACACACGCCCTTACCTTAACGTATATATTTTTTCCTCTGTGTTTCGATAAACGTTTAATAATATGTACCGACCTTACTAATTATTTAGCGCTGACTATCCCTTCGAGTTATGGCTATTCCCATCCTTGCCAGACAAAAATATAGTATCGTGTCCTGCCCCGCTTAATAATAAAACAGGTTTAATGCCGTACCTTGCATTATCCTCCTAACTTCTGCAGTCTATTTAACATTAGAGGTAATTCTTACATTCTCAGATCATTTATCATCCCCTTTTCACCTCACCAAGGTACGTATAATCAGTATAAACGAAGGTATTCGCAATTAAAATAATATTCAGTAAAATCCGAATAATTTACAGGGCCCTTCATTTGTGTCGTTAAATCCCAAATGTATGGTCCACGGAGGAATTTTTAATACTTTGTCAAAATTGTCGCCTGCCCCCAGTGCGTCAATACATTAACGCGCTGGGGCAGGCGTCTTTATCCGCCAGCGTAAACACAAGTACCCTCCGAGTCCCATAATTATCGCGATGATGTGATTAAATTTATATTTTGTAAGAGGAGTTGTATAGAGAGGAAATAAGAGATCCAAAAAAAGAGAAGGCTCTCTATCATAAATGTATGCTTCAAGAGCAAATACATTTTGAAAGAGGCCTTCTTATTACGGAAAGCGTTATTTAGATACTGTGCCTGCATCCTCAGGATGTACTCCATGACGATAGTAATCGGCATGATCAGGATCCAGCGGTTTACGTCCAAGGATAAGGTCCGCTGCCTTTTCTGCTAACATCAATACAGGTGCATGAATATTGCCGTTCGTAACATAAGGCATGGCAGAAGCATCGACTACTCGTACATTTTCGAGTCCGTGAACCTTCATGGTTTGCGGATCTACGACAGCCATAGGGTCTGAATCTGGTCCCATTTTGGCCGTACAAGACGGGTGAAGGGCAGTCTCAGCATCTTCTTTCACCCATTCCAAAATCTCCTCGTCTGATTGAACGGTAGGGCCAGGTGAAAGTTCCCCAGCATTGTACTTTTTCATAGCTGGTTGAGACATAATTTCACGAGTAATTCTGATTGCCTCCACCCACTCGCGTTTGTCTTGTTCAGTAGAAAGATAGTTATAGACCATGCTCGGATGTTCTTTCGGATCTTTTGAACGAATCTTTAATGAACCGCGGGCATCAGAGTACATAGGTCCGATGTGTACTTGGAACCCGTGATCCGTTGGCGCTTTTTGTCCATCGTACCGTACTGCTACCGGAAGGAAGTGGAACATCAAGTTCGGGTAATCGATTTCCTCGTTTGAACGCACGAAACCTCCGCCTTCGAAATGGTTCGTTGCGGCCGGTCCCGTACGTCCGAGCATCCACTGCAAACCAATCCAAGGCATGCGCGCTTTATTTAAGTTCGGCTGTTCGGAAACAGGAACCGGACAAGCGTGTTGGACATAGACTTCGAGGTGATCCTGGAGGTTTTCTCCTACACCTGGAAGATTAACGACCGGTTTAATGCCAAGGGAGCGAAGGTGTTCGGCATCTCCCACACCTGAAAGTTGAAGGAGCTGCGGCGTGTTGATCGCACCGCCTGAGAGTATCACTTCACCTGCTTGAACTTGATGAGTCTTCCCGTTTCGTTGATATGTCAATCCTTTGGCTCGAGTACCATCGAAATCGATACTCGCAACGAAAGCACGAGTCTTCACCGTTAGGTTCTCACGCTTCATTGCCGGATGCAGATAGGCACGTGAAGCAGATAATCGCTGGCCTTTGTACACATGCTTATCAAACGGTCCGAATCCCTCCTGGCGAAAACCGTTCACATCAGGGGTTCTTGAGTAACCAGCCTCTACACCTGAATCAAAGAAGGCTTGGAATAAAGGATTTTTAGCTGGACCGCGTTCCAATTTGATCGGCCCGTCGTGACCACGAAGCTCATCATCTCTTGATCCTAATGCATTTTCCAAGCGTTTGAAATACGGAAGGCAGTGGGCAAAATCCCACGTTTCCATACCTGGATCGGCTCCCCAGCGTTCATAGTCTTTCGGATTTCCACGTTGATAAATCATACCGTTGATGGAACTAGAACCTCCGAGCACCTTTCCTCGGGCATGCTTGACCCGTCGGCCATTCATATATGGCTCAGGGTCAGATTCGTATTTCCAGTCGTAAAGGCTTTTGCCTGCTGGAAACGGCAAAGCTGCCGGCATTTGGATCAGTAAGTCCCATGAATAATCACTCCGTCCGGCCTCCAAAACAAGGACACTTTTTTTTCCATCTTCACTTAGACGATCGCCGAGTACGGAACCCGCACTCCCGCCGCCAACGATTACAATGTCATAGGTTTCAGTCATCTATTGTTCCTCCTTGATGTTGAAAATGGAAAGAAGGGATCCAGACAATAGGAGAAGCATTGCTCTAAACCCCTTCTTTCATTTATTGATTCGAGTCAGTGTATTTATAAAAACGATTCCTTAAACCAATTCAGCAGCTCATGCTAAATCTTGATTCGAATGAATAATATTAGAACCAGTGTATAGGCTCTGGTTTAAGGTTTTGGAATATATGCTTTGTTTCTGTATATTCTTCCATACCTAGTCTGCCTAGCTCGCGGCCAATACCAGACTGCTTAAACCCACCCCAAGGGGCGTGTGGGAAGTAAAGGTTGAATTCATTAATCCAAACCGTCCCCATGCGCATTTTCGCTGCACAGCGTTCAGCTTTTGCAATATCGTTTGTCCAAACCCCGCCAGCAAGTCCGTAGATCGAGTCATTCGTAAGCTTTACGGCCTCTTCTTCGGCACGGAATTTCTCAACCGTAATAATCGGACCAAAAGCTTCTTCTTGAACGATGCTCATGTCTGTTGTGCAGTCTGTGAAGATCGTAGGCAGGTAGAAAAATCCTTTTTGTAACTCAGGATTTTCTGGGCGTCCGCCGCCAACGGCTAAGGTAGCCCCTTCATTAATCCCTGTTTCTACATATTTTTCTACTTTTGCAAGGTGTTCAGCTGAAATCAGTGGACCCATTTGGGTATCTTCGTCAAATCCGCTTCCCAGCTTAAATTCTTTCACGCGTTCTACAAGCGCACGAACAAACTCATCGTGAATGCTTTCTTCTACAATCAGTCTTGTGCCAGCGGAACAGATTTGCCCTGCGTGAAAGAAAACTCCGTTTAACGCTTGGTCGACAGCTATTTCAAAGTCAGCATCAGCAAAGATGACATTCGGGTTTTTCCCGCCCAGCTCAAGGGCGAGCTTCTTCACATTGGCACTTGCCGCTTGCATAATTTTTTTCCCAGTCGCAATGCCGCCCGTGAAAGAAAGCAGGTCTACGTCTTCGTTACTGGAAAGCTCTGCGCCTACTGTATCGCCTGAACCAAGAACTAAGTTGGCAACACCGGCAGGTACACCCGCTTCTTCTATCAGTTCAAATACTTTTATAGTAGTAAGTGGTGTAATTTCACTTGGCTTCATGATTAAAGTATTTCCGGCTGCAAGTGCTGGAGCCAATTTCCAGGATGCTTGCAGTAAAGGATAATTCCATGGCGTAATTTGCCCGCAGACACCTACTGGTTCGTGCACCACTTTACTAATAGAGTTTGATATCGGAGAGTCAATCAGCTCCCCGCCGTCTTTATCCGCAACTTCTGCATAATAACGAAATACTCCAGCGATATCTTCCATGTCTCCGCGGCTTTCTTCTACTGTCTTGCCGGTATCCAATGATTCTAAATAGGCAAGTTCTTCTTTGTCTCTCTCAATCAATTCAGCAATCTTCCTTACGACAACCCCTCGCTCCGTTGCTGGAGTCGAAGCCCATTCCCCGTTATCAAATGCTTCTCTTGCCGCAGCGATGGCTGCTTTTGCATTCGATTCATCACCTTCGGGAACAACAGCAATAACTTCCTGATTATAAGGATTAATAATCGCACGCGTATTCTCAGAGTCCATGCCAACCCATTTACCATTAATATAATGTTGCAGCTGCAGTTTCAAATCCATTATTATCAACTCCATTTTCGAAGTATATTAACTTTATTAAGAATTTATTTAACGTTTTTAACACTAGCACGCCTTTTTATGGATGTCAAAGTCATTTAAAGGATTAAGTTTAGAAATATTGAAAAGTAACTAAGAGGGTAGAATAGTAGACAGATGCTACCCCTTTAGGATTTACATTTGACATTAAATCTGAACGCGTTATCATTAAGTTCATAAAGAACATTTTATAAAAATTTAACGCTGTTCACTTTTTATTAAAGGAGCGACTCTATGAGTGAATCTACCGAAAGACCGAGCCTCAAAATAGAAGAAGCCAAAAATAAAGTCATAGCCGCCATTGCAGATACAATGGATTTATATGGGGTAACACCAGCTGCTGCAAACTTATATGCAACCATGTACTTTGAAGATCAGATGACGCTTGATGAAATGCGTATAGAACTTGGAATGAGCAAACCGAGTATGAGTACTAGCGTCCGCAGGCTCCAAGAAACAGAAATGGTAAAAAAAACATTTACACGCGGTTCCAGAAAACATACGTATGCAGCGGAGAAAAATTTCTTCCGTTCCTTTATGACGTTTTACTGTCAGATGTGGGAACGCGAAGCGAAAAAGAATTTGGAAGCCATTAAAGAAGCACAAGAAGATTTCATAGAGGTTATAAAAGATTCCAACAGTACTCCAGAAATTGTTGCAAAGGCAAAAGAATACTACGACCAATTAGAAGAGTCTAAAACATACTATCACTGGTTAGAAGACCTGGTTGCGAGTATAAGAAGCGGTGAGATCTTCGAATTCTTACCGAAAGATCAAAAAGAGTAAGCTTGATAAGAAGTGGTCAGGTAGTTTATCGAAAAGTATCTAATGCCTACCTGATTTCATCTCTGTCCCACTCTTACATATAAAAGAGCGGGCTTTATTTTGCATTTTTGTTAAATAAATTCTAAATACATTTAATTTAAGATGTATTGGAATAAATATATCAAATAAAAAAAGGGAGTTAATTAACATGAACAAGTGGAAAGAAAAATTTAGTCTAATTTTAGCGATCCTAATGATTGCTGTCCTGGCAGCCTGCGGAAGCACTAATGAGGAAGCAGCTGCAGGATCAGAAGAAAGCGATAAAGAAATAAGCATTGGTCAGGTCAACTGGGCTGAAAACATTGCGGTAACAAATATGTGGAAAGTTATTTTGGAAAATAAAGGATATGACGTCAAATTAAACAATTTGAACATGGGCAGTACGATGCAGGCGCTAGAAAGCGGCGATCTGGACGTTAGTTTAGAAATATGGTTACCCGTTCAAGATGCTAACTATTTGAAGGAATATCAAGATACCGTTAATTTCTCAGAGGCTACTTGGTATGACAATGCAAAAGTAGGACTCGTTGTTCCATCCTATGTAGAAGAAGTGGATAGTGTTGAAGACTTGAATGAACATAAAGAACTGTTCGATAGCGAAATCGTTGGATTTGATCCTGGCGCGGGTACGATGGAGGTGACGCAGCAATTAATTAAAGACTATGATCTTGAATTTGAACTCTTATCAAGCTCTGAACCTGCGATGTTAGCTGAAATTGGGAAGGCAATAGAAAACAAAGAACCTATCGTAGCCCCTCTTTGGAGTCCGCATTGGGTCTTCTCCAAATATGACTTAAAATTCTTGGAAGATCCGAAGAAAACATATGGTGGTGTAGAAAAAATTCACCATGCGACAAGACAAGGATTTGAAGAAGATCATCCAAAAGTGAGCGAATGGCTGAAAAATTGGAAAATGAATGATCAACAAATCGGCAAGCTTATTGAGTATGTAGAAAATAGCGAGAAGCCTCTTGCTGGTGCTGAGAAATGGGTAGAAGAGAATCAGGAATTGATTGATGAATGGGTAAAATAAGACATAGACGTAAGAAATAAAGAATCTTAAAATTGACGCCTGACCCCCGGTGCATTAATACCATTAACGCACCAGGGGTCAGGCGTCTTTACCCACTAAACCACCCCATTGTTATAATTCAATCTATGAACAATATTTCAAATCCCCACCATTTTAAATGAAAAATGAGCGCTAATCTTTATTATAGAAAAGCACCCCTTCTGGAAGACCGTAAAAATGAAGAAATGCGTAATTTGTGGATTTAAAATAAAGTCGTACCGTTTGTAAAAAAAATGAACTGTTTAAAATAAAGTTGCACCGTTTTACCCCTTTGGATATGATTTGTCCAAAGGGTATTATTATAGAAAGAATAACATAATGATATTCCGCATCGGGCCAGATAATTGAATAGGAGGGGGGAGTATTAGCAAAACGCGAAAATCGAAAGCTAAGCAAAAATAAAAATCGCGACCTTCCATATTACGTAAAGAAAGGTCGCTATACAGGCTAAATCTTTAATGGACGAAGTTCGTTTCATCAAGTAAAGCAATGAACAGACTTTAATTATAGGGGTTGATGTAGCCAAACGAAAACACTTGTCTCGGGCGATAGATGATCAGTGTCGTTCCTTTTTGGCTGGGAAACAGGTATTCCTCGGATCCCTTGTCTTTGGCTAACGATTACTACTGCCTTCATGGGTCGGGACTTGAATCCTATAGAATGCCTGGCACACCAAAAGAAAAGCCAACCCGGTGGATTGGCCTTTTTACTTAAGGTATTTGCTTAATTCATTTGTTCATGGAACCACTCATCGTTGGCAATTTAATAGTTTGATTTGGATATATTAGGTTTGGATTCTGAATCTGATCCTGGTTAGCTTGGTATATTGCCTCGACTTCTCGCACACTCTGTGCATTGGTTTGATCTCCGTGGTAATTCTCTTTTGAAATATTCCAGAGGTTGTCACCTGGTTGCACTGTGTATGACGATTCTTTCGGTTTACCTCGGTTTTCCACTAGCTCAGTAGTAACTTCTAAACCTCGACCAGTGTCAATACTGCTGTCGCCAAAAGTGTAGACCGTAGTATATTCTGAGGGAATGGTACCATCAGCAATAGCTTCAGCAAAATCACTAACTTTACCGTTATAGACCTTTTTGAAGATACCGTCATCTGTTGTAATGTCAGAATTTAAGAGGTACGTAGCCATGTGTTTTTGGCTTCTGCTGGATAGATGGTATTCGTCATAAGTGTAGAAATCATCAGGTTCCCAACCAGCGGCTTCAGGCTTATAATATTTGCTGTCGGTTGAGTAATTGTCATAACCACCATAGATGTCTTCCTTATCGTTGGTAGGGAAGATGTCGCTATTGTCTTCAGAGACTAAGCCATAACCATAGGCCGGAACCCAGTCGGAAATCATATAAAAGCCCATACTTTTATATCCGAATTTTTCAAAACCCTGTTCTTCTATATTGGCACGCAATCGCTGATTGTACCCGTAGATAACCTCCACATCATCAGGAGTGGTGTCCAAAGCAAGATAAGCTTCAATCTTCTGGACAACCTGTTGGTTTCTCATGTCATCAAAACTTGTTAAATCAGTACGCTGGTCCACAAAACGGTTCGGCAGCAAGATATATTTGGCGCCACCTTCTACAAGATTCTGGACCATTTTAAGAGCAAAGTCACTAGAAAGTTCTGCCGCACGTTCAGCCCCAAGATTTTCGACGGCATAAGCATCATTTCCGCCGACGCTGATAATATAGAGGGCTTTGGGATCTGCTTGCCCATTCATATCCGCGAGAAATCTTTCGGTTTGTTGTACGCCGCCCCAGCCTTTCAACCAAGGGGACCAGTTGGAACGTTCATCCGCTGAGCCCTTAGTACCTGTCATGACACCAGTAAAAGCTCCGCCAACAGCATAATTTGTCAAATTACCATAATCACCAGCCAATTCATTCGCAATGTACTCAGAGAAGACCCGGCCGTTAGAATAGCGACCTTTCCAGTAGTGCTCAGTATCGGCTTTTATATACATTCCGTCAGCGGGATCGAAACCTGGTGCTGATTGTGATGCCATTACTTGGGGGGCACGACCATAACGAAAAGAAGTGCAAATATTAAAGTTAATAAAGATTTTTTCTTCATTACTTTCCTCCTAATTTAGTTTTTAAGGTTACTTTAAAAGAACGTGTATGTTTTGCGTCCATCTTTATTTGACGTTATATAAACCTCTTCTTATACCTTTTTCAAACACACTCCTTCCGACACGCTGAACATCCACATGTTAAGGTAACATACATGATACAAAATCCATAAACGAGCATTTTCAAGAATTTTTGATGAATTTCTAGAGATTTTGAGATAAAATGGAATAAATATTATACAATAAAAATTTTACATACTTTATAAAAAAGTTTGTTTTTATTAATATTGATATTAATACTAATATGTAACCTGTCCAATAACAGATATACATATTAGACCGATGAAACCTATTGTATGGTGTGTTACGGCTGTTGACCCTTATGAGTTTTTATTTTATTATTCCGGAAAACCAGCTAATAGTTGTCAACATTTTTCATTAAAAATCTTAAGTTTTCCATGCTATACTAAAAATGAACATGCCAAATAACCTTCCGTTATGCCCTGATTAGAAGATTTTGTATTCAAATTGATTAATATAGTTTTTAAGCTATATCTAGGAAAGTTGTCTTACTTTTAAGCATTGCAAAAATCCAATGTAAAAGCTTATTAACACAAGCGATGATCGCTACTCTAAAAGGTTTACCTTCATCGCGTTTCTTATCGTAAAATTCTCTTAATCTTTTATTACGTGGAATGATTTCCACGCTTGTTTTCTTTTTACGAGCGTCTCGTATTCCGCATTGAACAGCCATAAATAGAGCTTGCCTTAATCTGCTAGATCCTCTTTTGGTAATACGGTTTACGGAAGCTGTAAACTTACCAGAGGAGTACACACTAGGATCGACTCCAGTGAATGCAACGAGCTTTTTGGGATGATTAAACCTTTCTATCTCACCAATTTCAGAAATTATCGTTGCCGCAATTTTTTCTCCGATACCTGGGATAGATTGGATTAATTCATATTCTTCAACTTCTTTGGCAAGGGCATCTATTTCAGCAGCTAACTTTGATAGATGCTCTTGGTATTGAAGAACAATATTTATCATTATTTCTAGGTTAATAATATGACTTTGATACAAGTTATTTTGAAATGGGTTACGAATTGCTGCATCTCGTAGCTTTTTTGCCTTTTCCTTAGCCCATTTATCTGAACGACTCTTACATAGTGAAGCTATTTTATCTGCTAAGACAGATCCAGTGACACTTAAAACTGATTTCGATGTTGGAAATATTAAAAGCACCTGTAAAGAAACTTTTGAATACAGGTTTCCAAATACTCCTCTATATTCAGGAAATACTTGGTCCAATATCGATTGAAGTTGTAGTTTGGTTTGTGCTGCTACACTTGAAATAGTTTCGTGCTGTCTTGTTAGATTACGAAGGTTTAAGAGGCGGATCCCTCTTTTCTTACTAGGTTCCAGTTCCTCTTTATAATAAAGCTCACACAGGTTGTAGGCATCTATGGCATCTGTTTTCACCTTTCGCAAACTTGAACTTTTCGCTCGATGTGCAATCAATGGATTAACAATAATATACATATATTGTTGTTCCTCTAAAAATTGAATAATAGGAGTATGGTAGTGTCCAGTCGATTCCAAAATAACCGAAGGTTTCCCCCCAGCTAGAGACTCAATCTCCTTTAAGAAGTCAAGAAATTTATTAAGCCCTTTAACATTATGCAAGATACTAAAACTTTTACGATAAGGCTCTCCCTTATCTAAAAACGCTTGAATCTGACTTTCCCCTTTGGCAACATCCAGACCAATGACTGGATTCATACGATTCTCCTCCTTTAATTGCACGTAATGTCGGTATCCCCTAAGGCTTCTTGTAACGTCGTAGGTTCGCTTGTTAAACGGGATCATTGTCTCAACCAGCCTGAAACACGTTTATACAAGTAGGAGGTGAACAGTTTTGCGGACGGGATCTTAGCCCCACGGGCGCTACGTTCTACCCCGACTACCGTTAATAATAAGACCATATTAAAAAAGGTCAACCAGTAAAAAATCTGGCTAACCTTATATTACGAACGGGCGCATTTCCGGAATAAGGATCTGCGTCCTTTTTGCATTTAAGGGTCATCTAATTAAACAGTGGTCTCTAATATACAAGGTAAAATTGGGGAACAATAAGCTTCAATACCAGCCTAAAAGGGGATTATTGATGAAAAAAATAATGTTATTTACTTTACTGGTACTCGTCATTTTCGTCATTTTAAACCTCCCTCCAGTTTTCACTCACGCTGAAGAAAAACGGAATGAAGATCTAATGAAAATTATTAAAGAGTTTGTACCTTCAAACTCATTCCTGATAAGCCCTAAAGAACCTGTATCAACGAAGCCATTTCAACTATATGACCTTAACGAAGATGGACAGGAAGAAATAATTATTACTTTTGAAATAAAAGCAAAAGCACAACCCTCTCCCTCACAGTTTGGAGCAATAGTATTAAAGAAAGGAGATGAAGGATGGAAAAAAATATGGGAAACAAAAGCACAGGGAGTAGGATTACATTATTCAGGTGTTGCCGATATCACTGGTGATGGTAGGAAAGAATATCTATTCGGTGTGACAATCGGTGCTTCAGCAGGAAATAAACTTGAGATATTTAGGTGGAGTAATAATTCTTTAAAAGAAATCGCAGATGTTTTATATCATAGGATTGAGCTATTAAACGATAAAAATGTTGGAATTGCTGTTTGGCAGAGGTACGTCGCCGACACCTATTTTGTGGACGTTCTAAAATGGAATGGACAAAAATTGGTTTTTGATGAAGAACTTTATTCTAAATACTATCCTGTTATAGAAAAATTTTATTACGATAAAATATCAGAAAGAGATACGTGGTTTTACTGGTATACACTTGCAGATGCTCAAATTAAAGCAAATTTATATGAAAAAGCCACTAAATCTATACAAAAAGGAATCGCATTAGCTAAGCAATTATCAATGCCTGATGTAGTCCAAGACTTTAATCAATTAAGTTACAAGCTTGAAGAAATGAAAAAGTCTTCTTAAGTAATACCAGCTAATGTAAGCTATATGCTTGTTCATGAATATCAGCTAATAGAAGATTAGTGATATTTTAGGATAGATTATTTTGAAATCAAGTCTTCTGCTAAAGGGCGCATTCCGGGATAAAGGATTTGCGCCTTTTTTGCATGAATAGGGCTAACTTTCCATTTTGTATTTTGGTGAAACGAATCTCTTTTTTCCTTCGTATCATTAGGGAGGGTGTACCACCTTAATAGCAAGGGGTTAATTATGGTCTCAACCACTATAGGAGATAAAGAGGTGATTTTATCAGGTTGAAAGTTCATATAAACATCATTATGTATCTCGTCTTAACCGCAGCTGTGTTTTATACCTGTTACATAATATTGCAGAAAAGCTTGGTTATTTCTTTAGTTGATGCTGCTTTTGTCCCATTTATAGGTGTTATTGCTTGGGGGTACAAAGTTGGTTAGAAAAGGAGAATGCAGGATTTGTGAAAAGAACTGCGATAGAATTAATCGCAGCCAATTTTGTACTATTTACACTGCAAATAGTTATATTCCTCAAATGCTTTTACTAGCTTTCTTTTAAGTGGTGTTACTTTCACAGTGGTTTATGGCGGCTTAAGTTATAAGAGGTACAAACGTAAATTTAGATGATATATTTTTTCTTTTCTGTTAAAGGAACTCGGCTTCCTAACAAGGCGAGTAAAGGAGGAGTGTTAAGATGGGCAAGAAAAAGAACTTTAAAGTATTATCTTTGGTTTGTTTATTTATTTGTGTACTCGCTTGGGTTCCGAACATAGTTTTTCAAGTCCCAAGTCAACTATGGATGTTAACTTTTGTTGTTTCTCCAATTGGGGTAGTTTTTACGGCGCTTATGAAAAAACGTTGGCTAATTGTAGCTAATACGCTTATGTTCTTAAGTTTTTTTTTATTTATGTTCGCGGGGTACTTTGTTAGTTACTTAACTGATGGAAAACTATAATAAATCAATTTATAAGTATTGTTCAACAAAAGGGCGCTATTCTCTAGTAAAGGATTGCGTCATACTTAAATTTATAGAACAGGGGGTATTTTTGTTGAAAATATCAAAATTTGCTTTATCAGTAATAATAATTCTTTTATCAGCTTATATGTTAATTACTAAAAACTTCGATATGCTTCCATTAAGTAACTTTTTATTAGGTTTATTTATGTTAGTAATGGGAGTAGAAGAATTTCGAAAAGGACGAAAAGGATATGGATATTTGGGTGTGGCCGTTAGTTTATTTGCTTTCTTTGTTTCACTACAGTCAATTTTCTTGAGCTAACGGGTATATCAGTGAAACAAGGGTTAAATAATCTTCCGTAACGGGCGCAAATCTGGAATAAGACTTGAGCTTTTTCTGTGTGATAGGGCCAGAGTGTTGAAGACTTATATTCATTATTGAGGGGGGATATTGTTGAAAATACTTAGATTAATTTTATCACTTATTGTAATAGCCTTATCAATTTATGCTTTGATAACAGGAACAACTGAAGTAATGTTGCCTTATCTTTTGTTGTTAGCAGGACTAACACTTATTGTTACAGGGATTATTGAATTTCAAAAACGGTAAGCGGAAAATAATGCCCACCTTCTAATCCTCCTCATGGCTGTGAGATACTACAGTCAGAATTTCTTAGGAGGATTGCTGATGAGCCAAACGGATAAACAAGCTCTTTGGGAAGATCGGCTGATTCATTTCCATGAATCCGGTCAGACGGCCAAAGAATGGTGTAACAACCATCATATAAATATTCATACCTTTCGCTATTGGAAAAGGAAGATTCAAGTATCAGCTGAGCCGGCGCCTTCCTGGGTGGCTGTAGAAGTTGAAGAAGAGTCTTCGCAACCATCTGTACATATTTCCATCGGAAAAGCGACGATTGAAACATCCGAAGATGTCTGTCCGGAACACTTGGCCAAAGTGTTGAAAGTAGTCCAGGCTGTATGTTGAACGTGGCGCACGTGGAGAAGGTTTACCTCGCCCAGGGCAGTACAGACTTGCGAAAGTCGATTGACGGTTTGTCGATCCTAGTCCAGGAAGCGTTCGAGTTGGATCCCTTTTCTCCCTGTCTGTTTGTCTTCTGTAACCGAAAACGGGATAAAGTGAAAATTCTCCAGTGGGATCACAACGGATTCTGGCTTCATTATCGTCGCCTGGAAAAAGGAACGTTTCATTGGCCTTCAGACGATGACGCTTCCGTCATGCCTGTCAGTCGCCGTCAATTCCGGTGGCTGATGGACGGGCTGCCTCTTCACCAGCGAGGAGCCCATCGGGCTGTTCACGCAAGAACATTGATTTAAAAGAAGGAATTCGTCTATTTATGTCGAATCCTTTTTTTATGGACACAAAGACGAAGATCCCAAAGACAATGGAATCACTGGAAAAACGTTGTCTATCACTCGAAGATGAAAACGCCAAACTGGCAGCCAAGGTAGAATGGTATGAAGAACAATTCAAATTGAGCCAGCAGAAGCGTTTCGGTGCTTCGAGTGAAAAGATGAACCCTGATCAGATTTCCCTTTTCGATGAGGCAGAAGTCACTTCCAATTCGAAGGAAGAGGAGCCGACCATCGAAACGATTGAATATAAACGGAAAAAACGAAAAGGGCAGCGTGATGAGATGATGAAAAGCCTTCCTACAGAAACGGTGGAATACCACCTCGAGGATCAGGCTTGTTCGTCATGTGGTCATGACATTCATCAAATGAGTACGGAAGAGCGTCGTGAATTAATTGTGATTCCCGCGCAGGTGAAAGTGAAAAAACACGTGCGCCATGTATACAGTTGCCGGCAATGTGAACAACACGGGGTAGAAACCCCTATTCACACAGCTCCTATGCCAAACCCTGTTCTTCCGAAAAGTCTCGCATCCCCTTCAAGTTTGGCATTTTTCATGAGTCAGAAATATGTCGAGGCGTTGCCTCTCTATCGTCAGGAAAAGCAGTTGGAACGTATGGGAATCCCTTTATCCAGAGCCACCATCGCCAACTGGATGATCCACGCAGCGCACCACTGGTTGAAGCCTTTGTTTGACCAGCTTCATCAAGCCATGGTGAAGCATTCATCGGTGCATGCGGATGAGACACCTCTTCAGGTGTTGCGGGAAGATGGAAAGGCAGCTGAGTCTAAGTCCTATATGTGGCTGTACTGTACCGGTCGCAACGGACCGCCCATCGTTCTGTATGATTATCAGCGTACGCGAGCTGGTAAGCACGCGAAGCGATTCCTTACATCGTTTTCCGGCTTCCTCCAAACCGACGGGTATGGAGGCTATCATAAAGTGGACGGCGTAAAGCTGATGGGCTGTTGGGCTCACACCCGCCGAAAATTCGACGAAGCTCTGAAAGCAGCCCCATCTTCTTCGACATTGGTAAATAGTGTCGCCAGGGAGGCGCTTCAGAAGATTCAGCGATTGTATGATATCGAGAAGAAAAGCAAAACGTGGACAGACGAAGAACGCCTGGAGTATCGGAAAGAGAACAGTAAACCGATATTGGAGGACTTTTTGGAGTGGCTGAAGAATCATAAAGCCAAAGTTCTGCCGAAGAGCAAGTTAGGGGAAGCCATCACATACTGTTTGAATCAATGGGATCAACTGGTCGTCTACCTGCAAGGTGGACAGGTAGATATCGATAACAATCGAGCTGAACGATTCATCAAACCATTCGTGATCGGCCGCAAGAACTGGCTGTTTTCAAATAGCCTGAAAGGGGCTGAATCAAGCGCCATCATTTATAGTGTTGTAGAAACGGCGAAAGCCAACGGCTTGAACCCTCTCTACTATCTTACGTATTTATTCGAACAACTTCCTCAGATGGATCTTGACGATTCAGAGGCTTGGGAAAAGGTTCTTCCCTGGTCCTCATCGTTACCCGAAATCTGTCAAGTTCCAAAGAAGTAATTCCATAATAGAACAAGCCCTCATCTATTCATAGGTGGGGGTTATTTTGCGCTTACGTTACAGGGATTATTGAATTTCAAAAACGAAAAGCAGATGCTCTTAATCTTCTTCTTGCATCTGGATTTGTTTTGTTTGTTGCAATTTATACTATGTAAAGCAATCGGGTGCAGTTCAAATAACGCGTCCTTTTTACATTTAAGGGCCATGGGGAATAAATCAGTTTTAATAGGAAAGTTTGGAAAGAAATATACTTAAGCCAAAGGAGCAGAATATGAAAAATAATGTTTTTGAACAGATGGCAAAAAAATATGATACAGAAGAACGAATTGAATTAGCCAAAGTTATAGTTAAGGAAGTAAGACCAGAATTACGAAATAGTAAATCAAAATCTTTAATAGACTATGGGAGTGGTACTGGTCTAATTGGTTTAGAATTATCGGGCTTGGTGGATTCTGTTTTGTTAGTGGATTCATCAAAACAAATGTTGGATGTTGCAAAAGAAAAAATTTCTCGCAAAGGAATTACAAACTCCAAGGTGACTTATGCAGACTTTACCGAAGAAACACCTGAACTTAAGGCAGACATAGTTTTAATGTCACTAGTTCTTCTTCATATTCCGGATACTAAAAAAATTCTACAAGAATTATTTAATGTTTTAAATAAGGGTGGCAAATTAATTATTATTGATTTTGACAAAAACGATAAAGTAAATCATCCAAAGGTTCATAATGGTTTTTCGGATGAAAGCCTTAAAAAAATATTATCCGAAGTTGGATTCAAATCCATCAAGATTAAGACATTCTATCACGGAAATCGTATTTTTATGAACCAAGATGCCTCAATGTTTATTACCAGTAGTATAAAGTGATTTCTTAAACAATCGGGCGCTTTTCTGGAATAAAGATCAGCGCTTATTTTTTCATAATACGAAGGGCATATAATTGAATAAGCGACTGTGAAAATTTCAGGGGAAACACTATTAATTAAGCTATAGTCGCATATGAAAAAAAACTGGTTCACTAGATCTGGAACCAGTTTTTTGTGGAATGCGTATGTTCTTAGGAAGGTTTAGTGTTTAGTGTTTAGTGTTTTGAATTCTCATCAGTTAAGAGGGACTTTTATTGCTAAGTCTTCAAATACATTCGGAGCTTCTAACTGAGTGGTTATAACTTTAAATTTGTTATCAACCGAAGGGAATTCTATAGTGTATTCATTCTTTTCAGGGTTTAATTTTGGCTTAGAATATCTTAAATAGTCTTTTCCTGATTGGTCTTGAAGCCAAATCTCATTAACCTGTTGAATAGGATCAATACCTTTTGCTTGAACGTGAATGACTGTTTTATTTGAAAGACGTTCAATATCAGCGATGTACACTTTACCCATTTCTCCTTGGTCTAGTACAATAGGTAAATCTCCGTTTGCCATTTTTGAAACTCTTTGGTCGACTGGAATCTTTCCTACGGTGTTAACCTCCTTCCCTGATGATTTATCGTCCATCTTCTCGAAATTAACTTTTTTAATAACGGGTTTGATTGTAAGATACTCTGTTTTTCCTAGGTTTTTTTCAAAACTCATTTTAACCTGGTGTACAATTTTATTATTTTTGGACCTACTACTTGACTCTGAATCGGTTGGGGCTAACATATTCCCCGAATCATCCCATGCTTGAAAACTAATTATTTCGGTTTTGGGATATTTCAGCATAGGTCTTGTTAAGTCAGCTTTTATTTCTGCTATCTCTGTTTTATTGGATACTCCCTTTACACTAACTTTGGACTCTTCATGTGCTTTTGTTAACTGGTTTGAAGATGTTTCATCTTTAAATACATTTATCCCATTAGCAGATGATGTATGGATGAACAAGAAGGCTAAAAACAAGGATGTAATAACAATTAAGGTGGTTGTTCTTCGTTGAATAATAATCACTCCCCTTATATGTCTGTTACTTCTTATTTCTTACTATATACAACCCCTCCCTGTCCTATTAATAATCTTCGAAGAGGTGATTTGCTTTTTAATACAGATGTAGACCTTAAGCAAACGGGCACAAATCTGGAATAAGAATTGCGCTTTCTCTGTGTGAAGGGCCAGATTGCTTAGCAACGTTTCGTAAGGTAAATGGATTTTTATGTTAAAATAAATGGAGATTTAAAGGGGGTTATGCCAGTTATGTTTTTAACACACCCAACAATAGACTTTGATTTTTATCAGCAAGTTCTACTTATTGGTTAGTAGATAATCACGAATTGATTGGTGTCGTAAATATTCGTCATCGCTTAACTGAACCACTGGTTAATGCTGGCGGGCATATTGGGTATGGTATTAGACCTTTAACAAGAAAAAAGGGGTATGCTACCCTAATTCTCTCATTAGCCTTAGAAAAAGCAAAGGAATTGAATTTAGAAAAAGTCCTCTTAGTTTGTAATTCAACTAATACAGCATCAAATAAAATTATAGTAAATAACGGTGGGATAAGCGATCGTGATCATATTGACGAGCAGAAAAATACCTTAAAAAGGTTTTGGATTAAACTTAAATGAAACTGAATTCCTTGTTAACAAACGAGTGGTTTAGTTACATATCACCTTCTTCCAAAGGACTTAAAGAAAAAGGACCACGCCTAAGATTTACATTAAAGTAAGCCTTAAACCAAAGTAACATAATCAACATTGCATAATTGGAGGCTAAGGTTGAAGAAGGATCCTTTGTAAACAGGTTAGTTTTCAATAAAGTTATAGGATTATGTAATATGAAAAATATCTATTTTCATACGTTCAACTGAGGTGGTGAAACAGTTGAGTTGGCTTTACTTATTATTAAGCATTATTGGAGGTGCTGTTTTAGCACTTCAAGCTGGTGTGAATGGGGAATTAGGGAAAAGGATGGGGACCATTGAAGCTGCGTTTGTAGCATACTCAGCAGGAACCCTAGTATTATTATTGGGCACATTGATTTTTGGAAAAGGAAGTGTAGGCTTACTTTTTTCATTCCAGAGTTGGAAATGGTTTATTGGCATACTTGGCGCCCTGTATATTTTCATTATGGTAGTTGCAATACCTAAAATAGGAGCCGCTAATGCCATTATAGCTGCGATATTAGGTCAACTTGTTATTGGGATGGTTATTGATCATTTTGGACTGTTTGGCGTAAAGACTCTTCCGATAAATCTCTATCGTATTGCTGGTATTGTATTAATGTTCATATCTCTTTTACTGTTTTTTAAAAGATAGATATTGAGGGAGAGCGGTAACCTCGAATCAAAATAATAAATCCTAGGGACAATAGCTTATTCCGGAATACCGGCCAATATAAGTTTGGTAAAAAATTGTAATTTCACATATCGTTTACGTTAGCCTGATCAATACAGAAAAAAGGAATGGAAAAAACTATGGAATTTTCTTTTTTTAATTTCCTCTTGTCAGCTATTTGGTCTATTTTATTTGCTTTGTTTTTGTTTGTAGACGCTTTTAGTTTATTTAGTTTAATATTATATCGAGTACAGGTGTTGATCCGGCAACAAATTTTTGGGTGAATCATGTAACGGTCTTTTTGTACATATCTTTAATAGTATTTTCTATAAATTTAATTGGACTTGTTAAGTCTTCCGATAAATCAGCAATATATATTTTTCCTCTTGTACTTTCTTCATTAACCGTTTTATTAGATTTATTTGTGGTGCTTATAGCTTCTTATAATATTAGCCCTCCACAATAAAGCTTCTTATTAACTTGGTCGATTCTACGCTTATTAAAGAATACTAGCTAATAGAAGTTTGGTAATTGTTTTGAGTAAGATTATCTTGGAACTGAGTCTTCATGATAAGGGCGCTTTCGCGGAATAAGAATAGAACCTAAAAACCAAGAGTGGTAGTGTATAATTAGGGTGCTATATCAAACACGAAAGGAAGAAGTTTTAAATGGCGCAGCTTGAATTACAATTGTATGACTATAACGAATGGGCAAATAGACAAATTTTCAACAGACTAAAAGAGCTTTCCAAGGATGTTTATCGTCAAGAAGTTCAAAGTGTATTTTCATCGATATCTCATGTTTTAGCCCATGTTTATCTTTCTGATCTTGGGTGGATAGAAGTGTTTTCTGGTAAAAGCATGGATTATTCATTAAGGCTACAAGAGCAACTAAAAGAGGAAACAGTGTCAAAGGGAATAGAAGAAATGGAAGCGATGTTTCTTAAACTGTCAGAACGATACAAGTTGTTCCTAAGTAAAATGGAAAACACAGACAAACCTTTTGTGATTGAAAACCCGAATGGTGACTTGATGGAAACAAGTGTGTTTGCGCAAGTACTCCATGTTGTGAATCATGGAACATATCACCGTGGTAATATCACTGCTATGTTAAGGCAGATGGGTTACATTTCTGTTCCGACAGACTATGGTCTTTATTTATATTTAAAACAAATGGAGAATAATCAAGAATAAATGTCGTGCAAATCCCAATAAAGGAAGACATCTTTAATTTCGACTGTTCAGCAATACCAGCCAATAGTTGTCAACACTTAGGTCTAAAAAAGTTCGAAAAAACATGTTATACTAAAAATTGGATATACCAAACAACCTTACTGCTGAGCCAGTAAGGTTTCAGAGTATTGTGAACCTTAATGATTTCTTATGATTGATCTACAAAGACTTCCTGACGTTTTAACATTGCATGGATCCAGTGAACGAGTTTGTTGGCACAGGCCCTTGTGTGGCTTGCCCTCGTTTCTTTTGCGATCATAAAAGGTTGTCATCTTTGAATCTACCGGGCACTATCACGAACCTGTACTCCAATTCCTTGAAGATCATCATATAACCTATTATTTAATCAATCCGGTGGTTTCTTATGAGGCCAGAAAAACAAGCTTACGTAAGGTGAAAACGGATAAAATCGATGCCTCCCATCTGGGGGAGTTATACTACATGGCTGACCTTATAATACGATCGGACGCGATTGTGGAGTAACTTAGGTAGAAAATGATCAAACTTTTTTATAAAAAATGTCTACTAATTCACAAGATAAGAATCCATTTTGATCAATCTTTTTTTCAAAATGGATTCTTTTGATCAAACTTTATTTTAAAGCTACATAATTCACTTCACTAACGCTCCCCATATGTGAAGTTTCCCGTGAGCTTAATAAAGTATTTTCTAAAATGGAAAAAGATACACGACATAATTGAAAACATTTGTAAACCCTGTACGTTGTGCAATTACGTTTGAAGGCTTGTTTGTCTCCATACAATCCCAGTACGGAACCATACCATCGCTGATACAATCCTTTACAACATAGTGGGCTATCTCTTGACCTAGTCTATTCCCTTGATGTGCCTCTATTGTTTCTATATCTAGACCGTGCACATTTCCGGCTACAAATCCTGAAAAACATACACTAATAATCTTATTATTGTAAGCAATACAATAGCCAATTCCCTTGTTAAAAAAACTTTCGGGTGAAGACCAAAACTCTAATAATTTTGAGCGTAAAAACTCAATGTTTTCAAGTGAATTATCATTGTTTTCAAAAAGAACTTTATTTATTTTTAAAACTTTGTATTCTTGTTCAATCGCAGGAGTGGATTTTTCCTTATAATTACATTTTTGCATCTCGTAAACCTTTTGATTCGACATTTTCAATTGACGATGTTTAAATACTTTTTCTATGGTCTTATTCCATCTTTGGTGATTACCAATTGCTATAAAGTAATTTAATTGAAGTTTCTTTGCTTCAGGAATTATTATTTTATCAATAAAATCATTTATGTCGTTATTAAATACCTTATTTTCTTCATTTCCAATAAAGAAAAATCCATCATTATTACCTAACCAAATAAGTCCAGTTTTAGGAGAGTCGTTATTATCTACAAATATACGACCAGGATTAACCCCTTCAATAACTGCTTTAACTTCTAAATTTCCTTTCTCATTTAATAAACTTTTACATTTATAAAAATCTCTCGTATGTAGTTCAGTAATCAACAGGATACATCCTTCCCAAAGAGTCTTAATCCAAATTAATCGCAATTAATAAAAATATCTTACGTACTGGGGGTGGGGTGCGGAAGTTGAGTTAATTTAGCATTTGTGCGCACCGGGGGCAGGTGTCTTTACTTTACCCTAGGTCCATTTAGATTAAATTTACGGATGCTTTAAACCATTAATAAAGGAATTAAAACTATCTGCAATCTTATAAGTATTTCCATCCTCATCTGACTGATCAAAGTAAAATGCATGGTCCCAATAGTAAACACCATCATTTTCTGAATCATGAATTAAGACGATTAACCCGGAGCCTGGATCGTCCCCAATTATTAGACTGTTTGGTATTAGATCTTCTCCAAACTCTTCATAACATTCTGCTAGATTAAATGTTTGATCTACGTTTATACCATATAAGACATCTAAAGGAATATTCTCATTTAATTTCTTCACACGGAACTTACTATATCGTACTTTTGAAGTTCCACCATTACACTTTTTCAAAAAATTTCTATAATCTTCTGGTAGAGAAAAACCTAAATGACTTTCTAGATTATTAACTTCTTCTTCATTCACTTTTCCAAAAGAATTTATATTCATCTAATCACTCCCATTATCTTTTGAATTTCTAGCGAGTGACATCCCACCCTTATGCCGGAATCTCCTGTGTTGCACCTTATTAACCTCCTGCATTGTGGTTAAATCCTCATGATGATGCCATGTGTTTTATCAGATTTTGGTCCATTTGGAGCAAGTTTATCTGCTTTAGCAAAATCTTTATCATAGTTTTGAAACTTACGAACCTCCTGTTTCACCATACCAGACGATTTAAAATCTGCGTAGCCATCTGGATAGCTTACAGAATTACCCTCCCAGTCAGTATATCTCCAGGTATCTTGTTCATCAATTTTAATAGTTCCACCTTTGTTAAGCCACCTTTCTGGGTTAGGCGCGTTTTTAGGTTTATTTGCAGGTTGTTCTTTTGTAAACTTTACTTCAGGTATATTATTTCCTGTTCGCTTTCCAACACCTCCTACAACTTCATCACCATTCTTCACAAAACCACCACTAACACCCTTAGCACCTTTCCTTTTCAGGTTGGTAGGGGTTGGGAGCAGTACAAAAAACGGACAATGTTTCTCCCTCCTACCAAAACTTTATAAGCTTAGGTTATCCATTTGTATCCTTCTTAAAGGTTATATCTTCAAGTTTCCTGTGTAACTTCCCCTAAACGGGAAAAGGTAAGAAGGACAAAAAAGGAGGTGCTTTTTATGAAGGAAAACGATAATCTTACCGCAGCAGGCACAAATATCGATAAGGTAAAAAGAAAAAATGAGCACTCCGGCATGTCTTACAATGAAGCCAAAGAATTTATGGCTAAAACCACAAAGGGACATGGTACTGAAACCTATAGTGATACTGACATAGAGGACGTTAAAAGAAAGAATCGAAATCAGGAACATTAACAATGAGGTCCCGCTGGTTATGCCCATTCAAACCAGCGGATCTCATTTATTTTTTCGTCATTTTTTCTTGAGCCATTTTGACCATTTCCTTAACCATGTTTCCGCCAATGGGCCCTCCAACTTTTCCAGCTTGTTCTGAGGTGATTTGACCGTTATATCCTTTTTTCAATGGAATTCCTTGTTCCTTTGCCACCTCGTATTTTACGTCATCCGGGTTTGTCATGTTGGTATCATAGCCTTTTCCTTTCATAACCCGTGCTTTTAACAGATCTAAATCTTTTCGGGCTTGCGGAACTAATATTTTATTCCTGACCATTTCATCGCCTCCTTCATCTGATATGGTTTACTTAAAAAGGGGTTTTTATATAGAAAATAAACCACCGTGTACGGACGGCGGATTCTTCACTTAAAATGTTGGTAAATTGTCAAGGTTGTTGCTCTTGATACCATCCGGCTCGCTTCGCAAAATATCGCGCCCGTATTTATGAAAAACATCCACATGGGCCAGGTGACCTTGCTTCGCTTCTTCTAAAGCGGAGACATAATCAAGCTCCCGCCCTTTACTCGTTTGAACCGCAATGATGTCGTCATCTTCGTTTTTTCGTACCGCTACAATCTCTTCTCGCCCATCATCAATAGCGTTCTGACTTTCTTGAGACGCCTGTTGTTCTCCGTCTTGCTTATATTTGTTATAAATTTGCTCAAAATCTGCCAATGGTCGTCCCTCCTTCTCTGTTTATTCTTCTCTAAATAGGGGAAAAATATAGGTGGAAAACCTTTCTGCTGTTGCCTATTTGTTTAACCTGTGATCACGGTTATGCTCCTTCTACCAGAGATCCTTCGTAAATGGTAAGCTCCTTCATCGCTTGACAAAGGTCTGACCTGCCAGTATGATCACTATCAATTCGAACTTATTTACGGAGAGATAAAGATGAAAATTTATGTTGATGCAGATGCTTGTCCGGTAAAAGATATTATTATTTCTGAAGGTACAAATGAGGATATTCCTGTTATCCTCGTTACTAGTTTTTCTCATTATTCTAATGAGGAACCACAATCAGGAGTGGAAACCATTTATGTTGATTCTGATCCAGAGGCTGCAGATTATCGGATTATGAAATTAGCAAAAATGGGAGACATCATTATTACCCAAGATTATGGCCTTGCTTCGCTAGGTTTAGCAAAAGGTTGTACCGTTCTTCACCATAAAGGCTTTAGCTATACACAGGAAAACATTGACCAACTATTACAAACACGTTATTTGAGTGCAATGGCTCGAAAAAGCGGAAAGCGTACAAAGGGTCCAAAGCCATTCACCTTAGAAGATAAGGAGAATTTTAGGGGAGTTTTTAAAAAAGCCATTTCCCATTAAAAAATAATCGTCCAATTTCAAGAGAAAAAAGCAGGTGTCCCTCCAATGAATTTCATTGAAGGAACACCTGCTTTTTTTAATGATGTCTAATAATTAATAGATGTTCTCAGTTCGTTAATTGCCGCCATACTTTTTCTTCAGTAATCCTATTCAAATAATTATTGGATTCCAGGCCGATCGCTTTAATAGCATAATCAGCATGAAACTTGTTTACACTCGCAGCAAACCCCAAATAAAAATAAGAGGTCATTTATTAAAATGGATTATCAAAAACCCAATCATTACGGCAACATAACCTTATTAAATTCTTCTATAAATGCTTCATAATGAAGTTTGAAGGCAATACTCGTTTTTCCCGTTTTACTTGTTGGTCGAAGGTCAATATAGGACATCCCCCTTGCTTCTAGACCCTCAACCACATTTGCATCATAGTATATGTAATCAACAATGGCAGGATTTTTAATAAGTATGATAGTAAGAAGATCGTGAATAGGCGCACCTGGAATACCTGGTACAGTTTTTTTATAAAATTCGTAGTAATACTCAAAGACAGGCGCCATTATCGAGGCATAGATGTTTTTCTTGTTTCTGGAAATGGCGTCCACAATATCTGGAGTGATAACGGCGAATTGAGTGACATTTAACGGAGTTATCGTCAGATTATGTGCAAACTTAACAACATAATTAGATGAAGTCGGATCTCCAAAGAAATTTGCTTCCGCCAGTGCCGTTACGTTTCCTGGAACAAAGAATGCCCCGCCCATTACATAAAAGGAATGCACCATTTTTATTTGGTCTGGAAATAGGATAAATGCAGTTGCCAGAGTAGTCGAACGGCCTGTGTCTACAATAATGAGTTCATTTCTATATCTCTCTATGATGAGACGAATGGTGTCAAAAGGATACGTCTGATATTGCATATTACTGGGAGGCCGTATCGGACCGATTCCTTCCTCACCGTGAATTTCCGGGTAAAACATCACTTCTTCCTGCTGGACGGGACTGGATGCACCAGGAATAATGGGAATGTCATTTTTACCCGCTAATTGCACCAAATAGGCAGCATTGGCTGTAGCCTGGTCTTCTGTTACATTCCCATAACCAGTGACAATACCAACCAGCTCGATTTCAGGATCAAGCATAGTGTACATAATTGCCAAAGAATCATCAATCCCAGGATCACAAAATAAAAGGATTTTTTTCGTAATCGGAAGCCCCCCCTTTCTATTCTATATATTCCAATATTCTTAAATCATGCTTAAAACAGGGGAACAGTGATCCCTCCCTAATGTTGAAGACTCGAAATTAAACCCTTTTATATCCCTATGAAGAGATTCTATACACAAAAAAAGCGACCATCACCCATAAGTGATGGTCGCTTTACCTTTTATCTAGTTAAAAAAGATGGATATTCCCTAGCTAAAATTTGACGGGCAGAGAATCTAATCCCTGTGTGGACAGCGTGAACTGCCAAGTGACGTTCTCCCTAGGAATGCCAAGTTGCAGATCGGGCATGCGTCTTAGCAGTGTGGAAAACGCAATGTCTCCTTCCATGCGGGCCAATGGAGCTCCCAAACACATATGGAGGCCCTGGCCAAAGGCGAGATGACGATTGATCTTCCGCGTAATATCCAGCTCCTCCGCCTGCGCAAACTTGCTCTCATCCCGATTGGCCGATTTCACTAAAACAAGGAGCATATCCCCTTTTTTGATCTGCTGTCCAGCAAGCTCAACATCTTCGGTGGCAAAACGTGGGCCGACGCTTGTGGCAGGCCCATTGTAGCGCAGCAGTTCTTCGACGGCTGAAGGGACCAAACTAGTGTCAGCCTTAAGCTTTTTTAAATGCTCTGGTTGATCCAGCAGCATGAAAGTGCCGGTACCAATGAGGTTCGATGTTGTTTCATGGCCTGCAAAGATCAATAGAGTAATCATCGATATGAGTTCCTCTTCGGTAAGTTGATCTTCATCTTCACCGACTGCAATCAACTGGCTGATCAAGTCATCGGCAGGGTTATGGCGCTTGTCGTCCACAAGTTTTGCTGTATATTCTCCGAAATCTCGTAAATGCTTTGCGACGTCCGGCTCTTGTCTACCCCAGCCTAATCCCTCGGCAATAGCCCCCGACCAGACTTGAAGCTGTGGCCGGTCAGATTGTGGGACCCCGAGCATTTCAGAAATCACGTTGATCGGCAATGGATAGGCATAGTCCTTCACAATGTCCATCTCTCCTTGTTCTTGAACCTGATCAAGTAATTCGTCAGCAATCTCCTGAACGCGTGGGCGTAAGCTTTCCACATACCTTGGTGTAAAAGCTTTCGACACCAGTTTCCGTAACCGGCGATGATCGGGTTCATCGACAAAGAGCATGGATTTTCCGGTAAAAAAAGTAGAAGGGGCAGATGAATCATCATTGCTTACAGAATTTCCCCTGATATTTCTTCCATCAATCGAGCTCGGATCTACAGTAAAGCGGGTATGATCTTTGATCACCTGCATCGCCTCGTCCATCTGCGTAACCATCCAGGCTTGACGATCAGTCTCGCCTAACGGGTTCGGTATAGAAACAACAGGTCCAATCGCTCGCAATTTCGCTAATAATGGAAAGGGATTTTCAACACTTTCACCACTAAGTAAGCCTAATACCTCTTTGGGGACGACTTGCTCCGAATTTTTCATGTCGACCTTCCTCTCAAAATTAAAATGGTTTAGTATGGGCGCAGGGATAAGGTAAGAAATCCACAACTGCCCGTCTCGAAAAAACATTCAACGTACGACATCGCCTTGTATTCAAACGACTTCAACTTGTTATGTACGTTTACATCGAGTATAATGTCAGTGTATGACAAAAGTCAACGGAGGAATTTTTCTAATGAATGACAGTAAACCTTCTCAACACGAAGAAAAAAAGTCAATCAGCTTGAGGGAACGCAAGAAGCAGCAGGCTAAAGCAGATATTGAAGAAGCAGCACTCCGACTCTTTCATGAAAAGGGGTTTGAGCAAACCTCTATCCAGAATATTGCAGATGTAGTAATGATGTCTCCCCGTACTTTCTTTCGCTATTTTGCTTCCAAAGAAGACGTGCTCTTAGGGTTCATTCGCAGGGCACAAAGGGACGGAATTCGTTCGCTGGATCAAATAGAACCAACAGCATCACCACACATTGCTCTTAGAGAGGTCTTTGAATGCCTGGCCAGTGAGTATCAGCAACAGCGATCCAATCTTCAGATTCGTTATCAGGTGGCCATGCAAACCCCTTCTATTTCTTCAATATTTCTCTATAGCCTGTTGGAATCTGAGCCAGCAATCTGTGACGCGCTTTACTCCCGCCTTGAAAAGGCGAATGTTAACGAGATAAGGTTCCTCGTTGCCATCTATATGGCTTCTTTTCGTGTATCTGTAGAAAAATGGCTGGAAAATGAAAAAAACAGTGATCTAGTTTCCTTATTAAAAGATCATTTGGACTACTTCTTAACCATGCCTATTGATAACAATCGGTTGTAACAGTTGGCTTTTAAAACAAGTATTAGCAAACAAATGAATTGGAGGGATTCTTCTAATGAAATTACAAGATAAAGTGGCTGTTGTCACAGGGGCAGCATCAGGTATGGGAAAAGCCATTGCCGAACTCTACGCGAAAGAAGGAGCAAAAGTCATAGTAGCTGACCTAAATAAAGAGGGCGCCCATAAGGTTGCAAAAAAGATTACCAACCAAGGTGGATCAGCTAAAGCTGTTCAAACAAACGTCGCAAACTTACACGATATCGAACATATGATTGAAGCAGCAGTAAATGAATTTGGAAGCTTAGATATATTAGTTAATAACGCAGGGATTATGGACGGGTTTGAACCTGTAGGAGACATTAGTGATGAAAGATGGGATTTACTATTTGATATTAATACCAAAGGAGTCATGCGTTCCATGCGTAGGGCGATCCCAATCTTTTTAGATAAAGGAAAAGGAGTGATTATTAATATCGCTTCAACCGGCGGATTAAACGGGGCTCATGCCGGCGCAGCCTATGGAGCCTCCAAACACGCAGTGATGGGACTAACGAAAAACACCGGGTACATGTATGCAGACAAAGGCATTCGCTGTAACGCCATTGCACCAGGAGGAGTTCAAACAAATATTGGTTCCTCTATTAAACATATTAATGAATTCGGTGCGGAGCGTACGAAAGCAGTACAAGGTGTAATGCCAAGAACTGGGGAGTCAGAAGAAATTGCACAGGTTGCCCTATTTTTAGCTTCTGATGATTCGAGCTTCGTAAATGGGACCGTTATCGTAGCAGATGCAGGGTGGACCGCCGCGTTTTAAAGATCTCAGCCCTTTTACAATAATCACTTCTAGCAGAATAATGTTTTCCATTTTAACAAGCAGGACCTCTGAGGATCCTGCTTTTTTTATATCCATCTTCTTTAATTGTTATGATAAAGTCTAATACCTACCATTCATTCCAAGAGAATTTGTATTACACCAACTTAAAGACTACAAACTAAGCTATACTAAATATTTACAATATGAATGAGACTGCGCCCCCCATAACCACCCCAAGTATAAATATATAGCTAGACTTTATGTCCTTATTATTATCGCCTAACAATTTTTTAAAGGTTTCTTCTATAAGTCTAAAAACCACCCCTGCAATTAATACAATGGGAATAATCCACAGAAGAACCCCTACAAGAAGATCAAAGTCCAAAAAATTTATAAGAGAAAATGCGGTAAAAAAACCGAAGGGTATAGATAAAAGGCAAGCTAAATCATTGTCACTTCTTCTATATAACCATTTTAGAAATTTCTTTACAGTCTTAATGATTTCACACTCCTACCATCTACTTCTAATTTTTAAAGTTTACCTCCCACCAAATAAACAAGTCTTATGATACAATACGTCCGCGCCCTATTACAGAATAACCATTTATTTCGATTCTTCCTGAATTTGATTAGAGACTTTTTCGATACGATCCATATTAAAATACCAAAAGATGCTTCCCAAAAAATAAGAAATACCTAGTATAGAAAGAATATCTGTCACACTTTCCTCAATTGCGTTATTAGAAACAAAATACCCCCATGTTATGAACCCAACAACATAAACAAAGGGAATAATTACAAAAAACAAACCGTATAAGAATTTCTTGAAATTTCTCACCGATTACCCCCTCCTACACTATTACTTAAGAAAAGTTCTTACTCTATATGAATACTTAGACAAAGATTTTGAAGAAGCCTCACACTTTCGGGCGCTAGCCGCCAACTTAAACCCCTCGCACTATATAGTTTCTCATTTCTTCACCTTCTATCTCCACTTCATCCGTTAACCTTAACCTTTCTAAGTGTAAAGGATGGGAGGTGATTTCGAGCAGAAAATGTTCAGTTTTATTGATCAGGAACTGTCCAGTTTAGTCTAGCAGTTACAATTACCTTGTAAATAGCCAAATTAAGACTAATATGCTTGCAATTATAGCCCAGAAGATAGCCTGCGTATTTTTCAAATTTACCCCCCTTTACATGAAGACTCAGTATCGAGATAACTTGTACATAAATAACATCAAGCTTCTATTAGCTAGTACATATATAATAAGTTCCTAGTTGTCACTACTATCATCAGTGAAACTATCCCCCTCAGAAAAATCATCATGATGAGTATCAAAAGTTTTATAGTATTTAGCATCTGGTTGACCTAATACTGCTCCTCGTCTTTTATCATATGATCCTATTAAATGTAATATTGAATAGCCAATTCCTACAGATAAAGCTATGTAAATTAAATAATCGGCCTCATAAAACAGGTATGTACAAACTCCCGACATCGCAATTAAACATCGCAATTATAAGCAATAGAACTTTAATCGTTCATCCCCCTCTGTATTTATCAATACGAAATAACCAATAATTTCAATTAAGCTTACCTATACATAGTTCACTTAATTTAACCGTTTTCTAATTATTCCATTATCTTGAATTTATTCTTCCACAGCCCTATCCGATTCTACAGTAAGAAAGGTGACTACTCTTAATGAATAATCACACCCTATTCTGGAGCAACACTTAGGTGTCAAACAAGATAGAACCTTAAAGATTCGATTCTGTTCATTGGTTTGGTTTATACACAGAAAATTTCCACCCATAGAGATAGGTATCAATATTTTTAGCCTCTAACATTTCCTTTTCAAATGTTGACGTAATGCTACTTCCAACCAAAATTCCTCGTATGGTTTTATTAGGGTATTGTTTTTTCAAGTACCGTATGTAACGTTGTATCTGGTTTATGGTATCTCTGCCCAAAGGCCCTTTTTTTAATCTCTACAACTATATATTCTCTTGTATGTTTATTCGACAGCAGAAGATCAAGTCGGCTATCATTACCCAATATACGTTGCTGATCTACAATATCGAAATTTTCACCAAGAACAGTTGGATTGTTATGAAGAAACTTTTCTATATCTCTTTCCAATAACTGAAAAACCTCTTCTGATGACAAATAATTTTCGGAAAGACGCCCTTCTGCATCTGTTGCTTCAATTTGTTCCTTGAGATAGTCAGCATCTTTACCACTTAAGGGTTTCCATTGGCGCAGTGCACTAGTCATCTCTTCCTGAATCGGTTTCACATGATTAATCTTCACCAGGTTGATTTTTTTCCAAATGTGGATTATGAAAATGACTATAATAAGGATCTTGCTTAATTTCGCGAACATTCCGAATGTCTTCAACAACATAATAAGCTGTAACGTAACGACGGCCATAAATCATTCGATGGAAAAACAATAAATCATCCTTGCTGACCTTATTTTTCAAGATATTAGCCCTAAACCCTGATTCCCCATAGGTGAATTCTCTTAACATAGGATCCTCATGACCATCATTTTTTTCTGGGAGAATATAACCGATAAGATAACTGCTCACTTCATTCATCCTTTCCGAAGAAAACACAAATTCTTTTGTGACAAGTTCACTTTGTCCTCGTGTGATCAAAGGGACTTTTGCGATAAAATAGAGCCTGACCATCCCTAGCCGCTATATTATAAACCTGTAAAGGTAGTCAACCTACTCATTAATCAATCGCGCTTCAATCAATCGCGCTTCGAGATAATTGAAAAGCTTTTTTTACCCTTTCTGAAAAAGGCTCACAATCAGAAAAGACCAAAGTTTCCGGTTATCTATAATTTTCAAAGTCAAGCCATTTGAGACATCAATAATGCGAAAACTATAAAAAAACAGGACATGATAGCTATTACTGTTCCTAGAGTAGCCAATAGTAATAGTTTCTTTTCAGAATTTTTTTCAATACCAATTATACCTAAGACTATTGATAGAGCTAGGATAATAAATATTATTGTAACAATTAAGGTGAAATTAATTCTTATGTAGCCATAGATAGTTGCAAAGAACACGATTATCGGGATTATACTTAACAAAATTGACCAATAACTAAGCCAACCATATCTTTTCATGTAACCCCCCTATCCCCATTTCTTTTCTGATTGTATTTATTCAACAAGATGGCCTTTTCACAAACAAGGAATGAATGTCTAATTCAAGATTTGCACCCGTTAATTGAATACTTGAATTCAAGATAATTTAAAGGAACACTCATATAGATAAGCAAAATATAGTGAAGTGATCTTGTATGATCCAATATGCAGATAATAAATTCATTTACTTGTCACATAAGAAAGCCACATTCCAATTATAGAATGCAGCTTTTTGCAATTTGTTATCTGATATAAATAAAAATTCTGTAATGGGGGTCCTAGAAGCCTGATCCACCGCCAAATGTATTTCTATTTGCTTCCGTGTACGCCCGACTTTTAGCCTCTGCTTGGTTTAGGGAATCTGGATTTCTTCTGTCTAACCGATAATCCTTGTTGCCTTTTTTGCTTTTGAAGAATAATTTTTTGGCAATCATTCCAATTAAGCCAGGTAAAAACAATACAAAGAGAATTCCAAATAGTGTTAAGATTCCGCTTAGTATAAGCAATCACTCCCGTTTGGATTGGAAAGAAGTTGAAACCAACCACCTTCATATTAACATAAAACCGTAAGTATGTAACACCCTCCACGCTCGGACGTTTGAGTCAGTCGAAGAGTTACCAATGAGGAAGCAAATACAAGTAGACTTTGGTCCCTATGGGGTTTCGCCAGGATCTCGCCAACATTTTGAAAAAATCCTACGCTAAGAAACTAAAAAGCCTAATTTTTCAATGTTGTAATCGAGAAATTAGGCTTTCCGTTCGTGAAGATCGATTTTAGAAACAGAGAGTCGATTAAAGACGAATATTGTTTGTTTTACAGGTCGAATATTTTATGTAAAAAACGCGGAACTTACAGGGGAATAAAAACAATTTAGGAGGTATTAAGATGAAGCGTTTACTAATAACCGTTATTGTTCTTCTATGTTTATTTACTGGATTCTCTTTTGCTTCGGCTCAGGCCCAAAATTCTAATGGCCATAATACGGTTGGACAGGAACAAGCCGTAGATCAACTCTTATTAGATCTTTTTAATAAAGAGATTAGTAATGCAGTAGCCAATTATTATAAGAAGGGCTCAATAAGCTTTCAGTATGACTGGTGGGACAAAGATTATGATGTGGTTGAGGTAGATCAAAGTGAAAAAGGTCATGTATTAGAAAGTCCGTTCGTAGTAAAATTTACGGTTATGCCTACAAAAACAAAACACAACAGCCGGACAAATACAACAACCCTCGGCCCATCATTGGGAGGGACGGATACAAGAACCTTCGGTGTGGAACCAGGAGACTTAACAAATGGAATCAAAATAAAAATGTTAAATTACGAACATAATGAACCAAAACAGTGATTAGTAAAGGACACTACCTTCAGAAACTTTACTCCGAGTAAGGGATTTTTAGGTGTCCCTTACTCGGAGTATTTCGGTTCTTTCTGGGTTGAGCAGAATAGATATGCATTATATTCTTCTTCCAGAAAAGCGCCCTTATACGGAAGACTCAATTTCAAGATAATGCAATATATTCTTAGCATAAAAGCACTCTTTTTACTTAAGATAATGCCTTTAATAGGAAACTGCCTAAACTTCCTTCACTTCCCTTCTTCTAACTTGAGCCATCCTTCAAAATCAGAATTCCCCTCTATGTTTAAGAAATGCTTTAAAAACCTAATAAACTCTTCTGTATCAACTTCTTTATATTTATATAGCCTATAATATTTGTGCAAAAAATCCTCAGCCACCTGTCTGTCTCCATACTTCTCAAATACTTTCCACAGGCCGACAGAGGAGTTTCCATAAATATAAGGACCATATTTCTCGGGATATTGATCTATTGGCAAATTAACAGGCTTCGGTTTGGAATTAAATTCATTTGGCATTTCTTTATTCCCTTTATGAGCAAAAAACAAGGAACTAGAAAGGGTTGTTAATCCTTCGTCCAACCACGCATCATAATAGGGATCGTTATTGACCATCCCATAGAACCACTGGTGAGCAACTTCATGAACAACTAAGCTCTTTAACGACCCGATTCTTTTAGTACCGTTATCAACGGTAACAATACCCGAGTACTCCATTGAGAGATCACTTAAAATAATATCCAATTGCTGATGTGGGTAAGGACCTATAGTATCCTCAAAATATTTGATAGCCTCGGATGCTATTTCTACAACCTTTTCTCGCCGATTCGTATCCTCCGTATTAAAAACTCTTACATTAGTATCCTCTGCAATCCCTTCTGACATATCTGGTTTGTATAGCACAGCAACATAAAGCTCTTTCATACGTTGAGCTAGAAGTGTTGATTCACTACCACTAGGAAACTTATCTTGTTCACTAGAGGAGACAACCGTGTATCCTTTAGGAACTTCATAATGTAATTTAAAGTTACTGAAGGCCGTGTGGTAAGACTCTCCTTTGGATTGATATTCCTCTTTATTCCACCCGTTCCTATACGTCGGAACCATCGGATACCACTGAGCTAGGTAAAAACTTGACCCTTTTTTCGTAAATCTATGTCCTTCTTCCGGAAGGGTAAAAGTATAGTTAACTGTCACATTTATGGATTCTTGAGGTGGTAGCTTTTGACTTAAGGGTATAGTGAACGTATCTTTTTCCAGGGAGTATTCTGCTGCTTTTCCATTAAGGGTGATTTTATCGACTTCCAAGTTAGAAGGCTGTTTAAGGTCGGTAGAGTTTTCTTCAGTGAACATGTTAGGAATGAAGTAAAAGACAAGTGTGTCCCATCCTTCATTTGAAACGTTTTGAACCTCGATGGATGCCTCTACAGTGAATTCCCCTTCATCGTCCAACTTCAATGAAAGATCATAGGTGCTTTCGCTTCCTGGGGCGATAGGATTAATGTTAAAACTCGAAGCCTTACTCGTGTTTTCAACTGATTCCTGATCAATTAATGGGTTACAGGCCACTACAATGAATAACAATGATCCTACTACAATTGCTGCTTTTTTCAAGCGCTTCCCTCCAATAAAATATAATTTTTCATATGAATGGTTTAGACAGATAAAAGAAAGGATCTAACTCCTTATGTATATGTAAATTACTGGAACTATTATTTTAAAATATATCAGTGCCTATAAATGGTTGCTATACTTTCTACATAACTTCTTATTAAACACCATACAAAAACAAAAATTACTACTGTTTTCCATTGTTAAACTACTCTGTATCTCACTAACCTTTGTGCCCCACATTAATACAAAAAGACGCTATTCCTAAGTTAAAGGAAAGCGTCTTATAAATGTAAACAAAAAAGTATTTACTCCAGAATTGCGCCCGTTTGTTTAGCAAGCTAAACTAAAAAGAAACTATGTTTTGAATTTTTTGGTTTAAGTTATGTTCTCGCCAACAGCCACCACTCCAATAACTGCTAATAAAACTAATAAAATTCCCTATATGTAAAAGAGCACAATTCTTGCTTTAGAATTGCACCCGTTTTTTAATTAGAGTTTACTGTGTTAACGGCAATTACATTTTAGAAATTCCACTAGCGAGAAAGCTAAATAAGAAGCTTATGGTTGTTAAACCAGCAACAGGTATGGCAAAACCTTTGTTATTTTTAAATTCATAAGCAGCAACAATTACTCCCGCCACACATAACACCAACCATACAGGAATAAATATTAGGTCTGCTATGTTCGTTGGTAATAAAGCGTAGGAACCAGTTAAGAAAAGCAACCAGTTAATAACCAAGAGCCCCAAAATTCCATATGAAAATTTTCGAGGGGCTGGCCCCTTCTCATTTCTTTTAACAGCCATAAATGCTGGAACAACAAACGTTAAAATTACAATCGCTCCTACAACTAATCCAAATATTAATGAAAATGTGATTGTTATCACTCCTTTGGATTGATGAATATGAATTCACTTCATTTTAACACAAAATGGAAATTGAAGTCCCTCTTTCTTTTAAATTCTTATTCAATTATCTGGCCCTTTTCACAAAGAAAGAGCACAAATCTTATCCCAGATTTGCGCCCTTAATGGAACTATTAATACTATATTGTCGCCCATTTTATAAGTTAGATAAGTTACAAAACTGAAATGATCTTCTGGGTTCCATGGCATAGTTTCATTCCTTCATAAAACCTATAATTTGTTGATACAGCTTCTCGGGATGGGTGAGATTGAGCATATGGTCGGCATCTGGAATTTCTATGATTTGAGCGTCTGAGTGATTTCGAAAGTAATTGGCAACTCGAAGGTTATCGGGTGAATCCTCTTTACCGATGATTAATAATGTTTTAGCTGTCAATTCTCCTAATCTTTCGATGGCCGGTGGTTGCGACAAAATTATTTTAACCGCCGGCCATTCAAACATTCGGCTCATATGGTGCCGGAGCATTTGAACCATCAAATTCCGGTGAGGACTCCCCGTTACAACACGATACGATGGATCACTGATCAAAAGCTCAACCATTTTATCGATATCAGGGGCAGCCTCATGAACCGCCTTTATCTTCTCTTCAAATTCTTTTGAATAGCTAAACCCAGATAATCCAGGTGCAAGTAAAACGAGATTTGAAACCCTTTCAGGATAATCCAAAGCGAATTCAGTGGCAATTTGACCACCCATTGAATGACCGATGAGTGTTGCCTGATTGATGTCTAGATGGTCAAGCAACGACAGTAAATCTTCGACATGGTTAACATCTTCTAAAGGAGACGGTGATTTACCGGTCCCACGTCCATCAAAAGCAACGACCTTGTAGTGTTTTGCTAAAAGAGAGGTGACAAAAGTCCAGTTCCGTACATCAGCACCACCAGTGACGAGAACGACAGGATGACCCTTTCCATTAACTTCGTAATACAAATCCACTGAAATCCCTCCACCCATTACAATTTAATAAATTCCTGCACTTTTTCTGGTCTAACTTACTATTCAAGAAATACATTTAATTTCCTTCCTTAGAATATAAAAACAGCACAGATCCACACTCCGGCCCTTTTCCTAAGGCCAATAAATATGTATTTATAGAGATAAATCTAATTTGTAAATTAACCGAGCTAATAGAATAAGCCCTGTAATCAACATCTGATCTTACTCCATTAAATGCCCTATACAAAAGAACGCGTTATTCGATAAACGCGTCCCTTTTATTGAATAAGAATTTTTTTCAAATCGAGACGGATTGGCATATACATTTCAGTAAAGGCTATTTATAAAACGTCACACACTTATTTGTTACCGAGTTGTTCCGCCAAACCGATTAAAAGTCCTTCGGTTCCACGAATGTAGCAGAGCCGATACGAGTCCTCGTATTGAACCACTTCGCCAACGATCTGAGCACCATACTTAGTAAGTCTGGATACCATTTCGTCAATATCTTCAACGGTGAACATGACGCGTAGATAACCAAGCGCATTTACAGGAGCAGTCCGGTGATCTGATATAGTAGGTGGGGTGAGAAATCGCGAAAGTTCAATTCGGCTGTGGCCATCTGGGGTAACCATCATAGCAATCTCTACGCACTGAGAACCCAATCCGGTTACGCGACCAGCCCATTCACCTTCGACAGTGGCTCGTCCTTCGAGGTTCAAGCCAATCTCCTCAAAGAAAGGGATTGCGTTATCAAGGGATTCTACAACGATGCCGACATTGTCCATTCTTAGTAATTTGTTTTTTTCCATAGTTTTATCTCCTTATGTGTAAAAATTTATTCTCTAATCATCTTCATAATTTCTATTAAAAAGTTACAAATTCCTTCCAAACAAAAAATACCTTGTCACAGTTTATGATAGTTTCAAAAATTCGATACCCTAGTTGCTATTCTATAAAACAACTTCGACTTCCCCACAAAATATTCCTGCCCTGTACTCCATTAAATTGCCCTTATCTGAGTAAAATTCACTTTTATCTCGAATTCAAGTCTTCAAGATAATGGCCCTTTAACGGAATAAACAAATTTAAATTTTTTCCATATGTATTGTTCAATACTATTCCACCTTATAGAAAAAACCTCCCAAAAGTGCAGTGAACTAATGAGAGGCTTCCGAAATTTAGAGTGAGCTCGAAAAATCTACAATATATAGGGTATCGGCTCCTAGTCTATCAAAGGGTTTGAGAGCAGATTAAATCATGCCGCCCATGTTTTCACCTAATCAAGTTAATGGCAGTTCCTCACAAGTTCGCTAGCCAATACCTTAATTAAAAAGATATAAATACTAATGAGTAAAAATATGCCAAGAAGTATGTCATAAAAATCACAGTTTAACAGAGAAATCTACCTCGATTTTACAGAAAGACTTGAAAAGACTATCTCTTGACCTTACTATGTAATCTTCTGGGAGTAATACTTCGACTTTTACATATTTAAAATCCATTTGTTCTAAAATGCCCCCTTATTTATCGGCTGTTCATAGAGTTGCTACGGTTTGGTAGTCTTCAATTCTGCGCTCCTTTAATGTAATAAGAACTCCTGATTAGAAGTGGCTTACCTTTAAAAACTTATTCGTCAATTTCTTTTCGAAACCTCTAATTTAATACACAATAATTTCCTTTGAAGGGAAACTTGACCTAGCAACTAAGCTCCTATTTGGAATATCCAACAACTTGTATATGGGATGAGAAATTTAAATGTATTGTTAATTTTCGTTAATACCGTGTTAATAATTGTTAATTACCACTTTAATTGACTTAAAAGGTGGTATAGTATTTTAAGCCCTTAAAAAAGGTAGTACATTCCAGTTGCTTTAATTGATGATTATCACAGTGAATAATCACTCTAAGGTTGAAGGATATAAAGATGCAGTAGGTAATATTAATTTTGGAACAAGAAATTAATTTATAAAACTATTAAATGTCGGAGGAATGAAGATGGCAAGAGAAAGAATAGAATCGGTCTATTATTTACGAGTTTTTGCCATGCTGATGGTTGTTATGGTTCACGTCACTGCAGCTTTTCAAGCTGTGTTAACGGATGGTAGTGATGCTTATCAAACATATCATTTTATTAATCGTATTATACGGGTAGAAGCAGGTATATTTATTATGATTATAGGCATGGTATTTTTTTATAAGTATATGAGTCAAAAAATGGATCTAACAGAACTAAAAAAATATTACAAAAAGAGAGCATTATACATACTTATCCCTTATTTGGTATGGGCCTTTTTCTATGAAGCCTTATCTGTATATATCGGGGTTGTACCGTTAAACTTTGTTGAGATGACATGGCGTATATTGCAAGGGGAATCTTTTTATCATCTGTATTTTATATTTATTATCGTTCAGTTTTATTTAATATTCCCGGTAATCTTGTACCTAGCTCAAAAGTTAACTTTTTTTAAGAGATATATGTGGTTGTTTGGTATAGGAATAGAAATTGGCTATTATTTCTTAGATCGAGAGTATCAAATTATTCCATTTTCTATCTTTATAAGTTCGCTAGGTCCATATTTATTAGGGGCCTGGATAGGTGCTTACTACAAAGAACAAAAAGCTCTTATCAATAGGAAATCAACGATCATCTGGGGATTATTTGTATCCATCACAGGCTTCTACTATGTCTATTTAAATTATCACATGTACACGATCTCATCATTTGTGTTACCAGGGTATATTTACTTAATAGTTAATTTATTTTATATACTCAGTGCAAGTTACCTTTTGTTTCGTTTAACTGAATACATTTGTAGCAAATGGCCTAATGCTATACCCTACGTCCAGAACGCGGCCTATTACTCATTTGGATTCTACCTATTACATCCATTTGTTTTAAAGGTGGTTGCCCAATTTGTACCGGTTCCTGCAGGATATTGGTTTCATGGAAGTATGATTCTTAGGTTCATTGGTACAGTGGTACTCTGTTATTTGATTATTTGGCTATTTCATCGATTCTTTCCATTTCCAAATATTATGTTTGGAAAGTTACCAAAAAAAGCTCGGTTCATATTGAGTACAAATCCACCGTCAATAAAGTATAGGAAAACTGGCTCTGATTAGGAAATCACTAAGTCAGAAAGACCGTGCTTGAAGCTGCCGATTTGAGTCTGTGTATGGACTGCATTCCCTGCGAAGGTTCGACAATTTGCCGCTCAATCCAAGATAATGGATACTCAGGGAATGTGGGATCACGTCTCTCCTAAAGGTTATACTTTGTAGCTATCTTTGATCAGTCATAAACAGTAACATATTCAAATTTATTAGGGTTTTTATGGGAAGCTACGTGTACATGATGTATCAGTTCATTTTCATTTGTCCACCAATCGATAAAAATAAAACTCGATCCACCTTCATGCACACCTATAAAGCCTACCGAATGCTTGATAAGTTCAGTGCTAATTTCACATTTTCAGGTTAATCTACCCCTAAAGTGGTTAAATGTGTACCCGGCTGGGCCTGACAGAGACTGTGGATATTTTACACCCAACAACAGGCACAATTGTTTTTTGAAGCCGCTGGAGGTCCCGCTTCTGATCCCCATCGGTTAGATGATGGATACGGTCTGGTATGTGAAAGTTTGTAACTAAGTATATAGATATTCCTTTAATAAGCCTGGATGCTTTAGTCTGGGGACACTCCTTAGCACATTAACGACTGAGGGCTAGGCACTTTTATCAAGCTTTTTTGAACGAATGTTTTGTCTACATCGTTTTACGATTCACAGACTTAATAGGTTCTACCGCCTTCCCCTTTTTTTCTTCCACTGTTTCAAAATTTCTTCGCTGTGCAGGAAAGAAAATTTATTTTGGCGAACAGAAATTTTCGTCTCCTTCAATACCAACTCCTCCGCCCCCTTTCATCTTTGCAATACACGGCGTTAAAATCTCTCTATTCTTTTTGTAAAAAGTGTGTGGATTTGGATCCACTACCTACTACTTTTTATTTAGTTTTGTTTTGTTTAAATAATGGGCTAGTAAAGTGGTTAGGTGACTAGTTACTAAGGTGGTTGCTAGGGTGGTCAGTACTGTAGTCGGTTTTCGACGGCAGGGAAACCATTTGGTAGAATTTATCGGCTCATATAGGCCCTATAGAACCATCAACTTTTTCTATATTGGGGCCATCTGGCATACTGATCTCTGTTTCTTTTTTGCCAGTTTATGGATAATTAACTTTTTTCCTAGGTTGGCACATAAAAAGTTTCCTCCTTGAAATCTGATGTAGGGGTTTCTTTTTTCGATTCGAAAAATAAACTCCTTCGTTTCTATAATCGTTGGCTATCGTTATAAGGTGTCTACATCATCTTTATCTTTTTTACTTCAATGTATTTTTGCACATAAAAAGGCCCGCTCTCTTATGACGAGTTTGTAAATGGGATCTAAAAAATTCTAAGTAATCTTCCCGTAAGTGGGCATGCCCTTCACAGTGAATACATGAGGTTAGTTTGATTGAAAACACCATGATCCCTCGGTTATAATTTTTCTTGATAAAGCCTATATAAAAGACGATTGCGCTGCCGCTCGATCGAAGCAACTACATGACGTAAAAGCCCAATAGAAGTAGTCACCTTCCTTTGCCGATCGGTGGCTATTTCTTTTTATGTTGAGAGTAATAAAGAACCTCTGTATAGAAAAAGACCTCAAGCTCTGGTAGAGAAGTACTCACAAACAAACATGCTGAAATAGGTGTGTTTTTATTTTTGTCAAAGGAGGATTAGAATGTTTCTTGTTCCAATAACGCCAAGCAGAAAAGTCGCTGCTACCATAATTATGATTTCATTTATACTGATGGGGTGTGCTCCCTCAGCGGAAGAACCGTCAAGTTCAGAGGACGACGTTAAAACTGAAAAAAATGAAACAAATCAAGAGATCGCTAAGCAAGAGACAGCAGGGGTAAATTCAACAGATGAAGCCACTAAACTCGCCAGCAATGAACGCGAAAAAGAAACAAACGCCACCGTTACACGCGTCATTGATGGGGATACACTTGAAGTCTCCATGAATGGTCAAATAGAAGATGTCCGCTTACTCCTGGTCGATACGCCCGAAACCGTCCACCCATCAGAGCCTGTACAGCCATTCGGTCCTGAGGCTTCACAGTTTGTAAAAGAAAATCTTAGTGGTGAGAAAGTAAGGGTGAAAGTCGGCCAAGAAGAACGTGATCACTACGGGCGTTTGCTCGCCTATGTATTTATAGACGGTAAAACGATCCAGGAAATGCTCCTGAGCGAAGGTCTTGCTAGAACAGCATATCTGTACAATGACTTGACTATGCTCGATGAATTCCACGAGGCGCAAAAGCCGGCAAGAACGTCAGAAATCGGCGTCTGGTCGATACCTGGTTATGCTCATGTGGACCATAGCCATGGCTATCATTACCAGGTGGAACCTGAGCAAGGAGCGAATACAGGATTGAAATATGACCCGGCTGGGCGTGACAGAGACTGTGGAGATTTTAGCAGCCAGCAACAGGCACAAGAGTTTTTTGAATCAGCCGGAGGTCACGCTTCTGATCCTCACCGATTAGATGGTGATGGAAACGGTCTTGTTTGTGAAAGTTTGTAACTAAGTAGATAGGTATTCCTTTAATAAGGCTTGTCTTCCAGCGTGCTTAGCCTGGGGACAAGCCTTTTTATTTTAAAACAGAGTAGGACAAAACGACCGATTCCTCCCGACTTGAAGAGGAATAGGAGCCCCCGGTCTTTAGGGATAAAATTATGATTTGTCTTATAACAATTATGCGTTACACGAAATGTCCATATAGCATATGGTAACTACGAGTAGGTAGGTAGGTAGCTATATTACGAGGAGGACATTGATGTCATGTACACACAATCACCAGAACAAGAATGGCTTTATCGTCTAATAAATTGGAGTCAAAATTATGAAGAGTATCTTGCCTTATTGCATTCAAGATCTGACATTAGCCCAGAAGAGGGAAATCAAATAGAAGAATGGGTAGACCAGTTCACCCAATTACGTCATACAGCAGAAGGTTATAGCGAACGCTCCCCACAAAATGAGGAGGGATATAACCATTCGCCAGATATCTCCTCCATTTATACAAAAGCTCATCAGCTTCATGAGCATTTCATAGATTTTTCACAAGAAAAATCGTTTAACTCATCGGAACAATCTAGAGAGCACAGGAAAGAAAATCAAGCGGTTCCGATTGGAGAACACACTCTCCCTCCGCTTCCCTACAATTACGATGCCTTAGAGCCATATATCAGCGAAGAAATTATGCGTCTGCATCATGATAAACATCACAAAGGGTATGTGGAAGGGTTAAACAAGGCCGAGAAAAAGATGCAAAAGGCCAGACAAACCGGCGACTATTCCCTGATCCGCCATTGGGAAGTGGAAGCGGCATTTAATGGTGCCGGACATTATCTTCACACTATTTTTTGGGATAACATGAGTCCTTATGGGGGTGGTAAACCAAGCGGACCACTAGAAAAGGAAATCAAACATACTTTTGGCAGCTTCGAGAAGTTTAAAGAACATTTTTCAAAGGCTGCGGAGAAGGTGCAAAGTGTTGGGTGGGCAATGCTGGTATGGTCACCACGTTCATGGCGTACCGAAATTCTGCAAGCGGAACAGCACCAAAACCTTTCCCAACAGGATATGATTCCTTTGTTAGTACTAGATGTATGGGAACACGCGTATTATTTACAATATAAAAATAACCGTAAGGACTATATTGAGGCATGGTGGAATGTTGTTAATTGGGATCATGTTAACAGACGTTATCAAGAGGCAAAGAAAATTAAATGGCAGCCTTTTTAACTTCTAAGGGCCTCCACCATAATCAGGATGGAGGTTCGCACGAGGAGAGATCATTCCACTCTAAAAAGCTCCCTTATCTTGTCACAAACAAAAGATAAGGGAGCTTTTTTTGATTTTATGGAGTCTGGTCATTGAAAATAACACAGTTTTTCAGCTGCTCATCTTTAATTTTTCAAGACATTGCAAAATTACGGCATTCTTCAGCACAATGCAAGCAAGTTTGACCACATCTTTGTGAATATTCATCCGGATGCTGTAAACAATGATTTCCACAACATTCACAAATTTGGGCGCATAAGCAGGCCATTGATTTTGCAAACATGCTGCAACGTGCCATATACTTTGCGGTTAACGTACATATATCAGCACAATCCCTAAGCATTCTTAATTGCTCTTTTCTATGACTTGCATCACTCATTTGTAGAATTGAATACTCCGTACATTCACAAACAGCTTCACAATGTTGAACCGTTTCTAACACTCGTTGATGTAACATATGGCTCTCACCAGCATAATTAGGCATAGTATGATGCATTTACATTCCCTCCAATTATTTCTCCGTTGTAACAACAATTTCATCATATGTAAGGACATGTACCTATGTTATAGGCGTAAACCCATTTTTTGTAATTTATGATAAAAAGCAAGGGCAGGGGTGCGCCTTTCCATCTAGACGATCTTTTAGTTGGATACATGTTTACCTATTAAATGGCAATAATAATCAAGAATACATTCTGTAGTGGAGGGAAAAACGTGCAAAATCAAAATCAAATGAATCAGCAACAGCCACAAGGGAAACAGTTGTCCGAAAATATGATGCCTAACATGAGTCACGGCGGGCATGAGCTCCTAGACGCTCATGAAGTGATTGGAGGTATGATCGGCTTGCTGGATCAGTATAAAATGTATGATCAGCATATTCAAGATCCTGAGTTGAAAGATATTCTGGGTCGTCAATACAACTTTATGACGACGCTCTATAACATCGTTCTTGAAAGCTTGCAGACAGGCCAGGAGCCATCAACATCTACTTACATTTATAACATGACCCAAAGTAATGATGTAATGTATGGTCTAACGCCAGGTCAACCGAAAAAGCCGGTTCAATCCGTTAATGAGCTATCAGACGGTGGTCTTTCCGGTTATATGATGGGACAAGTGAAGGGATTGGCCTCTTCCATGACGATGGCTGCCCTTGAGATTACGAACCCTGTGCTGCGAAGAGTGGTCAGCGATAGTGTTCCAAACCTTATTGAGATGGGTTACGAGATTTTCCTATATCAGAATAAACATGGATATTATCAAGTGCCGCAGCTTTCTCAGCAGGATATGACTACTATCCTTCAAAGCTATACTCAAGCTCAACAAAATCCTTTAAACTAGAACATACGATTAGATAGGAAGTTCAACCCACGGGCTGAGCTTCCTTTTCCTTTTTACAAAAATAATCCCTATCCATACGTTATCTTTCCTAGGTGCCTGCCTCCAGCGTATTAATGCGTTCATGCGCAGGGTTCAAGCACCTTCATACATCCATTGACTGTACGCATAAAGTAACCCCTCACCTTTTTTCATAGGTGGGGGTTACTTTACTTCCAATCAGTTTCCTAATGTCCATTATATAGCTAAGGTGGTTAACCCCCCTGTATTAACCACTTTTAACAAGAGGGCAAACAACGGTATTATGCAGCAAACGCGCCCGTTCGTATTCTTGAAGAAGTAAATAACTCTACCTAGTACTGTAGCAGATTGGATTATTAAAACGTAAAGTTTTGAATATTAAAAGGAACCCTACATACCCTGATAAAAGACACTTTACATCAGGAGGGGGTCAAATGAAAAAAAAGCGAAACATCTTGATAAGTTTAGCTTTAATTTTAGTTGTGGGAGCTTCTGTATTTACCTATAACCATTACAATGCGGTATCAGCTAATGAATCACAAGAGAAAAAAGGAAAAGTCGTTGTAGATCCAGAACTGTCAAAAGACTATTCGACAACTGAAGATATTCTTTTAAGAATGATAAAGCCTAAAATAGATAAGGTTATAAAAAATAAAGAGGGGGATAACCTTGAACGGTGGCGTTATTATAAAATAGACAGTATTTACTTTTATAATGATCTTGAGAATGACAAGAATGATTGGTACAAGGTCACAACTGTTGTTGAATTATTTCGAAAGGATTCTGAAGATAACGACGCCGCGGGGATTATTATAAAAGTTGATCCAGCTGAAAAAAATGGAAAAATAAGTGATACTAAGGTTGAGCTAATTGAATATAAATGATTAGTAAAATGACATTTATTAAAAGACTGCACCTTTCTTCGAGCGTCTGGGAAGTGTAGTCTTTCTTTTTTATAATGTATCGATTTTTATTCATTCTCCTACATATATCCTATAAATGCAAAGGAGTGCTCTCTCTTATTCAAGAAGCGCCCTTTTATTGAATAAAGAATATCTTTAACGTAACTTAGGGACCACTGACTATAACCCTGATAACAATGGTGAAGATTAAAAATAATAAAATCACAGAAATTAAGCTTCCAACAGCAACTTTCCGCCAAGTTCCTTTCGAACTAAATAATGCTAAAATTAGTGATGCTCCTAAGGCAAAAACAGCAAATCGAAAAAAGTTATTACCTATGAAGTCCACATTTGGAGCGACAAACAAAAAACAAATAACTATTAATAAGGTTAATACGAATGAAAAAATACCAAAGGAATTCCTCAACAAACCTCCCCCTCCTTTTTATCTAGCGACCATACTTTTTGCTTAGTAACAATCGATTCAAATCACCGTATTTTCAATAATGAGTACTCCATTATATGTACCTTTTTAGAAAAGACGCGTTATTCGATAAACGCGCCCTTTTCATGAATACTTGATTTCGAGATATTATTAATAACGATCTACCGATTTTGCCCCCTTTACCAGAAGACTTGGATTCGAGATAATTAAAAGACAATAAATTATCTGTTTTACCTTCCACTAAAATACGTTTCAAAATGTGTATATTAAAATAGGAAAATAATCCACTATAAGTATAGAAAGGCGTGTATTCGATGGAATTAATAATCCTAGGAGGAATCATAGGTGCCATTTCAATTAGTGTAATTAAATTCGCAATTAAAGGAAAACCTTCGGATTCCAAAAGACGAGAGTACACTCCCACAAGTGATGTATATAGTGGAAAGAATAGAGATTATAGCAGTCATGCACCTGTAGAAACTCATAGAAAAGCTCCTTATGAAGAAGTGGACAAAACAGAATAAACTAAGAATTGATCATTGAAACATTAAAAATGGTGCCACCTTTTCCATTGTAACTCAACTCCTGTTCATCTTTTCTTCTATAATTATAATTGAAACTGTAATATAATATCCCGCAGAAATTATATTTACCTCTTACTTCGTCGCGCTATAATGAAATACACGCCAACCAATAAAACGACCGTAACAGCCAAATAGATATATACAGAATGATTATTTGTATTTGTTAAATCAACAGAAACTTCCTCTTTCGGTGCCTCTCCTTCACCTAGAGCATGAATATCCTCATCTGCTTCCGACAATAGTGCTGTTCTGGAACAGAGACTGACATGAAGCCCGCCATCCCTTTCATTGGCATAGACGATATAATCCTTATTTAAACTAAATTCATATCCGCAGCTTGCTGAACTTCTTTCCGTATGTACGACAACCTCTGATTTATCCATTCCCTTCCATGTCTCTTCCACTTCTAAAACAACTGCAATTGGATCAGTAGATGATTGAATAAGATTATTTTTGTTCTTATCCATTATCTTCACCACTTTTCCAGAGAAAACCGCCATACTCTCCTCAAGTTCTTCTTCTGGTGTACCGGGTAACACGCATGAACAAGCATAACTGTTAGTTGGTAAAAAAGTTAGAATAAAGCTCGATGTTATCATAAACAAACCAGCATACCTGAAAATTTTCTTGTTTACTTTGGACAAAATCAATCCCTCCCCATACTAATTTGACGATATCTCACTTAAGAAGTTACAAAAAGCCTAATTTCTCCGTATTAGAATTGAGAAATTAGGCTTCTTTCATTACTACATTAATTAGCCCGATTCAGAAGGACTCACTATTCCGTTAGCGCGCCCTTATACGGAAGACTCGATGTCAAGATAAAATTATCCAAAAATGAGCACCAGGCTTCTATTAGCTGGTATTCCTTAGTAAGCAAGGAACTCCTAAATAAACAGAGAGAGTAAAAAAAATGATTTAAATTAATAAATAGGTCAATTTGAGTAAGACTAAAGGCAATAATCATAATGGAGGAATGTTACATGCCTGAAAAACCCGCACTTACGTCATCAGAACTTGGTACGTTATGGCTTACTTACCAACAGAAAACCATGATTTTACGGATGTTAGAATATTTTATAGAGAAAGCTGATGACGAAAAAGCCAAAAATATTATGGTTGGTTTATACGATGAAATCGACCCTTATGTGGAAAAAATAACAGTCATTTTTCAGAATGAAGGAGCTGCAATACCAGTTGGCTTTACTTCCCAGGACGTCAATAAAGATGTGCCTAAGTTATATGACCATGGCTTCGACATCATATTCGTTCGCTTAATCAAGGAAATTAGTATGGGTATGCATACACTGAATATAACTATGGCCTCACGTGAAGATATTGTGATGATGTTTAAAGACCTGACGGCTATCACACAAAAGTATTACAATGCTTGTACGCAATATTTGATTGAAAAGGGAATGCTTGCCCGGCCCCCTTATGTTTCGATGCCCCAGTCGGTTGAATTTGTTAAAGATACCTCCTATTTGGGTGGTCTTAATCCTTTAGGTTCAAAACGGACCCTCAATACAGTTGAGGTTGCTAATATGTTCCATGCGATTGAAACAAACATTACCGGAATGCAAATGATTACCGGGTTTGCTCAATGTGCAAATGAACAAGAAGCAAAGAAATATTTCTCCAAAGGATCAGAACTTGCTAAAAGCATAGTTGAAGAGCTGAGCAAAATCTTTCTTCAAGACGGTATTCAAACACCCTCTGCATCAGGTGGCATTGCCACGCGATCAACAGTAGCTCCTTTTTCTGATAAATTAATGATGTATTGTACCAGTCTTTTTTGCAGCTTTTCCTTAGGTGGGAATTCTCTAGGAACTGCTTTTAGTTTACGGAATGATTTATCAGCTAAAATCATGGTTTTTATGAAAGATGTATTCCAATATGCCCATGAAGGTGCAAAAATCATGATTAGAAACGGATGGATGGAAGAAGAGCCTCAGATGGAAGAACGAGATAAACTAAAAAAATAATGTCTAAACCCATCCCCAAACAGAGAAAAACAAATTCCAAATGAGCAATAAGCAATGTCTATTTTTTTACAAAGAAGAAAAAACTTAAAACAATTGGTTATGGTTATAACATCTACAATCACTTGGATGGTTAATATGAATCGAAATAATAAGTATGAAAAATTACTTTGGAGTATCGCATTACCTGGTTTTGGTCAGATTTTAAACGGTAAGTTTCTCAAGGGATTACTTATCATTGCATTGGAATTTCTGGTGAATGTTCAATCTAATTTTAACGAAGTGATCCTTTTAAGTTTTCATGGGGAGATTGAAAAAGCGATTCAACAAGCGAATTATCAATGGTTAATGTTTTATCCTTGTTTGTACTTTTTTGCGATGTGGGATGCGTACAAAGATGCTGGTGGTGGAAAGTCGCCTTTTGCATTTTTGCCATTTGCATTTTCCGCCTATCTTGTAACAGTTGGCCTAATTTTTTCGCCAACCTTCAAGATCATGGGAATCTTATTCGGTCCTGTATGGTTACCCATAATGTGCGTAGTACCGGGGGTAGTAATCGGTCTGATTATAAAAGAGTTAAGCTCCCGTTAAGCTAGTAGTTAAAGAAACAAACATACACATCGAGGTCCTATATAAATAGGGATCCTTTGTGCTCTTATGAAATTAATTAGAATTCTTATCCTATGTTATCTTCGACAATCTGGCCCTTATGTATGGAACAGGCGCCAAGTGTTATTCCGCGAAAGCACGTTTACGGAAAATCTAAAATATGTAATTTTAAAACTGATTTTGTTCCATTATGAACTGTACCAAATAGAAAAAACATATTGTATTTTCTTTAGAGCCGACTACCTATAACAATAGTTTAGACAAACTAATAGTTAGAAACTGCTTATAATTGGAGGGATTGAATGGACCAGGAAGAACAGGGAAAACAGATAAGGCTGACATCTACAGAAATAGGCCAACTTTGGGCTCAGTACATGAATGATAGTGCAAGCATCTGTATGTTGAGTTATTTCTTAGAAAAGGCTGAGGATGAAGAGATAAAGCCTATGATTGCTCATGCCTTAGAGTTATCTCAAGCTCATGTAAATAATATAACAGCAATACTTACTGAAGAAAAGAACAAATTGCCTCATGGCTTTAAGATGGAGGAGGATGTTGATTTAACAGCACCTAGACTCTTCTCTGACAGCTATGTTTTAAATTTTATACAAAACATGGCTAAAATTGGACTTACTACTTATTCAGCTAGTTTATCTGTAGCTATAAGAGCTGATATTACAGACTTTTATATGGAATGTCTTTCTGAGACAATGCAACTGTACAAGATGTCAAAGGACTTACTGTTGTCAAAAGGCCTATACACAAGACCTCCTTTCTTTCCTAATTTAGAGGAGCTTGAATATGTGGAAACAAAAGGGTTTATTTTAGATTTGTTTGGAGAAAAAAGACCTTTACAAGCATTAGAAGTAACTAACCTCTACTCCAATTTTCAAAGGAATGCTTTAGGAGCAGCTACAGTAGCTGGATTTAGTCAGGTATCAAAGTCAAAGGATGCAACTCAATTCTTTCTAAAACTTATAGGAATTGCAAAAAAACATGCTAAAGCATTTGGAGCAAAATTAGAGGAAAGCAATCTCCCTACTCCATTGTCTTGGGGTTCAGATGTAACAAAAAGCACGGATTATACATTTTCAGATAAGCTCATGATGTTCTATACATCTCAATTAATTTCTTTAAGTATTGGATATTATGGTACAGCCATAGCTCAAAGCCCTAGGATGGATTTAGGAACAATGTATAATAAATTGGTACTAGAAATACAGAAAATTTCTGTTAATGGAGCTAACATTATGATAAAAAATAAATGGATGGAACAACCTCCTATGGCTCCTGACAGAATAGGATTAGCGAAGAAGAATAAATAAAAGCAAACTAGTAGTTAGAAAACTGCTTGTAATTGGAGGTGGTTTGATGGGAAACTTTTCACCATTTTTAGAATGCCATAAACATGATAGTCAAGAACATCTAACTTCTCTCCAATTACTTTACCTTCTATTCTTATCACCATTTCAATGTATGTATTCAATATTTATTTTAACATTGTTTATTCAAGAATCTGGCCCTATACATAAAGAAAGAGCACAATTCATTATCTCAGAATCGCGCCCCGTTTAAGCAATAAGCTTCATCTCTATAAAAAGCCATTATTTTTCATTATCATTAACAATTGGAAGAAACCGATATGCCCAATGCGTTTGACATTTATTCAATTTATAATACCCTTCTTGCTTATCTTTTGACATATAGCCACATTGCTGGCGCGTATTGAAAACGTCTTTTACTTCATTTTCTGATGCGCTATAATGACTCAAATCTGGAATAACCCCTATCCAACTCTGATCGGCATTTTTATCATATCTTGATTTTAAATCATAAATCAGCGGCCCTTTATCCTTCACTACTCTAATCTCACTTTCATTGTTTTTGCCGTTTTCTCCAGCGACTTTCATAAACTCTTCAAGTATATCTTTATTTTTTAATTCATTATTTTTCAATACAACATCATCTTCATCTGGATGAAATTCTTCTTCTTTTTGTTCGTCTTGCGCACTGTTATCAGATGACTCCAGTGTACCTTCCCGTTCTTTTAATTGTAATTGAGCATTGAGGACAGCAGATTGAAGACTGAATGCAATCGCATAGTTCTCACTCTGTTCCCCGTCACTCGTATCAATTTTATCGATTACTTCCAGTGCTTCATCAATTTGTTCTTTGCCTGTTGAATCTTTTATCTTACTTGACTTCCCCTCTTTGACTTTTTCTTCATCTTCTACCTCAAACAAATCGCTCACCTTTTTGGCTGCTATGTCAATGTTATTTGCACTTTCGTTTTCGGTATTACAACCTTGCAATACCAACACTACGCTTAAAACAATAAATAAGCTGATTGCAATAACTTTCTTTTTTGATTTGACAGTAGATTCATTATTCGATTTCGCTGATTTTTTGTCTCTGTTCAACTTACCACTCCTGAAAATTTTATTAGCAATCTGGCCCTTATAGAAGGAACGGGCGCCAAGCCTTATTCCGGAATGGCACCCTATAACTGAATAACCTTGATTATAAAAACCAGAAAAGCTATTAGTCCTCGTCTTTTTGGCGAAAGTAGAAGACTGTAATTGCAAAGTAGATAATCATTACTACGGAGATAAACGTGATACCTTTAATAATCTTTTGTGTAGTATATTCCGATGAGTATAGAAGAAAATAGAGTGGCCAAGAAACGTATGAAACGCCACCTAGTATGTAAAAAAACTTTTTATCTTCCATAAAAATGCCCCCCTACCACTTATATTACGGTTGGAATTCAAATCGGTTTCACTTATGAAACAATACTACTCTTAACTGAACCCACCTTACTTCAAAATAAATTGGAACAAAGAATTGCTCCATTATAGGGCCATTATCTTGAATTCAAGTCTTCCAGATAATGGCCCTATTGTTGAACTGTTAAGATGCTACAAGTTCCACTTTTATTCTGTCAGGGTCTTTAAAGTAAACAGCGTGATGGTCATCTCCTCCAGCAAATGGGTGCTTGCTTGTATAAAGAATAGTAATTCCTTTATCTTTTAATTTCATAGTCATATCATCGACGTTTAGCCGATCTATCTTGATCATAGTAGTGAAATTGATGATGTTAAGCTAGTACTCCTTTTCTTAACTTGTCGTTGATTTCAAAAAATATTAATAGCTAGGTTTGTAAAATAAAATCGGTATTAAGGGGCTCATACAAGATACGTTTACTATATAGTGTTACAATGAGAAAAAGATAAAATTATTAATAGAGTAGGACGTGTATTTATTTCATGTTGTATAAATTAATCTCCAACGGTACAAAACCACCCAAAGAACTTCATCATTCAGGTACTGATACCGTCAAAATATTTCATACGCTGGAAGATGCTAATGCGATGAAAGATGAGTTAAATACCATTACTGTCGATAACGTGCATTGGAAAGTGATTCCTCTATCCGCAGAGAAGAAAAAATGACAAGTCGTTTATGATCAGTACCAGAATCTAAAGAGAGAGAATAGATATAAGTTGCTTTATTTATTGTTAGTCGATTATAAGAAAGAAAAAAGCCCAATTTCTCTCCCTGGATTAAGGAGGAAATTGGGCTTCCTTAGATCATCATTTCCTAACAATACTCAGATCATTTGCTTTTCCATATTTAATTACTTCATAGGCTGCTATGACATCACTAGGCTTTCCACTTCATTCGCTTTCCTTGGTGTTTTTTCTGTAAGGTTTCTGTAATCTTCCTCATGTCCCGTTGTTTTGGCAATATTAAAAAGCGCATTGTAAAACTTCCCGTTATCTAGATGATGCATATATTCATATTCGAATCCACTTGCCGTATATACGGCAAAATCCCATACATGTGGATAATCTCGTTTGCTCACTCCTTGCGCAATCGCATTGAGGACTTTCAATAACTCAATGGTAATGACCACGTTATCTCTTGCATAATGACGAGTAGAGGCAAATCCAATATATAAATAATCGTCAAATTTAAGATTTTGTAAAATAAGACGAAGGTTAGAATCTTTATCAGTTAAATAAGGGGTAAACTTCGCCTTCTGAGAGATGTTGATAAGTAAATCTCCAATCTCATAAATGGTGCCAGTTGCTGTTGTGGGGTCATCATTTCCCAAGGCACGAATTGCAATTTCAACAAATTTATTGATGCTGAATTCAATATCTTGAATTTCTGTTTGTCCATCTCCTATATGAAACATATTATTATATTTAAATTCATCAATGGTTGTGTTTCCTTCCTTTTTCCAATAGGTTAACAATGGCGTTGAGCCAAATACAAAATTCCCCACTTTGTATTCTAGCCGAATAATGAGATCATCTTTACATGCTTCCTCGATTAATGGTACAAAATCAATCGTTTGTAAATAACCTGAATCATCAATGCTTATCTGATGCCCCTGATATTCTGGGAGTTGACCGTTTATTGTCCCTTCCTCCTCTACCCTGTAAGGATCAAGCTCACTAAGCAAGGAATTATCAATAATATCAATGGATTCCCTTTTCATATCTTCCTCCATATTTGACACTTGAAGCCAATTGACGATGTGATTAATAAAAATAGCAAAACTCCCTAAACATAAAGCTGTCAAAAATGTGGCTGTGACTGGGATCAAGGTATATTGGGAGACTGTTTCCCCGTTAAGAAATAATAGACAAAGCAATACATATAGGAAGCTCCCGTTAAAAATCCCTAGTGTTCGCTGGGTCACCTTGGTCATCATGAAATTCTTTAGTATTCTCGGGGAAAATTGACCAGCGAAAGTAGTTAAAGCTGTTAATACACCATAAAAGGTAAAGGCGTTTAATGATAAAAGTCCCGCCGTTAAGGTACTTAAAATGGTTTCGGTCAATTTATAACTTGCACTCAAAATAGAAGGCATCATGTCGCCAAACTCCATCTTCAGGTCGCCCCACACGGTTAAGGCAAAAAGCAATAAAAATAACCCTGCATACATAATCGGCGTTACCCAAAGATTAGAGTAAATCTGGTGCCATTTTTCTCTTTTTGACATATTTCTATATTTTTGAATTTTTGAAGAAAGCCCTTCTCTTTTGTTCATCACTTCACTCCCTGTATTAATATAACCTGTTCTCCCCACTTACCCTTTTTTTATCCCTTTAACTCTCTAGATATTTCGGTTAAATTATTTGTACGGGCGCTTTTCTTCACAAATTAGATACATAGAAGGGAATAAAGAAACGCAGGAACTTATACAGCGTTACAATAGAGAAAAAATCAGTCGGGAATCATTAACATATTTATCATAAAAAGTTTTCAAAAATATTATAAATCAAGAATGATTAGAATATAAATAATAAAACTCAAACCAAAATTCTGAACGACTAAAGTTTATATACTTGAAGGTAATTGCTTTACCTAACTGCAGTTAATATGAAAATGATTGTACATTAATCTAGTCAATCGGATCTTTTGCTTTTCCATATTTAATTACTTCATAGGCTGCCATGCCATCACTGGGCTTCCCACCGTCATTCTTAAATGGCATTAAAGAAAAGAATATAAAATAAAATGAGAAATAAACAAATTGATTAAAGAACAAGCTCTTAGGAAGGATATCAGCAAATATTAAAGAGTTTACTATTAAAATTACGACCAGATTAAATATACTACCGGCTAAATAAATAGAAACATGAGCCCACGTTTTATTGTAAGTGAGTTTTTCATACTGACATAATCCTTCCATAAAATATTTCTTTTTCACTTCTAATGAACCTATATTTAAAAGGGTTTCACCTGTACCTATACAAAATTTAATTTTCCCTCCAAATAATCTTGCCACCAAAACATGTCCAGCCTCATGCACAAGTGTTACAATCGGTAAAATTAAGAAAAAATTAACAAAAAACATCGGAATGTCACTTAAAGTAAATATTGAAAAAACCTCCATACCAAATAATTTGTTGAGTTTATTATAAATACCCAGAATCACAGCATTCCCGGCTATCGATGTTTTAAACTTAACTCATAAGACATTCGTAAAGATAACCCACCGAATAAGTGAGAATACAAAAAAAGTTCATGAGAAGCTAATTGCCTCATGAACCTTTTTGTTTACTTTACTCTGTTGTTCACTGTAAGATTTAACATTTTTGGGAGAGGTGTTTACCCCTTTTAAGTTAATTCTCGAACTTCTGCCTCTGTTGGAGTTGTTTTTAAACTCTCTATCCCATTATTACAGCTCTGCTTCGAGGTGTACAACTCGCTTGTCACAATAATCTCGCCATTTCCTGCTTTTAATAAAAAGAAGAATTGTCCATCACTTGACTTCTGTATTTCAAAATGACTCATTTCATACTCTCCCTTCTCTACTATACTTCTTTTGTATTCCCTCTTACTAATTCAACAAAACAAACATTAGAATTACGATCATCGTTGAAATTTCATCTTCAGGTTTTAGCCATCATTGATCCCAAAGATTGATACAAAAAAAAGATATAAACTTTGTTAGTTTAGAGGTCAATTACTTTCTTCCACAAAAAGATGCTTATCTGGGGATAGCGCCTTTCTTTATATATACGAAAGAGCCAGACTATCGAACAAATCTTCTTCCACATAAAAATCAGCTAACGGTTGAAGAAGAGAAATATCAAATGATTTCTCACTGATTGACAAAAATCACACCGTAATCATCGTATTGCAAAAGAATCTCAATAGGGTAAACCCTATTGAGATAAAAATAGACTGAACGTCAAAAGCCGGCCAGTCCATAAGTAATCTTATTAAGCAATTGCGCCCTAAGATTGAATATTTTGCTATTAGCTGGCATGTGTTGAGGGCTATTTAGTTTTCAATACATGCCAGGGATTCACAAAATTTATGAATTATTTCTTTTGGCTAACTCAATTCTGTCAGGAGCCATAGGAGGCTGTTCCATCCATTTATTGTTTATCATTATATTGGCTCCTTTCTCAGAAAGTTTTTGTACCTCTAATGATAACTTGTTATACATTACAGCTAAATCCACTCTAGGACTTTGAGCTATTGCTGTACCATAATAACCAATGCTTAAAGCAATTAATTGAGATGTATAGTACATCATGAGTTTATCTGAAAAGGTATAGGCTGTACTTTCTGTTAAATCTGAACCCCAAGACAATGGAACAGGGAGATTGCTTTCCTCTAATTTTGCCCCAAATGTTTTAGTCTGCCTTTTTGCAACATCTATAAGTTTTAAAAAGAATTGTGTTGCATCCTTTGTTTGTGCAACCTGACTAAATCCAGCTACAGTAGCTGCTCCTAAAGCATTCCTTTGAAAATTAGTGTAAAGATTAGTTACCTCTAAAGCCTGTAAAGGTCTTTTTTCTCCAAAGAAATCTAAAAAGAATCCTTTTGTTTCTACATATTCAAATTGCCCTATATTTGGAAAGAAAGGAGGTCTTGTATATAGACCTTTTGATAAAAGTAAGTCCTTTGACATCTTATATAACTGTTGTGTCTCAGAAAGACATTCCATATAAAAGTCTGTAATATCAGCTCTTATAGCTACAGATAAACTAACTGAATAAGCAGTAAGTCCAATTTTAGCCATATTGTGTATAAAGTTTAACACGTAGGTATCAGAAAAAAGTCTGGGAGCTGTTAAATCAACATCCTCCTCCAACTTAAATCCATGAGGTAATTTATTCTTTTCCTCAGTAAGTATTGAAGTTACTTTTTGTATATGAGATTGAGATATCTCTAAAGCATGAGCAATTACAGGCTTTATTTCAGCATCCTCAGCCTTTTCTAAAAAGTATGTTAGCATACAAATGCTGCCACTATCATTCATATACTGAGCCCAAATTTGAGATATTTCTGTGGCTGTCAGCCTTCTCTGTTTTCCCTGTTCCACTTTAACACCCCTATTCACTCGTATTATTACTTTAGCTATCCCCAATAATTACCTGTGATATGTATCAGCACTACCCCTTATCGTTGTAAATCCGCATTTTCCTGACTTGCCCCCTATATTACACCTTTAATAGGTAATTAGTTTTTAATTACTTCATTATCTCGAATTTAAGTCTTCAATATAATGGCCCTATTACGGAATACCTTTATAGGTGAAGCCTAGTAAATTTTTTATAAACGTCGCGACATTATTTAAGAAATTTCAACTAAGATATATTGACTTTCTGGTTAGGAATCATTTTTTGCAATTGGTGAAGCCCCTGGTTTGCTACTCCTCCTTCATTAACCTATAATCGTATAGCCCTGATGATGGTTTTTTTGATTATGCGGGATAATGGAGTATGCTCGAGAACAAAAAAGAAGCTGCTATTTCACAACTCCTTTTAGTTCATGTTATTTGTTTAGTTTGCAGTCGTAACCTCAAAGCATGGTCTGATTACATACAATATGTTTCCAAAAGCTTGCTCCAGACTATTTTTATAAGTAATCTGGAGAGCTTTCTCAGCACTGCCCCTCATCCAACAAGTCAATTAAATCAGAGGGCTTTCGCATAGGAAGGGGTTGCTTTTATCAAACAAGAACCCCTTCTATTTATAAAGTCATTTATTTACAGATTCATCTTCTGGGATAAGCTCATCATCATTCATCCCGCACTCCGGGCACTGACACAAGAGGAAGAGGACCATTTTCTCCTCGAATTCCCTTCGTTCCACCTTCATAACTTTCGCTTCATCATGAAAGCATTTCCTACATCGCTTCTCTATCAATTCTCCTGCCTGATATTGCCTCATATTACCCCTCCAAGAATATTTGGATTGAGTAAAATAGTAACATAGATCAGTAGAAGTGAACATGTCGCTATACTAACATTATCATTACAATTGTTAGATCTTGTCCTCTCCCCGGTAACAAACCTTTTAGAAGAGAAGTTATCTCTTTTTTTATTTCGAACGGTTGTTAAAGATTAAAACCTAATAAAAAAAGGTATAGGGGGGGAATATACACCATGTTCATAGAGGAGTGGCCAAGTGAAGAATCGAAAAAAACTCCAAGCAAAAATTAAAAAATATAAAAATATGTCTAAAAGAGAGAAATGGCACCAGATTTACTCTAACCTCTGGGTGACACCCATCATTTATGCAGGATTATCCCTGCTGCTCTTTGTCGTAACTGTATGGGCAGACCTGAAGATGGAGTTTGGCAACATGATCCCTTCTGTTCTGAGTGCAGGTTTTCAATTGACCAGTACCATATTAAGCACACTGACAACTGGGCTTTTATCCTTAACGTCCTTCACCTTTTATGGAATGTTAACAGCTTTGACTACTTTCGCTGTTCAATTTTCACCGAGAATACTAAAGAATTTTATGATGACCAAAGTGACACAGCGAACACTGGGGATTTTTAACGGGAGCTTCCTGTATGTATTGCTCTGTCTACTGTTCCTTAACGGCGAAACAGCTTCCCAATATTCTTTGATCCCGGTTACAGCCACATTACTGACTGTATTATCTTTAGCAGCTTTTGCTGTATTTATTAACCACATTGTCACTTGGCTGCAAGTGTCGAATATGACTGGGGATATGAAAAGGGAATCCGTTGATATTATTGAGAATTCCTTACTTAGTGAGCTTGAGCCTTACAGGGTAGAGGACGCCAAAATGATCAATGGTCAACTTCCAGAATCCGAGGGACACCAAATAGCCATTGATCAGTCGGGCTATTTACAAACCGTTGATTTTGTTCCATTGATTGAGGCAGCTTGTAAGGATGATCTCATTATACGGTTAGAATACAAAGTAGGGAATTTCGTCTTCGGCTCGACACCCTTGTTAACGTATTGGAAGAAGAAAGAGACCACGACCATCAATGAATTTAACTATAAAAACATGTTTCATATCGGCAAGAGCCAAACAGAAATTCAGGATATTGAATACAGTATTAATAAATTTGTTGAAATTGCAATTCGTGCCCTGGGGAATGATGATCCCAAAACAGCCTCAAGTACTATTTATGAGATTGGAGATTTACTTATACACATTTCTCAGAAGGCGAAGTTCACACCCTATTTAACGGATAAAGATTATAACCTTCGTCTTATATTACAGAATCTCGACTTTGACGATTATTTATATATTGGATTCGCTTCTATACGTCATTATGCTAGGGAAAATGTGGTCATTACTGTTGAATTTTTAAAAGTATTAGATGCAATTGCTCAAGGAGTGAGCAAACGAGACCACCAAGCTGTCTGGGATTTTGCCACATATACAGCCAGTGGATTCAAATATGAATATATGCATCACCTAGATAATAGGAAGTTTTATAGCGCGCTTTTTAATATCGCAAAAACAACGGGATATGAGGAAAATTACAAGAACCTTACTAAAAAAATATCAAAGCATTCAGAAGTCTCGTTTAAAGAATAACTATTATTCCCTAGTGTAGAAACTCTTTTTATAGAAGGTAAGTGTTTAAATACAAGTTAGCGGTATAAGCTATTTAATCAGGAATGAATCTGTTCATTCCTGATTCTTTTAAACTGGAAGACGGGAGAAATATAAAATGGCGACAACACCAATCATGATTTTATTGTTTATCGGCTACATCATTTTCACCATTGATAAAAAGAAAGAGAATTTCCCTGTGCCACTTATATTGATCGTTGTCGGTATTGGGCTCTCCTTTATCCCCTATTTTTCTTCCATTGAAGTTACTAAAGACATGATTTATCATGTCTTTCTACCGGGCTTGCTTTTTACTTCAGCCTATCGGTTTTCTCCCAACGCCCTTAAAAGGAATGCCGGGATTATAAGCTTCTTGGCTACCATAGGAATCATGCTCACGGTCCTTTTCTTAGGTTGGACAATCTATGTCGTGAGCGGTCTTTTTGTATCACTATCATTGGTTGGGTCTATGTTAATTGCAGCTATGCTTACCCCAACAGACCCTGTTTCCATCGTTTCCATTCTTAAGAAATCTTCCGGAGACGAGATGATGGCTGATGTAGTAGAAGGTGAATCCCTGATTAACGATGGAACAAGTATCGTCATATTCACAGTGATTTTAAGTATATTTCTTCATGATAAGACTTTTTCTATTCGTTCTTTCCTAGGTGAATTTTTATTTGTATCTATCGGAGGAATGCTTATCGGGTTAGTATTTGGGTGGCTGTTTAGTAAGGCTATACACATTACCCATCACAAAGAATACCAAGTGATGCTAAGTATTGTTCTTGCTTATGGAATTTTTAATACTGCAGAGCATTTCGGTGTGTCCGGGGTATTGGCCACCGTTTTTGCTGGCATCATGCTTTCATTTGAATTTAACCGCTCCCTACAAGAAGACCATTTCCGTGAATCACTGGACGGTTTCTGGAGCGTTGTAGAGATCTCTATATTATCTTTATTATTTTTACTCATTGGGGTTGAATCTACCAGCTATCTTGCATTTGATTATTGGGTACTGGCCTCCCTAATATTTGTCGCATCTTTATTGGTAAGATTTCTTATTATTGCCGGTGCGACTCAGACCTTTCCAGTGTGGAGACACACAATCAACTGGAGAGAATCCCTCCTTCTTAGCTGGTCAGGATTGAAAGGATCTATGTCTGTCTTCTTGATCTTAAATCTTCAGGCACAAGAAGCACAAGGCACTGAATTAATACTCTCTCTGACATTTGCTGCTGTCTTGCTCTCTTTAGTCGTTCAAAGTATAGGAATACACCCTTTGTCAAAAAAATTACTAAATCGTGGCTGATCGGAAGAGACGTAGCAAAATAATAAATAATCATTCTGAACCCCAACAGCCTGTATGTTTTCGCCAAAACACCATTTCTCTATAATTTCAATAATTCATTCACGAAGCTAATTATAAACATAATTAAAATGAATGAAGCTAAAAACCATTCGTAATAGTAAGCCATTGACTCCTTGTCTTCCTTCAATTCTTCGATACCTCTTAATAAAAATATTGCGCTAAATAGTAAAAACATTGGGGGAGGCATTACACTCCAAAAGTTTACGTTCATGAAAAAAATGTATCCAATAATAAGTATATAGATTAAAGATTCAAGTACTATGTATAGTCTTTTCCTGTCCTCGTCTAATAACCCCTTACGTTTAATTTGGAACTTTTTTTAAAATAGAATTTCCTTATAGTGAGTGTTCAAAAAGTTGCCAAATTAGAAGAAAGAAGGTCGAGACGGCGTAATTTTGAGCACAAAGGAAAAGTGATTTTCTTTTACAAGGATCGGAACGTATGTTTGTTAATACGTGAGTAGCGAGGCAACTTCCGAGGATATCCTTCACCGCTGCCTTGCACCGAGGAATTTACTTCTTTGAATAGGCTCGTAGACGCAGGTGCACACGCTCCTCAAAAGCAAGCCAACGAAGAGATTCGCCTCTTATCATTTGGTGACTTTTTGAACAACCTCTTATACAAAAAAACCAGAACGTCATAAGGAGAAACTAGTAAAAAGAAGGGATTGATAAGATCACCACCCATAAATTAAATCCCTAAAAACGGAAGCAAGATTCATCCTGGAAAAAATAGGTTTTAAAACTCTCTCGCCTTTTTCTTAAAAAGTCTCATTTCATCTTAATAATTAACCTCTTAACGTCTACCACTACGCAATATTAAAGCGTCACTCCTGTTGCGAAAGACATAATTAGTCTAGAACCTTTGCTAAACCTCTTTAATCATAGTAATAAAATCTGCGAAATCAGTAGTGAATTTGCCCTTCTTTACAAACCCTAGTTCTTCATATAAATGAATCGCTCTTTTGTTAAACGTTGCAACTGATAGTCTTATAGAAGTTCCTTCATAGTTTTCTCTTATATAGTTAATAATAAATGAGCAAAAGTCATAACCGTGCCCTTTCCCCACATAATCAGGATTCATCCCAAGTCCCATATCCACAAAATTTTCATTATACACACCATATTGGTTTCCAATTGGTATTTGAGCTGTAGCTCCAAAACAAAAGAAACCAATTACCTCTCCTTGTTCATCGGATAAAGCGTAGTACGATCCATCAAGCCTTTCTTTAATTTCTTCGCCATTTACTTCATTATTATAAAAATCATAGGGTCTTTCATACTTCCAATTTAGGATATGGGTTGCTAGATTTTTATTCATATTATTAATGATTAATTTCATACTGGCCTCATCTCCCTACTTTCAGTTGAGTAGCCTTAGGTGCAACCTTCAGTATGTGAAGTCTTTATGCTACAAACTATAATGGACCGATTCCTTCCTCACCGTGAATTTCCGGGTAAAACGTCACACCCTCCCGTTGAATTGGCTGGGAAGCACCAGGAATAATAGGAATGTCATTTCTATCCGCTAATTGTATCAAATAAGCAGCATTGGCTGTAGCCTGGTCTTTTGTCACATTACCATAGATGTGACAATACCAACCAGTGCGATTTCAGGATCCAGCATGGTGTACATAATTGCTAAAGCGGCATATAAAAAGAATCCATTTTGAAAAAAGATTGATCAAAATGGATTTAACATTTGGTACAATATTTAATTTCCTTACTCCGGAATAGCGCTCCTATTGCGGAAAATTAAACGTTATCGGTAATTATTATGTCTAGGTTGAAATAAATCTTCTTGAGCACTTCTAACATCAGAAAAATGCTCGACATTATAATGACCATCAAGTATTTCATTATGATGCATGATGATCTGTTCGGCAGATAAAGTTGAGGAATCAGTCGTTGAATGTCCATCCTGAACTAAAGTGACATCAACGTTATTGACTGTGGCAGTTCTTACCGCTGTGTCAATACAATGTTCTGTTTTACACCCCATAATAACTAGATGTTCAATCTTACTTTCTGTTAAATGGTTCAACAATGGGGTTCCATAAAATGAATTTGTTGCTTCTTTATCAAATATTGTTGAGTTAGCAGGCACTTTGATATCCTGATGTATTTGAAATCCTTTGCCTTCGCCTCCGACTACATCTTTATCCCTCATAAAAATCACTAAAGAATTGGATTCAATCGCCTTATTTATAACCAAATTAATATTTTTTACTAGCTTTCCCTTTTCAAAAACACTTTTTTCATTCTGATTACCTTCAATTAATTCTTGCTGCGCATCAATAACTAACAAAGCTTGTTGCAATAGAAAAACTCCCTCCATAATTCGATTCTATTGTGCATACGATCACCCTCCCTTACCTTTAAAACTTACTTCGCTATAAAGCTCGTATACTCCTCTATTAGCATGTCATCATTTCAAATTTCCCTCCCTGGATTACTAAACTATATGGCCCGTTCGTATTCCTGAATAGTGAGTTACAGTATTAAAAGTAGAGCAAAATCTTTGTTGCAAGCTACCAATTTGCGAAAGCTATGCTTACTATAATTTTTTATTGGCTAGAACAGAACACACCGAGTAAATTCCGTAATGCAGAAGAGGTTTTTAATCAAAATTTTTTCGGATAGAAAGAGAATTAACAAAGGTTAGAACGTGGATTAAGAGAAGAAGAAAAACAATTTATTCAATGGATGGATAAAAAAACCCTGTTACATAAGAA